>NZ_CP068230.1:3641666-4265833 GCF_009183365.2 Shewanella algae
CATTGTTTCACCGCATTATTGCCGATTTCGTGGTTCAGGGCGGCGGCCTCAGCCCCAAGTATGAAGAACTGCCTTCAGACAAGCCGATAGTCAATGAGTCGGGCAACGGCCTGTCCAATAGCCTAGGCACTATAGCCATGGCCAGAGAGAATGCCCCCCATTCGGCCACCCGCCAGTTTTACTTCAATGTGGCCGACAACAAAAAGCTCGACCCATCCTCCAGGCGCTGGGGCTATGCCGTATTCGGTGAAGTCAGCCAAGGGCTTGAAGTTCTGCAGAATATGGCGCTGGTAGAGACAGGCACCAACAGCACCTTGGGTTGGCCCGATGTGCCAGTCACCCAGGTTTTGTTGAAGAAAGCCACACTTCTGCCCAGAAGTTAACCCCAGGCACGGCTCAGTATCAAAAAGCTGTCTATACTGAACCTGGCAAACATAAGGAGGCGATCTGATGACCCCGGAAGAGTTCATCGATGTGAAAGCGCCCCAACTGGCTCATTACGGCAAAGCATTCTTGAGCGACAAGCTGGAATTTAATGAAGTCAGATTGTATCTGTGGGATACCCTGGAAGAATGGCATCAGCTGAACTTGCAGGGGGAAGCGCAAACGGATGTCGAACGCGTATTTTGGCACTTGTTGTACGCCTTCGATAAATGGCCCGATTGGGTATTGCGCGGTAACCAGTTTTTGCGCCAGCAACTGGACGACTGCTGTGAATACCTGTTCGGTGGTGGCCCCATACCCGAAGGCTGTATCGGCGTCAGGCCCTGAGACAGACGTTAATCTACCCCGCCCGGGTGACACTTTAATGACACGGGCGACCAATCCCCGGCTTTGCCGGGGATTTTTTATTGGGCAAACACCCAAGCACGCCTTGAAGTCGCAGGCGCGGGCTTTTACTCTAAGGCCTTTGACTCTCACCAAGCCGTGCCATGCCTCAATCTTTTTTTGCCAGCACCCGAGACGCCCTGAGTATCTATTTCCACAAGCGGGTACTCATCTTATTGCTGCTCGGTTTTTCCGCCGGCCTGCCGCTGATGCTGGTATTTTCCACCCTGTCTTTCTGGCTCAGGGAAGCCGGGGTAGACAGGGCCGCCATCGGCTATTTCAGCTGGGTGGCCTTGATCTATGCCTTTAAGTGGGCCTGGTCCCCCCTGGTCGATCGCATGCCCCTGCCTTTGTTCAGCCAACTCTTTGGCCGCCGCCGCGGCTGGATGCTGTTCTCCCAGCTATTACTGATAGCCGCCATTTTGGGAATGTCCGGCAGTGACCCTATGGAAGATCTCACCCATCTGGCACTCTTTGCGCTAATGGTGGCCTTTTCCTCCGCCACCCAGGACATAGTGGTCGATGCCTTTCGTATCGAGTCGGCGCCGGAAAAAATGCAGGCGGCACTGGCCGCCGCCTATCAGGTGGGCTATCGCAGCGCGATGATCATAGCCACGGCAGGCTCATTGACTATCGCCGCCTGGGTTTCTCCCGAGCCGGAAAGCTATGATCTCCAGAGCTGGCAAACCGCCTATCTGGTAATGGCAGGCCTCATGGGCATAGGCATACTGGCGACACTTTTTGCCAAAGAGCCGGCGGTGGATATCAGCTCGATAGGGGAAGAGGAAGCCAACCTCAGAGACAGGCTCAGGGCCAACCTGGCACCCAGACTCTCGGTCTGGGCCGCACCAACCAACCTGTTTATCCTGCGCCATGGCAAGTTACTGCTCCTGCTGCTGGGGCTTTATTTCTGTTTTAGCCTGGCTGAGCCCTTCACCCAGATACTGCAATCCTACTTTCCGAGTCAGGCCTTGAATACAGATGCAGTCACGCTGGCCTCTATGGGGCTCATTCTGCTGCTCTGGTTGCTGATCTTCGGCGTCAAAAGTAAAGACAGGGCGATTCAAGAGCAGGAAGCCAAGCAGCTGACCCAGGCCGGCACAGATAGGATGGCCGCCTTTATCTCCTGGCTTTACAGTGCCGTGGCCCTGCCCTTTATCGATTTCTTTCGCCGCTACGGCAAGAGCGCGATTCTGATCCTTATGCTGATCTCCTGCTACCGGATCTCGGATATCGTCATGGGGATCATGGCCAATGTTTTCTATGTGGATATGGGCTTCAGCAAGGAAGAGATCGCCACCTTGAGCAAGGTCTATGGTCTGATCATGACCCTGGTGGGCTCGGCATTCGGCGGGGTGTTGTTGGCACGCTTCGGCACCATAAAAATCCTCTATGTCGGCGCCTTCCTGGTAGCCACCACCAATCTGTTGTTCGCCCTGCAGGCCATGGTGGGCTACAACGTGCCACTGCTGACCCTGGCGATTTCGGTGGACAACTTCAGCGGCGGTATCGCCACAGCAGCCTTTATCGCTTACCTTTCCAGCCTCACCAGCAGCGGCTACAGCGCCACTCAATATGCGCTGCTGTCTTCGGTGATGTTACTGTTTCCCAAGTTTATTGCCGGCTTCTCCGGCGCCTGGGTCAACGCCTTTGGCTATGTGAATTTCTTTGTCAGCGCCAGCATCATAGGCTTGCCCGTGCTGCTGCTGATTTGGCTGGTGCAAAAAAACAGCCCGCCGAAGCGGGCCGATACTGCTCAAGATACGCTCAAGTCGCAGATTAACGACTAGTCGCGGAAGTTATTGAACTGGAACGGCTGGCCCAGCTCGGCATTACGGGCCAGCGCCATCACGGCCTGCAAGTCGTCACGCTTCTTGCCTGTGACCCGTACCGAGTCGCCCTGGATTTGCGCCTGCACCTTTACTTTGCTGTCTTTGATCTGTTTTACCAGCTTCTTGGCCACATCGGCTTCGATGCCTTGTTTGAACTTGACCTTCAAAGAAAACATCTTGCCACTGTGAATCGCTTTCTCATCCACTTCCATCGCCTTGGGATCCACATTACGACGGCTCAGTTGGGTTCTTAAAATATCCACCATCTGATTACACTGAAAGTCAGACTCTGCCGACAGGGTCACTACAAAGTCTTTATACTCCACCGCAAATTCCACCCCGCGGAAATCGAAGCGGGTATCCAATTCACGTTTGCTGTTATCCACTGCGTTACGCAGTTCAACGGCATCTACTTCTGACACTATATCGAATGAGGGCATTTCGTCGCCTTTTACTTATCAGTCAAACCAATAGCGCCAGTCTACCCTAAGTTGAAGCAGAGCTGAATAAATCCACGTCTGCTGATGACAGCCAGGCTTTATTTTGACTATGATGTTCGCCAAGCTTTCCAACCCTGCGTGATTTGTGATTAACCGACAGTTGCTGTTTAAAATGGCTTTGTTGATTGCCCTGGCGGTGATCAGCTACCTGGTTTTTTCCAAGCCTAACTATCCACAGAGCATCCCTAATCTGGATAAAGTGGGTCATATAGGTAGTTTCTTTGCCCTCGCCTGGCTGACCTACCTGGCGTTCCGCCCCCGCTGGTACTTGATGTTTGCTACCCTGGCCGGCTACGGCATTCTGATAGAGATGGTGCAATCCCGTCTGCCCTACCGCAGCGCAGATGTGGCCGACTTTGTCGCCGATATGGCCGGAGTCGTACTCTTCTACTTCTCACTCTGGGGCTATCGCAGATATTTTCGCGCCGCCATGTTGAGGGAGTAACCCGGATGCAGACGGGGATCCTCGGCATTGGGGCAATAGGACAACTGCTGGCACAGCAACTGGCCGCAGCCGGGCTTGAACCTTGGTTATTACCAAGAGCTAACACCCCATCATTGGCTGAGCAGGGCGAAAAGCAAGTCTATACCCTGGAGCTTGGCGACCAGAGTCTGCAAACATCCTTTCTGTGTCTGGCGCAGGACTCGAGCAAGCTCAAGCAGCTCGAGCTCTTGCTGGTCACAGTCAAAGCCTATCAGGTTGAAGCGGCGCTGGAGCCTTTGCTGCCAAAACTTCACCCGAATTGCCGCATCCTGCTGCTGCACAATGGGCTTGGTCCCCATCAAAGCCTGGCCGCCAAGCTGAATGGCCGGCCGCTGAGCCTGGGCACCACCAGCCAGGGAGCGCTGAAACTCAGCAGCAATCATATTCGCCAAACCGGCAGCGGCCTGACCCAGATAGGTGACCTAATCGGCGCCCCCATGCCAGAGGCGATGAAAACCGTTCTGCTCAATGCCATTCCCGGCAGTCAGTGGAGTGATGCCATTCTCGAAGCCCTGTGGCAAAAGCTGGCGGTCAATGCCGTTATCAATCCGCTGACTGCCATTCACAGAGTCAACAACGGTGCCCTGGCCGCCCCCGAGTTTGAGGGAACAATCTGCGCCATTCTCGATGAGCTGTTACAGGTAGCCAAGCAGGAAGGCATAGCGCTGACGTTCGATACGCTGCACACCAGAGTCAAGGAAGTGATACGGCTAACCGCCGCCAACTACTCTTCCATGTATCAGGACCTCAAGCACGGCCGCAAGACGGAAATTGACTATATCAACGGTTACCTGCAGCAGTGCGCCGAGCAATATGGGCTCACACTGCCAATCAACAGCGAACTGGTAGCCCAGATAAAGGCGCTTGAATCAAATCTGCTTTAACCACTGGCCGCAGGCCCAGGCAATAAAGTTGGCCCAGGCGTAGCCAAATACCGCGATCAGAACCGCAAGAGGCACCAATGCCTGGCGATAGGCGCTGGTGACCACAGGCGCCGAAGCCGCCCCGCCAAGATTGCACTGACTGGCAATGGCGAGATAACCGAATGGAAGTCTCAACGCTCTCGCCGCCAGCAGCAACAAGAAGACATGCACCAACAACCAGATAGCCCCGATAACAAAGAACCAGGGCAAAGACCAGAGCATACCGATATCCATCTTCAGCCCCATGATAGCCAACATCAGATATAGACAGGCATTACCGACTCTGTCGGCACCATAGGCCGCCAGCCGCCGCGCCGGTGTCAGCGACAGGAGCACGCTGGCCGTCGTTAACCAGACCACCAGCCAGATAAAGGGAGTATGCAGGTGATAAGCTCTGGCCATAGGCCAGTGGCGGACAATCAGCTCCGCCGTCCAATCGGCGCCCCAGTGTGCCAAGCCGCCCAGCATCAGCGGCAGGCAAAAGATCAATAACCAGTGATGGCTCTGTGCCAGACGCCGTTCCGGCAAGGGCGTATCCAGCACAGTCGCCTGCGGCTCGCGGCTTCGAAGCCAGCGATTGATTTTGGCCTCGTGGGGCGCCAGCGCCAGCAATATTGCCATCCAGATCCCTGAAAGCACCACATTCACAGTAACAAAAACCGCAAAGATACTGTCACCGGCACCGAACAGTTCTTTCATCGCCATCTGATTGGCGGTGCCACCGACCCAATTACCTGCCAGGGTCGCCATGCCGCGCCAGAGGCTATCCTCCCCCTGCGGCAGCAAGAGCTCAGGCTGTATGTATCCCACCAACCACAGCGCCAGCGGCCCCCCGACAAAGACCCCCAGACTGCCGATAAAAAACAGTAGCAGCAGCTTACCGCCACAGCGCCAAATACTGCCGATATCCAGCCCCAGCAGCATCAACACCAGACACATGGGCATAAGGTAATCGACGGCAAACTTGGGCAACTGAGAGTCTTTTACCGCAATCAGCCCCATGGTGTTGAGCAGTGATGGCACGAAATAACAGGCCACCATCACGGGCAAGATCCGATAACAGCGACGCCAGAAAGGGCTGTTGAGACCGCTGGTGTAGAATATGCCTCCCAAGATCAGGCAAAGAATGCCAAACAGCTGAAAATCGGTTTGGATCATGCCGGCCGTTGCTCGTCGAACTCGCGTTGATCCAACATAAATTCCAGAAAATTGGCCGGTAACGGGGCAAGCACTTCCTCGGCCCGGCGGATCACCCAATAGTTACGTTCAAAGTCCCAGCCGGGCAGTTCCAACTCCACCAGATCGCCACGCTCCAATTCGGCATCTATCGCCATAAAGGGTAAGATACTGACCCCATAGCCAGTGGCCGTGGCGCGCTTGATGGCCCCCAGAGTTCCCATGGTGATGGTTTGCGATGGCACAATGCCGACGCTGTGCAGTAACTGCATAGCCCTGACGCGGGCAACCGTCGCGCTTTCATCCAGATACCAGACTTCACGTGACAGGCGCTCGGTATCGACAACCTCTTTAGCCAGAGGGTTATCGGCGCCGCAAACGATGCAGATCCTGTCTCTGAGCCAAGGCTCACAACAGAGATTGGCCAGCGACGGCTTGGCGTCAACAAAGGCCAGGTCCAGTTCCCGTTCGGAGACCATTCTCTCTATGTGGCTTGAATCTTTGATCATCAAGCGAATTCCTGTGGCCGGGAAACATTGATGGAACACAGGCAAGCGCCGCGATAACACATAGTTTCCCGCAGTTTTACTGGCACCGACCGTCAGTGTGCCACATACGCCACTGGCACTGGCGTGAAATAACTGCTGTACCTGCTGCTCTGACGCCAACATCCCGTTGGCGTATGGCAGCAACAACTCCCCCTGCGGGTTGAGCAGCAAACCTGTCGCACTGCGCTCAAACAGGCGGCACCCCAGCGCTGACTCCAACTCTTTCAGCGCCATACTGACGGCCGGAACCGACATATGCAGCTTCCTGGCAGCACGGGAGATCTGCCCTTCGGCATGTATGCACTTGAATACCAGCAGTTGTTTGAGAGTTATCTTCATCAGGGGAATCGCCGCGGTTTGGGTTGGCGTATTTTAGCAATCCCGTTACCGGGAAAAGTTGATCCAGCCGAGCCTGCGATAAGGCTCGGAAACCAGCTACAAATACTGTGACTCAGAACATGTGTTTCATCGCCAGAGTCACCAGTTTGTCGTCATACTCCGTATAACCTCCTGCGTCGGTAAAATCGCCATCCAGATAGGTGGTTATCAAGCTGAACGTGGTGCTTTTGGAAGCTCGATAGTCCAACCCCAAAGACGCCTGCCAACTGGAAGCATCTGTCACACTGGCTTTATCAGCCAGGCTGGATACCACCTTGCCATTGCCTGAGTTGTCATACAGATATTGCGCCTTGAAACTGTATTGCTGCCAAGGGATCTCCATGCTGGCAAGCAAACTGTTGCCACTGAGATTTTGATATTTCTGCGACTCGGAATGCTGATACATAAACCCCAACTTGGCACCGGCCAAGCGAGCACCGGCAACGGCTCGCACCGCATCCAAGGCATTGAGACTATCGGCATAGGCCAGCGCCAGATACCAGGCCTGTTGTTTCAATTTGGCATCACCCGCTGTCAGGCTCAGCGCATAATTGCCGTTTGAGCCATTTTGCTCCGGCAAGTTATCAGCAAATTGATAGCTCACGCCCAACTGCACTCCATACCATTTGGGTGAGTAATAAGTAGCTGAATCTCCCAGGCGGTCATTCCCGGCGATAATTTTTGCCATATCACTGGAAGTGATATTGAATAAATCCACCTTACCTTCTGTCTTTTTAAACACAGTATCATTACGACCAAATACCAGTGTACCTAATTGACTTTCGATACCCAGATAAGTATTACGGGATTTAAACAGCGAAGAAGTATCAAAGTAGCCGCCGTTATTACCAAACTCCATCACATAAACAATATTGATATTGTCGTTGAGTTTTTCTTTACCCTTGACACCGATAAAGGAGGCATAGTTTTCCAGATAAGCACCGTTTTCCTTTCTATCTGACAGTAAACCGCTGTCCGAGTGACTAAGCCCAAGCCAAGCCCGGCCATAAAAGTCGGGGGCAGCCTGGCTGACCAGCGGCAACAGCGAGCAGGTAATTCCAGCAACAATCGTTTTTCTTAGGTTCATCATTTTGTCTCTTTATATTTATGAGTTGAGATATGAGTTAGCGCCGGAATATAGTAAAAACTTTTATGCCCATTTGAGCATTGACTGGATCACACACTCATAACAGAGGCATCACTTTCAATTTTATTGAAAATAAATTAAGCGAATTCAAAACAATGAATTAAGAAAACTTGAAACCTATTTCAACAATTAATAACTCGATATCAAACTTGAGCCGCCTCACCTTTTTTTACATTTTATTTGCTCATGCTAATAACGAATCCAATAACAAATATTTTAGGGAGCAATATGAAACTCACTTATCTCAGCGGTCTGCTGGCCTGTTGCCTTTTCGGTGCAGCCGGAGTGCAGGCGGCACCTCAGGATCTAGGCAAATTTCACAGCGACAGCCAGCAAGGCTGCAAAACCTGCCATGTTTCGCCTAACAAGATTGACGACAGCGAGGCCCATGAAAATCAACAGTGCCACAGCTGTCACGGAGACTACAGTGACCTGAAGAACACAGCCCTGGAGATAGATCCCCACGGCTCTCACCTGGGTGATATCGCCTGTACCAGTTGCCACAAGGGGCACGAAGCACCCAAATTTTACTGCAATGAATGCCACTCTTTTGAACATAAACCCATGCCCTTTGCCGATGTCAAAGCCAAACCGGCCTGGGACAAAGAATGGGATCAGCAAAAAATTCAGCAGGCTATCGCCGCGGGACCAAAACAAAGCACAGATGTGGTGGTAATAGGTGCCGGCAGTGCCGGCTATAACGCTGCCATCAGCGCCAAACAGTCCGGGGCCAAGGTGGTATTGCTGGAAAAAGCCCCCTTCTCCGGCGGCAACTCCATGCTGGCGGCTGGTGGCTATAACGCCGTGGGTACCAAACAACAAGCCGCCCACAAGGTGGACGACCAAGTGGCCTGGTATGTGGAAGATACGATGAAAGGCGGTCGCTACGCCAACGATCCCAAGCTGGTGCAAATTCTGGCACAGCAGTCAGCCGACGGTATCAAATGGCTTGAATCCCTCGGCGCCAATATGGATGACCTCAAACGCTCCGGCGGCGCCCGGGTGGACAGGACACACAGACCATCAGGCGGGCTCAGCGTCGGGCCACATATCATAGATGTACTGCGTAAGGCCGCAGATAAAAATCAGGTGGAAACCCGCCTCAATTCACGGGCAGTGAAACTGGTAGTGAATGACGAGCAGCAGATACTCGGGGTAGTGATCCACGGTAAACATTCAGGCTATTACATGTTGGGCGCCAAATCCGTGGTGCTGGCAACCGGTGGCTATGGCATGAACAAAGAGATGATCGCCTACTATCGCCCAACCTTTAAAGGCATGACCAGTTCCAACAATATTACCGCAACCGGCGATGGCATAGAAATGGCCAAGTCCATAGGTGCCAGCATGACAGATATCGACTGGATCCAGGCACACCCAACCATAGGCAAAGACAGCCGCATCTTAATCTCTGAAACTGTGCGCGGTGTCGGGGCTATCATGGTCAACAAGGATGGCAAACGTTTTATCAACGAGTTGACCACCCGCGACCGGGCATCGGATGCCATTCTCAAGCAACCCGAACAGTTTGCCTGGTTGGTGTTCGACAACCAACTGTACAAAAAAGCCAAAATGGTACGCGGCTATGATCACCTTAAGATGTTGAAAAAGGCTGATAATGTAGCCGAGTTGGCCAAACTCACCGGCATGCAACCTAAGGCACTGGAGCAAACAGTGAGTAGTTACAACCACTCTTTCAAAGTCGGCAAAGACAGCGAATTCAACCGTGAAAATATGCCGCTTGATCTGACTCAGGCTCCCTTCTATGCGGTGAAAGTTGCTCCAGGCATTCATCACACCATGGGTGGGGTCGCCATAGATGAGAAAGCCGAGGTACTGAACCTGCAAAGCTGGCCCATCAAAGGCCTGTATGCCGCCGGAGAGGTGACGGGTGGGGTACATGGCTACAACCGTCTGGGCGGTAATGCGGTGGCCGATACGGTTATCTTCGGTCGTATCGCGGGTAAGAATGCTGCCGACAACGCGTTGGCTAAATAGGCTCCCTGCAAAGAGTGCCCTCGGCACTCAGAGCCGGCTCGCTCCCGGGCCGGCTCACTCCCCAACACACTAAGGACACACAGATATGAAGCATAAGTTCAAGAGCAAGTTACTGCTGTTGGCCCTGGGCTGTACCCTGAGCTTCGGCAGTTGGGCAGAGACATTGAAAGTGATCACTTCCGGCGGTTTTGCCGGCACCCTGACCGCGATGGAGAAGCAGATAGAACAGGATACCGGGCTGGATTTGATCATCTCCTATGGCTCGTCATCCGGTGGTGCCCATGACTCCATTCCGGAGCGGCTCAAACGCAACGAAGCGTTCGATGTGTTGATCCTGTCCCAAAGCTCACTCAACAAGCTGACAGAAAAGGGCTATGTGCGCAGTGACAGCCACAGGGATCTGGTGCGTTCCCGCATAGGCATGTGCGTTAAAGCGGGCACAGCCAAGCCGGACATCAGCACAGAGGAAGCTTTTATCAAGGTGCTGCAACAAGCCGATTCAATAGGTTACTCGGCCAGCGCCAGTGGCACTTATCTGGCCAGCAAACTCTGGCCCGAGATGGGGCTGTGGCAGATGATAGAACCCAAGAGCAAAAGGGTTTTGAGTGAAAGGGTCGCCACCGTGGTCGCCAGAGGAGAATTACAGATAGGTTTTCAGCAGATAAGTGAAATACTGCCTATCGCAGGCACCGAATTTGTCGGGCCGATCCCGGACAAATTCCAGAAGGTAACCACCTTCTCGAGCGGCATCACCCAAAGCAGCCTGCAACCTGAAGCAGCCAAACGTCTTATTGACTACCTGGCCTCGGATAAACCTTATGTACTCAGCAGCATACGCCACTCAGGGCTGGATCCTGTGGCAGCAGAGTAAATCATCCCCAAAGCACCAATACCGCGGCCAGGGCAATCAGTACCAGGCCGCCCATATCCTTGACCTTGATCCGCTGCTTGAGCCAAAGGCTGGAGATCAGCATCATAAAGAAGACTTCCACCTGCCCGAGCGTTTTCACATAAGGCACGGCCGTGAGCGACATGGCACTGAACCAACCTATTGAACCCAGACAACTGCTGATACTGATGGCCAGGGTCAACCTGGGCCTTTGCCAGAGTTTTTTAAGGGTCTCTTTATCTTTGATAAGAAGCCAGGCGAGCAGCAACAAGGTCTGCAGCAAAATAACCAACAAGAGTACCCAGGCGGCGCGGTGAGGAAACGGCAAACCCAGCACCAGACTTGCTTCCCTAACCCAGAGCGAAGTCAGCGCAAAGGCGCTGCCGCACCCCAACCCCAGCAACAGTGTCTTGAAGGACAAGCCTTTGAGCCCGCCGTGGGTACTGAGCAGAAAGACCGCCACAGTACCGACAAGTACCCCCAGCCAACCACTGACAGTCAACGCCGTGCCGAAGAACAGACTGCCGAGCACGGCCGCGACCAAGGCTTCACTCTTGGCCAGCCCGGCGCCGACGGCGAAATTCTGCAATTGGAACAGTTTTACCATCAGGGCGGTCGCGAGGATCTGCGCCAAGGCCGCCCCTATGATGTACTGCAGCGCGCCATGCCCAAGCTGCGGCAATCCTGCGTCCTGCCAGGCATAAAGTGACAACAGATACACAGCAGCCAACGGGCCGGCATAGCTAATACCATTCCGCATAGGAGTTTACTCACTCAGCGAGAATGAAAAAACGGGGAGGCAAGTAGAGCGATGGAAGATTTATTGGGATAAATCGACATTGGCCTACGCCGCATACGCGCTTTTTCAACTCGCCCTACGGGAGCTTGTCAGCCACCCGATTACTGCGCCAACTTGCCTCGCCGTAGAATCACTATGTCATCGCCAATCTGGCTTGAACTCGAATGGCTGACACAGCTCTGAGTAGCCCAAACTTCTATAAGGAATGGTATGAACGCGCCAGCGTCACCCCGACAACATTGACATCGCGACTGAGACGGCTCTGAAACGCGTTGCGCCACACCTGCATAAAGGCGGCCATCAGGGTAAAGAAGATCCACATGGGTGGCTTGTCCTTAAAATTTGCGCCCGAGAATGCTTGCCGATGAACCGCAAGCCATGACTGAAACGAAAAACGCCCGCGATTGCGGGCGTTTAAGGCTAACATGCTAGCCAGATGATTCGCTATTCCACCAAAGGCGCAGCTTGCAGCAGCTTAGGCAAGGTTAACCAAGCGCTTGGCTCAGCGACTGGTATCCAGCGCCGGGAAAGACTTCACCAGATCATCAACGGCCTTCATCTGGCTCAGATACCCTTCCAGTTGCTGCAGTGGCAAGGCACAAGGGCCATCACACTTGGCATTATCCGGGTCCGGGTGCGCTTCAATAAACAGCCCGGCCAGTCCCAGCGCCATACCGCTGCGGGCCAGTTCGGTTGCCTGGGCACGACGACCACCGGCAGAATCTTCACGGCCGCCAGGACGCTGCAGCGCATGGGTGGCATCGAAGATCACCGGGTAGCCGGATTGCTTCATCTCATCCATGCCCAGCATGTCCACCACCAGGTTGTTATAACCAAAGCAGCTGCCACGCTCACAGAGAATGATCTCATCATTACCCGCTTCGTTGAATTTCTTGATGATATGCCGCATCTCATGGGGCGCCAGGAACTGAGGCTTTTTCACATTGATGATAGCCCCTGTCTTGGCCATGGCCACCACAAGATCTGTCTGGCGCGCCAGGAAGGCCGGCAACTGGATGATGTCGACCACTTCGGCCACAGGCGCGCACTGGTAGGGCTCATGTACATCGGTAATCAATGGCAGCTTGAAGGTGTCCTTGATCTCCTGGAAAATTTTCAAACCTTCTTCCATGCCTGGGCCACGATAGGAGTTGACGGATGAGCGGTTGGCCTTGTCGAAGGAGGCCTTGAACACATAAGGGATCCCCAGCTTCTGAGTGACTTCCGCGTAGGTTTCGGCAATGGTCATCGCCAAGTCCCGCGACTCGAGTACATTCATGCCACCGAACAGCACAAAGGGCTTGTCATTGGCTATCTCGATAGCCCCCAGATGTATGGTTTTATTACTCATCGCAACTTCTCTCTTGAATGCCGCCCATGCGGCGTTAACTTAAATCAGCTGGCCACGGCCTGCAGCAACTGGCCACAGAGCCAAGCCATATAAGTGCCTAAAGCATAGCCGAATACCGCCAGCAGTACACCTACGGGTGCCAGTGCCGGATGGAAGGCCGCAGCCACTACGGGCGCAGACGCCGCGCCGCCAACGTTGGCCTGGCTGCCCACCGCCATGTAAAACAGCGGCGCACGGATAAGCTTGGCCACCAGCAGCATCAATCCCGAATGCACCAGCATCCAGATAATGCCCACCAGGAAGTAAATCGGCGTATCTAGAACTTGGGATACATCCATATGCAAACCGATTGTAGCCACCAGTATGTAGAGGTAGGCCGAGGCTATCTTGGAGGCTCCGGCCGCTTCCAAATGACGGGCCGGACTGAATGACAACAGCAAACCTATGGTTGTGACTATCACCACCAGCCAGAAGAATCCAGAGGTCAGACTGTATTGCTCGGTCCAGGGATAGTTGGTTGCAAACCAGGGTGCCAGCAGGTCGGCGCCGACATGGGCCAGACCGGTAATACCAAAGCCCACAGCCACAATCAGCATAATGTCGCGCAGGCTGGGAATGCGGGCGTTTTCGGCATGATATTGCTCCACCTTGGCCTTGAGGCTTTCAATGGCGCTGGTATCTGCACCTGTCTTGGCATCTATCTCCTTGGCCCTGGATGCCATAAACAGCAGCACGGCCATCCAGATGTTGGCGACTATCACATCAACAGTGACCATCACGGAGAAGATATTGCCGCCCACTTCATAAATCTCTTTCATCGCCGCCTGGTTGGCACCGCCGCCAATCCAGCTACCGGCGAGTGTCGTCATGCCGCGCCAGACTGCGTCCGGGCCGTGGCCAGCGGTCAATGTCGGGTCGATTGCCGACATGATAAGCAGGGCAATCGGGCCGCCTATAACAATGCCCATGGTGCCGGTCAAAAACATCACTACCGCCTTGGGACCCAGCCCCAGAATGGCTTTGAGGTCGACGCTGAGGATCAACAATACCAAACAGGCAGGCAGCAGATAACGGGACGCCACATAGTAAAGTTTGGAGGTACTGCCATCGACAATCCCAAAGGTATTGAGCAAGGATGGCAGGAAGTAACACAGCAGCAAGGCCGGGATGAAACGGTAAAACTTTTGCCAGAAAGGATGGCTGCTGCTGTTGGTGTAAAAAACGAAGCCAAGAATGGCGGCCAGAATGCCGAGCGCGGTGGCGTCATTGGTCACCAACGCAGTCATTTCAGTGGCCGCCTGTGAGGTACTGCTCATAGGTCCTATCTCCCTTGCGATTGCAATTTATTGTTTTATTTTAATATTTATATTTTTCTCACTGCCCTCACGGGCAGGTTCAATGGAAGGTTTGAGGGTCGTCTCCCAATTCTCTGAGTTGCATCTTCACCAGCTCGACCACAGGGTCGTGCGGGCTGTTGTCGACAAAATACTGCAGATCGGCGCTGGCGACATGAATAGCTCCCAGTTGCTGGGCAATAAAGGCGCGCTCCCGATGCAGGCTGAGATCGTCGGCATGCCATTCAAGCAGCAAATTGCAGCACTCCATCGCAACTTCAAATTCATGGGCGACTATGGCGCCGGCCTTGAGTTCATGCAGCATGCGGGTCATCAGCCTTTGGGTGCCAACCGGCTTGAGGTAAGACGCCTTCAGCGGTGCACTGTTGCCCAGCTCGCCGCGAACCAGGGCATGCAAGCGCTCTTTGCTGAGACGCTCCCCCCGAAGCGGGTCGAGATAGATGAGTTCACCGGCCACGTGGCAGGCCAGCACTGTGGTGCCCGGCAGCAGTACAGGGTCGAATTTCAAGTCCAGCTGTTTGCCAAGCAACATAAGCACAGTTGCCAATGTGGTGCTGTTCCCCTGGCGGCTGAGAATACACTGGCCGAGATCGGCCGCCTGCCGGGAAAAATAATCTTCTCTGGGGGCAAACCCCAGATCCTTGTAAAACCAGTTCAGCAGCGCCTGAAAGCGCCGCTGCTGATCGACCAGATAGTGGCTGAGCACTGAGCCGGACAGTTCCAGCCAGGCCCAGTTGGCCTGTTTGGCCAGGCCAAAGCCCAGATATTGGCAAAGCTCAAATGCCGACTCGGGCAGAGAGAGTTCGTCTTGCTTAAGAGAATATTGTTGCATTACCCCAGAATTACCGCTTGTTTGAAGTGTGCCAGTTTTGCCGCATAAACCACCCAGCCCAGAGCACCGAGGAAGGCGAAGATCCGGAAGATCAGATTACGGTTGGACTTGAGCGCCATCACGCCCAGCAGTATGTAAGCGACCACTGCGCCTATCTTCTCCGTCATCCAGGGATCGACGAAAGGATACTGCTTAATCATAAAACACAGAGTCAATCCGGACAGCAGCAGGAAAGTATCGATCACATGCGGACCTACCTTCAGCAGTTTCTTGTCCATAATGGCTGACTGACGCAGCTTAAGCACGAAACGCACAATGAACAGCAATACGCTGACGGCGATCAGGATCATGTGCAGGTGTTTAACTGCCGGATACAGGCTGTAAAAAGTTTCCATCGGATAGCTATATGTAGGTGAACAAAGGCGACAGTGTACCCTATCGCAGTGCTCAGCACCAAGGCCAAGCCGCTGTCGAAAAGGCGGAATTATGACAGGAAATGGGGACGATATCGGCGGTTTTCAAGCCCGGGAGATAACCCTGGGCACAGACACTCAACCGGGCCAAAAACCCAGGGTGCATCTATCATTGGAGCCAAAGTCGCGCACTGTGGCCACCTGCTGATAACCGAGCTCGGCAAGTTTTTCCCTGAGGTTCACGGCCTGGGCATAACCATGCTCCAGCAGCAGATAACCGCCCGGCAGCAGGTGCTCCCTGGCATGGGCTGCGATATGGAACAGGTCGGCAAAGCCCTGATCGGCGGCGGTCAAGGCGCTGCGGGGTTCGAAGCGCACATCGCCCATCTCAAGATGCTCATCATCCTCCTCGATATAGGGAGGGTTGGAAACAATCAGCTGGAACTTACGCCCCTGAACCGCCGAAAACCAGTCACTCTGAAGGATCTCAACCTGCGGCAGTTTCAAATTATCCCGGTTGGCGCAGGCCAGCTCCACCGCGGCCTCGACCTTATCAACAGCAGTCACCTGCCAGCCTTGTCGCTCATGGGCCAGTGCCAGCGCGATAGCGCCGGTACCTGTGCCGAGATCCAGCACGGCGATATCATCTGAAAGCGGCAGGTTGAGCGCGGTTTCCACCAGAATTTCGGTGTCCGGGCGCGGAATAAGAGTGGATTCGTTGACGATAAAAGGCAGTGACCAGAACTCACGCTCACCGACAATATGGGCCACGGGCACGCCTTGGCTGCGACGCTGTACCATCTGGGTGAACTGCTTGTGCTGCTCGGCCGACAAACTTCTTTCGGGCCAGGTGTAGATAAAACTGCGGCTCTTGCCCAAACAATGCAGCAACAGGGCTTCGGCATCTGCATGGGCAGACTCGGACGATGCGGCCAGCATAGAAGAGGCCCATTGCAGGGCCTCGGCAATATTGAGTTTAGTCACAGACAGTCCTTTTATTCGTCGGACAGAGCCGCCAGCATGTCGGCCTGATGCTCTTGCATCAAGGGCTCAAGCAGCTGCTCCAGGTCTCCTTCTATCACCTCGTTGAGACGATACAGTGTCAGGTTGATCCTGTGGTCGCTCACCCTTCCCTGAGGGAAATTATAGGTGCGGATCCGCTCGGAGCGGTCACCGCTGCCCACCAGAGAGCGACGGGTAGATTCTTCGGCGCTGCGGCGCTTCTCATCTTCGGCCGCCTGCAAACGGGCCGCCAGCACGCTCAAGGCCTGAGCCTTGTTCTTGTGCTGTGAGCGCTGATCCTGGCATTCCACCACCAAGCCTGTGGGCAAGTGGGTAATACGAATCGCCGAGTCGGTTTTGTTAACGTGCTGACCACCGGCACCGGAAGAACGGAAGGTGTCGATACGCAGCTCGGCCGGGTTGATTTCCACCGCCTGGGCCTCGGGCACTTCGTGCATAACGGCCACGGTACAGGCCGAGGTGTGCACCCGCCCCTGGGATTCGGTTTCCGGCACCCTTTGTACCCTGTGACCACCGGACTCAAACTTGAGTTTGCCGTAGACACCGTCACCACTGACCTTGGCAATCACCTCTTTGAAACCGCCATGCTCGCCCTCGCTGGCGCTCATGACTTCGACCTGCCAGCGCTGGCTCTCGGCATAACGGCTATACATACGGAAAAGATCACCGGCAAAGATAGCGGCTTCATCACCACCGGCACCGGCACGGATTTCCAGAAAGGCGTTGCTGGCATCATTGGGATCTTTGGGTAACAGCAGAATTTGCAACTCGCCTTCCAGCTGCTCCAGCTGAGCGCGGGCCGCCTTGATCTCTTCCTGAGCCATCTCTTTCAGCTCAGGATCTTCCTCGGCCAGCATCTCCTGTGCGGTTTGCAGATCCGCCTGCGCCTGCTGGTAGGCCTTAAAGCCTTTGACCACATCTTCAAGCTGAGCATATTCCCGTGACAGGGCTCTGAACCTGTCCTGATCCGCTATGACATCTGCGTCACTGAGCAGGGCCAATACTTCTTCATTACGCTCAAGCAAGCCTTCCAGCTTGCGGATAACGGATTCCTTCATTTAGCTCGCTAACCTTAGTGTTTATCCAAGCCGAGCGCGGTTCTCAATTGACCCAAAGCATTGAGATCACCCTGACGACTGGCTGCAGTCAGGGCCTGGGTCGGAGCATGGATCAGTCTGTTGGTCAGACGGTTGGCCAGTTCCAGCAGCACCTGCTCTGTGTCTGCTCCCTGCGCCAACTTGTTCATTGCCCGTTCAACCAGCTCATCTTTAATCGCCATGCTCTGGGTACGATATTCGCGAATGCTGTCGACCGATTCCAGTGAGCGAACCCACTCCATAAACTGGTGTGAATGCTCTTCGGCAATGACTTCCGCTTGCTCGGCGGCCTCTCTACGGGAGGCCATATTCTGTTCGATTATGCTTTGCAGATCATCGACCGTGTATAGGAAAGCATCGTCCAAATCACCGACTTCTGCCTCAATATCACGGGGAACCGCTATATCAACCAATAACATAGGTTGATGGCGGCGCTGCTTAAGCGCTTTTTCTACCATGCCCTTGCCCAGGATGGGCAGCGGACTGGCGGTAGAGGATATCACGATATCGGCCTTGGGGAGAAAATCTGGTATCTGCTCCAGGGTAATCGCCTGGGCATTGAACTCCTCGCACATGGCTTCGGCGCGGGAAATGGTGCGGTTAGCCACCACCATGCTGGTGACGCCGTTTTCCTTCAGGTGGCGGGCAACCAGTTCTATGGTTTCACCGGCGCCAATGAGCAGCACCTTGGTCGCAGCCAGAGAAGAGAAGATGTGTTTGGCCATGCTGACGGCGGCAAAGGCAACCGAAACTGCCGCTGTGCCGATTTCCGTTTCGGTGCGCACCTTCTTGGCCACGGCAAAAGTATTTTGAAACAGACGATCCAGTGTCAGTGCCACTGTGCCGGATTCCTTGGCCTTGGCAAACGCCTGTTTGACCTGACCGAGGATCTGCGGTTCGCCCAGCACCAGAGAGTCGAGCCCGGATGCAACCCGCATCAGGTGTTGCACCGCGGGTTGACCACAGTGTTGGTACAGGCAAGGGGCCACCTCTTCATGGCTCAGGCCATGATAGTCTTCCAACCAACGCACAACCTGCTCGGCATTTTCCGTGTTGCAGTAAAGCTCGGTGCGGTTACAGGTGGAAACGATGACAGCTTCCCCGCTCTGAGTCTCCTTGGCCAGGCTGCGCATGGCTTCATGGATCTTGTCCGGGGCAAAGGCAACTTTCTCACGCAGGTCAACAGTGGCGGTTTTATGGTTTATACCAATTGCTACAAGGCTCATCTGAACTCGTTCTGGACTCTTGGCGTCGCTGTAGGATGCGGCCATTCTACTGAATTGGCCACCTTAAAAACAGAATACGCTTAACAAAACCGAATAAAGGTCTAACTTCTCAACCAATTTATCAATTAAGCTGAACAGGCGCTGGCAAAAGCCACAAGGGCGACACCACAGGGGTCGGCGCTTATTGGTATTCTGCCAAAGCCCTCGTATCATAGGCGGCCAACACAGTGAACAACAGATGATTATTTTGAAGTACTTCACAAAAACCTGTTTTACACCTCTGTCGACCCTGCGCCTGCTGTTGCCCCTGCTGCTCCTTGGCCTGCTCAGCGCCTGTAGCAGCCTGCCCGATGCCCGCTGGCAGGCGACTCAAGTCAAGCACGCAGAGCAAGCCAAGGCCTGGGAGCTGAAAGGCAAGCTGGCGGTAAAAACTCCCGAGGAAAAATTCAGCACCAATCTTTATTGGCTGCATACTCCAACGACAGAAGAGCTGAGACTCACCACCATGTTGGGTACCAGTGTGATGCTGCTAAAGAGCGGCCCGGACGGCGCCTTACTGGAGTTGGATGGTGAAATCTATCGCGACCGAGACCCACAGCGTTTACTCGATGGCCTCAGCAGTTGGAGCATACCCCTTAACGCCCTGCCCCGCTGGGTGCTTGGCCTCAGCGCCGCCGACACTGAACTCGTGCTCACAGACAATGACGGCAAACCCCAGAGCCTGGAAGATGGCAGCGTCAGCCCTCCGTGGCAGGTGAAGTATCTCAACTGGCAGCAACAAAGCGGTGCCGATATTCCGCGCCTTCTTAAACTCAATCGCGGCGCACTCGAACTCAAGATCCAGTTAACCGAGTGGCAGGCACTCGAAGCCCAGAGCACACTCACCACCAAGGAAAGCCAGCATCCATGAGTCCTCTAGACCAAACATCCAAACCCAATAGTCTTTCGCTTGGCTGGCCGGCCCCGGCCAAGCTTAATCTGTTTTTGCATATCAATGGTCGCCGGGAAGATGGCTACCATGAACTGCAGACCCTGTTTCAGTTTCTCGACCATGGTGACCTGTTGGACTTTAAAGTCACCGCCAATGGCGAGCTCAAACTACACTCCAATCTCGGCGCTGCTGTCCCGGATAGCGATAACTTAATTCTCAAGGCCGCAAAATCATTGCAGCAAGCCAGCGGTTGTGAACTGGGGGCCGAGATCTGGCTCGACAAGAAACTGCCCATGGGCGGCGGTCTGGGGGGCGGCTCGTCGGACGCGGCCACCACTCTGGTGGCCCTCAACGCCCTGTGGCAAACCGGCCTGAGTGAAACCGAACTTGCGCAAATTGGTTTAAAACTCGGCGCTGATGTTCCTGTTTTCATTAAGGGTTTGGCGGCCTTTGCCGAAGGGGTAGGCGAAAAACTTCAGCCGGTGGATCCGGCCGAACCTTGGTACCTGGTGCTGGTTCCCGAGGCCCATGTCTCCACTGAAAAAGTGTTCCATGATCCTGATTTACCAAGAGATACTCCCAAGCTCTCTCTGGAGCAACTGCTGAGTGCCCCTTGGCAAAACGACTGTCAGGCGCTGGTATGTCGCCATTACCCTCAAGTTGCCAAGGCCTTGGGCTGGCTGCTAGAATATGCGCCGTCCAGAATGACCGGAACCGGTGCCTGCGTGTTCGGGGAGTTCGAAAAACAGCAACAAGCTCTCGATTGTCTGGCACAGCTGCCACCATCTTTCAAAGGCTTTGTTGCCAAAGGGATAAATAGATCGCCGCTTCAGAGTCGACTGGCTCGCCTCTGAACAGTTTCTTCCGGGATGAAGCGGTCCGCCGTTTTTTGTCCCAGCCACTAAAATAAAGCAAACGCCTGAGGTTCTTACAGTGCCCGACATCAAGCTCTTTGCTGGGAACGCTACCCCCAGTCTCGCCAAAAAGATAGCCGACCGTCTTTTTTGTAAACTCGGAGACGCAGAGGTAGGCCGTTTCAGCGATGGTGAAATCAGTGTCCAGATAAACGAAAATGTACGTGGTGCTGATGTGTTTATCATTCAGTCCACCTGCGCACCAACCAACGACAACCTGATGGAGTTGATCGTAATGGTTGATGCCCTGCGCCGCGCTTCAGCCGGCCGTATCACAGCCGTTATCCCTTACTTTGGTTATGCCCGTCAGGACCGCCGTGTCCGCAGCGCCCGTGTACCCATTACCGCCAAAGTGGTTGCCGATTTCCTCTCCAGCGTGGGTGTCGACAGAGTACTGACCTGTGACCTGCACGCCGAGCAGATCCAGGGCTTCTTCGATGTACCGGTAGACAACGTCTTCGGTAGCCCAGTGCTGCTGGAAGATATGCTGGCCAAGAAACTGGACAACCCAGTTGTTGTTTCCCCCGATATCGGTGGTGTTGTTCGCGCCCGCGCCGTAGCCAAACTGCTCGACGACTCAGATCTGGCGATCATCGACAAGCGTCGCCCACAGGCCAACGTGGCTCAGGTAATGCACATCATAGGTGACGTTCAAGGCCGTGACTGCATCATAGTTGATGACATGATCGACACAGGTGGCACTCTGTGTAAGGCTGCTGAAGCCCTGAAAGAACACGGCGCCAACCGCGTCTTTGCTTATGCGACCCACCCGGTATTCTCCGGCAATGCCGCCAGCAACATAGTAAATTCAGTGATTGACGAAGTCATAGTGACTGACACTGTGCCCCTGAGCCCAGAAATGCTCAAGACAGGCAAAGTGAGCCAGTTGACCATGTCAGCGGTACTGGCCGAGGCTATCCGCCGCGTCAGCAACGAAGAATCTATCTCTGCCATGTTCCAGCACTAAGCTGACATGCTGAGTTAACAAAAAACGCACCTTTGGGTGCGTTTTTTTATGCTTGATATCTGGGTTGCCATAATATGATATGGCCCATCAGCTGCGGGGTGCTCTCGCACAGGCGATCCTGTGACACGGCGTGAATACGTCCCTGTAGCCTCGACGAAAACATCCTTGTTTTCGACGGTCACAGTTCCGCCTGTGCCTGGAAATGAGGTGTATGTCTGCAGAACTCTCAAATATTTCAAGCTACTCCATTGTCACAGAATTGCACCGACTCCCGCTCGAAGCGGCCGCAGGGCGTTGATGACAATCGCGTAGCGAGGCATGGATGCCGAAGCAGCGCCAGTCGAATCAGGGGCGAGTGTCGCTTAGCGACGAGTTCACGAGCGCGAAACAGGATGTTGAGCTGGGCCAGAGTCACATGGATGTGACTCTGAGCGTCTGGCGCGATAGCGAATTGGCATCATAAGCACAAGGGGTTTTCCGCTGCGTCGCGGGTCGCTGGGGGGGTGGAAAGGGGGCGAGTCGATACTGCCCCCTTTTCTCGGGTGGGGCGAAGCTCCACGACTTTAGGCCACTGGCACAGTGGCTAGCATTGCTTTAAGCCTTAAATCCCTCGTCAATACTTGCCAGGCTTTTGACCACATGTGTAACCCATCAACTGCGGTGCACCTTTTGCACAGGCGGTCCTGTGACTCGCTGTAAACCCATCCCTGGGCGCTCGACGAAAACGTCCCTGTTTTCGACGGTCACAGTTCCGCCTGTGCCTGGAATTAGGCGTATATCTGCAGATCTATCAAATATTTCAAACTACTCAGGACTAACAGAGTTGCACTAATCCCCCTTCAGAGTGACCTTTCACTCAGTAAATAATGGGTGTCTTTGTTATTCACGGAATACTCAATCAGAGAACCGCATTTTCGCTTGGCTTGGGGTGAGTTTCTTAAACTGGTTAACACCTCTGGGAGACCCGAATTATGAGGGGATCCTCCAGCGCCCGCATTTGCGGCTGGTTTGGAGCGCAGCGGAAAAACAGTCCGGCAACATGCACTTGTTAGGCATTTTCTACCCCAATACTTTGAAGTAGCGCCGAATACTGGTCCGGATCTTTTTCTTCAATTTTTCGCAATATAAAACTTGCCGTTGTCTTCATCTCTGGCACATCAATAGGCAAAACACTTCTCTCAAATACACCTTCTAAATGGGAAAACTCATTATTGATGCGATCCGTTAGTGACGATGCCAATGCATCATCTCCGAAAAAACGCGCCAACTTATCATCTTTTTCTACGGCATTGGGGTATTTGTAGTACAAGAATGCTTCAAGAAACTTGCGGGCATTGTTTCCAAAGTTGTAGTAGCAATCATGATTTTCATCACACTCGATCTGGGCATGAGCGCATTTATAAATTTGATGAAACAGGAAGTTGAACTCCGTGACGTAGTCTTTCAGGTATCGAGGCATCAATGTAATGTCACTGACTTGATCCGTTCGGTTAATGATAAAGTATTGGGACTTTTTTTTGTTCAAAGCGCCGGGAAGCCGCTTCAGATACTTCAAAAAATCCAAATTGTGAGTCGAAATAAATAGCTGCTTAAAACGGTCACGTTCCTTGATCTCACCGTCATCTTCATATTTCTCTGGCGTTACAATCTTTGCATTAATAAGGCTGTAGACAAAAAAGATATGGTTTGCATCCAAGCTGGAAATGGGGTCATCGATCCAAATGATTGGCTGGTTACCTTTAGTCTCTATGTCTTCAAGCTTGGCCATGAAGTAACAGAAAGCTATCAGGCTGCATTCACCTTCGCTGAGATGGAATGCTTTTTTGTCGTTTCGAGTTACCTCAAACCGGTATCCAGATGACGCGTCCCCCAAGTTTTCTTCAATGGCTTTTAGTGAGAGAGACTGGTGGCCGAAAAAGTTGTTCAGATAATCGTTTACCCTATCAGCTCCCTTGCTTTCATCTTTTAACTGGGCCTTCAATTCAGCGATCTTTTCTCGTTTTACATCAACTTTTTCTTTTGCGGTGTTTTTAGCTTCATTCGCTTCGCCCATAGCGCCATTCAATGCCTCAATGGTCTTACACTCGTCTCCATACTTAATGTCGTTTATGAATGTATAAACCTCATGGAGGCGGAGAGCCGCACGAGCTTCTGATTGGTCGGCGCTTAGTGTAGCTGTAAGCTGGTTAGACTCGTTTCTGAGCTCCTCATACGAATCCCTGACCGTATTCAAAGCATCTTCAATAGACTCAGATGTTTTAAACTCAAGAGGCGTAAAAATGTCATCTCTTCGTTTTTCAATCTGTTCTTTTATCGAGTCCAGCCTCTGGCTGTAAGACTCTGATAAGGTCGACAACTGTTCCGCCAATGAATCCAAGTCGGCTGTAAAGTTAGAGTAGAAATCCGAGTTTTTGATTTTCAGTAGATTAGGAACTCGGGCTCGCTCAAGTTCAATTGATCCAAGCAGGGTTTCCAATGCTTGACGAAGCTCTTCAGACTCCTGATTAAAATGCTTGTCCAATTTCACCCACAGATCTTCAGGAAGATCGCTGCCACAAAATGCGCACTTATCTCTTTTCTCTTGATGGTGACCCCGACCAGTCCTCACCCACGAGGCCAAAGCCGCATCGTTCAGTAATTCCTGAATTGGATCAGACGCCTGAATCTTTTTTTCAATGAGTTCTTTAGCCTTTGAAACGATAGCAGAGTATTGAAGATTAAAAGTTGATGATTCAGGGATTTCCGATTTGGGTTCTTCTCTAAGGAGGTCGTGAAACTTGCTCACCTGCTCATCAGTAAGCGGAGAATAAGTGTCTTTAGTAACAGTCGAGATGTCTGTCTTTATTTTAGGAACATTGTAGTTGGCATCACCAAACGTTTTATTGTGCTTGATTCCAGTGCCTGCCTTATTGGCTTTATCACGTAACTTCCCCTCCAACTCTGACGACTTGTCGTCATGTTCTTTTTTGGCTCCTTTGAATTTTTCTTCAGCCCCAAAGAGTTCTCCCAGCAGTCCAGACTTGTCCTCTTCGCTCCCAAGTTCGGCTTCATGCTTCTCGATTTCTTCCTCAAGCCTTGTGTTATCTTCCCCCAAGATGGCGAATGAATTGATCGTCTGCTCGTCATCAACAATGAACCGAAGGTTGTCTCGGACAAAGTCCTCATTGAAAACCCGAACGATTTGACCATGATTGCTTAATGACCTCTGCGTGGCAATCCTGCCGCCATCAAAAGACAATTGAAACTCAGGTGAACTATATTTGTCCGATATCGTGCCAGTTTCGAGAGCTCTGAAGATCCGCGAGAGTGTTGTTTTGCCAGAGTAGTTGCGGCCATATAGGACGTTTAGGGTTTTAAATTCTGCGATGTTGTTACCTGCATCACGCATAGATGATGACCACTGAAAATCATCATAGACCGCCATACTTTTAATTGAGTCTATTTTTTTTATATGTCCGCTCATGCATGTCCTTTTTGATGATGCCTAACGCCCGCAGCACGGGCAAAATTGCAGCGCAGCGAAAATTTTGTCCCAGTGACTGCGATTGTTAGGAATTTTTTGCACTGACGAACTCCAAAATGTAGCTATCGTCATCTAGAAAGCCTAGAAGATCCTGTGCCGCATTTTGAAAAATTTCTTGAATGATGCCCTCAATACCGTACCACTGTTCAGATTTTTCACGATCTAGGTGAATTGTTTCATCCGAAAAATCTATACCGCCTTCTGCAGCGAGCTTGGCAAGTGAAAAGGCTTCCGCAAAGGTAATCGGAGTATCAAGCTTATGAGCCAAACGATTTCTAACATCATTTAAACCGCGTAAAAAATCAGCTGTACCTTTTCCAATTATTTTTCTGGACTCAGATGCATCAACCTTTCTCCTGAAGCTCCATTCAAAGTAACGACCACCGTCACCCTCTTTAGGCTGAATCTCTAGCATTTGCACTAAAATTGACTCTAGGACTAAATGCCCAGACATGAAAGCACCCAGAACCTCGTTTTCAAATAGCGAGGTTATGTGGTCAAGGTCAGGCCGAACTCGATTTTCCCACGGATCTTTCATTCGGAGTTTCCTAACAGCTGTATAGTGCGCATGCGCGTTTTAGTCCTCGGAGGAGTGTAAACGCGCATCGCTATCTGTTTGTATTAGCTGGATATAATAGAGTTTAGTCCTAATATCCCTTGCAGCTAAACGCGCATGCGCGGTTTCCAAACCTATTATCTACCAGCTGTATTTTTTAACTTTATGAATTTAAATATATTTTTATAAAATGTTACGGAAATAACGCGCAAGCTTAGCTGCAAATTCCCGGCATTTAGTCCGGAACGTCAATAATACTGTATAAAAATCAGTTCTGAGGTGCTTGTCATGAGCACTTCAAACCGCACAACCCAGGCCTTACAAAAAACGTTAAGTAAAGCCATGGCTACCGCACGGGTGCAAACTCTGTTCGTTCCTGCATTCCGCTAAAATCGGAAAAGTGTTGTAGCTTTCGCTTTAAGCTTAAGGAAGTACTAA
Organism: Shewanella algae; assembly: GCF_009183365.2. Lineage (NCBI taxonomy): Bacteria > Pseudomonadati > Pseudomonadota > Gammaproteobacteria > Alteromonadales > Shewanellaceae > Shewanella > Shewanella algae. Next base: position 3,667,795 of record NZ_CP068230.1, read on the forward strand.
AACTAAGCATTTGAATTAGTTATACAATAGCCAGCATTGAATGTTAAAACAATTAGCCAAAGGTCAAGTTTTGACAAAGGCAACAAAACACTGATTTAGTTTGTTTTTACAACAGAATTGACTGGGTTGGAAACCCAAAGCGACACGACTTTAAGCCGCTGGCACAGCGGCTATCATAGCTTCCAGCTAAAAGTTCCTAAGTTAGTACTGGCCGAGCTTCCGGCCACGGTGTAGCCAATCACCTGCGGTGCGCCTTTCGCACAGGCGATCCTGTGACTCGCTGCGAGTACGTCCTTGTAAGCTCTGCCTCGCCATCCCTGGCTCGGAAGGTCACAGTCCCGCCTGTGCCTGGAAAATAGGTGTATGTCTGCAAACTCTTCAGATGTTTCAAGCTACTCAGCGCTAAAAGAATTGCACCAATTCCCCCTTCGGAGCCGCCGCTGGCGTTGTTGCAAATTGGCGTAGCCGAGACAGGGATGTCGAGGCTCGAAGGTCGAGCAAGGCGAATGTTGCGAAGCAACAAGCTTATGAGCGCGAGCCAAGGAAGACGAGCTGGCCCTTATGCATGGATGCATTTGGCGAGTCCTGAGTGTAGCCAATTTGCTTCATAAGCCAGCGGGGATTTCGGCTACGTCGGGGGTGTCCTTGGGGATGCAAGGGGCTTTGGACAAGCAAAACCCCTTGCCCGGTGTGGTGTGGAACACCACGACTTTAGGCCGCTGGCACAGCGGCTAGCACGGCCTTAAGCCAAAACTCACCAATGAGCTTGGCCCTAGCGGCTAGCTAAGTTGTAGCTCATCACCTGCGGTGCGCCTTTCGCACAGGCGATTCTGTGACACGCTGCGAGTACGTCCCTGTAAGCTCTGCCTCGCCATCCCTGGCTCGGAAGGTCACAGTTCCACCTGTGCCTGAAAAATAGGCATATGTCTGCAGCCTAAAACGACTCTGTGTGGGAAGAATTGCACCAATTCCCCCTTCGGAGCCGCCGCTGGCGTTGTTGCAAATTGGCGTAGCCGAGACAGGGATGTCGAGGCTCGAAGGTCGAGCAAGGCGAATGTTGCGAAGCAACAAGCTTATGAGCGCGAGCCAAGGAGGGCGAGCTGGCCCTTATGCATGGATGCATTTGGCGAGTCCTGAGTGTAGCCAATTTGCTTCATAAGCCAGCGGGGATTTCGGCTACGTCGGGGGTGTCCTTGGGGATGCAAGGGGCTTTGGACAAGCAAAGCCCCTTGCCCGGTGTGGTGTGGAACACCACGACTTTACGCCGTTGGCACAGCGGCTATTTATGGCTTTAAGCCAAAACTTACCAATGAACTTGCTCCTAGCGGCTAGCTATAACCCATCACCTGCGGTGCGCCTTTCGCACAGGCGATCCTGTGACTCGCTGCGAGTACGTCCCTGTAAGCTCTGCCTCGCCATCCCTGGCTCGGAAGGTCACAATCCCGCCTGTGCCTGGAAAATGGGTGTATTTCTGTGGCATATAAACAACGTCAAGCAACGCTATTCTTGCAGAACTGCAGTAACTCGTCCTTCAAAGCCACTGCCAGTGTTGTCATCAAACAACGACTTGAAGTTACCAAAGCTCGCTGGCGGCTAAAGTCAAAAGAATAACAAGCTTCAAATAATGAATAAAAATTCATTTATTTTCTCTCTTCCTCTGGGTAGACTGAGCGCCCTCTTATCCAGAACATCATAATAAACATGCAATTAAGTCGTAGGCATTTTATTCAGGCCGGTCTAGCCGGTACCGCACTGGGGCTCAGTGGCTGCAGTAATTTCTCTTTATCTTCTCAGGAGCAGGCCCAAGCTACTGCCTCCAAGGGTCCTCTGGCGCTGAACTTCAATGAAAACCCGCTGGGGATGCCAAGCAGTGCCAGAGAAGCCATTATGCAGCATATGGGCGAGGCGCACCTGTATCCCGACAGTGCCCGTCAGGCTTTGCTCAAGCGCCTGGCAAGCTACCACGGTATCAGTCAAGAACAGCTCATCTATGGCAATGGCTCTTCCGAAGTACTCAAGTTCGCCATAGATGCCATGGCCAGCGCTCACTGCCAGTTGGTGATGCCCAAGCCCACTTTTGACATAGTGGCCGACTATGCCAAGGCCCGGGGGCTCAAGGTAACAGAAGTGCCACTGACCGCCGAGCTGCAAACCGATATCGCCGCTATGCGAGCCGCCGTGGCCGCACACCCTGGCCCTTCCATTGTCTATCTGTGTAACCCCAACAACCCAACCGGCCTCTTGCTGCCCAAGGCGCCGGTTGCACAGTGGCTAGCCAAGGCCAGTCCCGCGCTGCAGTTTATTATTGACGAGGCCTACGGCGAGTATGCCGGTAGCGATTTCCAATCCGCGCTGCCGTTCATCCAAAATGGCCAGAAACACACAGTGCTGACCAAGACGTTCTCCAAAGCATGGGGAATGGCGGGACTAAGAGCCGGTTATGCCATTGCCGCTCCGGAAATGATAGCCGCCATGCAGGCCCAGGCGAGTTTTGACAACGCCAACCTGTTTGCCCTCTATGGGGCGGCAGCAGTGTTGGATGACAGCGCCTGGCTGGCGCAGACCCGCAGCAACAACTTGGAGGCCGGTGCCATTATCATTGCCACACTCAAACTGCTGGGGCTCGACTATCTGCCGCTCAACGCCAGTTTTATTTTCCACCGCATCAAGGGCAATAATGAAGACTATCGCAAGCGGATGCAGCAGGCCGGCATTCTGGTGGGCCGCACCTTCCCTGGGCTTGAAGGCTGGAATCGCTTGACCTTGGGCACACCAATGCAGATGCAACAAGTTGCCAAAGAGATGCAACGTCTGCGTTTGGAAGGTTTGCTCTAATTCCTCTTTCAAGCGCTCTTTCAAGTGCCTTGGCTTTTCGCTAGACTCGGACTTTCGCAGCCTTTTTCAGAAGGATTCTGATATGCAAGTCCAATCCATTCTGGGGGCGTTATTCGCCCTCGGTTTCTCCCTGTCGTTGCAAGCCGCCCCCGGCGAGCTGGTCATCAACAAAAATGCCAAACCCAAATCCTCAAACAGCTATATCGAAGCCGTTCATAAAGAGATCCCGGTAGCGGGAGCCAGTGAGGCCCAGGTTCGTTATGCCATTCTCGAAGGTATGCTCAGCACCAAGGGCTTTGCCTGGGTATACGAGGGCGAAGGTGAGGGCTATATCCTGGCCCGTTTCGACTATCGCGGCGACACTAATGTGATGCGCATTGAATACGACGCCAACTATATTCAGCTTAAATACCACGCCGCCCTGGGGGATTTTGTCTGCAAGAAGCTGATTGATGATATCTGCTACAAGAATGGCCGCGGCTATTACAACTACATCAAGAATCTGCGTCTCTCCATCGCCCAGGAGCTGAAAAAATCATGAAACGAATACTACTGCCGCTGCTGCTGAATCTGTTATGGCTGAACCCGGCTTCCGCCGAGACTGAATATCAATTGCAACGCTGGCAAAACCCAGTACCCACAGGCGGCTATGTGCAGGATATCTCCGCCATGTTGCAGCGGGCCGTTACCCGGGATAGCTGGGAACTGGAAACTGCCGCAGATGGCACCTGGCTCGCCCGGCTCAATAACTACAAGGGATACACGGTCGAAGTAGAAGTAGCACGGCAGCAACAGGAACTGCAGCTTAGCCTACTCTCCAGCCGCTGCGATTGCAAAATGGACCAAGCCAAAATCGACAGTTGGTTAATTCGCCTCAGGCGCAATATCGCTCTCGAAGTCACCAAAGCCGCCAGAGATGAGAGTCTGCGACAGAAGCTGAAAGTCGAGTAGAAGCTTGATAGCTCAAGGCTGGTATGACTCTGGATCGGTGAAATCTTGGCACTAGTTTACAGGCATGCACAAGTTTACAGGCACAGGCGGAAATGTAGCCATCTTTGGTTGGCGCTCGAAAGAGCGCTGCTACACCACTATCGCCGGCAACTCTCGCCATGTCGCAGGATCGCCGGTGCGAAATAGCCGGGATCCCGGCCGATGCGCCAATAGCAGACAAGTTCAAACGATGAAAAACAGACACAAAAAAGCCCGTCTATGACGGGCTCTTTCGTTGAATATGGCTGGGGTACCAGGATTCGAACCTGGGAATGCCGGGATCAAAACCCGGTGCCTTACCGCTTGGCGATACCCCATCAGGGTCGGTGTTAACCGATACGAATCTTAAGACTCGTGAAGACCAAGTTTGCTGCTAAAGAAACATGGTAGCTATGGCGGGACTTGAACCTGCGACCCCAGCATTATGAGTGCTGTGCTCTAACCAGCTGAGCTACATAGCCACTGTATTTTTCTCTTTAGCGTTTATGGCTGGGGTACCAGGATTCGAACCTGGGAATGCCGGGATCAAAACCCGGTGCCTTACCGCTTGGCGATACCCCAATATATAAACTTGGTAAAGATGGCTGGGGTACCAGGATTCGAACCTGGGAATGCCGGGATCAAAACCCGGTGCCTTACCGCTTGGCGATACCCCACCAATAATCAAAGTTAGTTCAATAAGAGACAAATATGGTACGGGAGGAGAGACTTGAACTCTCACACCTTGCGGCACCAGAACCTAAATCTGGCGTGTCTACCAATTTCACCACTCCCGCAGTGTCTCTTGTTTTTGACATCCCAAGAAGGATGGTAGCTATGGCGGGACTTGAACCTGCGACCCCAGCATTATGAGTGCTGTGCTCTAACCAGCTGAGCTACATAGCCACGATAACTTTGTTGTTCCCCGTGCCGAGGAACGGGGCGTATTATGCTTATTCAGGTTATTCAGGTCAACAGCTTTTTTAGGCTAAATCCCGCCACCCCAGCTGTTTGCCTATAAACCCATCAAACTGGGCAACAGATACGCAAATCCGTGTTCTATCGCCCATTTAGAGTCACTTTATACGTTAAACAGGAAGTGCATTACGTCGCCGTCTTTGACGATATAGGTTTTCCCTTCCACCCGCAGCTTACCCGCTTCCTTACAACCGGCTTCGCCCTTGAACTGAACAAAGTCATCATAGGCCATAACCTGAGCCCGAATAAAGCCGCGCTCAAAGTCGGTGTGAATTTTACCGGCCGCCTGCGGTGCGGTAGAACCGACAGTCACAGTCCAGGCGCGGACCTCTTTCACCCCGGCAGTAAAGTAGGTTTGCAGTGTCAGCAATTCGTAACCGGCGCGGATCACCCGATCAAGCCCTGGCTCTTCCAGGCCCAGCTCTTCGAGGAACTCGCTACGCTCTTCCTCATCCATTTCCGCCAGATCTGACTCGATAGCGGCGCACACAGGCACCACAACGGCATTTTCTTTTTCGGCAATGGCACGCACTGTATCCAGATGCGGGTTATTGTCGAAGCCATCTTCAGAAACGTTGGCAATATACATGGTTGGCTTGAGCGTCAGCAGGTTCAGGTAAGCCACGGCTTCCAGCTCCTCTTTGCTCAAATCCAGGGTGCGCAGCATATGGCCTTCGTCCAGTACCGGCTTGAGTTTTTCCAGTACTTCGACTTCAAATTTGGCGTCTTTATCACCACCCTTGGCGCGCTTTTGCTGACGCAGTATGGCACGCTCAACACTGTCGAGATCCGCCAGTGCCAGTTCGGTATTGATCACTTCAATATCACCGGCCGGGTCAACCTTGTTGGCCACGTGAACAATATTGTCGTTCTCGAAGCAACGTACCACATGGCCGATAGCATCGGTTTCACGGATGTTGGCCAGGAACTTGTTACCCAGACCTTCGCCCTTGGATGCCCCGGCAACCAGACCGGCAATGTCCACAAACTCCATGGTGGTCGGCAGTACCCGCTCAGGCTTAACGATTTCAGCCAGGGCGTCCAGACGAGCATCCGGCACTGGCACCACACCTGTGTTGGGTTCTATGGTACAGAAGGGAAAGTTTGCCGCTTCGATGCCAGCCTTGGTTAACGCATTGAACAGAGTTGACTTACCGACGTTTGGCAGACCAACGATGCCGCATTTAAAACCCATGATGTTTACCTTTCTCTCTAATTTGAGTCCGGCGCACTCGGCCCCGGACAGGATAATGAAACAGGCGTCAGACGCCTGGATAATCTTAGACCGCTTTAAAGGAGTGCAGCCTGTGCATCGCCTTGGTCATATCCTCGGCAAAGAGGATATCAGTGGCGCGCACCGCTTCATCTACCGCGGCATCTATCAGCGACTGCTCAGTACTCGGCGCCTTGCCAAGCACATAGCCGCTGACTTTGTTCTTGTCCCCGGGGTGACCTATGCCAATCCGCAGACGATAAAAATTCTTGTTGTTGCCCAGCTTGGCAATAATGTCCTTAAGGCCGTTATGGCCGCCATGACCACCGCCAAGCTTGAACTTGGCCACGCCCGGCGGCATGTCCAGCTCATCGTGGGCCACCAAAATCTCCTCCGGTTGAATACGGAAGAAGTTCGCCAATGCCGCCACCGACTTGCCACTCAGGTTCATATAAGTGGAAGGGATCAGCAGGCGCACATCGCGGCCCTTGAGCGTAACTCTGGCAGTCAGGCCAAAATACTTGCTGTCGGCACTGAGCTGGGCACCGCAACCTCTGGCCAGCTCCTGCACATACCAGGCGCCGGCATTATGGCGGGTCTGGGCATACTCGGCGCCGGGATTGGCCAGCCCGACGATAAGTTTAATCTCTGTCATCAGTCTCTATCAGTCTGTTTATTCAACGAGAAGTTCTGCGAAGGCCGGACAAGGCCAGGCACATATTCACCGCTCTTGAAGCTTGGCCGTTACAGACCCAAACACTGCCAAAAAGCCAATGAAAAATGCCGCATTCTTGTAAAAACGCGGCATTTTAGCACTCTCTTGCGACAATCAACAAATCGACCGGGGTTATCTCAGCCCCAGCGCATACTTGAGGACTTGCTGCTTGACCGGGGTATTGATATCCGCCAGCTTGAGCCCGGCGTTACGCAACAGTTTAAGTGGCAGCAGATCGTTACTGAAACCGGCATAGAAGAGATCCATGCCTGTCATCATCAACTGATTGTCAAACCAACGCTGCTTTTGGAACCCTTCAAGCACTGTGGCCTTTGACCAGTCTTCGCCCTTCTCCAGCGCCTGGGTGATTGTCGCTATCAAGGCTTCGACGTCTTTAAAGCCCAGGTTAACCCCCTGCCCCGCCAGCGGGTTAATGGTGTGAGCCGCATCCCCCAGGATCACCAGGTTATCACGATAGTATTGCTGCGCATGGCGCCGGGTCAGCGGGAAACTGCCCTTGGCCAACACTTCGAAGTGGGGATCCAGCCTATCGGGGAAGTGATTGATGATCGCCTGCTTCAGTTGGCTGTCGCTTAGCTGCATCAAACTGCGAATTTGTTTGGCATCGTCATACCAAACCAAGGAAGCATTTTTGCCCGGCAATGGCAGCAAGGAGCGCGGCCCTTGCGGAGTAAACTGTTGCCAGGTCACATCCTGCTCATCACACTCGGTGGCGATATTGATCAGCATGCAGGACTGGGAATAATCCCAACCACTGATACCAATTCCGGCCCATTGACGCACTCTGGAGTTGGCACCATCGGCCCCCACCAGCAAGCGGGCATCGAACACCCGGCCATCGTCCAGACTCACCTCTATACCCACGCTGGAGCGCACCATGCGCCCGACCCGGGCCGGGCAGCAGAGGGTCAGATTGGGGTGGTTGTCGAATTCCTGCCACAGTGCCAGCTGCACCAAACGGTTTTCCACTATGTGGCCGAGACGCTCGGCCTTGATCTGACTGGCATGGAAACGGGTAATGCAGCCTTCCATTTCCCAGGTTTCCAGGCCACGATAAGCCACATGGCGCATTCCGAGCAGAGTATCGAATGCTCCCAGGCGCTCGAGTAGCGCCTCCGATGCCACACTGATGGCCGAGACCCTGACATCCAGAGGTTGCGAGGCATCGAAGGCCTCGGGTTCAAAGGCCTCCACCAGCGCCACTTCCAGCCCGAGTTTGGCCACCCCCAGCGCCGTCGCCGCGCCCACCATACCGCCACCTATGATGACGATATCCTTGGTCTCATGTTGTTCTGTCACTATGCCTTTCCTGCTGTCTCTCTTCTCTGCCGCCTCGGCCACAGAGTTGTGTTCAATGGTAACTGTTTTGGCTTCAATCATGAGCAAATGTTGCTGCCGGCCCTCCTGAAACACCTGCTTACAAGCCGACACACGAGCCTTGGCAACCTTAGGCTAGCCTCTGTGTGTCCAAGCAGTATCTGTCATGGCAAACACCGCATATGCGGTTATCGACATCAACAAGTGAGGATACCATGCGCAAACTTACCAGCAGCCTGATAGCCGCAGCCCTTGTCGTCCCGGCTGCCTTTACTTCTGGTCATGTTCTGGCCGCTACCACGGCAGACCAGATGGAAGTGATAACTGTAACCTATCGCTCGTCGCTGAATTATGCCCTATATCAACAAATCACGGAAACCATGGCCGGCTTTCATTTGGATGTGTTGGAGGACATCTATGCCCAGGCCCGCGGCAGCAACCTGGAGATGGCCGAGCAGTTCTACCAGCAGCAAAATATTCAGGTGGCCGCCAACCGTTTACCCACACAGGTCGAAAGGGTATTGCAGCAACCAGAGTAATTCTCAGCCCTGGCGTTCAAAAGCTGGTCAGCGGACTTAACAGCAGGTAAAATGGCGCGCTATTTTTTAAGTGGTTCCGAAGAGCGACGCAAAACTGATGAGTAAAAAACTCCATATTAAAACCTGGGGCTGTCAGATGAATGAGTACGACTCATCCAAGATGGCCGATCTGTTAAACGAATTTCAGGGCTACACCCTGACCGAAGAGGCTGATGAGGCAGATATTCTGCTGCTCAATACCTGTTCTATTCGTGAAAAAGCGCAGGAAAAGGTATTCCATCAGCTGGGCCGCTGGAAAACACTCAAAGACAAGAATCCTGAGCTGATCATTGGCGTGGGTGGTTGTGTGGCTTCGCAGGAAGGCAAGGCGATAAAAGAACGCGCCCAGTGCGTGGATATTATCTTCGGCCCTCAAACCCTGCACCGTCTGCCAGAGATGATCAACCAGGTTCGCAGTGGCGACCAGGCGGTGATTGACGTCAGCTTCCCGGAAATCGAGAAGTTCGACCGTTTGCCCGAGCCCCGCGCCGAAGGCCCCACCGCCTTTGTCTCCATCATGGAAGGCTGCAGCAAGTACTGCTCTTTCTGCGTGGTGCCCTATACCCGCGGCGAAGAAGTCAGCCGGCCACTGGATGACATCATCCTGGAAATCGCTCAACTGGCCGAGCAAGGGGTGCGTGAAGTCAACCTGCTGGGGCAAAACGTTAACGCCTATCGCGGCCTGACCCATGATGACGAAATTTGCAGCTTTGCCGAGCTGCTGCGTTATGTGGCCGCCATCGACGGAATCGACCGCATCCGCTTTACCACCAGCCACCCGATAGAGTTCACCCAGGACATTATCGATGTCTATGAAGACACTCCTGAGCTGGTCAGCTTCCTGCACCTGCCGGTGCAATCGGGTTCAGACCGCATTCTGACCCAGATGAAGCGCGGCCATATGGCAATCGAGTACAAGTCTATCATTCGCCGTCTGCGTAAGGCGAGACCGGATATTCAGATAAGCTCCGACTTTATCATCGGCTTCCCCGGCGAAAGCAAAGAAGATTTTGCCGACACCATGAAGCTGATTGAAGAAGTGGGCTTCGACCACAGCTTCAGCTTTATCTACAGTGCCCGTCCCGGCACCCCGGCGGCCGACTTGCCGGATGATGTGGATATGGAAGAGAAAAAGCAGCGTCTGGCAATCCTGCAGGACAGGATCACCCAACAGGCGCAGCGCTACAGCCGCCAGATGCTGGGCACAGTGCAACGAATTCTGGTGGAAGGCCCATCGGTCAAGAACCCCATGGAGCTACGCGGCCGCACCGAAAACAACCGTGTGGTCAACTTCGAAGGCCAGCCCAAGCACATAGGCAGCTTCGTGGATGTGGAAATCGTCGATGTCTACACCAACTCGCTGCGCGGCAAGTTTGTTCGCGGTGAAGATGAGATGGACTTGCGCAAGAGCCTGCGCCCCAGTGATATTCTGGCCAAGCATAATCAGGAAGACACTCTGGGCGTGACTCAGTTCACCCCGTAAGCGCCGAGACTTCCACGGCGGCCCGGCTCTTCGGACCCGGGCCGTTTTATTTTAGGCTCGATTTTCCGTTAGCATTTATGCCTTCACGCTCGTAAACTGATCAAAGATGACATCAACAGGAGTTTTTGTTTGTCTCACAAATTAACCACCATGAATCTGTATCTCGAACCGGCCGACAGCCGCCGTCTGGCGTCTCTGTGTGGTCCGTTCGATGACAATATCAAGCAGCTCGAGCGCCGGGTGGGCGTCGAGATAAGCTACCGCAACAACCATTTTCAGATTGTCGGCCAGCCGCGTAACTGCCTCACGGCCAACAACCTGCTGAAACAGCTCTATGTCGAAACCGCGCCGGTAAAAGGCTCGACCCCGGATCTGGAGCCCGAGCAGGTGCATATCGCCATTCAGGAAGCCATTGCCCTGGAAGCCGACGACAGCGGTGCAGAACCCAAAGAGCACTATATCAAGACCCGCAAAGGGGTGATTAAGCCGCGCAATCCCAACCAGACCCAATATGTGGCCAACATAGTGCGCCATGACATCACCTTCGGCATAGGCCCCGCCGGTACCGGCAAGACCTATCTGGCCGTTGCCGCCGCCGTGGATGCGCTGGAGCGTCAGGAGATCCGCCGCATTCTGTTGACCCGCCCTGCGGTGGAAGCCGGTGAGAAGCTGGGGTTCCTGCCCGGCGATCTGAGCCAGAAGGTAGACCCTTACCTCAGGCCTCTGTATGACGCCCTGTTTGAGATGCTCGGGTTTGAAAAGGTTGAACGACTGATAGAGCGTAATGTTATCGAGGTCGCGCCGCTGGCCTATATGCGTGGCCGCACCCTCAACGATGCCTTTATCATTCTCGATGAGAGCCAAAATACCACGGTGGAACAGATGAAGATGTTCCTCACCCGTATCGGCTTCAACTCCAAGGCGGTGATCACAGGTGACATTACCCAGATAGATCTGCCGCGCAACGCCAAGTCAGGCCTGCGCCACGCCATTGAAGTACTGAGCGAAGTGGAAGAGATCAGCTTCAACTTCTTCCAGGCCCAGGATGTGGTGCGCCACCCGGTAGTGGCCCGCATAGTGGAAGCTTATGAAGCACACGATCAGCGCCAGCAGGCGGCCAAGGCCCAACGCGACAGCCAATATCAACTGACAGAGGCCGGCGCCCATGAGTCTTGATCTGCAGCTGGACCTGCAACTGGCCACAGAAGCGCAAAATCTGCCATCCCAGAGCGATTTCGAGCTCTGGGCCCGTACTGCCATAGGCAATAGTATGGAGCAGGCCGAGCTGACCATACGTCTGGTGGACAGTGAAGCGAGCCAGCAGTTGAACCGGGACTATCGCGGCAAAGACAAGCCCACCAATGTGCTGTCATTTCCGTTTGAAGCGCCACCTGGAATAACCCTGCCATTACTCGGGGATCTTGTCATTTGCGTTTCAGTCGTTGAAAATGAAGCCCGTGAACAGCATAAACCGCTACAGGCGCACTGGGCACATATGGTTGTGCACGGTTGCCTGCATCTGCTAGGTTATGATCACATCGAAGATGCCGAAGCCGAAGAAATGGAGTCGCTAGAGACCCAACTTATTGAAAGCTTAGGTTTTACTGACCCATACAAGGAGCAATAATTGCCAGGGTTCGCCCTGTCATGAAGAACACTATGAGTGACGATATCCCCCCGAGTACCAGCGCCCATAAGAAAGGCTGGTTTGACCGAGTAAGCCAGTTATTCCAGGGCGAACCTCAAAATCGCGAAGATCTGGTTGAGGTGATCCACGATGCCGAGCAGCGTGAGCTCATCACTGAAGATACCCGCGAGATGATAAAAGGTGTTTTAGAGGTATCTGATTTGCGTGTAAGGGACATAATGATCCCCAGAGCGCAGATTGTCGCCATCCAATTCAATGACTCTGTTGAGGAACTGCTCAACACTGTCATCAACTCTGCTCATTCCCGCTTTCCTGTGGTCAATGAAGACAAAGACCATATCGAAGGCATACTGCTGGCCAAAGATCTGCTGAAGTACGGCTTCAACAACAGTGAAGAACCCTTCTCACTGGAAAAAGTGATCCGCCCGGCCGTTGTGGTGCCCGAGAGCAAGAGAGTGGATGTGCTGCTCAAAGAGTTCCGTTCCCAACGCTACCATATGGCGATTGTGGTCGATGAATACGGTGGTGTTTCCGGCCTGGTCACCATTGAAGATATTCTCGAAGAGATTGTCGGCGATATCGAAGATGAGTTCGATCACGACAACAGCGACGAGTCTGAGATCCGTAAAGCCGGTAACCGGGTTTACATGGTCAAGGCACTGACCGAGATTGAAGATTTCAACGAAACCTTCAACACCCATTTCAGTGATGAAGAGTTCGACACAGTCGGCGGCTTGGTGTCCCACGCCTTCGGTCACTTGCCGGAGCGCAACGAGAAGATCGTCATCGACGGCATTGAATTTAAAGTCATCAGTGCCGATACCCGCCGTTTATTGCAACTCAGGGTGAAACTGCCCGATCCCAACGATACTGAAGACAGTAACGACCAGTGAAGTCCACATTAGCGGCGCTACAACGCCACCCCAAGCTGCGTCTGGTACTGGCCTTTTTGGCCGGTGCCAGTACAGCACTTTCCTTTGCCCCCTACGATCTCTGGCCCATCTACCCGCTGGCGCTGGCCTTTGGCCTTTGGCACAGTGACAAGCTTTCCCCCAAGGCCAGTTTTGGCTATTGGCTCAGCTTTGGCTTTGGCGCCTTTGCCTTCGGGATCAGCTGGGTGCATGTCAGCATGGACAGATTCGGTGGCTTGCCGCTGATTGCTTCCATAGGCCTGATGGCCCTGTTGGCCCTCTATCTGGCCTTGTATCCGGCGCTGGCCGGTGCCCTGCTGGCAAGGCTGGCGCCCAAGCGTCATAACTGGCAACTGCTGGGGCTGTTTCCGGCGCTCTGGACCCTGTGCGAATGGCTGCGGGGCTGGGTGCTCACCGGCTTTCCCTGGCTCTGGGGCGGCTATAGCCAAACCTCGGGCCCCTTGAAGCCACTGGCCTCAATGATAGGCACTTTGGGGCTCAGTTTTGTGGTGGCGCTGCTGGCAGCAAGCCTGGTGCTGCTACTCAAACGCCGCTGGCTCAGCCTGGTGGTGAGCTCGGCGCTACTGGCCCTGCTCGTATGGCAGGCGCCGCGATTTTCAACGGTTGAGCGCACCGGTGAGACCCTCAGCGTGGCGCTGGTGCAGGGCAATATTCCCCAAAGCATGAAGTGGGAGCCGGACGCGCTCTGGCCGACTATGCTCAAATATATGGATCTCTCCCGCCCGCATCTGGACAGAGACCTGGTGATCTGGCCCGAGGCGGCGATACCAGCCCCCGAAAGCATGGTGGCCGAGTTTCTCGACAACGCCAACAAGGTTGCCAATCTGCGGGATGCCGCCATCATCACAGGTATCATCAGCCAGCAAAATGGCGACTTCTACAACTCGCTGATCGTGCTGGGGAATCATCATCAAAAACAGCAACAGAACGCCGACTATAGCGCAGCGGGTGACAACCAGTTCCGCAAACATCACCTGCTGCCCATAGGCGAGTTTGTGCCCATGGAGTCGCTGCTGCGGCCACTGGCGCCCTTTTTCAACCTGCCCATGTCCTCGTTTGCCAGAGGCAGTTATCAGCAAAACAACCTGACGGCGCTGGGTCATACCCTGGCACCGGCTATCTGTTATGAAATCGCTTTCCCCGAGCAGCTCAGAGCCAACGTCGCCGAGGATACCCAGGTGTTGCTGACCGTCTCCAACGATGCCTGGTTCGGTGAGTCCAATGGCCCACTGCAACACATGGAGATAGCCCAGATGCGCTCGGCCGAGTTGGGCCGGCCTCTGCTGCGGGCCACCAACAATGGTGTCACCGCCGTAGTGGATGAATTTGGCAATATCAGTGCCAAACTGCCGCAGTTTGTCGAGGGCGTACTCACGGCTGAAGTGCCGCTGGTCGAGGGCCAGACCCTGTTCAGCCGGGTCGGTCAATGGCCGGTACTGGGGCTGAGTGGCTTGCTGCTGCTTTTGGGGCTGTTGTATTGCCCCAAACGGCGAAAGAACGATAAAAGCTAAGAGCAACCAATTGATTTTTATCTAATTGATAAAAAATTAATGAACACATAAGTAATTCTTAAGACTGCTTTTCTAGGCTCTGGATACTGGTTAACAGATCCGGAGTATCTCTATGGTCAAGCAGTTTCCCCTGTCTGCCCTGGAAAAGGACGTCCCAAGCTCTGCCAACCCACCTCATTCGCTTCCCGAGTGTCGCCTGTTCCATGAGCAGGCAGAGGGCCGCGCTGAGGTCGAAGACTATATCGCCGCCAAGTACTTTCAGGTGCATGGCGCCAAGCTCAAGGAATTTTTGCCTTTCTTACTGCAGCTGAGCATGAAGGGGCAGCCTCAGGGTGCCTTCGGCCTCAGAGCCGGTTGTTACTACCCCTTGTTTCTGGAGCAATACCTAGAAGCCCCCATAGAGCAGCAAGTGGCGCAGCTGACCAAACGCCCGGTGGACAGGGCTTCCTTGGTAGAGGTGGGCAATCTGGCACTGACCAATAAGAGTTCAGGGCCACTGCTGCTGGTACTGCTTGCAGCCACTCTGGCCAGAGCCGGTTTTGAGTATATGGTCTTTACCGTCACAGAGCAGGTGGAGGCGCTGATGAGACTACTGGGCTTTTCGCCCATGCTGCTCTGTAGCGCCGATCCTGAGCGACTGGAAGGTGACAGCGCCATCTGGGGCAATTACTACCGCAACAACCCCAGAGTCATGATTGGCGATCTGCGCCTCGCCCAAGAGGTGATAGAAACCAGTCCCCGCTTGAGACGACTGGCACAAAGGCACGAATCGGATATCAGCACCATGGCGGCCGAATTGGCTTATGCCAGGACCCGGGAGCCAAACCTATGACTCCATCGCCCCCATTAAGCCAAGCCAATACCTCTGAGTCAGGCGCCGGAACAAACCTTGATTGGGATGTCCTGGGCAAACTCAACGGCGAAGATCAGGCCATTGCCCTTAGCGATGCTGAGCGGCGACTCAGCTACCTTGAACTGAAAACAGAAATCCGCCGCTACAGTGATTTCCTCAAACGCCTGAATATCCGCAGCCTGGCACTGCATGCCGGCAACAGTGTGCAGTGGGCGATACTGGATCTCGCCTGTCAGCAGGCAGGAGTTCTTTGCCTGCCCTTGCCGCTATTTTTCTCCCAAGAGCAGTTGGCAAACTGCCTTGAACAAACCTCGGTTGAGCTGGTGCTCAGCGAAAGCCCACAAATTCAGCCTTGTTTGCCAAAGGGCTTCGCGCCTTACCAAGGTCTCAGTGAACTGGGCTGCAGTCTATACGGCTGGCATTTATACAGCAGGCAGTTATACGACGAGCAGCTATCTGACGAACAGCTCTGCGACGGACATCCGGGCCAACAGAGCGTTTGCGCCGAGAAAACGGCGGCTTTTCCACAAGTCCCTCAGGGCACAGCCAAAATTACCTTTACCTCAGGCTCTACCGGTAATCCCAAGGGGGTGTGTCTCAGCAGCGAGCATCAATGGCGGGTGGCCGAATCGCTTGCAAAAGTCACCGCCCTGCCCAGCCCTCGGCATCTTTGTCTGTTGCCCTTGAGCACCTTGCTGGAAAACATCGCCGGTATCTACAGCCCCTTGCTGTGCGGCGGCACTGTGCTGCTGCCCTCGGATAAAGCACGCGGCATGCACGGCAGCTCGAGACTCGACAGCCGGGCGCTGCTGCAAACCATAAGCCAAGCGCAGCCGAGCAGCATGATACTCATTCCTCAGTTGCTGACACTGCTGGTCGGTGCCTGCGAGCAAGGTTGGCAAGCGCCAAACTCACTGCGCTTTGTCGCCGTTGGTGGCGGCAAGGTCGCCCCCGAGTTGCTGCTGCGGGCCAGGGAGCTTGGATTACCGGTTTATGAAGGTTACGGCCTGTCGGAATGCGGCTCTGTCGTGGCGCTCAACACCCCGGAAAAAGACACTCCCGGCTTTGCCGGCACAGTGTTGCCTCACTGCAAAGTCACCATTCGCGGCGGCGAAATCCATGTCGGCGGCGCCTGTCACCTGGGGTATCTCGGCCAACCCGAGACTTGGGGCCTGGGAGAAATCGCCACCGGCGACCTTGGCCAGCTCGATAAAGGTGTGCTCACCATTAGCGGGCGCCGCAAGCATCTGCTTATCAGCTCCTTTGGCCGCAATATCAGCCCTGAGTGGGTGGAGTCGGCGCTGATGGCCAAACCGCTGCTGAGTCAGTGTATGGTGCTTGGCGACGCCAAGCCTTGGCTCAGCGCGCTACTGTGCGCTCCGCACCAAGTCAGCAATGAGCAGCTCCAGGCTTGGCTGGATGCTGTCAATGCCACACTGCCCGACTATGCCAGGATCAAACGCTGGATAAGACTGAATGAAACCGAGCTCAAGCCTCACACCACAGCCAATGGCAGGGTCAAGCGCGCCTCACTGCTGAGCGCCCTGGCCGCTCAAATAGAACAGCTCTATCTATCCGAAACCCCATATCTTGAGGGAGCCCTATAATGAATTTCTACGACCAATTACAACAAGCAACCCAGAGCGGACGCGAGTATCTGCTGGCCAGTCCCATCATAGGCAAATGCCTGCAAGGAGAGATAAGCCTGGAGGAATATGTCGCCTTCCTGCACCAGGCCTATCACCATGTGAAGCACACTTCGCCGCTGCTCATGGCCACAGGCGCCAGACTGCCGGAAAGCAAGGAATGGCTCAGGGTGGCGGTAGCCGAGTATATCGAAGAGGAGCAAGGCCACCAGGAGTGGATCCTCAATGACATAGCCGCCTGCGGTTTTGACAAGGAAAAGGCCAGGCGCAGCACGCCGCTATTTGCCACAGAGGTCATGGTGGCTTACGCCTACGACATGGTGAATCGGGTAAGTCCGCTGGGCTTTTTCGGCATGGTCAATGTACTGGAAGGCACCAGCATTAATCTGGCGCTGCTGGCGGCCGAGAAAGTGCAATCGCGCCTGGGGCTGCCGGATTCAGCCTTCAGTTATCTCAAGTCTCACGGCGAGCTGGACAAGCAACATATCCATTTCTTTGAGGGGCTGATGAACCGGATTGAGGATCGCGATGAACAGGCCTTGATCATTCACGCCGCCAACAATTTCTACCGCCTCTACGGCAATATCTTCCGCGAGCTGGCGCCGGCCCAGGCCTTGGCGCTGGCCTCCTGAAAACGGTGACCAATATGGAACTCAAGTATCTGAATGTCATCATCACAGGCGCCAGTGGTGGCATCGGCAGCGCCATCGCCAGGGCGCTGGCCGCCAAAGGCGCCAGACTGCTGCTCTGCGGCCGGGATCAAGCCAAACTCGATGCCTTGAAACAGAGCCTTGCCGGGGAGCATCACACCTTAAGCGCCGATCTGACCAGCAGTGGCGGTCAGTGTCAGCTGCATCAGGCCGCCGGGGTGTTCAGCCCCAAGGTGTTGATTAACTGCCTCGGGGTCAATCAGCTCAGCATGTTGGAAGCCAGCGACACCTGTGATACCCGCGCCATGATGGCGGTGAACCTGGAGGCGCCCATCAACTGTTGCCGCACCCTGCTGCCCTTGCTCAAACGTCAGTCCGAGGCCGCCATCATCAATGTCGGCTCCATTCTCGGCAGCATAGGCTACCCGGGTTCCAGTCTTTATTGCGCCAGCAAGTTTGGCCTCAGAGGCTTTACCGAAGCACTGGAGCGGGAGTTGGCCGACAGCAAGATTAAGGTGCTCTATTTCGCCCCCAGAGCCACGGATACCGAACTCAACACAGAATCGATGCGCCAGCTCAATTCGGCGCTCGGCAACCGTCAGGACAGCCCGGAGTGGGTGGCCGACATCCTCTGCCGCGATCTGGCCGATAATCGCCGGGGCCGCCGTTTTATCGGTTGGCCGGAAAAGCTGTTTGTGCGGATAAACGCCCTGCTGCCCGGCCTGGTTAACAATGATACCCGCAAGAAACTGCCACTTATCCGCCAGTTTTGCCAAAGGGCCATGCCAATACAAGACACGGCCAACCCCATCACCGAAGGAGAGAAACATGAAGCCATTTAAACTCTTGTGCCTGAGCGCAGCGCTGCTGGTGAGTCCTTCGCTCTGGGCCGATGACGCCAGCGATCTGGCCGTCAAACAGTTGCAACACGACTGGGCCATCAACAACTATCAACTCAGCGGCGACGAGCAGGAAAAAGCCTTCGTTAAACTGCTGAAGCTGGCAGATGAGTCGGTGCAGTCCCACCCCCAAAGTACAGGAGTGCGCATCTGGCACGGGATTATCAACTCTACCTATGCCGGGGTCAGCGGCGGCCTCGGTGCCCTCAAATATGCCAAGCGGGCTCGCAGTGATTTCGAGCAGGCGCTTAAGCAAGATCCCACCGCGCTCAAGGGCTCAGCCTACACCAGTCTCGGGGTGCTTTACTACAAGGTGCCCGGCTGGCCGCTGGGCTTTGGAGACGATGACAAGGCCGAGGAGTTGCTGAAACAGGCGTTGGAGCTCAACCCCGATGGCATAGACAGCAACTACTTCTACGGCGACTTCCTGCTGGAAGAAGACAGGTATGACGAAGCCCTGCCTTTCCTGCAAAAGGCGCTCGAAGCCGCCCCAAGGCCAGGGCGCGAGCTGGCAGATGCGGGTCGCAAGCAGGAAATCAAGGCAGCACTCGCCAAAATCGCCGCCTATCGCGATAACAGTTGATCAAAACCTGTGTTGAGAAGCGGCACATCTGCAGCCAAAGCCTGCCCGGCTCAAACGGCATAAACAGCATAGAAAACGCAGGCCGGAGCCTGCGTTTTTATGTCTGTGCGTTTGAGGGTTTTCCCTTGAGCTCCAAACCATTGAAAGCCTGAATATCTATGATTCAGGGCGCCAGCGCTTCACGGGTAAATTCCGAGTGGTCACACTCGGGGCAATCGGGAATGATGCCGGGGAACTCGAAGTCCATCTCATGGCCGCAGTTACTGCAGACCATCTTGCCCTGACTGACGATATCGCCGCTCTGATAATAACCATGGTGTTTGAACTCATGGGCCAGTTCGTGCCACTCCACCTGGCTGCGGTCACTGATTTCGCCCAGCCAATGCCAGAGGGTGTTTTCCAGTGTCAACATAGTGGGGCTGTAACTGATGTCATCTTCCGTTTGGCTCTGGATATAACTGGCGATATCCCGCTTGAGGAACTCCTCGACCAGAGACAGCTCGGCCTCACCGGCCTGCTGCTTGATGGCCAAATACTCTTTCCCTTCCTTGATAGAGTTAAATAAGCTCTTAACTGTCAATGAGTTATCTTGGTTATACTGTTGTTTGACTCTGTCAATCAAGGCCTGATACAGCGCCAGTAACTCCGTACTTCTCTCACTCATGGCCAATACTCCTTTAAGACGAACCTTTCTTAATGACTCACTTCTGGTTTATTCTATGCAGATCTAAACGGCGCAGTATAGCGCGCATGTCAAAATAATGGGCGGCATTGCCGAAAAACCTGATGCAAGAGCAATATAATCCCTCAGAAATCGAAGCCAAAGTGCAAACGCACTGGGCAGAAAAGAAAACTTTTGAAGTCACCGAAGATCCGAGTAAAGAGAAGTTCTACTGCCTCTCTATGTTCCCCTATCCTTCAGGTCGGCTGCATATGGGACACGTGCGTAACTACACCATAGGTGACGTAGTTTCCCGTTTCCAGCGTCTGCAGGGTAAAAATGTGCTTCAGCCCATCGGCTGGGATGCCTTCGGTCTGCCGGCAGAAAATGCCGCGATCAAGAACGCCACTGCGCCGGCGCCTTGGACCTATGAAAACATAGATTACATGAAGAACCAGCTGAAAATGCTGGGTTTCGGCTACGACTGGAGCCGTGAGATTGCCACCTGTACCCCGGAATACTATCGCTGGGAACAGTGGTTCTTCACCAAACTGTATGAAAAAGGCTTGGTGTACAAGAAAACAGCTTCAGTCAACTGGTGCCCCAATGACCAGACTGTACTGGCCAACGAGCAAGTTATCGATGGTTGCTGCTGGCGCTGCGACACTGTGGTTGAGCAGAAAGAGATCCCTCAGTGGTTTATCAAGATCACTCAGTACGCCGAAGAGCTGCTGAACGATATCGATACCCTCGAAGGTTGGCCTGAGCAGGTCAAGACCATGCAGCGTAACTGGATTGGTCGTTCCGAAGGGGTCGAGATGACCTTCAAGGTGGCCGGTTCCGACGATAGCTTCGACATCTACACCACACGTCCGGATACCGTGATGGGCGTGACCTATGTGGCCATCGCCGCCGCTCACCCGCTGGCCGAGAAAGCCGCCGCCAACAACCCGGCGCTGGCAGCCTTTGTTGAAGAGTGCAAGCAGAGCACTGCCTCCGAGGCCGAGCTGGCCACCATGGAGAAGAAAGGCGTCGATACCGGGCTCAAGGCGATCCACCCGCTGACAGGCGAAGAAGTCCCGGTTTGGGCCGCCAACTTTGTCCTGATGAACTATGGTACCGGCGCCGTGATGTCGGTTCCCGGCCACGACCAGCGTGACTATGAGTTCGCCACCAAGTATGGCCTTGCCATCAAGGGCGTGATTAAGCCTGCCGACGGCGAGCTGGATATCTCTGAAGCCGCTTACACTGAAAAAGGCATACTGTTCAACTCAGCCGAGTTCGATGGTCTGGACTTTGAAGCCGCCTTCAACGCCATCGCCGACAAGCTGAGTGCCGAAGGCAAAGGCAAGCGCCAGGTTAATTTCCGTCTGCGCGACTGGGGCGTCAGCCGCCAGCGCTACTGGGGCGCACCTATCCCTATGGTGACTCTGGAAGACGGCACTGTGATGCCGACACCTGAAGAACAACTGCCGGTCATTCTGCCGGAAGACGTGGTCATGGATGGGGTCCAAAGCCCAATCAAGGCCGACAAAGAGTGGGCCAAAACCACAGTCAACGGCCAAAATGCCCTGCGCGAAACCGACACCTTCGACACCTTTATGGAGTCCAGCTGGTACTATGCCCGCTACTGCTCGCCCAAGGCAGATCAGATGCTGGATCCAGCCAAGGCCGACTACTGGCTGCCGGTAGATCAATACATAGGCGGTATCGAACACGCCTGTATGCACCTGTTGTACTTCCGCTTCTTCCACAAACTGTTGCGTGATGCCGGTTTGGTTAACTCCAACGAACCTGCCAAGCGTCTGTTGACTCAAGGCATGGTACTGGCCGATGCCTTCTACTACAGCAACGAGAAAGGCGCCCGCGTTTGGGTATCGCCATTGGAAGTGACTGTGGTTGAGAAAGACGACAAGGGTCGGATCCTCAAGGCGGTGGACAATGAAGGCCATGAGCTGACTTACACCGGCATGAGCAAGATGTCCAAGTCGAAGAACAACGGCATCGATCCGCAAGTGATGGTAGAGAAGTACGGCGCCGATACTGTGCGACTGTTCATGATGTTTGCCTCACCACCGGAGCTGACATTGGAATGGCAGGAATCAGGCGTGGAGGGTGCCCACCGCTTTATCAAGCGTCTGTGGAAACTGGCCCATGACCATATCGCCAAAGGCGCGGCTCCAGCGCTGGATATCGCGGCACTGACCGGCGAGCAGAAAGCACTGCGCCGCGAGCTGCATAAAACCATCGCCAAGGTGACCGACGATATCGGCCGCCGTCAGATGTTCAACACCGCCATTGCCGCCGTGATGGAACTGATGAATGCGCTGCAGAAGGCTCCGCAGGAAACCAGGCAGGACAGAGCCCTGATGGCCGAAGCCCTGTCTGCAGTGGTGCGTCTCTTGTACCCCATCACCCCACACCTGAGCTTCAACCTGTGGCAGGAGCTGGGCATGGAAGGCGATATCGAGTCAGCCAGCTGGCCCGAAACCGACGAATCTGCACTGGTCGAAGACAGCAAGCTGATCGTGGTGCAGGTCAACGGTAAGCTCAGAGCCAAGATCACTGTGGCGGCCGATGCCGCCAAGGAAGAGGTCGAAGCTCTGGGTCTGGCCGATGAGCAGGTGATAAAGCACACCGAAGGCAAGACCATCCGCAAGGTGATCTATGTTCCGGGTAAACTGCTGAACATAGTCGCCAACTGAGAAAAAACAGGACATCCATGCTGAAACTATCTTTAAGCGTGAAGCAGTTGATGTTCGCCCTGCTGGCACTGGTCGTTATGACCAGTGCCGGTTGCGGCTTTCAACTTCAGGGAAGTTATTCCATTCCGCCCGAGCTCAGTAAGCTGAGCCTGGAGAGCAGCGACAAATACAGCGAGCTGAGCCGCCTGGTGCGTGAACGCCTGCGTCTCAACAATGTCGGCATAGAGGAACCCGCCAAGGGCATTCCCCGGCTGGTGCTGCTGAGCGACACTCTGGAGCGCTCAACCTTGTCGCTCTACCCCACAGGCAACGTCGCCGAATATGAACTCATCTACCATGTGCGTTTTGCCGTGTCTTTGCCGGGCAAGGAAGCACAGCCTTTCGATGTGGAAATCCGCCGCGATTATCTCGACGACCCCCGCACCGCCTTGGCCAAGAGCCGCGAGATGGAGTTGCTGGTCAAAGAGATGCGCATTCAGGCCGCCGATAACATCATCCAGACTCTGGCCGCCATCGAGGTGAACTGATGCGGGTCTATCCGGATCAGTTACACCGGCAGTTGTCGCCGCTGAAATCCTGCTACCTGCTGCTGGGTGATGATCCCTATCTGCTGGACAGCAGCAAGCGGCAAATCCTGGCAGCCGCCCGCAGCCAAGGCTTTGAAGAAAGGTTACAACTGACTCAGGAAGCCAACTTCAACTGGCAGGATCTCGCCAACGAATGGCACGCCATGAGCCTGTTTGCCAGTCGCAGAATCATAGAGCTCAACCTGCCCCAGGCCAAGCCGGGTGCAGATGGCGGCGCCATGCTGCAAAGCCTTATTGCTGAACAAAACCCGGATATAGTGTTGATCATCGACGGCCCCAAGCTTGGCCGCGATCAGCAAAACAGCAAGTGGTTCAAAGCCCTGGACAGCCAGGGTCTTTATGTTCCTTGCGCCACACCCGAAGGGGCTCAGTTCCAGCGCTGGCTCGACGGCCGTATTCAATATTATCGGCTCAATCTCAAAAACGATGCCAGAGCCATGCTGTATGCCCTCTACGAAGGCAATCTGCTGGCCGCCGATCAGGCGATGCAACTGCTGCAACTGCTGGCTGGCGCCCGTCCTGTGGACAGCGAAGAGCTGAGCCGCTACTTCGAAGATCAATCCCGCTTCAGCGTGTTCCAATTGACCGATGCCCTGCTGGCCAACCAACAGGATAAGGCCCAGCATATCCTCGCCCAGCTCAAGGCCGAAGAAACCGCCATGCCCATTATCCATTGGGCGCTGCAAAAAGAGCTGACCTTGCTGCTGATGCTGCAATCGGCCCGCAGTCAGGGCGAGAGCCTCAATAGCCTGTTCGGCAAGCATAGAATTTGGGACAAGCGCAAACCGCTCTATCAGGGCGCCCTCACACGGCTGAGCCTGGAAGCCATAGAGTCCATGCTGGCTATCGCCTCCAAGCTGGAGCTGGCACTGAAACAGCAAGGCCAGGAAAACTGGACCGGCCTTTCCCATCTGTGTTTGCTGTTCGATCCCAAGGCGGCACGCCACCTTGGCCATATTGAGTTCGACTGAGGAGGCAGGATGCGTATCGGGCTGATGGGCGGTACTTTCGACCCAGTTCACTATGGTCACCTCAAACCCGCGGCCGAAGTCAAAGCCCGGCTAGAGCTAGATAAGCTCTGGTTGCTGCCGAACCATATTCCGCCGCACAAAGCCAAGGCCACCGCCAGCAGCGAGCAGCGCCTGGCCATGCTTAAACTGGCCTGCGACGAGTTCCCCGATATGGACATTTGCGATATCGAGCTCAAGCGCAATGCCCCCTCCTATAGCGTCGCGACGCTGGAAGCGCTGCAGCAAGCTTTCCCTGGCGCCGAATTTCAATTCATCATGGGTACAGATTCCTTGCTGTCACTGCCGAGCTGGCATCAATGGCAGCGGCTGTTTTCCCTGTGTAACCTGGTGGTTTGCAAGCGCCCGGACTGGCACCTGCCAAAGGACGCCGAAATCCAAACCGAACTGGCCCAAAGAGGCTGCTCGGTCACCCAGGCCTTGGCGGCAAGAGTCTGTGACGATGCAAATGGCAATAGCAGTAGCGGTGGCATTGAAAAAGCACAATACGGCAAAATCATCAGCCTCTCGGTCAAGCCGCAGCCCTTCTCCTCCACGGCCATTCGCCGCGCCATCGCTGCCGGTGACATTAATGCCTGCCGCGCCGCCATGCCCAAAGCCGTGCTCGAGTATATAGTCGCAAACCGCCTCTATCTTGGCGGTTAACTGCGGTGGATGGACGATAAATGCTATGGGACTTGCCCGCCTGCGCTGATATACTACTGCGCTTGATCAAAAACATGAGAGGATCTTCAGCGTGCAAGGCACAGAACTGAAACAATTTGTTGTCGACAAGGTCGATGATCTCAAGGCTCGGGACATAGTCGTGCTGGATGTCAGCAAAAAGTCCAACGTGACCGACTTTATGGTTATCTGCTCAGGCACATCCAAGACCCATGTTCGCGCCATTGCTGAAAATGTGGTTGCCGAAGCCAAGCAAGCCGGCATGCAACCTCAGGGCGTAGAAGGCCGCGACAGCAGCGACTGGGTTCTGGTGGATCTGGGTGATGTGATTCTGCATGTGATGCAGGAGCAAACCCGCGAACATTACCAGTTGGAAAAACTCTGGTCTGACGCCAACGCCTGATGAAACTGCAACTCGTTGCCGTAGGCACCAAAATGCCGGACTGGGTCAGCAAGGGTTTCGCCGAGTACCAGCGCCGCTTCCCCAGGGACATGGCGCTGGAGCTGGTTGAAATTCCTGCCGGCAAGCGGGGCAAGAATGCCGATATCGCCCGTATTCTGCAAAAAGAGGGCGAAGCCATGTTGGCCGCGATTCCCAAGGGCAACCATATCGTCACTCTGGATCTGCCGGGCAGGAACTGGACTACTCCGGAACTCGCCTCTGCCATGGAAAAATGGCAGCTCGATGGCCGGGATGTCAGCCTGCTGATAGGCGGCCCGGAAGGCTTGGCTCCCGCCTGTAAACAAGCCGCCAGCCAAAGCTGGTGTCTGTCGGCCCTGACCCTGCCCCACCCCTTGGTGAGAGTCGTGGTGGCCGAGAGTCTTTACCGGGCCTGGAGCATCAACAACAATCATCCCTACCACAGGGAATAAGGCACCCAAGAGCCACTTGCATTAGCTGACTTTGCATTAACTGTTTGAGCCGGAGAGGATCCATTGCCGCGTAGAAAGCGAATAACCATGCATGATCACGCCGCCGAGGCGGCACTGTTCAAACGCCGGGCGCTGTTTACCTTTGTCTGCGTGGTCGCTTTGCTCAGCCTGTTGCTCGGCAACCTCTACTATCTGCAGGTGGTGTCTTTCAAAGACTACGAAACCCGCTCCAATGATAACCGTATCCGAGTGGTACCGCTGGCGCCCAGCCGCGGCCTGATCTATGACCGTAACGGCAAGCTGCTGGCAGAGAACCTGCCCTTCTACACCCTGGAAGTGATCCCGGAGAAGGTGAAGAACATGCAGCAGACGCTGGATGAACTCTCAACCGTTATCGACCTCAGTCAGGATGAGCGCGACAGCTTCACCGAGTCACTGAAATATCACCGCCGCTTCAAGCCCTTGCCGCTCAAGACCCGGCTGACGGAAGACGAGGTGGCCCTGTTCAGTGTTAACCAACACAGGTTCGATGGTTTCTATGTCGATGCCGGTCTTAAACGCCACTATCCCTACAGCAGCCTGCTGACCCATGTGCTGGGCTATGTCGGCAAAATTAACTCCAGGGACAGAGACGCGCTGGAACGCTCCGGCAGTTGGAAAAACTATGCCGCCACCAAAGACATTGGCAAACAGGGGATAGAAAAGTTCTATGAGAGCCTGCTCCACGGCCTGCCCGGGCATCTGGAGGAAGAGGTCAATAACCTGGGACGCAGTGTTCGCACCCTCAAGGTGACCCAGCCCGAGCCAGGACAGGATATCTACCTGACACTGGATCTGCAGCTGCAGCAAAAGGCCACCGAGCTGCTGGATGGCCGCCGCGGCTCAATCGTGGCAATAGACCCAAGAGACGGCGGGATTCTGGCCATGGTCTCCAGCCCCAGCTATGACCCGAACCAGTTTGTGCACGGGATCAGTTCCAAGGCATACAGCGAGCTGCTCAACAGCCGCTCGCGCCCCTTGATTAACCGCGCAACCCAAGGGCAATATGCCCCAGCCTCCACGGTCAAGCCACATCTGGCGCTCTTGGGACTGGAAGATCAAACCATTAGCGAGAAGACCCGCATCTGGGATCCGGGCTTTTGGCAGATCCCTGGGGTCGACCGTAAATATCGCGACTGGAAACGCTGGGGCCACGGCTGGGTGGACGTATATGACTCCATAGTTCACTCCTGCGATACCTTCTACTACGACATGGCTTACAAAGTGGGCATCGACAAGATTTCCGGCTTCATGGATCAATTCGGCTTCGGTCAGAATACCGGGGTGGATATCTTCGAAGAGTCTGCCGGGGTAATGCCATCGAGGGACTGGAAACGCCTCAAGTACAACCAACCTTGGTACATAGGCGACACCATCTCGGTCGGGATTGGCCAGGGTTACTGGACCACCACGCCGTTGCAGCTGGCCAATGCCACAGCCATTTTGGCCAACCGCGGCAAACGTTTTACCCCGCACCTGCTCAAGGCCATAAAGGACAACACAGCCCGCATTGAGACGCCGGTGGATGAAAGGCCGCCGATAGTGCTGAAAAACAAAAATAACTGGGAGATCATCAACGAGGCCATGCGCCGCACCGCGCAGAAGAGTCGCTTCACTGATGCCAGTTATACCGCGGCGATGAAGACAGGTACCGCCCAGGTCTTCAGCGTTGCCGAAGATGAGAAGTATGATGCGGACTCCATTGACGAGCATCTGCGCGACAACGCGCTGATCATCGCCTATGCCCCCTACGAAAATCCGAAAATAGTGCTTGCGGTGGTACTGGAAAACGCCGGTTGGGGCGGCGCCAACGCCGGGCCGGTTGCCCGGGCCATGCTGGATGAATATCTGCTGCGGGATACCTGGGAGTTGAAACATGAGCCACAGCCGTAAACCCAATATCTGGCAGAAGATGCATATCGATCTGCCGCTGCTGCTCGGCATCCTGGGCCTGATGGGCTTTGGCCTGTTCGTCATCTATTCTGCCAGCGGTGAAGACCTGGCCATGATGGAGCGGCAGCTATTCCGTATGGGGCTGTCCCTTGGGCTGATGCTGTTTATCGCCCAGATTAACCCCGAGGTGTTTCGCCGTTGGGCTCTGCCCATTTATATTGCCGGGGTCGCGCTGCTGCTGGGGGTGCATTTCTTCGGTGAGATCAACAAGGGCGCCCAACGCTGGCTCAACCTGGGCTTCATGGAGTTTCAGCCGTCTGAGCTGATGAAACTGGCCTTCCCTATCACCATGGCCTGGTTTATCTCCAAGTTTCCCTTGCCGCCGAAGAAGCGTTATCTGGCCGGTGCAGGGGTGATTTTGCTGATCCCCACTCTGCTTATCGCCAAACAGCCGGATCTCGGCACCTCAATTCTGGTGGCCGCCTCGGGGATCTTTGTACTGTTTCTCTCCGGCATGAGCTGGGCCATTGTCGGCGGTTTTATCGCCGCCGTGCTGGCGCTGCTACCGATTCTGTGGTTCTTTTTGATGCACGACTACCAGCGCAATCGAGTGATGACCTTGCTGGATCCCGAGGCCGATCCGCTCGGTACCGGCTACCACATCATTCAGTCCAAGATTGCCATAGGTTCAGGCGGACTCTGGGGCAAGGGCTGGCTCGATGGTACTCAGTCGCAGCTGGAGTTTTTGCCGGAGCGCCACACCGACTTTATATTCGCCGTGATCGGTGAGGAGTTTGGCCTCATCGGCAGTCTGCTGCTGCTGGCACTCTATCTCTATGTAATCGGCCGCGGCCTGGTGATCGCCTCCAGGGCTCAAACCAGCTTTGCCCGCTTGCTGGCCGGCTCGCTGACCCTCACCTTCTTCGTTTATGTGTTTGTGAATATCGGCATGGTGTCCGGTATTTTGCCCGTAGTGGGAGTCCCACTGCCGCTGATAAGTTATGGCGGCACCTCTATGCTGACATTGATGGCCGCTTTTGGCATTCTAATGAGTATTCACACCCATAGACGCTTCATCGACAGATAGGAACGCCTTACATGCCGACATTCAAAAAGCTGCTCGCACCTCTGGGCCTGCTGCTGAGTCTCAACCTCAGCGCCTGTGCCACCGCCGAGGTGCCCTCTCCCGAGCAGCTCAAGCAGGATTTTATCAAACAGCAACGGAGCCAGGGATTTAGCCAAGAAGAAGTCGAAAGCTTCCTCGCCTCGGCCCAGAAAAACCAGGCGGTATTGGATGCCATCTCCAGTCCTTGGGAGGCCAAACCCTGGCATCAGTACTACCCCATTTTTCTGACCGAGAAGCGCCTCGAAGCCGGGCTGAGTTTCTGGCAGCAGCACGAACAGACCATAGCGCGCGCCGCCAAGACCTATGGCGTGGATCCGCAAATCATAGTGGCCATTATCGGTATTGAAACCTTCTACGGCGGTTACATGGGCAAGTACCCGGTGATCGATGCCCTCTATACCCTGGGATTCTACTACCCGCCACGGGCGACTTTCTTTCGCGGCGAATTTGCCAAGCTGATGACGCTGCTTAAAGAGGAGCAACTCGATAAGGAAACCCTCCTGGGCTCCTACGCCGGCGCCATGGGCTATGGCCAGTTTATTCCTTCAAGCTATCTGGCCTACGCGGTCGACTTTGACGGTGACGGCAAGCGGGATCTGCTGGGCAGTGTCGACGATGCCATAGGCTCAGTAGCCAACTATTTTCATCGTCACGGCTGGAAAGCCGGTGAGCCGGTGGCACTGGAACTGAGCACCACAGCTACGCCCAAGGCCAAGGTCTGGAAGGGAGAAAGGCTCAATTACCAAGTGGCCGATATCCTCTCTCCCGAGGTGGCACTGAAGGAAAACCGGGATCTGGATGCCAGCCAAAAAGCACTGCTTATCGAGTTGGAACAGGCCGATGCCAAAGACTATTGGCTGGGGCTGAACAATTTCTATGTGATCACCCGTTACAATCGTAGCCCGCTGTACGCCATGGCGGTTTATCAATTCAGTGAACAACTCAAAGCCCACCATGACAAGACTTAAACTATTGCTGCCACTGACCGCCTCTATTCTGCTGGCCGCCTGTGCCGGCAACTCGGGCCGTTACACCATGAAAGATGATAGGCCTCCGGCCGATGCCCCGGATGTCTCCAAGGTGGAAGATGCCCACCCCAGGTTCGAGCCCTACAGCAAACAGGGCAATAAGGATTACCAGGTCAGAGGCAAATCCTACCAGGTGATGCCGTCCGGCAAGGGGTACAAGGTTGAGGGGCTGGCATCCTGGTATGGCGCCAAGTTTCACGGCCATCTGACCTCCAACGGTGAAACCTATGACATGTACTCCATGTCGGCGGCGCACAAGACATTGCCACTGCCCAGCTATGTCAGGGTCACCAACCTGGCCAACAACAAGAGCGTGGTTGTCAGGGTCAATGACCGTGGCCCCTTTCACCCCGACAGAGTGATAGATCTGTCCTACGCCGCGGCTTACCGGCTGGACATGCTGAAGACAGGCACCGCCAGGGTGAGGCTGGAAGTCCTGTTTGAGGACAGTGAAGAGAGCCAGACCATGGCCGAGCTTCGCAGCGACAATTTGCACTATGTGCAGGTGATGGCATCCGGCTCGCGCGAACGTCTGCTTGAGTTGGCTTCAGAGCTTGAAAACAAGTACCAGGTCAAGAGCCGAATTACCGATGCCAAGCCGGTATACAGGCTGCAACTCGGCCCGGTCAGCCATGAAGGTATTGCCGCCAAATTGCTGGAAAAGCTGAAGCAGGAAGGCTTCCCGAGCAGCTATATGGTGACTGAACCAAAATCATAAGCGTTCAAAATTCCACCATATTTTTAACTAATTAAGGAACCTTAACTGAAATCTCCGGTCGACTAATGTTATACTCGCTGCGAATTTCAGCATATTTTCCGACTCCAACCAGAAGACGTATTCAGGTAATGATGAATTTTGTAAAAAGTCCCGCGAAAGCCTTTCTGTTGTTCGCCTGTGCCTCAGTTTCCGCCGCACAGGCCAACAATGCCCCGATAGTCGTCCCAGATGCACCGGATGTTGCCGCCAAGGCCTATGTCTTGATGGATTACAACTCAGGGCGCTTACTGGCGGAAAATAACGCCTACGAAAGCCTCAACCCTGCCAGTCTGACCAAAATGATGACCAGCTATGTCATAGGTCAGGAGATCAAGGCGGGTAATGTCTCTCCCGATGACGATGTGACCATCAGCAAGAACGCCTGGTCGAAGAACTTCCCCGACTCCTCCAAGATGTTTATCGAAGTCGGCAAGACGGTTAAAGTCTCGGATCTGAACCGGGGTATCATCATCCAATCCGGTAACGATGCCTGTGTTGCCATGGCCGAGCACATTGCCGGAACCGAAGGCGCCTTCGTCGATCTGATGAACTCCTGGGCCAAACAGCTGGGCATGCGTGACAGCTACTTTGAAAACTCCCACGGCCTGGATTCGGACAACCACAAATCCACCGCCTATGATATGGCACTGCTGGGCGCGGCCCTCATCCGTGATGTACCCAACGAGTACGATATCTACAAGGAAAAATCTTTTACCTACAACGGTATCAAGCAGTACAACCGTAACGGCCTCTTGTGGGATAACAGCCTCAATGTCGACGGCATCAAGACAGGCCACACCTCGGGTGCCGGCTATAACCTGGTATCCTCAGCCACCAAAGACGGCATGCGCCTGATTGCCGTGGTCATGGGCACCAAGAGTGAAGCCGCCCGTAAGGCCGAGAGCAAGAAACTGCTCAACTATGGCTTCCGTTTCTTTGAAACCATCACCCCTTACAAGGCCGGTGACAGCTTTGTCACTCAGAAGATCTGGTACGGCGACCGTGACACAGTGGACTTGGGTGTAACCACTGACACTCCTGTCACCATCAACCGGGGTCAGGCTAAAAACCTGCAGGCCAACTTCGAACTGACCAAAGAACTGACCGCACCGCTGGCCAAGGGTGAAGTCGTCGGCCGGGTATACTTCCAGCTTGATGGTAAAGACATTGCCCAGTTCCCACTGGTAACATTGGAAGAAGTCAACGAAGGCAGCTGGTTCAGCAAGCTGATGGACTACTTCAAGCAGATGTTTGCCGGCTGGTTCAGCTAAGCCAATAAATCGTGAGAGAATGCCGCCTGCGGGCGGCATTCTTGTATCTGCAAGAGACAGTGATATCCGCAGCGCCTCAGGGCATTTATCCTTGCAGTGCAAGAATAAAGCAGAAATGAGCAGGCCTTGGTGGATTTTTTTGCTATACTCCGCGCCCGCCCGGGTTATCCCGGCACTTGGCGTTTACTCAGGCCTGAGCTTCCGGCATTAGGGCCGCCGACACCCGAAACAGCTAAGACACACGCCAAGCGGTTGAATACAGGAATATCGAGATGAAGTTTGAATCTTACAGTTTTGCCCCCGAAATACTCCGCGCGCTCAAAGAGTGCGGTTATGAGAGCATGACACCGATTCAGAGACAGGCCATCCCTGCGGTTCGCCGCGGTCAGGACGTGCTGGCCAGCGCCCAGACGGGCACAGGCAAGACAGCCGCCTTTGTGCTGCCTATTTTGCAGCGCCTGCAGGATAACCCGCTCGAACTCAAACCCGGCAATATCCGGGCCCTGATCCTGGCACCGACCCGTGAGTTGGTGTCCCAGGTTGCCGACAATGCCCGCCAATACGGCAAATACCTGCAACTGTCGGTGGCCACTCTGTTTGGCGGCGTCAAGTCGGCATCTCAGGTCAACAAGCTCAAGCAAGGCGCCGACATAGTGGTGGCCACTCCGGGGCGTTTACTGGAACAACTGCTGGCCGGTAACCTGAGTCTGGGCT
Source organism: Shewanella algae (assembly GCF_009183365.2). Lineage (NCBI taxonomy): Bacteria > Pseudomonadati > Pseudomonadota > Gammaproteobacteria > Alteromonadales > Shewanellaceae > Shewanella > Shewanella algae. The sequence goes on from NZ_CP068230.1 coordinate 3,699,971, forward strand.
CGCTGGAAGTGCTGGTGCTGGATGAAGCCGACCGTATGCTGGATATGGGCTTTATCAACGATATCAACAAAATACTTCAGAGCGCCGCCAAGCAACGGCAAAATCTGATGTTCTCGGCCACCTTCTCTGGCGCGGTAAGGCGCCTGGCCGATGAGATAATGAACAAGCCCAAGGTCATCACGGCCGACCGCCAAAACACCACAGCGGTGACCGTCAGCCAGGTGGTCTACCCGGTAGAGCAGCGCCGCAAGCGTGAACTCCTGTCTGAACTTATCGGGCGCAAGAACTGGCAGCAGGTGCTGGTGTTTACCGCCACCCGTGAAGATGCGGATCATCTGGTCAAGGAGCTGAATCTCGACGGTATCGCCAGTGCCGTGGTGCACAGTGAAAAAGCCCAGGGCAGCCGCCGCCGGGCGCTCAGAGAATTCAAGGAAGGCAAGGTACGGGTGTTGGTATCCACCGAAGTGGCCGCCCGCGGCCTGGATATTCCGGATCTCGAGTATGTGGTCAATTACGATCTGCCCTTCCTGGCAGAGGACTATGTGCACCGTATCGGTCGCACCGGCCGCGCCGGCAAGACGGGGGTCGCCATCTCTTTTGTCAGCCGCGAAGAAGAGCGCACTCTGGCCGACATCGAAAAACTGATTGGCCAAAAACTCAAGCGCATCATGATGCCAGGCTATGAAGTGAGTAATCGCGATCTCCTGCTCAAGCAACTGCAAAAACGCCGCAGCTTCGCCAAGAAAAAGCCGGGCGCCAGCAGCGCCTCGGAGCAAGTCGCAGCGGAAAAGAGCATGTCCGGCCGCAGAGTTAAGGTTAAAGTCGGCTCCGGTGGCATCAAGCCCAAGAAGCTCAAATGAGCCGCCCCGCATGACGGGCTTTGCTCCTATGTTGATGTCCGGCCCTAAAATAGGTTGACACTTTTTTGAATAAAAACGCCTGATGAATTTCATTGGGCGTTTTGTTTTTAAGGCGTATGTGTAGTGGCCAAGTTAATTTGACCACTACCGTAGAATAAATACCAACCCCTTATTCGCACCTTTCTTAGTTTATCTCGGTAAAGCCAGGGTAAACTTCATCGATTGGGGTATCGTCCGGTACATCGCTGATAGTGATACTTGTCGAGCTTAAGCGATAGGCAAACATTTTATCATCACGTTCAATACCATTGGATGCAAACCCCACCAGATCGCCATTGGAATCTTCAACGATAAACCCGACAATCGAGCGATTCGGCACTGTCGCCACTTCGGCAACTGCATTTGACTGCTTATCATAACGCATCAGTTTACCGCCCTTGGTGCCATAGTACATATAACCATCGCTGGCTGCGACTAGGGCTGTTGTTGGCTGGTCGCTCAGACCAGCGACGGAAGTCATTATAGTCGGCGTTGTGCAATTATTATTAAGACGTTGAATAGTCCCCTCCCCAGCTACACTGCTTTGGCGTGTGGTGAAAAAACCATCTCCGCCAGCCACGGGAAAGGTCACAGCATGAACCGGTTCATGGGCTGAATTGCCAGACAACTGCAACTCACCATCGCTATTAGCCGCAAGATTATGACAACGCAAACTCTCATCGGTGAAGAACCAAAGATTATTGTCATCAAAGACCACTTCGGTCTCCGGAATATTATTGTTGCTCGCGGGATAGGAGGCTATTCGCGATGAAGTAAGATTTGTCCCATCAATTCGCACAAGCTCGTAATAGTAACTGGTTATACCATTTTGCACGCTGGTAAGCGTATAAATATGGCCTTGTTTGTCATCAGCAAGACCAATGGCTGGGTTTATAGAATCCCCCAGTTTAATAATTTCAACTGCACCAATAGCAGAGTCATATCGTGCGATAGCACGTTGACCACTTTGATCAGCACCATTCCCTTCAGAAAACTCTCTCATTGCAAAGAAGTAGTCTCCCGATGATGCTTTAAGAATTCTCCCATATGGCAAGCCCCCTGTAGGGTAACCTAAAGATATCTTAGCGATACTTGCTGTTTGCCGATCATAGGTAATAATTGCCCCCTCCCCATACACCCCTCCATCGAATGATGTGGTGATAATAAAGCGATCATTAACATTATCTGTCGACTCAGTCACTATGGCGGGGGTTCCTATAAACAGATAACCAAGTTCATCACCTCCGGTAACCAAGTTTCTTATTGCATAATTGGGTTTGGTTATTTCACTCAGAGTTGGTTTCTTCACATATGCGCCAGGAGAAGGCAATGTAATAAAGACGCTGGCATTCTCATCATTCACAACGCTATATATTGCAGCGCGTAAATCAGAGGCAACAACGCCACCAAATTCGGTGCCGGTTAAACTACGAAAGGTTGCCGCGAGCGCAGGCTGAGTAACTGAAGTATTTGAGGCATATAGCAAAGCATCTGCTCCACCGCTTCCTTGACATAAGACATATACTTGAGGATCTTCCCAAAAAAAGGCACCGAATGGATTCTGGCAACCTGGTAAGGTAAAACCTAACGCTCCTCCCGCACCATTTTCACTTAAAATCGGATCATTACTACTGGTTACTATTACTTGCCTGTCATCCTCGGCCACGAAATAGCGGCCGTTAGACCAAATAGGATCACCAAATGGTTTGATATCCCATGGTTGACTGAGATCCTGAACGTCCTTTGGTACAATTTTAATCACAGGTCGCTGCTCGAATCGTGAATAACCAAAGGCGGCAATCAACTCTGTTTTTTGAGCACCATTCCAATATAGTTTCGTAGTTGGAGAACCATTAAAACCTGGATAAGCGCCATTAGGAGATCCAAACTCGGCAATCACAGAAATCTTCTTATAATCTGCACTCCCAGGATCAAAATTAATATGGATTAATACACCTGCATCGTTCGCCCCCCCATCTCGGGTGTAGGTATATGCCGACTTACCATCTGGATGGAATAGTAATTCGGTATAAAAATCACCTACGGCGTGACTACTAACTTCAAGTTCAGGAAATGAGAGAAACATACTTGCTTCTTGGCTTGAAGGGATAAATTCGGTAATAGTACCTGTGTTATTGATACCACCATTTGTAAGCAACTGATAAGCCTTGTTGTTAGTAGGGTGCACCGACCACCCCTGACGAACATCCGGTTGAATGGGATAAGGTAAACCATGGAAGCTGGTAACTTCAGTCGCTTGAGTCAAGTCACTCTCACGAACAGTGATAAGCGAACCTGTTCGACTCTCACCACCGCGTGAGCTTAACATCATAAGGTTATGGCCCACCGGAGTCGGGATAGCTGAGCCTTTTGCGGGATCTTTAATTACAATTGACGCTGTGACATAGGGGCTATCTCTAACACCATCACTCACACTCAGAGCTACTGAGTAAGTCCCTGCTGACGTAGGTATGAAGTTAGGTCTAGCTGATGATGGATCATTGAGCACCCCATTGACGGGATCGCTTAAGAGTAACCATCTGAAGGAAATAGGATCACCATCAGGATCGCTACTTTGGCTACCGTCAAGTTGATAGGCCTGCCCTGTCACACCGTCAGTTATACCGGAAATAATGGCCAAGGGTGCAAGATTCTTTTTGTTGTCATGTATCACAACAACATCAGGCAACGAGGTACTCTTACCATCGCTGACCACAAGTTGAATAACAAAATCCCCCTCTACATCAGGGGTAAAATCCGGACTGGCCGATGTATCATTGTTAAGCTGAACAACACTGCCCGCAGGGCGACTGAGCATTGACCACTTGTAGCTGAGCGGATCACCATCGGCATCGGATGATGCCAGACCATCCAGCACTATATTACTGCCCAAGAAAACCTTGGCGTCATTCCCGGCATCTGCCACCGGCAAAGTATTACGGCTGCCATCGCGTAATACCACAACGTCTGTTGCTGTTTGACCAATGGCATCCGTCACAGTTAGCTGGACTATGTAGTCACCGGCGCTGTCTGGCACCAAGGTAGGATTAACACTGGTCGCGTTGCTTAATACTGTGCCACTGCCGACAGGGCTTGACAGTATTGACCAGAGATAAGTGAGTGGTTGTCGCTCTGGATCCCTTGATTGAGAACCATCGAGTGTCGTTGTCACCCCGGTTTGAACAGACTGATCTTTACCGGCATCTGCCGTTGGCGGTAAATCGTTATCCGTGACTATGACGGTGGCTGGCATGCTGGATAACACGCCATCATTGACAATCAGCTGAAAAACAAAATCCCCCGCGACATCAGGAGTAAATTCAGGAGAGACTATGTTGGTTGCAGCCAACGTTGCCGAGCTCCCCGTAGGAGCGGTCACTATACTCCAGGCATAACTAAGCGCTGAACCTTCAGCATCGCTGGATCTTGAACCATCCAGATTAATTGTGCTTCCAGTGGCCACCGACATCGGTTGACCGGCATCGGCGATAGGAGCCGTATTTTGTGTAGAGATGACAACCGAATCCGGCGCACTGGGCAAGATAGCATCAGAAACGATTAACTGAACAACATAGTCGCCATTAACATCCGGTGTAAATGTGGGATGGAAAGTATGGCTATCACCCAGGGTGACCGATGAGTTTTTCGGTTTGGAGATTATCGCCCATTGCGGCGTTAACGGATCACCATTGCCATCGGTAGAACCGCTGCCATCCAGGTGTAAAACCTGGCCGATCCGCGCTGAAATATCGCGGCCTGCATGAGCAACAGGAGGCTGATTACCTGAATGCAGCACCAGTGTGCTCGCCTGGCTGTCCATGTTGCCATCGTTGACGACAAGTGCAATAACATAATCACCGTTTACATCAGGTTGAATACTGGCGCGAGCTTTATCGGCGTTAGTGAGAGTAGCGGCACTCCCGCCTGGCGCCGAAACAATATGCCATTTGAATGTAAGAGGGTCGCCATCGGCATCGCTCGACCGGGTACCATCCATAGTAACAACTTGCCCCAATGCATACGCGAGTGAAGGGCCTGCATCGGCAAGAGGACGAGTATTCAAAGTACTGACCAGCACTTGATCCACAGCGCTGCTGTTGCTTCCATCTGACACCGTCAGCTCAATTTCATACTCCCCGTCCACATCTGGTGTTAACAGCGCAAACGGAGTTTCGCTTCTGGCCAAGAGTGCCGTACTGCCATTTGGCTTTCGACTCAAGACCCAATGGAAACTCAGCGGATCGCCATCAGGATCAAAGCTGCCACTACCATCAAGCGTAACATCCTGCCCCACAGATGCCGCTCTGTCTGGACCGGCGTTGGCCGAAGGAACTGCGACTGTATCACTGACTATGATCCTATCGGGGAAACTGTCATACTCCCCATTATTTACCACTAACTCGAATTCATAATTACCTACTGCATCGAGGTAAAAGCTTGGGAAAGGGCTTGTCGGATCGCTGAGCGTACTGGTGCTGGTTGCAGGTTTACTGATAACTTGCCATCTGTAACTGAGAGGCGAGCCGCCAGGGTCGTAAGACTGACTGCCATTGAGCACAGCGGTTGCCCCTTTTTGCAGCAGCATAGCTTGGCCTGCATCCGCAATGGGTAACTGTTCTTGTTCCACCTCACTGTCATGTGACCCACCACATCCGGCAATCAACAGTAAAACAGCCCCAATAACTATGCTATTCCTTGTATTCATATTCTGTCCTTTTTATCCCTAACAGTTGCTACGAATTACCATCCGCTCACCACGACAACGCCCTAATTATTGATGAGCTGCATCAACAAGCAGCCATACGGATAAAAGATAGAAGCTGATAGCAAGATTTACCACTCAAGCTATTCTTAGATAGAGAAATTTTGCGAAAAATTTGGTCAAAAAAGACAAGGGTAGCGAACTTAAAACTGCAAGCACTACGAAATAATATCGGGACGAGGCTGCCACATGAGTGCACAAACCAGATTCAATTAGACAGCTAGGCAAAGACAATAACGCATTTCCTGGTAGCTTAAGCCTTTTCAAAAGATCAATTCGCAAAAATAGTTTTTACTACCTACTGTCCCGTCCTCAAATAAGTCAGGAAAGTGGCAACTGTATTCAATGTGAGTTATGGAGCATTAAAAATGCCGCGCACTGCGCGGCTTTTGGTTAATTGGGTTTTAGCTGGACTTTCTACCGGCTGGAAACACTCGCATTCTCGGCGGCAAAGCTTGCCCCCCTAAGGGATAAGCGCTTTTGTTTACCGAATTCAGAGCAAGGCGTGGAACTGCGCCAACCACTGAGGATGGGCAGGCCAAGCCGGCGCTGTAACCAACTTGCCGTCAGTAATCGCTTCTGTCACCTCGATATCGGCATATTCACCACCGGCTTGGCGTACTTCGGGGGCACAGGCGGGATAAGCCGACACCTTCTTGCCCTGCACCACTCCGGCGGCGGTCAGCAGTTGCGCCCCATGACAGACTGCGGCAATCGGCTTATCCGCCTTGGCAAAGGCCCGAACCAGCTCAAGCACTTCATTATAGAGACGCAGATACTCGGGGGCTCGGCCGCCGGGGATCAGCAGCGCATCAAAATCATCGGCACTTATCTGTTCAAAGTCACCGTTGAGAACGAAATTGTGCCCAGGTTTTTCACTGTAGGTTTGATCGCCTTCAAAATCATGAATAGCCGTCCTGACAGTATCACCGGCCTCTTTGTCAGGGCACACGGCAGTCACCTTATGGCCCACCATCTGCAGCGCCTGAAACGGCACCATGATTTCATAGTCTTCCACATAATCACCGGCAAGGATCAATACGTTAGCCATTGTCTTCTCCTGTTATTCCATCGACTCACCATCAGACTCATCTTAACCAAGCCCATAGAGGCAGAGGTAACAACCGGCTACTACCTCATTCTGTTCATTAAACAACCCGGTTGCCCGGCAGACAAGTGATATCCTTGAGATTAAAAGAATTAGGGTAAAATCGCTGTTAAGTGACTTACGCCTTACAAATAATGAGTTTTAGGGTTTTCTTTGTCTGCCTGATATAGAAAATTGCAGCTTAGGGTATACTCAGCGCCCCATCCATATCTCTTATACGCGGAAAAACAATGACAGAACAAAGCTACAATCAGGCCTTGCTGGCATTAACCCAGGCCGGCCTCGCTGCTTTGGCGGAACGTAACCATGCCGCCGGCAGTATCAAGACCCCGGCAGCGGAAAGTCATTTTCTCTGCAACTGGATGGTGCAGTCACTAAAAGAGAAACGTTTCTCAAAGTTGCTGGCAGAAGATCTCACTCGCTGGATAAGAGAGGGCCGAAGCCTGGGGGCCGGTGCCAAGTTACCCGAGGCACTTCAACGTATCCAGGCGCAGTACCTGCCAGCCATCAATAATGCCGCAGTGGGGCAATCGCTCCAGAACCTGATTGCCGAACTCCAGGCCGAAGGCTGGCTCGTCATCCTCGACTGTGAAGTAAGCGGTAAACTCAAATTAGACAGCCAGGGGCAAAACAGCTTGGTGATCTCCGCCGAGCAGTATCAGCAGCATCTGCTCGATGGCAAATTGATCAAACCCATCACCCTTTACATCCGCGCCGACGAGCAGTTGATTGCCCAGTTTGCTGTCAAACATGCGCTTCTATTCAGCCAAGGGGATAAGAAAGCCAGTTGCATCAAGCACCATAAGGCTTATCGACTCTATCCTGATAACCAACAGCCCGCATTGGCATTGCTCAAGGCTTAACTTTCAGCATCGGAAATGACCTTGGAAGTGGCACTGGCGAACACACTCTCCGCTGGAGCCATTTCTCGGTTTATCAGTCCCCCGGCCAAATCCACTTTGTGTTCAATAATGGGGTTGTTAGCCAACAGAATGAGGGTTTCTGTTTTTAGCCGCTGCCACAGCGGCTATCACACAGCTAATAATGGGTGTCTTTATTGTTTTTTGTTGTTTTTAGTCAAAGCTGTGCGAAACATCAAAAATATGTGGCTGTCTTGTGTTTCTCGTTATAACTTCAGATACGTTTTAATTGTTGTATTGAAGTTTTTAAACCCTGTGAGTTCAAACTCCAGTACCCAAGATGACTCAAGTGTCATAGGTAACTTTCCATTTTTCGATTCACCAAATTTGATTTCAGTTATATCAACAGGACTATGAGCAGCAAAGAAATAAACTGACCCATCAATATATCCATCTTCTGGGTTTACAGGGAAAGTAAATGTTCTACCAGCAAGTTCACTAAGCTTGGTAGGCAGATTAATACCGTCAATACTAATTACAGTTTCTATTTTCTCAGAATAGCCATCTAAACTTAGCTCAAACGGTTCTATTCCTATCTCAAGTGAAACGTCTCCATCGATACCAGAAATCGTTGCACTTGTATATTTAAGTTTTTCTATCGGAAACTCTTCCATTCTACTGCCTGAATTATAAAGCTCCATCACGGGCCGAGGTAATTGGCGCGCGGATTGCGAATGCAAGCGCGAGACAAGTGCCGAAGGTCATCTGCATTGCCTTGTTGTGTGTGGCCTCATTTTATGAAAAGTGCCAGTGTAGTTTTTTGGAGAAGGCTACTCCAATCGGTGGTTAAAGAGGCTTCATCTCTTCCTGCACTATGACAAATTAGTGTTTGGAAGTGCTGTAAAATCAACGACGCGGCTTCCTCTTTAGCAATGATCCCAGTCAACACTCCTTTGTAACTCTCTCGATCTACGAGTATTTCTTGTATTTTTCTTTGAAACAACTCATCAGATGGAGGTGGAAGCTGAAAGATATCTGCCATTTCAATGCCACACTTGATTAATGCCTCTTCGCTAAAGTGCATAACTGTCCTATTTCGCATCAACGCCCGCCTCAGCCGCCGAAGGTCGGCTTGCAGGCTCTTGTTATAACTTTTGCTTTTATCGCTGCCATACTGCAGGAGGCTAGAAAGCAACCTAACAATAAGGGAATTGTAGTCCCCATGTGATAGCTCAAGTAGCCAAGAATTTGCCAGTCTTGAAGCGAACCCAGCCTCCAATGCAAGCACACCACAAGAATAGATACTGAGGCGATAAATGCGGCGACAATATACTTCCTAATAGGAATCCACCCTGCCAACAAACCAGCAAACACCCCTTTGACAAAAAAACTGGCAAAATCAATTTTCAAGCACCCGTACAGTGTAGATTCACATGGGTGATGCGACCACATATACGTAGAAGCATACACATTCTCACCTAAATAGAATCCAACCCAAGGAGCCACCAATGCTATCGTAATTAATAGATACTTCACGCCAAACCCAATAAGTTATAACGCCGCCAGCACAGGCCGGAGCACGCAGTACGGAGGTCCAGTCCCGAAGGAGCGATTGTGCATGGCCTATTGGTTACACCATTCATTCCAACTAAGCTCAGACCACCCGCCAATAGGAACTATTGGCCTGATAGGTCGGATGGGATTTATAGGACGAATAGGTCTAATCGGACGTATAGCTCGAATAGCTCTGATTGGACTAATAGGTCGCATTGACGTTTGAATAGTTTTATCTGGATTCCAAAGGATTGGTTTACCATTTCGGTCAAGACAAGTTAAACCCATAATGGGTCCCAACCAATCACCAGTTTCAGCAGACCAAACATTCCCCCCAGATATATAACCAACCCAATTCATCTCGGTATCAAAGATATGCTCGCCAAGTTCTAACCAACCTACTAAATCGCAGTTTTTATCGAATAAAGGATACACTTAACCCCCGAACTTAATTATTGATGGAATGCCACTGTCACTTGTTAAGCATTTTCCTTAGCCTTAATAAAATAGCTGTTTTCTAAATATTTATACCACTTTTCAAATGACTCATCATCCCTCTGAGAATAGAACTCCTCACCAGGATATATAGGACATCCTAAACACTTTTCGAGCCACGAGGAAGCATATCATTCGGTCTCAATTGTTTATAAATGACGATGAAATATTGGAAGTAGACTCTCTAAGACGACTAATCTGCGAGGTTCATACAGAAACTGCGGTTGCCAAGCAGGCCTGCAGCAGGCTTAAGCCTGTTGCTGCAAAATCACCAACGGTTTAAGGTTAATGGGGATGTATTGCTTTGCTTTGTTGCTTACCCCGGCACCACTTACCGCCATATTTGGCCTTCATGGCACACATGGCATCCCATCGGCCACTCATGCCACTGTACTGACGGCGAAACTCCTTGGCGGAAGTTATCCAGGCATCGTCACTGATACCAAGCTCAAGCAGCAGTTTGGGCCTGGAACAGGCAATAAAGCCACGCTTGTCTTCCCGCACCGCCCGGCCTGTCCAATCAATCAGCTCCAGATAGTCGGCAAAGTGAAACGGAATGCCGCTTTGTTCGGCGGTCGTTGCTGCACCATCAAATTGCAGCAGTGGCTTAATTGAAGCGTTGGCAGTTGCAGGCTCAGCATGTTCTTCTATGCGCTCCTGAATGGATGTGTAATCAGAAGTTTGCAGCGAATCTGCAATACCGGCGCGAATGGGATTTAAATCCACATACATCATGCAGGCCAGCAGCGCCTGTTCATCGAGAAGCGCCTGCGACTTAAAGCGTCCTTCCCAGAATACGCCCTTGCAGCCATCTTCACGATTGGCCTTGCGGGCGATATCTTCGTTTAAACAGCGCATAAACCAACTGATACTGCCAAGGCGTTCCTGCCAATCGCTAATCAGCGTATCTAAAAGTATTCGCTCACCTTCTGAGAGACTATCGCCCTTGAGGAACTTTGCCGCCACAGGATTGCCACTAAAGAGCCCTGTCCAACGCTCAATGACTTCAAATGGCGACAACGATTGTTGCGTAGCAAGGTCGATTTTGAGCACCAAATGGTAGTGATTACTCATGACCGCATAAGCGCAAACGTCGATGCAGAATATTGACGACAACTGCCTGATTCTATCCACTATCCAGCCACGTCTATGTTCGTAACTGCGCCCCGACAGTGCATCTTCACCACACAAAAATGCCCTTCTCACGCAACGGTTAATCCGTGGTAAAAGGGCGTACTTTCAGCATCTATCAACTGGCGACGGGCAACGGTCATAACCAACCTCGACTGAGCTTTGATGGGTATTTCAAAGCCTAGTCAAGCCTGTGCGAAACATCAGAAAGATATGGCTGTCCTATCTTTGCTGTCCTATCTTTGCTGTGGCTGTCCTATCTTTGCTGGTCCTATCTTTGCTGCAATATCGCCGCTGCGTCTATCATCAGCAATGTGCCTGAGTTAGGCTACATTACCAACAAGCAAGCGGCTTCACTCATCGGCGTCGCCCCTATTACACGTGAAAGCGGACGTTACAAAGGGAAACGAGTCATCCAAGGAGGCCGCGCACAGGTGAGAACCGTTTTGTACATGGCCATGATGTCAGCCATGCAATGTACCCCTGTTTTCAAGGACACTTACGCTCGATTACTCGAAGCTGGAAAACCAAAGAAAGTGGCAATTATTGCTTGCGTTCGCAAGATGGTGGTCATCCTAAACTCTATGCTTCGAGATGGCATCATGTGGGACCAAAACACCGCCCAAAATAAAGGATTGACGCCATAGTCGTTTGTTATATTTGTGGTTCGAGGCAAACATAGGTTTAACCTACAGTGCCATTAACAAAACTCTGCTAGATCTTCCTCGTCAAGATAGTAGTCTGGGACTTCGTCATTTGGATCATATTCTGATGCGACACTTTCAGCTGCACTATGAATATTATCCATGTTTTCTAAATAATTGTTTATCGCTGACTCTCTATCATCATTGGTTTCAAAGTAGTCATTCAACGTACTAGCCAACACACGAAAAACGTATCGATTTCCATCTAGTTCACCGACAAACTCTATCGAACGAGGATTGATCTTGTATTCATAGTCTTCAAACTCAAATGTCCATTCATTCATTTTCGTACTCCTTGATCAAATCAAAACGAAGATAAATGTAGTACCATAAAATCGAAAATTAAGCATGAGTAGTTGATCACGAACAGACAAATAAGCGCAGGATTTCAATACAAATATAACGCCGCACTCACCGGAAAATTATGAGCGCAGCGAGTAATTTTTCCGAGTGCAGCGCTTTGTTATGTAGTGGCATAGTGAATTTGGCCACCTGAATAGACGAAGTGATAGACTCACTTCCGGAAAAAGGTGGTAGAAATGAAGAACACAAGACCGACATTCAGTACAGAGTTCAAATTAGAAGCTGCGCAGCTAGTAACGAAGCAGGGCTACAGTGTAACGGAGGCAGCAAGCGCGATGGGCGTGAGTAATTCAGCCATGCGTAAATGGGTAAACCAGCTTCGACAAGAGCAGCAAGGCGTATCCCCCAAAGGCGCACCGCTCACCCCCGAACAACAGCAGATCCGCGAGCTAGAGAAGAAAATCCGCCGCATTGAAGAAGAGAACACCATTTTGAAAAAGGCTACGGCTCTCTTGATGTCAGACTCACTGAACAGTTCTCGTTAGTCGAGAAACTCAAGAAGAGCCATAGCGTAGAACGGATTTGTTCAGTATTTGGTATTCACCGCAGCAGTTACAAGTATTGGCGAGGCAGACCTACCACCATTGACTCGAAACAGGTAAAACTGCACAGCTTGGTGCGGGAGGCCTATGAAGCCAGCAATGGGTCAGCGGGTGCCAGAACCCTGGCTGATATGGTGACGACTGCTGGCGTGAGGTTAACTCGCTATCGTGCCACAGGGCTGATGAAGAAACTGGGGCTAGTGAGCTGCCAGGTGCCGCAACATCGCTACCAAAAGGCAGACAAGGAGCATGTCGCCATCCCTAACCTCCTTGACCGCCAGTTTGCTGTGACGGCTCCCAATCAAGTGTGGTGTGGCGATGTGACCTATGTGTGGACAGGCAAACGATGGGCTTACCTTGCCGTTGTTCTGGATTTGTTTGCACGGAAACCGGTGGGGTGGGCGATGTCATTTTCGCCCGATAGTGCGCTAACAAGCAAGGCTCTAACCATGGCCTTTGAGGCGCGAGGAAGGCCGAAAGACCTAATGTTCCATAGTGACCAAGGAAGCCACTATACCAGCCACCGCTTCCGCCAACAGCTCTGGCGTTATCAGATTAAGCAGAGCATGAGTCGACGAGGAAACTGCTGGGACAACAGCCCGATGGAGCGCTTCTTTAGAAGCTTAAAAACAGAATGGATACCGATGACCGGCTATCGGGATATCGGTGAGGCTAAGAGTGAAATTTCGCGATATGTGACGGGGTATTACAGTCAGCTGAGACCACATCAATATAACAGTGGGCTGACACCCAATGAGTCAGAGCGAAGATACTGGCTTGAATACAAAACCGTGGCCAATTTTAGTTGACCACTACAGTTAGGCCTTTTGCACGCATGTCCGTAAAGCATCTGCGATATCTCTTCTATTCATCGTTATGTAATAGCCATTCTTGTCGATCAACTCGTAATCCATGGAGCCGCACCAACGATTGATACGCCCATAGCCAGGTGCACGAGGCATTATTCCATCTTTACCGGGAGCACAATGTTTGGCCAGATTCATGCGAAAAAGCTCTATCATTCGATAAATAGGCTCAATACTTTCCCATGCCTCTTCAATCTTATCTCTATAAGTCGCGTCATCTTTAAAGCGTAACAACTGCTTCTTTCTTGTTTCTATAGTTAAATTTATAGGGTCATCATCAGACATTCCGCTAATTTTAGGATCAATCCCGCCGTTGTCGTGAAGCTTACGAAACTGAAACCTGCGATCTCTCCACATTCTCAGAACCTCATACAAACCATAAATCCACATTTGAGACATTGCCGACACAGCCATAGCGGATTCAGTGGGTGTTTTTTCGATCTCAAACCATTCTCGTAAGAGTGCATACTCATATTCAGTTATAACCGAGTCGACCACCCCGACATTCATCGCCTGCATTCCAAGATAGAGATCATCTTCAAAAAATGGGAGCCACTTCATACCCATTGTGATGACGCTGAAGTCTAAGTCATTCCATCCCTTATAGGGGATCTCGTCATGTTCTTCGTAATCGTGAGGATCGTCCACTATCTCTCCTTGTGGCCTAACGCCGCCATAACCGGCAGCCGGAGCGCAGCGTAGGCTGTCCGGCGCCGATAGGCGCGAAGTTGATGGCCTTGTTAACTGTTTTCTGGCAATAAACCATATTTCTTGAAAACAACGTAGATGCCATAGGCCAGCAAAACATAAGTGGCACCAACAATGACCGAAGACGGTATTGCGATTATGGCTACCACACCCAAAAACTGTAACCCAGCATAAAAGCCAGACTCGATTGCCACCCAAGCAGGAAAAATGACTAAAACTGCTGTAAGGAAAAGTAGTGGTGCAATCGTGATGAATTTCATCATGTGCTCATTTGGCTGAAACCAAATGTATGTTGCATACGCCAACCCTAGCGGGGCGTAGAGCCAAACCCAGATATCTTGGAAATGATCCATAGGAACTAGCACCGAAATAACCGGAAGCAGAAAAACGATGGCTAAGAACAGTGCTTTATTCATGGTGACAGTTAACAGCTGTATAGTGCGCATGCGCGTTTTAGTTCTCGGAGGAGTGTAAACACGCATAGCTATCTGTTTGTATTGGCTGGATATAATACCATTTAGTCCAAATATCCCTTGCTGCTAAACGCGCATGCGTGGTTTCCAAACCTATTATCTACCAGCTGTATTTTTTAACATTATGAATTTGATGCTATTTTCTAAAATGTTACAGAAATAATGCGCAAAATTATCTACAAATTCCCGGCATTTTTCCTGGAACGGCAATAATACTGTATAAAAAATCAGTTCTGAGGTGCTTGTCATGAGCGCGCCAAGTCGTTCAAGGGCTCTACAATCCAGGCCCAACAAAAAGCATTAAGTAAAGCCATGGCTACCGCACGGGTCCAAACTCTGTTTGTCCCTGCATTCCGCTTAATGCAGAAAAGTGTTGTTGCTTTCGGCCTTAAGCTTAAGAAAGTGCTAAAGCTAAGCGTTTGAATTGGTTGTACAATACCCAGTACTGAATTTGAAAACAATTAGCCAAAGGTCAAGTTCTGACAAAGGCAACAAAACCCTGATTTGGTTTGTTTTTGAAGCAGAATTGACTGGGTTTGAAACCCAAAGCAACATGACTTTAAGCCGCTGGCACAGCGGCTATTATAGCTTCCAGCTAAAAGTTCCTAAGTTAGTACTGGCCGAGCTTCCGGCCACGGTGTAGCCCATCACCTGTGGTGCACCTTTCGCACAGGCGATACTGTGACACGCTGCGAGTACGTCCTTGTAAGCTCTGCCTCGCCATCCCTGGCTCGGAAGGTCACAGTTCCACCTGTGCCTGGAAAATAGGTGTATGTCTGCAAACTCTTCAGATATTTCAAGCTACTCAGCGCTAACAGAGTTGTACCAATTCCCCCTCGGTGTCGCCGAAAGCCGTTGGCGCAAATAACGTGGCTGAGGCATGGATGCCGAAGCAGCGACAGTCGAATCAGGGATGAGCGTCTGAAGCGATAGTTATTTGCGCCATTAGGCCGAGGGGCTTTCGACACCGTGTGGGGCGGCAAGGGAGATCCAAGAGGGGATTGCTGTTGTTGATCCCTTCTTGGTCGGGTGTGGGGCGAAGCTCCACGACTTTACGCCGCTGGCACAGCGGCTAGCATTGCTTTCAGCTCAAAATAGCCAAATAACATAGATTGAACTTCCAGCAACGGATGTCTCCCATTGCCTGCCGCAGGCTTATGCACAGGCGATCCTGTGATTCGGCGAGAGTTGCACAGCAACATGCTTTCGAGCGCGAGCCAGGGACGGTGAGCTGGCCGTTAAACAGGGAAGTTGTTGTGAATACGTCCATGTAGCCTCGACGAAAACGTCCCTGTTTTCGACGGTCACAGTTCCGCCTGTGCCTGGAAATTAGGTGTATGTCTGCAGACACTTCAGATGTTCCAAGCTACTCAGCGCTAACAGAATTACACTGATTCCCCTTCGAAGCCGCCGCTAGGCGTTGTTTGCATATTGGCGTAGCCGAACCTAGTTTGGCGAATTGAAAACGAATTTTCCGAGGCAATGCCTGATAAGAAAAAAGCTATGCCTGATAAGAAAATGCCCTCCGATGGAGGGCATTGATGAGTACAACTGGGCTTAAGCGTTTCTCGGTTGCTCAGGCTTATCTATATCCAAAGTCGCTTCATAGGCCACATTGTTTTGGCTAACAGGCTTTACCGTCTCCACTTTGGGCTCGGCACTGGCCTTGGTATCCCGGGCGATTTGCAGCGCTTCATGGGTGAGCATGTTGTTGCCACTAAGCAGATCATTCAGCCCGCCCTTTTCGGCATCTACCAGCCCCAACTCTCTGAGCATGGCGTCGACCACGGGCGCATTGGCACGGTAGTTGAGCGCCGCACTGGTAACCTGCTCGGCAATGCCGCCCTTGACACCGGCGCCATCGGAAGCTGCCCCCAATTGACCGGTTACACCGCTGCCATAGCCTTGAAGGATCTTGATGCCTTCGATGTTTTCCAGCGGTTTAACCGCATTGGCGACAATTTCCGGCAGAACTTTGAGGATAGCCAGTGAGCGCTGCAGGGCAACTTGCTCGTCACGCAACACGTTCTCGGCTTCGTGCAGTGCCTGTTTACCGGCCGCTTCCACCGCATACACCTTCTCATCGGCCTCGGCCTTGAGCATCTTGGCATCGGCACTGGCGCGGGCTTCAGTCAGTATCGCTATGGATCTATCTTCGGCGGCGCGTTTCTCGGCTTCAGCCTGAACTGTGACCCCAACGGCTTCCCGCTCTGCCTCTTTACGGGCGTCAATAACTTCAATCTCTTTGCGACGATTAGCCTCAGCCACCTGACGCACTGTGATTACCGCTTCCTCTTTTTCAACCTTGAGCTTTTCGGCCTCGGCGGCGCGGGCTCTGGCGGCAGATTCTTCTTCCGACTTGGCGGCAACCGCAATCTGTTTCTCCTGTTCGGAGACTTCGATATCTCGCAGCTGCTGAATTCTGGCCTGCTCAATTTGCTTACGCTTTTCAATTTCGCGGGTTTCTATGTCTTTGGTCTTTTCAATTTCCGCCGACTCGATGGCGCGTTCCTTGGCGATTTCCGCCTCCCGCTCCTCACGCTGCTTTTGCTCTTTCTGCTTGATGATCTCGGCCTTTTGTTCGGCGCGCTTGAATTCCAGTGCCTGCTGCTGGATCAGACGTGCTTCCTCTTCGGCCTTTTCGATGTTCAGCGACTCTTTTTCGGCTTCCAGGTTACGCAGCTCAATCTGGATCCGGTTATCCTGCTGAATATCGTTGGTTTCTTTACGCTTTTCTTCGATGATCTTGGCGAGTCTGGCGCGACCTTCGGCGTCAAACGCGTTGTTCTCATTGAAGAACTCCAACTCTGTCTGGTCAAAACCTGTCAGAGAAACCGACTCCAGTTCCAGACCGTTTTTCTCGAGATCATTGGCAACGTTGTTCTGCACCCGCTGTACAAAGTCGGCCCGCTGTTCGTGCATCTCTGTCATGTTCATTTCGGCTGCCACGGCGCGCAACACGTCAACAAACTTGGATTCCATCAGCTTCTTGAGCTCTTCCACCCTATTGGTACGACCACCCAATGTCTGGGCCGCCATGGAAATACCTTCGGCATTGGGGGCCACCCTCAAGTAAAAGTCGGCCTTGACGTCCACCCGCATCCTGTCTTTGGTGATCAGGGCATCTTTTTGGGTCTTGCCCACCTCGATGCGCAGGGTGTTCATATTGACGTGAATAATTTCATGCAGTACCGGCAGGACAATGGCGCCGCCATC
This sequence comes from Shewanella algae, assembly GCF_009183365.2. Classification (NCBI taxonomy): domain Bacteria; kingdom Pseudomonadati; phylum Pseudomonadota; class Gammaproteobacteria; order Alteromonadales; family Shewanellaceae; genus Shewanella; species Shewanella algae. Next base: position 3,717,652 of record NZ_CP068230.1, read on the forward strand.
TTTGACTACCTTTTCACCACCGAACCCCGTGCGCACAAAGGCCATCTCTTTGGTGGCGCGGCAATAGAGCTTGGCAAAAATAAACCCTATCACCAACAGGCAGAGCACTACTGCGCCTGCGGTAAACAGCAACATACTGGTGCCGCTGGTATTCAAACCCGGGATGGTTTCCATTCCTGTTGTTTCCTTCTTTGGTTAGATTATTGTTCAAAACGGGTGGCAGACCACACGCGGCCGCTGCGTCTGAGCAGCACCACTTGCACCCCTGCCGGGAATTCGGTGTCTTCGTCTTCGGGCTCGACCAAGACATAGTGTTTCTGACGGTACTGATCCTGAACCACAGCCTCGCTGGGATTGCCCTTGATGGCGCAGCCGAGCGTTACTGTGCCGACGCTGCCGCTGAGATCTTCGATTGAGACGGCGCTGGATTCATTTTTGGGAAGAATTCGGGCCAACTGCCCACCGAGGAAATGGCAGGCAACCGCCGCCAACGGCAAGGCCAACAGCAAGGAAAACACTTGCGGCAACAGGGCCGAGGTCAGCAGCCAGGAAAAATAGTTAAGCAAGTAGCCAGTAATACTGAAACATCCCAGTGCCAGTACAAACCAGATGAGCACAGGCAGCCTATCCAGGCAGAGCCAACCGGCCAGCGCTGTCAGTCCGCCCTGAGGCAGGTCAGTATCAAGATCGGCATCGGGAAGCCAGTCATCCATGGCGGCCATCAGGCTGATACCCGCGATTAATGTGAGTCCCTCTATCACTCCAAGCAGTGCCACTATCGCCAAGGCTACAGCATAGGGCAGATTGGACTGGGCCAGAAAAAAGTCCAGCACAGGATTCCTCCTTGTAGACGACTGTACCTGTCGTCAATATTCCATATAAGCCTGTTTATTTCAGGTTGTTACTGAGTGTACCCCTTGGCAAGCTTGGACTCCAATAGCTTTTATCTGCATTTAACGTCAGAAATCTGCAGCGGCTCACATTAATGTTAGCCACTCCATACTGAGGCTATCTTTGCTTGGGTTAGTGTTGCAACAAACCACAAGGTTTACGCCAGCAACGCCCAGACAAAACCGAATTGTAAACTTTGTTTTCTATTACAAGGCATTAATTTAATTACATTTCGCAAGAACAAAAACTGCCGAAAAACACTTGAGAACGATCCCTTGGCTTGGTTAGCATAAGAACTGTTCCCTCTGATGCATGCCAATATTTTAGAGCAAACCATGACTGCCAAAACCGAATACCAGCAACTTTGCCAGCACTTTCGCACCATCAGCCACTTCGAGCATTTCAGTGCCCTGGGGGACTGGGATCAAGCCACCATGATGCCTATGGGCGGCAGCGAGGCCCGCTCCGAGGCGATGGCCGAGTTGGCATTACACATTCACAGTTTAAAAACCTCGCCCAGGCTTGCCGAATGGCTGGATGGCGCCGAAGCCAAAGCCGCCGAACTCAGTATCGAACAGAGGGCCAATCTCAGAGAGATGCGCTGGCACTACGCCCAAGCCATTGCCGTGCCGGGGGACTTGGTACAGGCCAAGACGCTGGCGGGTTATCGCTGTGAAAACCAATGGCGCGAACAGCGGCATAACAACGATTGGCAAGGGTTTCGCCCCAATCTCGAGGCGGTAATCGCCTTGGTGCGAGAAGAAGCCCAGGCTCGCTCGGCGCACACAGGCAAGGCAGGTTACGATGCCCTGCTGGACAGATTTGAACCCGGCATGACCTGTAAACGGCTGGAGACCACTCTCGGAGCGGTGCGGGACTGGTTGCCCGAGCTTATCCAAAAAGTGAAGCACAAGCAGCTGCACCAGAGTTACAAGAGCAGCGCCGGCGACTACCCGATAGCAGACCAAAAGCTGCTGGGACGAGAGGTAATGCAATACCTGGGATTTGATTTCAACCAAGGGCGTTTGGATGTCAGCTCGCACCCATTTTGCGGTGGCGTGCCCGGTGATATCCGCCTGACCAGTCGCTACACGGAAAACGACTTTATCGCTGCCCTCACCTCCACTATTCACGAAACGGGTCATGCCCGTTACGAGCAGGCACTGCCAAAGGATTGGCGAGGACAACCCGCCGGAATGTCTCGCTCCATGGGGATCCACGAGAGTCAAAGCCTGTTTTTTGAGATGCAACTCGGCGGCAGCCGCGCCTTTATCAGCAAGCTCTATCCGAGAATTCGCCGACATCTCGACTGCCCGGTATCGGCCCATGAACTGATCGACAATATCACCCGGGTCAAGCCGGGTCTTATCCGGGTCGATGCCGATGAAGTCACCTATCCGGCGCACATACTGCTGCGATTTGAAGCCGAGCAGGCCTTTATCGACGGCAGCCTGGAAGTGAAAGACCTACCCGATTTCTGGGATCAGAAGATGCAGCAATATCTGGGGCTAAGTACTGCCGACAATTATAAAGATGGCTGCATGCAGGATATTCACTGGACCTTGGGTGAACTGGGATATTTCCCCAGCTACACCTTGGGCGCCATGTACGCCGCCCAGCTGAGATTTGCCATGGAAGCCGAGTTGGGCCCCATTGAAGCCCTGCTGAGCCAGGATAAGCTGGGGCTGATTTGCGACTGGCTGGATGAAAAAATCTGGTCCAAGGGGTGCCTGCTGGAAACCGATGAACTGATCCGCAGCGCCACAGGGCAGAGTCTGGATCCCAACTTCCTGCAGCGCCATCTGCAGCAGCGCTATCTGGATTAATTTATCTGCAAAAATGGTATAATGGCGCGTTTCTACGAAGTAACTGAAAAGAGAAAGTGAATTCAGATGTTGATACGCGCCATTAGCCAGGATGACTGGCAAGCCATAGGCGAAATTCAAGCAGAGTGCTACCACGCTCTGGCCCCCGAACCTTTACATGTGCTCAAGAGCAAGTGGCAGGCATCACCGCAAACCTGCTATGTCCTTGAAAAGAGTGACCAGGTGGTAGGCTATTGTCTGGCTCATCCCTGGACCGAAGACACCCCTCCGCCACTGTACAAGGCGATTACCACACTGCCCAAGGCCGACACCCTTTATCTGCATGATATTGCCATCAGCAACAGGGCTCAGGGATTCGGCGCCGGACGCAAACTGTTTGATACCCTCAAGCTTCAGGCGGAAAAACTGCGCCTGGGTTCCTTGTCACTGGTTGCAGTACAGGGCGCCTGTGGTTACTGGGAAAAGCTCGGCTTTAACCACAAGCGTATCGAAAAATCGCTGGCCACCTATACAGATGACGCCAGTTATATGGTCTATCCGGTAGCCCGCTGACAGATGCAACCCACACTCATCACCATAGGCTTGTTGTGCCTGAGCAATATCTTTATGACCTTTGCCTGGTACGGCCACCTCAAGTCCCTTTCAGGTAAACCCTGGATCATTGCCGCTTTGGTCAGTTGGGGCATAGCCCTGTTCGAATATCTTTTGCAGGTACCGGCCAACCGTATTGGTTATGGTGTGATGAATGTGGGCCAGCTCAAGATACTTCAGGAAGTCATCACCCTGAGTCTGTTTGTTCCCTTTGCGGTGTTTTACCTAAGGAAGGTGCGAACAAGTCCCATGTGTGCTCTGCGTCGACTTACAGGCCTGGATGCAAGGCGTGGTTCGCAGCAAATGGCCCTAGTCCTTTGCAAGAAGCACAACACAGCAGGCAGGCCTGTAAGCCACGCCCTTTGGGGCTTTCACAGCAACCGGCTCTCTGCGTTATCCGACTTTGACATGCCCCGGCATGCCTTCAGTCAGATGCCTTGAACGCCAATTGCTGTGCAAGCCAGAGTGCCACGAGGACTTATTTGCACCTTCCCTAAAGGAACCACTGAAACTGGACTATCTTTGGGCCGGGTTGTGTATGCTCGGCGCCGTTTATTTTATATTTCGCAGTAAGTTCGGTTGAGCCCACTGCTTTAATGAGGACACAAGATGGCACGTCAGGTCGCCTATGAATACAAGGGGGTCGCGAAAGTGATCAACTTTGCCTATGACAAATACCACGACATGTACGAGGCTGTTGCCGCCGCCGAGGGAATAGATCTCAGCCGTTTTCTGGCAATGGAGCAGCAAGTCGCCATGACAGCCAAAGGCGGTGGCGCCCTAAAGAGCTATCGCACCAGTGAATTCGCCCGTATGGGGTTTCGTCATATCCACTTTGTCAAAGAAGAAGAGCAGGGTTAATACCTGCCCAAAAGAGGGTTAAGCCATGATAAATCCAGAGCACGCCAATTTTCCCCGAGCCGGCTTTTTCAAGCGCCTCGGTGCCGCCGTCTATGATCTGCTGCTGGCAGTAGCCGTCTACATGTTTGCCGGCGCCATAGGGTTTGGGATCTTTACCGGCCTGACCGCCTCCGGCCTCATTCCCATGGGGAACTATGAACATGTTTCGGATCTGCTCAATGGCAACAGCCTCTATCACGGCCTCTATCAGCTGTGGCTGGCCTGCTGTGTGGCCGGTTTCTACGCTCTCTTTTGGTCCAAGGGCGGCCAGACTCTGGGCATGCGTGCCTGGCGCCTCAAGGTGCAGCATCCCAACGGCCAAAACCTGAGTTTTATTACCGCGCTGGCACGGGTAGTTTGGTCCTTGCTGGGGATAGGCAACCTGTGGATCCTGTTCAATGGTGACAAACTGGCACTGCAGGACAGTATGACCCGCTCAGAAGTGGTGCTTCTCAGTAAAGAAGCCAACTCACTGCGTAACTGGCACGGAGCCTGAGACACGGATTCTGAGATAATAGCCTGAAATACCCAGGTAGCGATGGCATTAAAATAAAGCGTTCTAGATGCCTCCAATACGCAAACCACAGCAAAAAGCCCTGTCAGTGACAGGGCTTTTTCATAACGTTAATCAACAAGGGGGGCTTTTAAAGCTGCAGCGGCTTTACTCTCAAGCCCTCAATCCTCAGCGTCCTCAGCGGCGGATATAGTAGATAGCCGCGCCGGTAAACAGCAAACTCGGCATCATGGCGCCCATCAAGGCCGGCAGCTCATAGACTATGCTCATGGGGCCGAAGATCTCATTACAGATATAGAAGGTAAAGCCGGCTATCACCCCGAGTAATACCCTGGCTCCCATGGTGACGGTTCGCAGCGGCCCGAACACAAAAGAGAGCGCCACCAGCATCATCACTGCCACTGTGATGGGCTGCATCACCTTACGCCACAGTGCCAACTCATAGCGACTGGCATCCTGATTGTTGTTTTTCAGATAATCGAGATAACCGACCAAACCACGGATAGACAGGGCATCGGGTTTAACCGACACTACGCTCAGCTTGTCCGGTGTCAGACTGGAGGGCCATCTGTCTTCCTTGAGGTTATCCAGCACCACTTGCTCATTTTTGAACACTGTGCGGCGAACCTCCAATAAACGCCAATATTCCTTGGTATAGATAGCCTGCTCGGCGTGCACCACACTGGCCAACTTCTGCTCAGAGTCAAACTCATAGAGGGTAATATTGCCAAGACGGGTCACATCTTCAATCTCGCCAATGTTGACGAACAGGTTTCCGTCTCTGGCCCAAATCCCGCGGTGGGACTTAATCAGGTTGCCGCCAGAGATCTTGTTGGTCTTAAGCTCATAGGCCTTCTGCTCCGCCACCGGCGCGCCCCATTCACCCAGTACCATCACCAACAGCATCAAAGGAACCGCCGTCTTCATCGCCGACAGGGTGATCTGCAGCCGCGACATGCCGGAGGCCTGCATCACTATCAGTTCAGAGTTGGAGGCCAGCATGCCCATACCGATGAGGGCCCCAAGCAGCACGGCCATGGGGAAGAACATCTCCACATCTCTTGGGATCAAAAACAGCACATAGACGGCGGCGTCCATCATGGTGTAGCTGCCCCGGCCCACCAGACGCAGCTGATCGACCCATTTGATGATCCCGGAAAGTCCGGTCAAAATCAGCAGACACAGGGCAGAGGTGCTGAGCAGTACTCTGGCAATATACCAGTCCAGTATCTTCATGCTGCGGCCCCCCGGCGTTTGAACAGGCCGGTCAGGCGAGTGCCCAAAGGTCTGCCCTTACCTATCAGCAAGATGCCCATCACCAATGCCGAGGCATGGATCCACCACATCCCCAGCCAGGCCGGGATCACCTCATCCTGCAGCGCCTTGCGCCCGGCGACCATCAAGCCGAAATAGCCAAGATAGAGCAATACCGCCGGGAACACCTTGGCAAACTTGCCCTGGCGCACATTGACCCGCGCCAGCGGCACCGCAATCAGCGTCATCAAGGGGATCGCCAGCGGAATGGCCAGTCGCCAGTGAAATTCTGCCACGGCTTCCGGCCCCGGCGTATTGAGCAGTTCCTTGAAAGGCACGGCAGATAACTTACGATCCCTCTCATCCACTTCCTGCTCTTTGAGCTGCATCTGATAGCCGCCGAACTCAATCACCTGGTAATCCACCCGGTTCGGGGCTCCCTGATAACGCACGCCATCATCGAGCTTGAGCCGCTGACCACCTGTTGCGTCTTCCACCACCCGGCCACCATGGGCCACTACCAGGTTGGTAACGCCACTTTCGTCTTCCGCATCGGGAAGCTGGGCTACAAAGACTTTTTCCAGTTCGTTGTCTTTACTGATTTTTTCAACAAAGAGCACAGCCCGGCCGTTGGCACTGGTTTGAAAACGTCCCTGAACCAGGGCGGCCAGCCCGGCCTCTGACTGAGCCTTTTCCAAAACCGTGTGCTGTTTGTCCTGCGCCCAAGGCGCGACATAAAGCGCCAGATAACCGGTAAACAGGCTGTTGAGCAACGCCAGGATCAGAGTTACCCGGGTGACATACCATTCGCTGATGCCGACCCCGTGAAAGACCACCATCTCGTTTTCTGCATACATGCGGCCATGGGCGAGCAAGATCCCCAGAAACAGACTCAGGGGCAGGATAAGCACCGCCAGTTCGGGCAGATTGAGGCCTATCAGTGTCATCACCAGGGAAGCGGGAAATTCGCCATCGGAGGCATCGGCCAGTATGCGGACAAATTGCTGGCTGATAAAAATAGCTAACAAGACTGAAAGCACCGCTATTTGTGCCTTCAAAACTTCGCGGATCAAGTATCTAAATACAATCACAGGCTGAATCCGGTATCCAAACTTATCTTTTTGCTGGTGTCAGTGTTACTTTCATGTAGACTGTCTACTTTTGATAGTTTTCTGACCATAACAGGCGGCGTTTTGGTTGTTTCAGGCGTATGATTCTTGTCAGCCAAACCAGCCCCCTGCTGCAGGAAATTTTCCGCCTTTGGGCGGCACAAGCAGACATTATCCAATAAATAAAAAAGTTTGTCTTTAAAAGAATCTAGGAGAGCTCATGGAGTTTAGCGTAAAGAGCGGCAGCCCCGAAAAACAGCGCTCGGCCTGCATAGTTGTAGGCGTTTACGAACCCCGTCGCCTGTCCGGCATCGCCGAACAACTGGACAAAATCAGTGAAGGTTACATCAGCAACCTATTGCGTCGCGGCGATCTGGAAGGTAAGCCCGGGCAGATGTTGCTCCTGCATCATGTACCCAATGTACTGAGTGAGCGGGTTCTGCTGGTAGGTTGCGGAAAAGAACGAGAACTAGACGAGCGCCAATACAAGCAGATCATCACCAAGACGATCAACACCCTCAATGATACCGGCTCAATGGAAGCCGTTTGCTTCCTGACCGAACTGCACGTTAAAGGCCGCGACACTTATTGGAAAGTGCGCCAGGCCGTGGAAACCACCAGCTCTACCCTCTACAGCTTCGATGGACTCAAGACCCGTAAGGGCGAGACCCGCCGTCCGCTGCGCAAACTGGTATTCAACGTCCCTACCCGCCGTGAACTGACGGTCGGCGAGCGCGCCATCGAGCACGGTGTCGGCGTTTCCGCCGGTATGCAGTTGTGCCGCGACGTGGCCAATATGCCACCCAACATCTGTAACCCGGCTTATCTGGCCTCGCAGGCCCGGCAACTGGCCGAAGTGCACGAGAACCTGAAGGTCAGCACTGTCGGTGAAGAGCAGATGGCCAAGCTCGGCATGAACGCCTACCTGGCCGTGGGCCGTGGCAGTGCCAACGAGTCCATCATGACAGTGATGGAATATCAAGGCGCCGTCGACACGACCGCCAAGCCGATAGTGCTTGTAGGTAAGGGTCTGACCTTTGACTCAGGTGGTATCTCGCTCAAGCCGGGCGAAGCCATGGATGAAATGAAATACGACATGGGCGGCGCTGCCGGGGTACTGGGTACCATGAAGGCCATCTGTGAAATGAAGCTGCCTATCAATGTGGTTGGGGTACTGGCCGGCTGTGAAAACATGCCTTCCGGTAATGCCTACCGCCCAGGTGATATTCTCACCACCATGAGCGGCCAAACCGTGGAAGTACTCAACACAGACGCCGAAGGCCGTCTGGTGCTTTGTGATGTACTCACCTATGTGGAGCGCTTCGACCCTGAACTGGTGGTCGATACCGCCACTCTGACAGGTGCCTGTGTTATCGCGCTGGGTAAACACGCCTCAGGTCTGTTCTCTGCCCATAACCCACTGGCGAGCGAGCTGCTCAATGCCGGTGAGCAGAGTGGTGACCGCGCCTGGCGCCTGCCGATATGGGATGAGTACCAGGAGATGCTGGACAGCCCATTTGCCGATATGACCAACCTGGGCGGACGCCCTGCCGGGTCTATCACAGCGGCCTGTTTCCTGTCGCGCTTTACCAAGAAGTACCACTGGGCTCACCTGGATGTAGCAGGTACAGCCTGGAACAGCGGCGCCAACAAGGGCTCAACCGGTCGTCCGGTTCCTATGCTGGCGCAGTTCCTGCTGAACCGCGCCGGGGTCGAGCAAGGCGAATAAGCGCCTGACTCCCTGCCAATAAAAAGCGAAGCCCAGTGCTTCGCTTTTTCTTTTTGTGGGGTCATGCCATTGGCTATTTTTTAAAGCCAATCTTCCCCTTGTCCTGCTCCTTCCCCGTCTTTTGATTATCGCCCCCGCCTTTTGATTATCGCCGAGAGAGCCGGCGCTTGAGCAAAATGGTATTCATCCACGGCTCAAACCACAGAGCTAAGCCATAGTAAACCGACCTTTTGAATGGCCGTGGCTCAATACTATCCCCCATAAAACTCGGCTTCCAACTATAAAGTTCCCGCCGATATGACTCCGTTTACTTAAACTCTGCACGCCTTAATTCATTGTTTTTAATCCAGTTACTTTCTATCGTGTTTCCTTAGTCACTTGGTTCTGCCACTTAGGCCCCAAGCCAAACAAATGCTGTTCAAATAAACCACTAGACGACTGGTCTAATGGTAATTATACTGGCCGCCATGAACACACAGACACAAAGCACACGCCAACACATACTGGACACGGGTTACCAGCTCGTCGTAACCAAAGGCTTTTCCAATGTTGGCCTGTCACAACTGCTGCAACATGCCAAAGTCCCCAAGGGCTCCTTCTACCACTACTTCAAATCCAAGGAGCAGTTCGGTGAAGCCCTGATAAAGGACTATTTCAACGATTATCAGGATAAGCTGCAGGCACTGCTGGACCATGAACGCACTCCGGCGCTGCAGCGGCTGCAAAGCTACTGGCAACTCTGGCTGGACTGCGATGCCGATGTCTGTGGCGCGCAAAAGTGCTTGGTAGTAAAGCTGAGTGCCGAAGTAGCCGATCTCTCTGAGCCGATGCGTATGGCGCTGCTGCAAGGCGCCAAGCGGATCATTGCCACCATTGCCGAATGTATCGAAGCCGGTAACCGGGATGGCTCTGTCAAGGTCAGCAACAGTGACCAGACGGCGCAGCTGCTCTACAACCTCTGGCTGGGGGCCAGCCTGATGAGCAAGCTGACTCAGGATAAAAACGCCCTCAATCTGGCGATGCAAACCACTGACAGCATACTCACAGGCAAGCTGGACAACAGCGGCCAGTAACAGATACTCCCCGCCACACAGGTGGCGGGATTTTTTTAACCAAGCACTAGACGACCGGTCTAATTAAGTAATAAAAACCAATGGAGCCTATTATGACTGCCAATCAAAACCCACATCAGCGCATTGTGCTGGCCTCTCGCCCGAGCGGCGCTCCCAATGCAGACAACTTCCGTCTGGAAAGCAGCAGTAAGCCAGTGGCAGGCGACGGCCAGGTGTTGCTGCGCACCATCTATCTGTCGCTGGATCCATACATGCGCGGCCGCATGAGTGATGCAAAATCCTATGCCGAGCCGGTAGCCGTGAACGATATCATGGTCGGCGGCACGGTTTGCCAGGTGGAAGAGTCCCGTCACCCGAACTTTGAAGTCGGTGAGTGGGTGCTCGCTTACACCGGCTGGCAAAACTATGCCCTTTCGGACGGTGAAGGGTTGTTGAAACTCGGCAAAGCGCCGGCAGCCCCCTCATATGCCCTTGGAGTCATGGGCATGCCGGGTTTCACCGCCTATATGGGACTGCTGGATATTGGCCAGCCCAAAGCGGGAGAAACCCTGGTGGTTGCCGCCGCCACCGGACCGGTTGGCGCTACCGTAGGTCAGATAGGTAAACTCAAGGGCTGCCGGGTCATAGGTATTGCCGGCGGCGCTGAGAAATGTCGCCACGCCAAAGAAGTACTGGGTTTCGATGAGTGTCTGGATCACAAGGCCGAGGACTTCGCCGAGCAGTTGGCCCGAGTCTGCGACCAGGGAATAGACATCTATTTCGAGAACGTCGGCGGCAAGGTATTTGATGCCGTATTGCCCCTGCTGAACACCAGCGCCAGAGTCCCCGTATGTGGTTTGGTGTCTCAATATAACGCTACTGAGTTGCCGGCCGGCCCGGATCGCCTGTCACTGCTGATGAGCACCATTCTGGTGAAGCGGATAAAGATGCAGGGCTTTATCATTTTTGACGACTATGGTCACAGATATGAAGAGTTTGCCAAGGATATGGGTGACTGGCTGTCTCAAGGCAAAATTCAATATAAGGAGCAACTGGTCGAAGGGCTGGAGCAGGCCCCACAAGCCTTTATCGGCCTGCTTGAAGGTAAAAACTTCGGCAAGCTGGTGATCAAGGTTGCCGAGCCGCTGTGATAAAAACTGATGGCTGCACCAAGTTGAGTCCTGCGGCCATTCGGTAACCAGCAAAGCAAGACTTGCGGTCCTCTATAAGCATAACCAAGAGGGCCGCCAATTTTGATGGCTTAATTCCGGCTATTCACGCCGTCTTTAACAAAGCTTTGGATCAGGTCTCCAGCTTAAGCCTGGTTTCAAAGACAATCCGGGCACGCCCTTTGATTTGAACTTTGTGAACAGTCTCTTTATCGGCAAAGACCCGCACCTGCATATATCCCTTGCGGCCCATCTGTTCGCCCTGAGCGATGGAAAACTCCGAGCCCTGCATGCTGGCAGGCAAGCTGCCGTAGTGAGTCAAATAAGCGCCCAAAGGCCCATTGGCATTACCCGTCACAGGATCCTCTGTTATCCCTATGGCAGGTGCAAACATACGCCCTGCAGCCAGCACGCCCTCTTCTTCAGACTCCAGTGTAAACAGGTAAAAACCATTGCAACCAATTTCCCGACTCAACGCCACCAGCTTGGGCTCATCCAAGGTGACCTGCTCGAGCAGCGCTTTACTCTTGAGTGGTACCATCACTTTGGAGTGGCCGGTAGAAACTATCTGTACCGGCAAATCCGTCACCAGGGCCCCTTCAGGCAAGCCGGTACCCAGCAACAATGACTCAACCTGGGCAGCACTCAAGATGGCGCCAAACTCTACCTTTCCCTGAGTCATCAGCACTGAAATATCGCCCTCTTCCGGTGCTATGGTAACCGGTAGCTTTCCTGCTCCCGTCTTTTGAATCACGGTTCCATCTGTGACACTGCGACTTTTGGCATAAACATAGTGGGCCGACACCGTGGCATGGCCACAAATAGGGACCTCTTGAGTGGGAGTAAAAAACCTGACTTCGATATCGTAATCGGCCCCTGAAGTATTAAAAATAAAGGCCGTTTCCGAATTATTTAGCTCTCTGGCGATATTTTGCATCTGCCGCTCATTCAAGCCATCGGCATTGAGCACTACACCGGCGGGATTACCGGCAAACAGCTCAGTGGTAAAGGCATCCACTTGAAAGAGTTGTAACTCCATGATTGACTCCGGAACAAAAGCGTCAAACGAGTATCGACACTTTCCCAACCCTTGGCAATATAGGCGTAGCTTGTCACCCGATAGCTCAAGAGCCTTATCGGGATGGCGCGGACCATTTCAACCTTTGGCCAAAAGGTGTAAAATCCTCCTCTTATGTCAAATGGCTACCAGTGTTCTGTGCAGGGGTGAGATGCAGGCGATGAGCAAGGCAACTTTTTATCTGCTGCCGAATGCAGCACAGCAACCAAGCGCCGAGCGGTTGCAACTGCTTGCCTGTCAGTTGGCCGGGCAGCATTATGCAAACGGTGAATGGCTGTATATTCACTGTGAGGATCAGGCTCAGGCCCATGGGATTGACGAGCTGCTGTGGCAGTTTGAGCCCAGTGCTTTTGTACCCCACAACCTCAAAGGGGAAGGCCCTGCCGCCGGTGCACCGGTTGAAATCGGCTTTGACAGGCTGGGGCCCAATCAACGCCGCCCGATACTGATCAATCTGGCCACAGAAGCCCCGGCGTTTGCGGTAAACTTTGGCAGGATCATAGATTTTGTTGCCGGTGATGAGCAACACAAGGCCCTGGCCAGGGACAGATACCGCCAGTATCGTAATCTGGGAGTCACACTCAGCACCCAGGATTTGGCAACACAACCACTTAATTTTGTTTGAGAAACGACAGTTCCCATGGAAAAAACATACAATCCGCAGTCTATTGAACAAGCGCTCTACCGTGTATGGGAAGAGAAAGGTTACTTCAAGCCCCACGGTGACGAGTCCCAGGGCAACTATTGCATCATGATCCCGCCGCCAAATGTCACCGGCAGCCTGCATATGGGACACGCCTTCCAGGATACCATTATGGACACCCTGATCCGTTACCAGCGGATGAAAGGCAAGAACACCCTCTGGCAAGTGGGTACCGACCATGCCGGTATCGCCACCCAGATGTTGGTGGAGCGCAAAGTCGCCGCCGAAGAAGGCAAGAGCCGCCACGACCTGGGCCGTGAAGCCTTTATGGACAAGGTATGGGAATGGAAGAACCAGTCCGGTGGCACCATTACCCGCCAGATGCGTCGCCTGGGCGCCTCGGTAGACTGGGACCGCGAACGTTTCACCATGGACGAAGGTCTGTCGGAAGCCGTGCAGGAAGTGTTTGTTCGCCTCTATGAAGATGATCTCATCTATCGCGGTAAGCGCCTGGTTAACTGGGATCCCAAGCTGCACACTGCAATTTCCGATCTGGAAGTGGAAAACAAGGAAAAGCAGGGCCACATGTGGCATTTCCGCTATCCACTCGCCGATGGCGCCCTGACCGCCGACGGTAAAGACTATCTGATTGTCGCCACCACACGTCCGGAAACCATGCTGGGTGACAGCGCCGTTGCCGTGCACCCTGACGATGAGCGTTATCAATCCCTGATAGGCAAAGAGATCATTCTGCCAATTGTTAACCGCCGTATTCCTGTGGTGGCCGATGACTATGTGGATATGGAGTTCGGTACCGGCTGCGTGAAGATCACCCCGGCCCACGACTTCAACGACTATGAAGTCGGCAAGCGTCATAATCTGCCTATGTTCAACATACTCACCCAGGATGCCGCCATCCGCACTGTGGCCGAAGTGGTGAATGTCGACGGTAGCCTCAACACCGAATTGGACGCCTCTTTGCCAAGCCGTTATGCCGGTATGGACAGATTCAAGGCCCGCGATGCAGTTGTCGCCGAATTCGAGACCCTGGGTCTTTTGGAAAAAATCGAGCCCCACGGCCTGAAAGTGCCTTATGGCGACCGCAGCGGCGTGGTGATTGAGCCCCTGCTGACAGACCAATGGTATGTGTCTGTCAAACCACTGGCCAAGACAGCCATAGAAGCGGTGGAAAACGGCGATATCAAGTTTGTGCCTCAGCAATACGAGAACATGTACTTCTCCTGGATGCGTGACATTCAGGACTGGTGTATTTCACGCCAGCTGTGGTGGGGTCATCGCATTCCGGCCTGGTATGACGACAGCGGCAAGGTCTATGTCGGCCGTAACGAAGCCGAAGTCCGTGCCAAGCACAACTTGGCAAGCGATATTGCTCTGCGTCAGGATGATGATGTACTGGATACCTGGTTCTCCTCTGCCCTGTGGACCTTCTCAACCCTGGGCTGGCCACAGCAAACTCCTGAGCTGAAAACCTTCCACCCCACAGACGTGCTGGTGACTGGTTTCGACATCATCTTCTTCTGGGTAGCCCGGATGATCATGATGACCATGCACTTCATCAAGGATGAAGACGGCACACCTCAGGTGCCTTTCAAGACTGTCTATGTGACCGGGCTTATCCGTGATGAGCAAGGCAACAAGATGTCCAAGTCCAAGGGTAATGTGCTGGATCCTCTGGATATGATCGATGGCATAGATCTCGAATCTCTGGTTGGCAAGCGCACCGGTAACATGATGCAACCGCAACTGGCCGCCAAGATAGAAAAGAGCACCCGCAAGGAGTTTGCCGACGGCATCGAAGCCCACGGTACCGACGCGCTGCGCTTTACCCTGGCTGCCATGGCGTCCACCGGCCGTGACATCAACTGGGACATGAAGCGCCTGGACGGTTACCGCAGTTTCTGTAACAAGCTGTGGAATGCTTCCCGCTATGTACTGATGAATACAGAAGATCAGGATTGCGGCCCCAACTCACCTAATGGCAAGGCCGGCGGTGAGATGCAGCTGTCGCTGGCGGATCGCTGGATCACAGGTCTGTTCAACCAAACGGTCAAGACCTTCGAAGAGCATATGGGCGCCTATCGTTTCGACCTGGCCGCCAATACCCTGTACGAATTCACCTGGAACCAGTTCTGTGACTGGTATCTTGAGCTGACCAAGCCTGTGCTGCAAAACGGCTCTGAAGCCGAGCAGCGTGGCACCCGTCATACTCTGGTGACTGTACTCGAGCAGCTGTTGCGCCTGATGCACCCATTGATGCCATATATCACTGAAACCATCTGGCACCGTGTCAAACCACTTGCCGGTGTGGAAGGGGAAACCCTGATGCTGGCCGCCTTCCCTGAGTATCAGGCCGACAAAGTCGATACCGAGGCCATGGCCGACTTGGAATGGGTCAAGCAAGTGATTGTTGCCGTGCGTAACATCCGCGCCGAGCTCAACATAGCTCCGTCCAAGCCGCTCAACGCCTTACTGCGCAGTGTCAGTGCCCGCGACAAGGCCCGTGTCGAAGCCAACCAAACCTTCTTCACTAGCTTGGCCAAGCTGGAAAGCATGACGATTCTGGCCGATGGCGACAACGCGCCCATGTCCACCACCCAACTGGTGGGTGAGATGGAACTGTTGATCCCTATGGCGGGGCTTATCGACGTAGCGGCCGAGATGGCTCGTATCGACAAACAACTGGATAAGCTGAGTGGCGAAGTCGCCCGCATTGAAGGCAAGCTGTCCAATGAAGGCTTTGTTGCCAAAGCGCCGGCCGCCGTTATCGACAAAGAGCGCAGCAAGATGGCTGATCTCAAGCGCGATATGGACAAGCTCAAAGAGCAGCAAGCCGAGCTGGCCAAACTGGAAGCCTGACAGCAAATCCGCATAGGCTAACAAGTAGAGGCAATCAAGGGCAGTCAATCGACTGCCCTTTTTTCATTCCGTTTGCGTCCAGGGCAGAGGGTTGGCAAGATTAAGATAATTTCATCTGCCAGCGCTGGCTATCGGGGCAACATATTGTTAAATTGGGGAATATTCCAAGGGGAGTAACTTCTCGCCGGCTTGTCGTCATTACGGTGTTTGCGCACCCGGCAACCGGGCAAAGCCACTGAGCTGTGCTTTGTAAGTGAGACCTTGCCGACAGGCAAGATCCGTGCTCCTTCAGCTGGCCTGCCGTCGGTGGCAGGCTTTGTTGTATTTGGAGATAACGAAATGGGTACCTGGTGGTTGTGGAGCGGATTTCTGGTAATAGTACTGGGGATCCTTTGGATAGATCTTAAGTTTGTCGGCGGTGGTCACAGCCATAAAGTCTCGGTCAAAGAGGCGGGGATTTGGACCCTGGTGTGGATAAGCGTCGCCATGCTGTTCAACTTAGGGATCTGGTTCTATCTGAAACAGACCGCAGGTCTCGAAGTCGCCAATCAGCAGGGGCTGGAGTTTCTCACCGCCTATCTCATCGAAAAAGCCCTGGCAGTGGACAATGTATTTGTCTGGCTGATGCTGTTTAGCTATTTCGCCATCCCCGCCGAGCTGCAAAGGCGGGTGCTGCTCTACGGAGTGCTGGGCGCCATAGTCATGCGCGCCGCCATGGTATTTGGCGGCACCTGGCTGATTAATCAGTTCCACTGGGTGTTGTATCTATTCGGGGCCTTTTTGCTGTTTACCGGTGCCAAGATGCTGTTTGCCAAGGAAGAGAATGAAACCGATCTCTCCAACAGCAAACTGCTCGGCTGGCTCAGAAAACACCTGAGGGTGGTGAAAAAGCTTCAGGGTGAGCGCTTTGTGGTGCGTCGCCGCGGTATGTTATTTGCCACGCCCCTGTTGCTGGCGCTGATTTTGGTAGAGATCAGCGACATCATCTTCGCGGTGGACAGTATTCCGGCCATCTTCGCGGTCACGACAGATCCCTTTATCGTACTGACCTCCAACATCTTTGCCATCATGGGACTCAGGGCCATGTACTTTCTGCTGGCGGGCGCCGCCGAACGTTTTGTGCTGCTCAAATATGGCCTGGCGCTGATCCTGATGTTTATCGGTACCAAGATGCTTCTGCTGGATATCTATCATCTGCCTATCATGCTGGCACTGGCGGTCATCGCCGCTATCCTGCTGATCAGTGTATTGGGCAGTTTGTGGCTGACCCGGGATAAGGGTAAACAACCACAGGCATAATATCTGTCACTTGTCAGTCGCTCGAAGGGCTTACAAGATAACAAAAAATTAACAAATATTATTCTTATGACCCAGAGAGCGACCTTGGTCAACGGCACTTTGCTGCCACTCAACAACCTGTTGGCAGACGGCGTTTATACCGCTCCTTTCAAACTCGGCAGTGAAGAGTGTGAGGTTAACCTCATCATAGATAGCGGCAGCTCCACCATGGCTGTGCTGCACAGGCGCTATCAGCCTGAACAGGATATGTCACTCAAGCCAACGGCCTTGGCACAGGAGATTTGCTATGGCCAGGGAGGCTGGCTGGGCTCTGTCATTCACACTCAGGTTCAGGCGGCGCAGCTGAAGTTAACAGATACGCCACTGGCCTTGGTACACAAGGAAACCCGGCACACATTCCTTGAGGCTGACGGTATCTGGGGACTGGCCTATCACCCCCCTCAATCGCAGCTATGATCTGAGCCATTATCTCGCTCTGCAACATCAGCGGCAGAAATACACCTTTCCCTGGCCCTTTGGTGATCAAGCACAAGTGCTTGATCAAAGGCAGCTGCAGCACTTCAAGACCTTAATCTCGCAGGCGCCAGAGCAGGATATTCCCAGTTGCTTTACCCTGATGGAACAACATGGTCTGTGCGCCAACAGGTTTGCCCTGCTCTGTCATAGATCCAGTATTCACCATGCCTGTGCCGAAACAAGGCAGGCAAGCTTAAAAGACGACAGTCTCAATCAAGGAATACTGATATTCGGCGGCGGCGAAGAGCAGACCCATCTCTACGATGGCCAATTTATCGATATCAAGGTCGTCCATGACCGCTACTATAACCTCAATCTCAAAGCCGTCGGCTGGCACGGTGAGGATGCCATTCCTCTTCCTCCCACCGACAGCAAGCTGGAACAGAGAGGGTCGAGTAACGCCATTCTGGACTCGGGCGCTTCCCTCATCTGCCTGCCCGAGAGTCTGTTCAAGCGCTTGCTGCAGAGCCTTTACCGTCTTAACCCTGACGCTGCCTCTGTGCTGGAGCCCTTTATCCATGAGCTTTCCAAGGTGCAGCAAATGCTGGCAGAAGGTATCCCCTGCAACCAACTCAAGCTTGAGCAATGGCCGGAGCTGTTGTTTTACCTCGAAGGAGAAAAGGGGGAAACCTGCATACTCACCTGCCCGGCTGACTGTTATTGGCAAATAAATGCCCCCAAGCATGGTCATGCCGTATTCAAACTCATGGGACAACTGCCCCATTGGCCGGCCCAGAGCATTCTGGGGCTTCCGCTGTTCAACCCCTACTATGTAGTGTTCCGTCGCGATCTGGGAGCAAGCGGCACGATTCGCTTTGCCCGTAAGAAAAATGTTTCCAAGCCGGCAGTCCCCTAAGGAGAGTCATGAACAGATTGACCAGTCCAAGACTACTGTTAACGCCTCTGAAAGCAGAGGATAAAGACTTGTTCACCGGCCTTTATCGCGATCCTCAAGTCATATCTTTTATCGCAACTGAGCTCAGTGAAACAGAGGCCGAAAGGCGATTTACCCATACCCTGACAGCCAACAACAAGTTGCTGCCCCGAACATATTGTTGGTGTATCAAAACCCGCAGGCAGCTCCCGATAGGCATACTGGGCCTCAGCCGATACGGACGAGTGGGCGAAATAGGCATTTTGTTGCGCCCACAGGCTCAGGGACAAGGTTATGCCAAGGAGCTACTGCACCTGATGCAGCAGCGACTCTCAAGTGAAGCGCCCCTCGATGAGCTGCTGCTTCGTACTCATAAAAAGAACGAACCGATGAAAAAAGTCGCCTTGGCTATGGGGTTTAAGCCAGTCATGGCCGAGCCTGAGCACTCCCGCTTGATGTCATTTCTGTGGCAGACCAGCAATAGCGCTTTAAAAAATAATAAACATTGATAACATTAACAAAACAATTAAAGAGGCCAAATCAATGCAAGGCTCTATCACCTGTGTCGGCGTCGGTATGATGCTGGGGGCTCACCTGAGTCCAGTCAGCCTTAGTCATATCGAGCAGGCCGATATAGTGTTCTGTGGAGTATCCGACCCTCTGGTCGAGCTCTGGCTTAAGGAACTCAATACCAATGTCCGCTCGCTGCAGCCTTGCTATGCTCACGGAAAATCCCGTCATCTCAGCTATCGGGAGATGGTCGATACCATGCTAAGTGAAGTTCGTTTGGGTAAAAAAGTGGTCGGTGCCTTCTATGGACATCCCGGCGTGTTTGCCAAAGCGCCTCACCAGGCCGTGACCATTGCCAGGAATGAAGGCTTTGAGGCGCAGATGCTGCCAGGCATATCCGCTGCCGATTGCCTCTATGCCGACCTTGGCATAGATCCCGGTCAAAATGGTTGCCAGCACTTTGAAGCAACCCAATTCATGCTATACCACAGGCGAGTCGATCCGACTGCCACTCTGATCCTGTGGCAGATAGGCCTGGCAGGCGATCTCGACATGGGGCTGACAATCACAGTCGCCAAGAATCGGCAACTCTTGTTGGAAGAACTCTATAGGCTCTACAGTCCAGAGCACTCCTGCTGGCTTTATGAAGCCGCCACCACGGCGCTGGCCTCTCCTAGAAGAGAAGCCATAAAACTGCGCGAGCTTGTAGAGGCCACTTTGGCGCTCCATACCACTTTGGTGATCCCTCCGGCTGCAAAACCCGAACCTAACTTAGAAATGCGAGCACGCCTTGCGGCATTGGGTAGCAAGGCGCCCTTGTATCATCAACCCGAGGAGAGTGTATGAGTAAAGTGATTAACCTGCTGGCCCGACTGGGCGCCGACCCGAGCCTGCAAGCCCCGGAGGCGCTGGATAAAGCCCTGGCTGAAGCCGGGGTATCCGCCGAAATAGCCACGGCCATCAAAGATAAAGATCTGCTGCAGTTGAAGGCCGAGCTGGATCTTTGCCCGGACGTATTCTGTATATTTTTCCCGGCCGAAGATGAACCGGAAAAAGACGAGCAGGAAGATGACGAAGAGAATCAAGCTTCACAGCTACAAGCTGTGGCCAGCTAGACGGCACCTGAGGTTCAGCGGCAGGCGGCTCATTTGCGCCCTGCTGTGCCTGATAGCAAGCACTGCGGCCCAAGGCTCGGACGAACTCGGAGAAGCGCTGCAACGCAGCGACGAAATCCGCTCGAGTTCGCCCGGGCAGTTCAGCGCCATGCTCAGAAAGCTGGAGCTGCGCCGTACCGATATGTCTGCTGCCGAGCAGGACTACCTGTCTTACCTGCTCGCTTATGAGCACTCCTTCAACGGCCGCTTGGAAAAAGCCCGCAGTATCTATCAGGAGCTGGTGCAGTCGAGCGCTGTGCTCGAAATCCGCTTTCGGGCGCTGACCTCTTTGGTCAATACCAATGCCATCAAGCGCGAGTGGAGCCAGGGCGCCGAAAACCTGCGACAAACCCTGCAACTCTTGCCACAAATCAAGGACGACGGCTTCTATGTTCATGGTCTGGCGGTAGCTGCGGTTTTCTACAACCTTCTGGGGCAGTATCAACAAGGGCTGCACTTTGCCACCAGACTCAAGGAAAAGGGCCACAATGATGGTCGCAGCCTCTGTTTTGCCGACCAACTCAGCCTGCAGGCGCTGTTTGGCTTGACGCGTATTGAAGCCACTGACAGAGCTTTTGCCCAAGCCTTGAATATCTGCCGGGAAGCCAATGAACCCGTGGGCGCCAGCGCTATACTCAGTTACCAGGCAGAGCTGTATATTAATGAGGGCAAACCACAGCAGGCGCTGGAGCTTTTGTTACATCAGCTTCCCCAAATGGAGTCGACCCGCTATGCCCCTATGATTGCCAGCTATTATTCGCTGCTGGCCGAAGCTTATTGGCGCACAGATGAACCAGAACTCGCCAAAGAGTTTGCCATCCAAGCCGTGGCAGGCGGTGCCGAAGCCGGCAAGGGCGACCCCAGTATCCGAGCCTTTCGGGTGCTGTATCAGTATTACCGGCAAAGCGGCGATCTTGGTGCGGCGTTGGAAGCCTATATACAGTATTCCGAAGCCGATAAGGCCTTTCTCGACGAGATCAGAGCCAAGACCCTGGCATTCCAGTTGGCGGAACACCAAAGCGTGGAGCAAAAAAATCGTATCGCACTGCTGGATGAACAGAACAAGCTGCTCAAGGTCAAACAACAGTTGGCCGAGACAGAGTCCCACAACCACAAGCTGCTGATAGCGGCACTTTTCTGTGTCATCACTTTGCTGCTTACATGGGGATACCAATCCTGGAAAACCCAGAAACGGTTACGGGAGCTGGCCGAGTTCGATTGCCTGACCGGGATTTTCAGCCGCGGGCATTTCACTCAGGTCGGGCTCAGCGCGCTGGAATACTGCAAGCTGCAGCAACTGCCGGTGAGTTGCATCATGCTGGATTTGGATAATTTCAAACGTATCAACGACACCAAAGGTCACAAGACCGGAGACTGGGCGCTGAGAGAAGTGGCCCGTATCGCCCGAAACCTATGTAACGGCAAGGAAATACTGGGGCGTATTGGTGGCGAAGAGTTTTGCTTGTTGATGCCTGAGACCCGTATCGACAAGGCGATAGCCTTTGCCGAAATTCTGCGGGAATTATTGGAGCAGGCCGATACCTCGGATTCGGGTCACAGCTTTACCTTGACCGCCAGCTTTGGGGTCTCTGAAGCTGCAATTTCCGGCTATCAGCTGGAGACGCTCTTGGCAGATACCGACAAGGCCATGTACCAGGCCAAGAAAAATGGTCGCAACCAGGTGTGCAGTGCCACCGATATCCCCTGAATTCGGGTAGAAAAAACAGGGCAAAACAGCATATTGGTGTTTTTTTTGACACCAATGCCAAAGTATAATGCGGCTTTATAGCGACGATGGAAACCTGCCATGCTGGCTTTTATCAAAGAAGAAATATCACTGCTTATCGCCTTGATTACCTTGTTATTCTTTAAGACAGGTGGCGCTGAGTATCTGGCGGACGGAACTCCGCTCGCCGTTTATATCCCGCTGTCGATATTGCTGCTTGTGGTAGTGATCTGGACCATTTTCGGGGTCGTGCGCCATTCAGATATTCTGGCAATTCGACTGGGCGATCCCTATGGCACCCTGATCCTCACCCTGTCGGTGATCTCATTGGAAGTGGTGATGATCTCCTCTGTGATGCTGACAGGTGACTCCAACCCAACCCTGGCCCGGGACACCATGTTTGCCGTGGTGATGATCATCTCTACCGGCTTGGTGGGGCTGACACTGCTGCTGGGCGGTTGGCGTTATCATACCCAGCAATTCAATCTCGATGGGGTAAAATCCTACCTGGTCGCCATTATCCCGCTGGCCCTGGTGTGTCTGGTGCTACCCAACTTTACCGAAGGCGGCAGCATAGGCGGCCTATCGGTTTCCATGTCCTGGATGCTTGGCTTGGTGTCGATAATGCTCTATGGCATCTTCCTGATGATCCAAACCAAGAGCCATAGCCACTTTTTTGTTGATGCCGACCATCTGGATGATGAGCACCATCATCATGCCTCCAGCCACTCCAACCTCTACCACGGAGTGCTGTTGCTCATCTGCCTGGTAACCGTAATGCTGCTGGCCAAGACCCTGGCCATGCCCATCAACTACAGCATTACCACTCTGGGCGCGCCGGCGAGCCTGGGTGGCTTCCTGGTAGCCTGTATTATTCTGGCGCCGGAAGCCGTAGGGGCCATAAAAGCCGCGCTCAATAATCAGTTGCAAAGAGCGATGAATCTCTATTTTGGTTCTGTGCTGGCCACCATAGCCCTGACCGTACCTGCCGTACTTTTGGTGGGCAGTATTGCCGGTGAAGAGGTCAGGCTGGGGCTCAGTCCCGCAGATATGGTATTGCTGGTGACCACGCTGATGGTTTGTAAGGTGAGTTTCAGCAGTGGCCGCACCCATGCGCTGCACGGGGCGACTCACCT
Source organism: Shewanella algae (assembly GCF_009183365.2). Classification (NCBI taxonomy): domain Bacteria; kingdom Pseudomonadati; phylum Pseudomonadota; class Gammaproteobacteria; order Alteromonadales; family Shewanellaceae; genus Shewanella; species Shewanella algae. Next base: position 3,740,500 of record NZ_CP068230.1, read on the forward strand.
AGTGTTGTTTGTGGTCTATCTGTTCTTGATGTTTGAGTAATCATTCGCGGATGTTGGCCATGAAAAATACATCCACATATTCGCCATCACGGAAGGCATAGTCCCTCGCCTCGCCCTCAATCACAAAGCCATGGCGTTTGTAGAGCGCTATGGCGGCGTGATTGTCGGTATAAACCGTCAGCTCAAGGCGTCTCACCGCCAACCAGTTATGGGCCAAATCCACAGCGGCTGCCAACAGCGTAGAGCCCACGCCGATACCGCGGCACTCTTCACTCACCGCCATCCCCAGATCGGCCACATGCTTACGTCTGGGGTTGGTTTGTACCTGTAAGGAGAGCTGACCGGCCACCTCCCCTTGCCACTCTGCGACCAGAGAATAGTAACCATCCGGCAGTTCGCCCAGGCGCTTATACCACTTTTCGAGTGACGGAAAGGGCTGCTGCAAGGTGCCGGCATAACAGCTGGGCTGAGTAAATAGCGCCCGTATTGCCGGAATATCCGTGTGCTCGCTGTGGCGCACCACCACCTCTTGTTGTGACTGACTCACCTTGGGTTCAAACTCTGTTGCCTGCACTCTGTTGTTCTCCTTAACTAAAAGCCGCCAAGCCTGTCTGGGCCCGCCCCAGGATCAAGGCATGAATATCATGGGTCCCCTCATAGGTATTGACCGCTTCCAGGTTCATCAGATGCCGGATGACATGAAACTCGTCACTGATACCATTCCCACCGTGAATGTCCCTGGCCTGGCGGGCGATTTCCAGCGCCTTGCCGCAGGAGTTACGCTTGATTAGCGAGATGGCCTCGATAGCCAAACTGTCCTGATCCAACAAGCGACCGGCCTGCAAGCAGGCAAACAGCGCCGTGGTGATCTCTGTCTGCATGTCCACCAGCTTTTTCTGGATCAGCTGATTGGCCGCCAGCGGCCTGCCAAACTGGACTCGGTCCAGACTGTATTGCCGCGCGGCATGCCAGCAAAACTCGGCCGCGCCCAAGGCGCCCCAGGCGATGCCGTATCTGGCCTTGTTGAGACAGCCAAAGGGCCCCTTGAGCCCCTCGACGTTGGGCAGCAGAGCATCGACACCCACTTCAACCCCGTCCAGCACGATTTCGCCGGTTATCGAGGCCCTGAGAGAGAACTTGCCCTCTATCTTGGGCGCCGACAGCCCAGGGGTGCCCTTTTCCACTAAAAAGCCACGAATGACCCCATCCAGCTTGGCCCAAACCAGGAAGAGATCGGCAATCGGTGAATTGGTGATCCACATCTTGTTGCCATGGAGCCGATACCCTCCCGGGATGGCTTCGGCGCGAGTCTTCATGCCGCCGGGATCTGACCCCACATCCGGCTCGGTAAGGCCGAAACAGCCAATCAGCTCCCCCCGTGCCAGCCTTGGCAGGTATTTCTGTTTCTGCTCTTCACTGCCGTAGGCAAAAATCGGATGCATCACCAAAGAGGACTGCACACTCATGGCCGAGCGATAACCACTGTCGACCCGCTCTATCTCCCGGGCAATTAGGCCATAGCTGACATAGTTGACCCCGGCGCCGCCATATTCAGTAGGCAAAGTCGCCCCGAGTAACCCCAGAGCACCGAGCTCTGTCATGATCTCGGGATCAAAGTATTGCTCGCGATTTGCCTGCAGGATCCTGGGTTGCAACTTGCTTTGGGCATATTCATGCACAGTGTCACGGATCATCCTTTCTTCCGGCTGCAACAGACTGTCAAACTGCAAGGGATCTTGCCAATCGAAGGGATTACGGGCCATAGCTTTGTCCTTTTTTTCAGCTGATTTTCATCATGCTACCTCAGTCCCGGATGTCTGCCCAGAGCTGAAACCTCTGCCAAACAAAGATTACGTCTGTATCAAATTGCAACCTTTACGAAAGAAATCTCTGAATTTGCGCCGGACAAATGCTAATCTTCTGCACAATCTTGGTCATAGTTATTACTGATATTTCCGGTATTCATGTCTGTACGGCTCTGTTTATTCATTATCAGCCTCTTTTCTCTCAGCGCCTGGGCCCATCCCTATTGCGAGGAGAGAGAGTGCATACCTGTTGGTGAATGGGATCTTGGACTGGCTTTGGGTTACGGCCAAAAGAGCAACCCCTTGCGCCATCAGGACGATATTCCCCTCTATGTGATCCCCAGTATTGCCTACTATGGTGAGAACTGGTTTTTTGACAACGGTAATCTGGGACTGACCCTGGCGGAGTCGGAAAACTACACCATCAACCTGGTGACGGCTTACAGCAGAGAGCGGGCTTTTTTCTACCGCTGGGATCCCAGCAATGTGTTTACCTTCAGTGGCGGATCTCAAGTCTCCATTACCCCGGAGAGCCGCGCCGCGCCGGTAATGTTAATGCAAAGCAGTGAACCACCAAAAGTTTTTAACGAATTGGAGGACAGGCACTTTACATTTCTTGGCGGAGCCGAGGCTTTTATTTACACTCGATACGGTATACTGAATCTTTCGCTTACACATGATATGTTCAATGTTCACCGGGGCACTGAAGCCAAAGCCAGATGGTTATATCATCTGACATTGGAACGCTGGAAACTGGAGTTTGCCCTGAACATAGAATGGAAGAGTAAAGAAATAGTCGACTATTACTTTGGCGTAAGACCAAGCGAGAATGCCTATTGGAGTCAGGCGTACCAGGGGAGTTCAGGCTTTAACCGCGGACTGGAGTTTACCGGTCGCTATAGCCTCAACGAGGACTGGGATCTTGTATTAGGACTGCGTTATACCCAACTTGCCGATGAAATAGCCAAGAGCCCTCTGCTGGATGAAGATGATGTCAGAGCTTTTTTCATTGGTGCTGCCTATAGGTTTTAAAACAAGGTGCGCTTAGCAAAAGGCTGGTGTTGGCTGTTCCCGCTGCTGATGTTGTCAATGATATTTGCAGCCAAGGTACAGGCCGAACCAGATAATAATAATCAAGAAGCCAAGCTGGCTATCACACCACAGCTCTGTATTCTCAAGAGTGAAGAGGACACCTGTTCGCTTGACGTCAGTTTAAGCTGGAGTAATACAAACGGTGCGGTTTGTATCCTTTCTGATTACGAAGGGTTACAACGTTGGTGCAGTGAAACTGAAGATGTGCACAGCCTCACATTCCGACTCACAACCAGTGAGGACATTCACTTTGTCATGGTAGATAAAGACACATGGCAAACCTTAGCCGGCGTTTACTTTAGAACTACGCCCGTGTCTGACACCAGCGTCAGGCGAAGATATCGTAACCCTTGGAGTTTATTCTGATGACCTCAGCGCAATCGACTCACCGAGTTTTATTGGTGGAAGACGACATTCGTCTTGTCAACCTTATTGTGGATTATCTCAAGTCCCATGGCATGCATGTAGAAGTTGAGCGCCGCGGTGACACAGTACTGACCAGACTGCTTAACTACAAACCGGACATTATCCTGTTGGACATCATGCTGCCGGGGATGGATGGACTGACATTATGTGAAAAGCTGCCGGATTACTTTGCCGGCCCTATCCTGCTGATGAGCGCACTTGGCTCCAACGAAGATCAAATCAAAGGCCTGGAACTGGGCGCCGATGACTATGTGGTTAAACCGGTTGACCCGGCACTCTTGGTCGCGCGGATCAACAATCTGCTGAGACGTCATACCAAGCCACCTATGGCAGAATCCCACTGCCTGAGCTTTGGCAAGCTGAGCATAGATCCTCACACCCAGGCGATTCGTTTGGGCGAGAAAGAGGTGGATCTCACCAGTCACGAATTTGAACTCCTGTGGCTGCTGGCATCCCAGGCCGGCCAGGTGCTGAGCCGCCAGTATATCTACCAATGCTTGCTGAATATCGATTTCGACGGCAAGGATCGCAAGATAGACGTGCGCATTTCCCGCCTGCGCAAGAAGCTGGGCGATAACATAGAAACACCGTTCAGGATCAAGACGGTCTGGGGCCAGGGATATCTATTTGCTCCCGAGGCCTGGAACAGCTAATCCTCTTTTAGGTTACCGCGTGAAACGCCTCTTCATCAGTTTGTACCTGCTGATCAGCCTGAGTTTTCTCGGGCTGGGATGGACCCTCGACGCCCTCTGGCAGCAACACGATGACGAGGCGGAACTGTTGGCCGATGCGCCTTTGATGGCGATGGCGGCCATGCTGAAGCCCATGCCCCCAGAGCAGCGGCAACAGGCGATTGCCGCCGCCAATGTCAATGCCACTTACCCGCTGCGTCTGTTCAGTGCCGACAAGATCACCCTGGCAGACGATGGCGAATTGGCTCCCGGTGAAGTCTTCACCACCCTGACCAACTCTGGCAAGCAGATGCAGTTTATCCGTCTGGATCAACAGGTGCTGATGACAGGCCCAATAGATACAGACCCCAGAGCCAGTCTGCGCGGCCTGTTCACCCTGTTCTTCTATCTATCTCTGGCCGGGGTTGCCCTGGTTTGGGTCTGGCCGCTATCACGGGATCTCAAAGTGCTGAAACAAGCCACCCAGGCACTTGGTCAGGCCAAATGGGATACCCGTATCAAGCTGTCACCCCGTTCTCAGGTAAAACCCCTGGCGCACACCTTCAATGAGATGGCGAGGCATATCGGTGCTCTTATCGACAACCAGCGCCACCTGGCCAATGCTGTCTCCCACGAGATCCGCACTCCGCTGGCCAGGCTCAAGTTTGCCCTGGCGCTGATCCCCAACTATTGCCGTGAAGGCGCCGATGAAGCGGCCAGAGCCGACTTTATTGCCGGCATGACAGAAGATGTCAAAGAGATGGAATCCTTGCTGCAGGAGATGCTCACCTACGCCAGCCTGGAGTCGGCCCAAACAGGGCTGAGACAGGAGAGCTGCGATCTCACCGCCCTCTGCCGCCAAGTGATAGACAGACTGCAGAGCCTGAGCCCTATTCCGATAACCCTGGATAGCTCCGTCGCCAAACTGCCCTTCACCTGTGAACCGGCCTTGATTGAAAGAGCACTGCAAAACCTGCTCACCAACGCCCAGCGCTTTGCCGAAAGCCAAATCCTGGTGACTCTGAATGAAGAAAAAGACAGGGTAACTATCGAGGTTAAAGACGATGGTGAAGGGATCCCAGAAGAGGAACAGCACAAGATTTTCGAGCCTTTTGTCCGCAGCGATACCTCACGTAACAGCAATAAAGGCTTTGGGCTGGGGCTGGCAATTATCAAGCGCATAGTCGAGCGCCATCACGGCGAAATCCTGCTGTTCAGCTGCCCCGGGGAAACCCGTTTTTGCATCAGCCTGCCCAAGCGGGAATTCAATCGAGACTGAAATCACTGAAGTCCAGAGGTTCGTCTTCGTCGCCTTTGGCATCAAAGTCCAGGCTGTGATTCAACTGCAACTCTTCCTCCTTGAGCTGTTCCCTGCGCGCCTTTATCTGCGCCAGTTGCCAGCGCCTTTTGCGCGCCTTGCACAGGCGAATGACATCCAACTTACGAGCATCGGAAAAGTTGAGCCAATCGAACCTCTCTTCGCGGTTCCGAAAACAACCTTTGCAATAGCCCTTGGCATCTGTCTGGCAGACACCGATACAGGGGCTGGGGATATCAAAAAAGACCAGTTGTTCCATAGGGGCGTAAATGCAGGCTCTCTGACGGCTGAACCTTAGGTATATCATCTCATTCTTAAAAAGGCGATTTTTTATCCACTTCTTGCACTGACGGCCGCTTTGGCACAAAGTCACAGGGTAAGGTATATCCCTTCACGGAGGACAAGCGATGAAATTCAGGACACTCTTGCTGCTGTTACCCCTGCTGCTGACAGCCTGCGCCCAGCAGCCGAAACAAGACTACGACCCAGGATACAGCTTCGCCAAGCTACAAAAGTTCACCCCCCTGCCGATTTCCAGCAGTGATGATCCCCTGAGCGCCGAGCGGATCAATCAGGCGATTGTCGACACGCTGAAAAGCAAACAATTTATCGAAGTCACCGAGTCAGCGGACTTCAAGGTTTCCTTTGCCTTTCGCACTACAGATAAGCCGAAAGACAAGGGCCTCTCCATCGGCCTTGGCAGCGGCACCTGGGGATCTGGCGGTGGCATAGGCGTGGGCACCAGTGTGGGTGTGCCTCTGGGAGCCGATGCCAAACTCCAGACCATACAAATCGATATCATAGAGGCCACCAGCAACCGCCTCATCTGGCGCGGCAGCGATCAGTTCAGCTTCAGCGATGGCGGCGAAGGTAAGGCTCAGGCAACCCGGGAAACCGTGATGCGGATCCTGAGCCAGTTTCCGCCTCAACCGTGAGCCATCACAGTGCGGCCGTTGGCCCATTGACGCAGGGCATTGAGCTTTTCGGCCATCACCACAGATAAGGGGCGGGTCCGACTCAGGGCATCGAGCAGCCAGGCCTGGTTGGCCTCCTGCCCAGCTGCCCTCGCGGCATAACGGGCGGAAATAACCGCCTGCTCTATCTCGGCGCCGGAGAAACCTTCACTGGCGCTTGCCAGACTCGCCAATTCCAGCGCGGCTGGATCGATATTGCGCTTGCGGCAGTGGATACGGAAGATCTCCTCCCGGGTGGAGCTGTCCGGCAGGTCGACAAAAAATATCTCATCCAGGCGTCCCTTACGCAGCAGCTCGGGGGGCAGCGCGCTGATATCGTTGGCGGTCGCCACCATAAAGACTTCGGACTTGCGCTCTGCCATCCAGGTCAGCAGGGTGCCGAGGATCCGCTTCGAGGTGCCTTCATCGCTGTTACTGCTGCCCAGCCCCTTTTCAATTTCATCTATCCAGAGCACGCAGGGCGCCATCAATTCGGCCATCTCCAGCGCTTTCTTGAGGTTGCGTTCCGTCTCGCCTATGTACTTATTGTAGAGTCCGGCCATATCCAGGCGCAGCAAAGGCCGCTGCCAGATCCCGGCCACCGCCTTGGCCGCCAGGCTCTTGCCGCTACCCTGCACCCCGAGCAGCATCACTCCCTTGGGCGTATCGAATGATTGCGCATCGCTGCCAAGGCGCCTGTGGTTCAGCCACTCCTTGAGTCTGGAAAGCCCGGCAACATCGGCAAAGTCACAGGTGTCGTACTCAAATTGCAGCACACCTTCCATATCCAAAAGCTCAAACTTGGCCTTGTTGACCACGGGAATATCCGAGTGACACAAGGCACCATCATCCCAGATGGCCTTACGGGCAAGACGGCGGGCATCGGCATGGCTCAGACCGCGAAGATTACCGGCAAGCAGTGGGATCACGGCTTCATCGAGACGATTCAATACCCCTTTGGCTCGGGCCAGGCGCGCTTCCTCTATAATGAGGTTTTCCAACTGGGCCTGCCCTGGCATGGAGAGGGAGAAATGAGCGCAGTATCGGCTCAGTTCAGGGGGCACATCAAAGGCGTGGCTGACCATCACCAGGGTGTGCTGCAAGGTTTCGTGCTCAAGGGCAATCTCCTTGATCATTCTCACGTTACGCGGCGCATCGACCACATAGGGGTGAAAGTCACAGAGCACATAGATCCCCTGCTGCTGGCTGGCCTTGATGTGCGCCAGAATATCGGTCGGTTCGGCATTGAATTTCTGCACCCCGACTTCCCTGTCCAGCCGCTTGAGCCCCTGGGTAACACTCCAGCCATACAGGGGCCGCATCAGCACACCGGCCACTCGTTTGAGCAGCTCTAGTACCCTGGGCTCCTCATACGTTTCAATTATCACCAAGGGCGTACCGCCCCTGAGCACCCCGGTTAAGTCTTTGACATCCTGCATTCTGGCTTCCCGCACGATAATAGCGGACTTAAGAATAACAAAGTTTCAACATCCGCCACAGCAGCGCAAGCAGTGATCCAGCGCACAATTTATCAAGCCTTCCGCCCAAGCCGATTGCCAAAGGGTAAACTAGCAAAAAAATCCGCTGCCACAGGCAGCTACAATAACCAAAGGTACCCACACTATGTTAGGCACTCCCCTTAGCCAAGGCGCCGTGCGCGCCATGCTGCTCGGCTGCGGCGAACTGGGCAAAGAAGTTGCGATTGAACTGCAGCGCCTGGGCGTCGAAGTCATTGGCGTCGACCGCTACCCCAATGCCCCTGCCATGCAAGTCAGCCATCGTTTTCATGTGGTGAACATGCTCGATCCCGAGGCGCTGCGCGCCGTCATCGAGCTGGAAAAACCCCATCTGGTCATTCCGGAAATCGAAGCCATAGCCACAGCAACGCTGGCAAAGATGGAGGCCGAAGGTCTGAAGGTGGTGCCCACCGCCAGAGCCACCCAGTTGACCATGGACAGAGAAGGCATTCGCCGTCTGGCAGCAGAGACGCTGGGGATCCCCACCTCGCCCTACGTCTTTTGCGACACTGAGACAGAATTCAATCAGGCGGTGGCCCAAATAGGTTTGCCCTGCGTGGTCAAGCCTGTGATGAGCTCATCGGGCAAGGGCCAGAGCGTGATCCGCGAGCAAGCCCAGATAGCCGCGGCCTGGGAGTATGCCCAGCAAGGTGGCCGCGCCGGTCAAGGCCGGGTGATAGTCGAAGGTTTTGTGCCTTTCGACTACGAAATCACCCTGCTCACCATAAGTGCAGTCAACGGCATTCATTTCTGTGCGCCTATAGGCCACAGGCAGGAAGACGGTGACTACCGCGAATCCTGGCAGCCACAGGCCATGAGCCAAGCGGCCCTGGAAAAGGCACAACAGATAGGCGCCAAAGTGGTTGAGGCGCTCGGCGGCCACGGTTTGTTTGGGGTAGAACTCTTTATCAAGGGCGATGAAGTCTACTTCTCTGAAGTCTCGCCCCGGCCCCACGACACCGGCATGGTGACCCTGATAAGCCAGGATCTGTCCGAGTTTGCCCTGCACGTGCGTGCCATTCTCGGATTGCCGATCGCCAATATCCGCCAGCACGGCCCCAGCGCTTCGGCTGTGGTACTCAAAGAAGGCGACTCAGACAACCTGCGTTACACAGGCCTTGCAGCAGCGCTGAGCGAAGCCGACACCCAGCTGCGACTGTTCGGCAAGCCGGAGATCCATGGTCGCCGCCGTCTGGGAGTTGCCCTGGCAAGGGATCTGGATATTCAAAGCGCCATAGACAAGGCGCTGCGCTCTGCCGCCAAAGTAGAAGTAATTTTTTAAAAGAGACCGCCATGAGCCAGCATTTTCAGGGTAAGTATGAAGTGGAACTCAAGTTCCGTCTGAATGAATCTTGCAGCAAACAACAACTGCTTGAGCGCATCAATGCCATGGAGCATGAGTGCATGTTTGCCGATAATCAGGAGGACGACTGCTACTTCGATACCCCGGATGGTCAACTGGCCGCGGCGGACAAGTCACTGTGCATCCGGGAGATGCAGCCATCCAACAATCTGCTGTGGATCCTCAAGGGCCCGGGAGCGGATTGCTGTGAAGCGGTCAATATCTCGGATGCCGCCAGGGCCCGCAGCATGCTCAGCGCCATGGGCTATGTGCCGGTGCAGCGGCTGCAAAAACGCCGCAGCATCTACTTTATCGGCAAGTGGCATATGACACTGGACAGCCTGGCGGGGCTCGGCGATTTTGCCGAGCTGGCGATCATGACCGACGATAGCGATAAGCTGGAGCAGCTTCGCAGCGAGCTTTGGCAACTGGCGGCCCGGTTCGGGCTGACCCAAGCCATGTTGGAGTCCCGCTCCTATCGGCAACTGTGCAACAGTTAAACTCGGTTAATAGCGTCTAAACCTGGTTAACTGAGTCTCCGCCAATAAAGGCGCGCAGATTGTCCACGGCAATATCCAACAGCTTCTGCCTGGCTTCTATTGTCGCCCAGGCATTGTGCGGACTTATGCTGACTCCTTTGGCATTGAGCAAGGGGTTATCCGGCTTGGGAGGCTCACTGGAGAGCACATCCACTCCGGCCCGCAACTTGCCCTGATTGAGAGCTGTGGCAAGCGCAGTTTCATCCACCAGCCCGCCACGGGCGGTATTGATCAAGATCACCCCGGGCTTTAACAGCTGCAGCGAGTCTTGATTGATCATCTTCTCGGTCGCCGCTGTCAGCGGGCAGTGCAGCGAGATCACATCGGCTTCACGATACAGCTGCTCCAGTGGCGCCCAGCTGATGCCTTCGGCCAGGTCATGGCGCTCGGTTCGGGTATGCAGCAGCACCCGCATCCCCATCGCCCTGGCAATATTCGCCACCCGCGAGCCTATATCACCATAACCGACTATTCCCATCACCTTGCCCGAGAGTGACATCAGCGGTGACAGAGTAAAACAGAAGTCGGCGCACTGGCTCCAGGCCCCCGCCACCACCGCTTGGTGGTGCTGCGCCACTTGTTGGGTGTGATACAAGAGATGGGCAAAGACCATCTGCGCCACCGCATCCGGACCATAGCCAGGCACATTGGTGACTGTGATGCCAAGGTCGCCGGCGGCCTGTAAATCAACCACATTGGTACCCGTGGCAAGAATGCCTACGTACTTGAGCCCGGGCAGCGCCGCCAGTTGCTGCGCCCCGAGCACTGTCTTGTTGGTGAGCAAAACATCGGCGCCTTGGGCGCGCTGCAGCACAAGCTCCGCCGGGGTTCTGTCATAGACGCTAAGCTCCCCAAGCGCCTTGAGTGGCGACCAATCGAGATCGCCAGGATTGAGACAAAAGCCATCCAGAACCACTATTTTTAAGCTCATACTCACCTCTTTATTGCCTGCTCAGAAACGGTATCTTAACCCCAGATTGGCCTGCCCCTGCCACAGGGTATCGCCCTTGATATGCCATAAGCACTGATTGGCATCGCAAAACAGGCTGCTGTCGCTGTTTATCAGGGTCGCATAGCCGCGCACATCGGCAAACAGGGATAGCTGCTCCAGCAGTTGATAATCCAGCCCCAGCCCAAGCCCCATGGAAAAACGGGTTTCGTTGCTGCCAAGCTCGGGACGCAATTGCGTCAAACCGGCACTGGCGGTGACATAGGGCCGCAGCTTGTATTTGGGAAAATAGAGCGTGCCCCCCAGATGCAGATAATCGACGCTGAGGTCCATCAGCTTGTCAGTGCCCGGGAAACCGCTGCCACTGAGCTCTGTGCCCTGATGGGAGTAAAGCAGATACATGTCACCCGGCTCTGACGTCGTCAACCCCAACATAAAGCCAAAATGACCGGCCTCGGTAATATCCGCACTACTGTTGTTATTAACCGTGCTTTCGCTGGACCTATAGTCCAGATCATTGCCGCCAAAGCTGTAGCCGCCAAACGGCGCAACAAACACTTCGGCATGAGCCTGGCCGCTCAGGGCCAATAGCAAGGGAATTGAATAAGCAAGTTTCATGGCGCTCTCCTTGGGTGAACCCTCTTTAACAGCATGAGCCAACACCCAAGGGCGAGGCTCAGCGCATTCCTCTACTGCTCTTGACCCTGTCGTAAGCCGCCTGAATATCCTGAGCCTTACGCTTGGCCAACTCCATCATCTCTTCCGGTAAGCCCTTGGCTACCAACTTATCCGGATGGTGTTCATTCATCAATTTGCGATAGGCGCGTTTGATGTCCTGATCGCTGGCGGATTCTGACAGCCCCAAGACTTCATAGGCATCGGCAACCGACGGTCTGTGATCGCCGGGAGCTTGTTGAAAACGCAGCTCCGCCTGCCAACGCTTGAGCAGTTCATCGAGCTGAAAGCTGCTGAATCCCAGCTCTCTGGCAATCACCTGCAGTATTGCATATTCCTTGTCCTGCAGCTCACCGTCAGACAGGGCTGTCTGGATTTGAATTTCCAGAAACATCTGCTGCACTTCCCGGCGACCAAAGGTGATGCGCCGAAAGCGGCGCAGGCTGGCTTCCAGTTCAAAGTCCGGCTCCTTGCCCTCGCGAAACGCCTGCTGGGCGTCTTTTCGTGCCGTGCCGCTGAGGCGCAGCATATCCATCAGACTGGTGGCCATGCGGATATCATTTTCGGTCACCCGCCCCGAGGCCTTGGCGATATGCCCCATAACGGCAAAAGTGGTGTTGAAAAACTGTGCCTGCCGACTGCCTCCCGGGAGGCCCTGAGAGGTCGCCATCCGCTTGTCATATAGATGCCCAAGCCAGATCCCCAGTAAGGCACCGAAGAAACGCCCGAACATAAAGCCGATGACACCGCCGAAAAATTTACCCCAAATACGCATCTGTTATCCCATAGTGCGCCCGTGCTTGGCCGGGCCAATACTCAATCTTGAACTGTCTTGTCTTATCCGGTTGCGGGCTCGTGGTTAAACAGCCCCTTTCGCCTGCCTCAGCTCCAGCTGTTGCAACCTGTCCAGTGTGCCGACATCACACCAGTAACCCGTGAAATGACTGCCACTAATAAGCCCCTGCGCCATCTTTTGCCGCAGCAGCGGTGCCAAGGCAAAATGTGTCTCTGCTACCCCATCGAATAACTCGGGGCGATATATTCCCACCCCGGAGAAAGTGTATCTGGGCGCGCCCCTGTCACTGACCCGCGAATAGCCGAATGTTTGCGGCAGCAAGGCGAAGTCTCCCTCGGGATGCTGCGCCGGGTTATCCACCAGAAACAGGTGCGCCAGAGTATCTGCAGCCAAATTGGGCAGCTCAGGCATGGCATCGATAAACACATCGCCGTTAATCACCAAAAAAGGCGCGTTGCCAAGTAGCGGCAGGGCTTTTTTGATCCCGCCGCCGGTTTCCAGCGCCTCAATCTCACGGCTGTAATGAATCGTCACGCCCAAACGGCTGCCGTCTCCCAGGCGTTCAATCAGTTTGTCTGCCTGCCAGGCGCAATTGATCACCAACCCAGTCACGCCCATGGCGGCCAAACGTTCAATGTGATACTCAATCAAGGGCTTACCGGCCACTGTCACCAGAGGTTTAGGCAGCTTGTCGGTCAAGGGGCGCAGACGCTCCCCTCTGCCGGCTGCCAGAATCATCGCCTTCATTTGTGCTCCTGTGCCTCTGCTTGTGGTCGGGACTGTGATTGTGACTGTTGTTGAGTCAGCGGCAATAACCTCTGCCTGACCCAGGAGGAAAGCGCCTGCAACTGAGGATAACGCTCGCAGATATCGGCCACATAGCCGAGTGTAAGCGGTATATCCTTGAGATAACCTGACTTGCCATCTCTGTGGTGCAAACGGGCAAAGATACCCGCCGCCTTCAGGTGTCGCTGCACTCCCATGAGATCGAACCAGCGACTGAAGGTGGCAAAATCAACATCTTTGCCAACCAACCCAAGCTCGCGACACTGTTCAAAGAAGGCTTTGAGCAGCGGCTCGACTATCGCATCCGGCCAACGTATATAGCAATCTCTCAGCAGCGAGACTGCATCATAGGTCACAGGCCCCAACACGGCATCCTGAAAATCTATTACCCAAAGCTTACCCTCTTTAAGCATCAGATTACGGCTGTGAAAGTCCCTGTGCATGCCGACCTGGGGTTGCGCAAGCGCGCTGGCAGTCAAAATAGCAAAGCTTTCAGCCAACATAGTATGTTCAGCGGCTGTCAGGGAGACTTGCCAGTGTTTATCCAGCAGCCACTCGCTGAAAATCGCCAGCTCGCGTTCGACAAAGGCCGCATCATAGTCCGGCAAGGGGCCAAGCTCACTTTCCCGCACCGCCGCGATATCCGGCAAAATCGCCAGCGCCTTGAGATACCAGTCACTCACATTGGTTTCGGTCAACTCGGGCAACAACAAGTTATCGCCAAGGTCCTGCTGCAGAATAAAGCCCGCTTCCTCATTGAACTCAAGCACCTTGGGCACCCGAATGCCCGCTTGGTGATACGCCCGCGCCAAGGCAATAAAGGGCTTGTTATCCAATAAGTTGGGAGGAGAGTCCGTGACTATGTAATCACAACCATCGACATTGAGACGAAAATAACGCCTAAAGCTGGCATCACCGGAAATCAGCTTGGCTTGCAAGGGCTTACCGAAAAGTTGCTGCAACCAGCACGACATGGAAAGAAATCTGGGATCAGACAAGGTCATCTCATGGCTCTTGACGAAAAATTGCTTTATTATACCGAGGTAAAAAACAGGAAACAGCCAATAAATACAGAGTTTTTTATGGCTGCGTTGCCCGAGGCAGGATGCAACTTTTCCCTCCGAAACTTGTCCAGACAAAGAAATCTAAATAATTGACCTAAGATGCAGATCCGATATTTTCTGGCATTGAGCCTTTTACCTCCCCTGACGCTGGCTGAAACCCTTCCTCAGGAGGGCGGCAACAACGCTCAATGTGTTATCTTGCCTCCGGTTCCCTATCATCAGGATGGGGAAAGCAGCGGCCCTTTGGCCGATCAAAAAATACAGATCCATTCTGACGCCTCCTCGGCGCAATTGGGACGCGAGGCGACCTTCGAAGGCAATGTGACCTTTTCTCAGGCCGGGCGCAAAATTTCCGCCGAAAGAGCCACGGTCAACCAGCAGGAGCAGCAGTTAACCGCTCAGGGCAACCTGGTGTTTCAAGACCCACTGTTTACCGTGACCGCCGACTCGCTGATGGCGCAGATGCGTTCCAACAACGCCACCCTGGAAGGCGCTCAGTACTGGCTCCACGGCCAGCAAGTTCACGGTGACGCCCAGAAACTGGAAATTACCCAGAACAACAACCTGGTATTGAACAACACCAACTTCACCACTTGCCCACCGGATAATGTCTCCTGGCTACTGGAAGCCGAGAAGATCAAAATCGACAGCAAGGAAGAGTGGGGGGAGATCTGGGATGCCAAACTCAGAATAGGTGGCGTGCCGGTATTCTATATTCCCTATATGACAGTGCCGGTTTCGGAGAAACGCAAGACAGGTTTCCTGTTCCCCAGCTTCAGTTCCAGCACCACCAACGGGATCGAAATCGCCACCCCGTTTTATTGGAACATAGCGCCTGAGTACGATCTGACCTTTACCCCGCACTATATGTCGTCGCGGGGCTTGTTTACCAAGACAGAATTCCGCTATCTGCTGGGCGATCCCGGCGACCGGCAAACGCCTACCGGCCAGTTCAACCTCGAATATCTGGGCAGCGATAACATGCTCGATGGCAGCCCCAACCGCTATATGTATCACTGGGAGCACAGCGATGCCCTGGATGAAAACTGGCGGGTGCTGGCCAACTATACCGATGTCTCGGACAACAACTACTTCAACGATCTCAAGTCCGATGTCAATCGCGCCACCGACAACCAGTTATCCCGGGTTGGCGAAATCGCCTACTTCACCGACAACTGGGACTTCAGTGCCAGAGTGCAGGACATCAAGGTACTGGGCAAGGAAGAGCGTCCTTATCAGGTGATGCCACAGCTGAACTTCAACTACCGTACCCCCGGGGTGTGGGAAGGCCTAGATTTCAGCTTCGCCTCCGAGATAACCAACTTCCGTCATAAAGAAGATATTTACACTACCGCCAGCCGGGTACATATGGAGCCCAGCATTCGTCTGCCAATCCATGGCCCGGCGGGGTCGCTGACCAGTGAAGTCAAGCTGATGCAGACCAACTACTGGCAGCACAATATTCAGCAGCCCGAGTTGGATGACAGCGTCAGCCGTACCTTACCTCAGGTGAGGGTTCACGGTCAGATAAACTTCGAGCGTTATACCGAATACTTCAACCAGAACTACCGCCAGACGCTGGAGCCCCAGTTCCAATACCTGTATGTCGGCTATGAAGATCAGTCCAATATCGGTCTCTACGACACAGGTGAACTGCAGCAGGACTATTTTGGCCTGTTCCGCGACCGCCGCTTCTCGGGTCTGGACCGTATCGCCGATGCCAACCAATTGACTCTGGGTTTGACCACCCGACTGTTTGATGAGCGTAACCTGGAACAGCTGAAATTCAGCCTGGGCCAGATCATCTACTTCGACGACAGTAAGGTCAGCCTCTATGAGAATGAACTCACCGAGCAGCCGTCCACTTCGGTACTGGCCGCCGAGCTGGATGCCAGAATCTACAAAGACTGGTTTGTCAGTGGTGCTATTCAATACGACACCCGTTATAGCTCCAACAAGAAGAGTGAAGCAACCCTGGACTACCGCCCCGGCCCCAACAAGCTGCTGCAATTCAGCTACCGTTACGTGCCGGATCTGCTCAACAGCAACACCAATGACAGAGTGGATATCTCCCAGGCCGGTGTCCGTACCACCTGGCCAATTACCGACAGCCTCTATTTTGTCGGCAACTGGTATTACGATCTCAAAGAGGAACGTTCGGTGGAAACCTATACCGGCTTCCAGTACGAGTCATGCTGCTGGGCAGTGCGTCTGAGCTACCACTACCGTATCAAGACCAACTACGAGGACGACCTCAAGAATGCAGTGCTCAACGAGCGTGAGATGTTCGAAACCGGCGTCTACCTCAACTTTGTGATCAAGGGCCTCGGCGGCTCAGGTCCATTGGGGGTCAGTGACATGCTGGATGAAGGTCTGTTCAACTACCGCAAACCACTTTATCTGAGGAATTAATCAAGATTTGTGGTAGATTGCTGAACCTCGGACGGGACAGAGAGTCCAATCTGGACAACCCAGGCCGCTGCCATCGGCGGCCAACGAAACGAAAATGTGGCAAGGATTTTGTGGATGAAACCCTGTAAGAAACTGATTTTTGGATTTTTTGCTCTAGTCATGAGCCAGGCTGCCCTGGCAGCACCACAGCTGCTGGATCGCGTTGCAGTGCAGATCAACGACGGCATAGTGCTGGAAAGCGAAGTCCAGAACATGGTCGACACTGTTAAGGCCAACGCCAAGGCCGCCGGCCAGAGTCTGCCTTCGGATCAGGCGCTGCGCACTCAGGTTATTGAGCGTTTGATCCTCACCCGTCTGCAACTGCAGATGGCCGACCGTATCGGCCTGCATATCGGGGATCTGCAGCTGGACCAAACCATAGAAAACATTGCCAAGCAACAGAACATGACTGTCGCCCAGATGCGCGCCGAAATTGAAGCCGATGGCAGCAGCTTCAGCCAATACCGCGAGCAACTGCGTGAAGAAGTAACCATAGGCGAGATCCAGCGTATTCAAGTACAGCGCCGAATTCAGGTTTCACCCCAGGAAATCAATAACCTGGTGAAGCTGATCAAGGAACAGGGCCTGAAAGACGTGGAATACCAGGTTGGCCACATTCTGATTGAAGTGCCTTCCAACCCCACTTCAGAGCAACTGGAAGGAGCCAGCAAGCGTGCCAATGCCGTGCTGGAGCGCCTGAAATCCGGTGCCGACTTCCGTGAAACCGCCATTGCTTCTTCCGCCGGTCCCAAGGCGCTGGAAGGCGGTATCTGGGATTACATGAACATCAATGAGATGCCTACCCTGTTTGCCGAAGTGATCACAGATGCCAAGAAAGGCGACATCATAGGCCCTATCAAGAGTGGTGCCGGTTTCCATATCATCAAGATCATGGACGCCCGCGGCCTGCAGACCAAAGAAGTCGAGGAAGTCAGAGCCCGCCATATCCTGCTCAAGCCGTCACCGATCCTGTCTGAAGACAGAGCCAAGGCGATGCTGCAGCAGTTCCTCAAACAGATCCGCAGCGGCGAAGCCAAGTTTGAAGATCTGGCGCGTCAGTACTCGGAAGATCCCGGTAGTGCCACCAAAGGCGGTGAGCTGGGTTGGGCCGATCCCGGCATTTATGTGCCCGAGTTCGCCCAGACACTCAACAGCCTGAAGCAGGGTGAAATCAGTGAGCCGTTCCGCTCAACTCACGGCTGGCACATCACTCAGCTGGAAGAGAGACGCAAAACAGATGCCACAGATCAGTTCAATACCAACCGTGCGCATCAGTTGATCTTCCGCCGCAAATTCAACGAAGAGTTACAGAACTGGCTGGACGAAATGCGGGCCGACGCATACATTGAACTCTTCGACCCAGAAACTGACAGAGGTTAAGTCGCTTGGACATTAAACGTATTGCCATTACCCCCGGAGAGCCTGCCGGCATAGGCCCGGATCTGGTAGTACAGCTGGCGCAGCGCGACTGGCCGGCCGAGCTGGTTGTGTGCGCGGATCCTGCCTTGTTGCAGGCGCGCGCCAAGATGCTGGGGCTCAGTCTCCAGCTCAAGCCTTACCAGCCAAGCCAAGCGGCCAAGCCACAGCAAGCCGGTAGTTTGACCATAGTGCCCTTCCCCATGGCCTGTGAGCCTCGCTGCGGCGTGCTCAATGAGCAAAACAGCGCCTATGTGGTCGACACCCTGCGTTATGCGGGTGAGAAGAATATGAACGGCGAGTTTGATGCCGTGGTGACAGGTCCGGTACACAAGGGCATTATCAATCAGGCCGGGATCCCATTCTCCGGCCATACCGAGTTCTTTGCCCATCAGGCCGGTTGTCAGGATGTGGTGATGATGCTCGCCTGCCCCGGTCTGCAGGTAGCCCTGGTGACCACTCACATTCCACTGGCTTACGTTTCCAAAGCGATCACCCGTGAACGCCTGCATCAGATCATCAGGATACTGCACCAGGATCTGGTGAATAAGTTTGCCCTGGACAACCCCAAGATTTATGTCTGTGGCCTCAACCCCCATGCCGGTGAAGATGGCCATCTGGGACGAGAAGAGCTGGATGTAATCATCCCGGCGCTGAACGAGCTCAGAGAGCAGGAGCAGATGCGTATCATAGGCCCTCTGCCTGCCGATACCCTGTTCCAACCCAAGTATCTGCAAGATGCCGATGTGGTGCTGGCCATGTACCACGACCAGGGCCTGCCTGTGCTCAAGTCACAGGGCTTTGGCAAGTCGGTAAACATCACTCTGGGCCTGCCCTATATCCGCACTTCGGTGGATCACGGCACGGCGCTGGAACTCTCAGGCACAGGCAAGGCCGATATCGGTAGCTTCGTCTGTGCACTCAACAAGGCCATAGAACTGGCCGGCAAAAACTGATCCAACTGAGTATCAATGAGCAATAAAGTACACTTAGGCCATACCGCCAGAAAACGTTTCGGACAAAACTTCCTGACCGATGACAATGTGATCAACCGTATTGTGGCGGCTATCGCCCCGGATAATGAGCATGTCATGGTCGAAATCGGCCCGGGTCTGGCGGCCCTGACCGAACCTGTGGCCAGTGCCATAGACAAGCTGACCGTGGTCGAGCTGGACAGAGATCTGGTAGAACGCCTGAAGCAGCATCCTGTGCTGAAAGACAAGCTGGAAATTCATCAGGGCGATGCCCTGCAGTTTGACTTCAACAAACTCATGGTCGAGGGCAAGAAGCTCAAGGTCTTTGGTAACCTGCCATACAATATCTCCACGCCGCTGATGTTCCATCTGTTCGAATATGCCGAGCAGATCACCAACATGCACTTTATGTTGCAAAAAGAGGTGGTGTTGCGGCTTTCAGCCAGCCCGGGCAGCAAGGCCTATGGCCGCCTGACTGTCATGGCCCAATACTATTGCCAGGTAGTGCCGGTACTGGAAGTGCCTCCGGTCAGCTTCACGCCGCCACCTAAGGTCGATTCCGCCGTGGTGCGTCTGGTACCCTATGAAACCAAACCCTGGCCGGCCAAAGACGTTGCCATGCTCGGCAAAGTAACCAGCACCGCCTTCAACATGCGCCGCAAGACCCTGAGAAATAACCTCAAGGGGCTGCTTGATGATGCCGATTATGAGACTCTGGGAATCGATCCCGGCCTCAGACCCGAGCAGATTAGTGTCGAGCAGTATGTTGCCATCGCCAACTTGCTGAGCGACCGTCAGGCGTAACATCCGGACGCCGGGCGGCGTCCTTCCTTTCCATCAGAGATTTTGGCCAGGAACTTAAGATGAATCCCCAGAAAAGCCGTATCAGAGTCGAGGTACAGACCCAGTACATAGAACACCAGTCTGCGCCGGATGAAGACAAGTATCTTTTCAGTTACACCATCACCATTATCAATCTGGGTGATGAGGCGGCGACCCTCAAGAGTCGTCACTGGGTGATCACTGATGGCAATGGCCAACAGAGCGAGGTTCAGGGCGCCGGTGTCGTCGGTGAAACCCCGAGGATCAAGCCCAATACTGCCTACCAATACAGCAGCGGCACAGTGCTGGAAACGCCGCTGGGCTTTATGGAAGGCCGTTACCTGATGGAAACCGATGCGGGCGAGAGTTTCTACGCCCAGATCCCTCCTTTCCGCCTGGCCGTACCCGGCCAGGTACACTGATGGGCAGATAACAGTGGCTCACTATTTTGTCGGCGATATTCAGGGCTGTTTCAACGAGTTGCAACGCCTGCTGGAGAAAGTCGATTTCAATCCCTCCAAGGACGAACTTTGGGCGGTCGGCGATCTGGTCGCCCGCGGTCCGGATTCTCTCTCGACCTTGAGATTCTTCCGCGATCTCGGCGGTTCGGCCAAGTCGGTACTGGGTAACCATGATCTGCATCTGCTGGCGGTCAAGGCCGGGCTCAAACGCGCCAAACCCAGCGACAAGCTGCAACCACTGTTGGAAGCCGCTGATATCGACAGCCTCATCGACTGGGTTAGAACCCAGCCCCTGATGCGCGAACTGCCCGAGCACAAACTCATTATGACCCATGCGGGCGTGCCGCCCCAGTGGGACATCCAAACTTTACGCCAGGAAGCAGGCGCCGTCAGCCAGGCATTGCAAAGAGCCGACTATTTAGACAGTCTCATCGCCAGGATGTACACAGAAGAGCCGGAAGATTGGTCCGGTGAGCTCAGCGGCCTGCCCAGACTCAGGTACTGTATCAACGCCCTGACCCGGATGCGTTACCTCTATCTCGACGGCACGCTGGATTTCAGCTGCAAGGTGCCGCCGGCCAAATGTGAAGACCCCAATCTCAAACCCTGGTTTTTATTCCCATCCAACACCGCTGACTACACCCGGGTCTTTGGCCATTGGGCCGCGCTGATGGGCAAGGTCCAAGGCGAAAGACTGCAGGCGCTGGACACCGGCTGTTGCTGGGGAGAATACCTGACACTCTGGCACCTGGAATCAGATCAAAAAATTACCCAACCTAGGTTAAAAAAAGGTTAAACTTAGCAGACGTTGGCCGATAACCATCTGGTAACGTGCCCATGAAAACTAAAAGATTTTTCCCAAGAGAAAAACCATAACCTTTCCGGAGTAGCCTATGAAGTTGAATGTAGCGACCCGAGTCATAGCAGGGTTTGCCGTAGTCACCCTGCTATTGATCCTGCTTGGTGCTGTTTCCTGGTTCACCAACAATGAGCTGAAAAACACCACCGAAGTTCTACAGCAACTGAGTATCCCGGCACTCAAATCAACCGGCGAGCTGGGTGAAACCCTCAGCGAACAGCAAAGGTTGGTTCTGGTGGGTTACCATGTCACCAAGGCCAATAAACTCCCGCCTATCCAACAGCAGTTTGCCAGTCAAAAGCAAAACTTCAAGGCGCAATTTGCCAGTCTGTCAAAGCTGGTACAGCAAGAGCCCGGGCTCAAGGAGATCCTGCCCCAGGTAGAGCGCAATTATCAGGCCTTTATCAACACCAGCGAACGCATGATGGCCGACCACCTCAGCGCCCTGGAGCAACAGGAAAGCCTCAATAAACAGCGGGATCAGTTGGAAACAACCGCTGATGATGCCGCCAGTCTGCTGCTGGATCTGATGGATCTGGAACAGAGCCAGGACACGACTGAGCGGGAGATTGCCGCTTCCGCCGCCGCTCTGGACAGCAATGTCACCAATGTGATCAGCACTGTTTACGATCTGGTCGCCACCGAAGAGCGCAGCAAGTACGAAATCATAGTCAAAGAACTTAGCTATATCATCAATGAAGCCGAGGCCAAGCTGGAGTACATCAGTCGCCATGGCGCCGGTGTCATCGATGCCGACGTGCTCAACGAAATGAACAGCGAGCTTGGCAAACTCAGCCAACATCTTAAGGGCAAAAACTCCATTCAGGCCCAGAAAGCGACCCAACTTGAGCTCAAAGCCAGTACTCAAGTGGCGCTGAATCAAGTGGAAACCGACAAGAAGAACGTCAATCAGGCAATGGGGGCTCTTTCCGGTGCCATCGAAACCCTGACCAACGAGATTAACGCCAAAACCCTGGCCAGTATCGACTCGGCCAGTATGCAGACCCTATTGGTGGTACTGGTGGCGATAGTGGTTGCCATAGCTGTGAGTATTGCCGTGGTGAAACCACTGACCGCCTCACTCAACCGTATCAATCAGGCATTGAATATCCTAGCTTCCGGTGACTTGACCCATAAGCTGGATGACTCTGGTCAGGATGAGTTTGCCGAGCTTTCCCGCAACTGCAACCGCCTTATCGACAGTCTCAGAGGTCTTATTCGCGGCATTTTGGATAGATCCAACCAATTGGCAGCCGCCGCCGAACAAACCTCGGCGGTTACCTCACAAACCACTATCGGGATCCAGGAGCAGAAGAGCCAGGTGGATCAAGTGGCCACGGCTACCACAGAGCTGAGCTCCAGTGCCCAGCAGGTATCCCACAGCGCCGACCACGCCCTGAACCAAATTAAACAGGCCGATGAAGAAGCCCAGCATATGCGGATGATTGCCGAAGAAAACCGCCGCACTATAGAAGCGCTGGCCGAAGAAGTCGCCAAGGCGGGGCAAGTGATCAACAAGGTGCATTCCGACAGTGATGCCATAGGCTCGATTCTGGATGTTATTCGCGGCATTGCCGAGCAGACTAATCTACTGGCACTCAACGCCGCCATCGAGGCCGCCAGGGCCGGTGAACAGGGACGCGGCTTTGCCGTTGTGGCCGATGAGGTACGCAACCTCGCATCCCGCACCCAGGAGTCGACCCAGGAGATCCAGCAGATGATCCAGGTGCTGCAAACAGGCACCCAAGAGGCGGTCGCTGTCATGGAACAAGGCCGCGCCCAGGCCAACTCCTGCGTCGCCAAGACAGAGCAAGCCAATCAGGCTCTGGAAGCCATCAGCGAATCTGTTCATCAGGCTTTCGATGCCGGAACCCAAATCGCCAACGCCGCTCAGGAACAGAACCTGGTCAGCCAGCAGGTTTCAGAGAAACTGGAACATATTGCGCTGATATCGGAAGAAACCGCCTCAGGCGCAGATCAGACCGCCCAATCCAGCCACCAGGTAGCGCAACTCGCCGAAGAGTTGCAGGCTTCGGTTGGCGAGTTCAAAGTCTAATCTTAAAACCATCGGCCGTCTTCCCCAAAGGTTTTGTCGTGGGGACGACGGCCGACATAGCTTTCAGCTCAAAATAGCCAAATAACATTGATTGGGCTTCCGGTGACGGATGTTTCATTGCCTGCAGCGGGGATAATGCAGTGAAGAACAGGATGAACACTGCAAGCGAGGGGGCAGGCTAAAATACGGAACGAAGTGTCAGCTCTGGTCTGAACTAATACAATTTAATTGTCCCGCTAACTTGATTTATTCTGTGAACGCTATTCACATACCATAGTTGCCTGTTGCTTACATTTTGAGCGTGACTCTGCTTCTGAACTACCACCCATACAAAAATCTAACCTTAACAGCTTTTCTTCACTTACTGGCGTTTTGTCCTCTGCTAGCTTCCAATGCCAGTCTTTAATTACGTCAGTTGCTGGCTTTGAAATGGTCTTTTTAGGCACAGAGCTTATGAGAGTGATACTCTCGGTTGAACCGTTTTTATCGACTGTGACCTTAAATACTCCGCAACCAGCTACACCTTTCATTGCTAACTCAACGGGATAGCGAGGCATGAATTCCTTGTCTCGAAGCCAAGTGCTTTCCGTTTTTGTTGGTTCCAAATAGGTTAATTCTACAGAGGCATAGTTACTGGCAGCGAGTGTTCCAGTAGACAAAAAACAGATGGTGAAAAGTAAATTTTTGTAGTTCATAAAACCTTCCTTAGTGAGTTCACATAAAGGCAAAAACAGCGGTGCGCTCAACCCTCAGGGCAATGCTACCTTTGCTTTGTTATGCTTATTTGGTTGCAGACCATGTAACGTTACTTTCTTTAATACCAAGACCCTGTTTGAATTTGACAGGAAACTCTAGGCTAGGTTTGCCAACCCAGCCACGCTCTAAATAGAGATTGTATCCGTCACCATTCTGTTCGTATCGAACGGCTGAAAGCCATATTCCATCCCAATCGCCCAAGAACTCTAAATCTCTAAGGCTTTTGGGGTATACACCATTTCTAAGTTTATGAAGCTCAATTATTGACACCGCGGAAACGAAGTTTTGTGTTCCAAACTTTTCATCAGCCCCCGGCACTTCAAAGTTACACCCGCTCAGGAAACCAACAAGTACAATAATCGCGATTAATTTCTGCATTAATTAGAGTTCCTTCGATGGATTTTAAACATAACGCTTTAAACAGCGAAAAACACACGCGCTTAGGCCGCTTTTGGCCTGCTGGTGGTTTTCCGATGATTTAACTTGTTATAAGGCAAAGTTGAATACCAAGTACAAAATGAAAAAAAGTATTCCCCATAGTGCCTGCTTAAAAGCCATTTTTGTACCAGTGATTAGCGGAACAAGCTCTGTTCGATACAACGAGTAATTCTCAGGCTTCCCAAACAACATCCCAAAGTACTGCTCGAAGTAACTTAGTTGATCGCCTATTTCTCGCACAAACTTCCTATTTCCTCCGTGAGCTTTTTGAGTCAGTTCATGTAACTTCAGGCACGCCCTGAACCATAGATAGAAGACTACTGAAAATAGGGATATAAAGATGAACTCAGTCACTTAAGCTTGCCTTATAACAGCTGTATAGTGCGCATGCGCGTTTTAGTCCTAGGAGGAGTGTAAACGCGCATCGCTATCTGTTTGTATTCGCTGGATATAATAGAGTTTAGTCTAAAAATCAAGCCACCCATTATAAAACAATAACCTAATCTTCTTTCTGTCTATGTTCAAGCACCGTTAGGGGATTTGAGCACACTAAGGTCGAAAGATATCCGTGAGATGCAGAGGCTTGATGAAATCGAACCTATTTCACGCAAAAATGCGAGATTTGAGCCGTGCTAGCCCCACCCATGGTTCAGGGGGTTTCAATGACTGCGGTTGAGATAAATAGCGTGGGGTTCAGGCCGTTTGAAAGTACTGACAGTTGGTTGCAAAATGTCGTCGTCGCTTCTCCAAGTGTTCGCAGTAACAGCTGAGCTCTTGCAAGGTGCCTACCGGCCCACGAAATAGTCTTCCAAACTCAGTGGTAAGCTTGAGCCAGTTCTCATGAGGGATATTCAACCGCGTCAGCAGCTTGGCACTCTTTTCACCTATCGCGCCATGTTTATCATCGCGAATACAGCGCCCGGTATCATCCACCAATTCAAGATAATCCTTGAGCCCAAACGCAATACCACTGCGCTGGTTATCGCATTCATTGCCAATAAAGGGCAGTAGCTTGGCGGGTTGTTCGCATTTCAATGCTGCCTGAATACGTAGTCGAATGCTGGTATGTGCCGACTGCTCAGGCGTATCGGCCATCTTGGCTCTGATGGGATTGAGGTCAACGTACGCCATACAGGTTAACACCGCGGCTTCATCGAGTAAGGCTTGCGACTTAAATCTTCCTTCCCACAAATTTATCCGGAATAAATTTGAACAGCTTTAGCTGGCCCGCAGGGAGAGCGCCAGGGATGGCGGCGAATAGAATCGGCCGGTACAGTTATCCTCCTGATTGGCTTGACGCGCTATGGGTTCGTTAAGACAACGCATGAACCAGCTGATGTCACATAACCTACTGCGATAAATCGCGATAGTATGCTTCAGCCTAGGGACTTCATACGCTTCAATCAGCTCACCCTGGGCGAATTTGCGGGTTAACTCGTCACCTTTGAACAACTTATGCCATTGCTCAAGCACTTCTCTATCTGTCCATCGGTTTGCTGTCTCTATATCGATATGCAACACCAGATGCAGATGATTACTCATGATGGCAAATGCCGCCACATCAATGGCAAAAACAGCTTCCAGTTCAAACAATAACGATTCCACCCAACCACGGCGGTGGTCATAATTCTTGCCCGAGTAGGCATCATCACCACACAGAAAGGCTCGCCGTACCACGCGGCTGCAACAATGGTAGTAAGGCGTATCTTCAAGGCTGATTTGAGTTCGGCGAGGGCGCGGCATAATAACCTCCTTGTTAAATGCTTAAACAAAGCATAGTCGGAGGCTAACTACCGCGCCATTAACGCAGGGTGTCCATTTTTTCTGTCCTTTTTTCTCGTCGCCCCTATTACACGTGAAAGCGGACGCTACAAAGGGAAACGAGTCATCCAAGGAGGCCGCGCACAGGTGAGAACCGTTTTGTACATGGCCATGATGTCAGCCATGCAATGTAACCCTGTTTTCAAGGACACTTACGCTCGATTACTCGAAGCTGGAAAACCAAAGAAAGTGGCGATTATTGCTTGCGTTCGCAAGATGGTGGTCATCCTAAACTCTATGCTTCGAGATGGCATCATGTGGGACCAAAACATCGCCCAAAATAAAGGATTGACGCCATAGTCGTTTGTTAGTACCCGTAAATCTAGTCATCCGGGTATTCGGATAGATAAAGCTTTAAGCCAAGCTTTACCATGATGGACATGGCGCGAACACTTAAAATTGCACCGCCACCAAGTGCATTTGGGCGCATACTGAAACCGATATCCGCAATGTAGTCTGCCTTAGGCAAACTCTCTTCTTGTGCTACCAGCCATTCCTCTAGGCAACGTATTTGTAAGGGTAGCTCCCAGTCATCTGCTGCCAACTTGGCTATTTTCACGTTGTCAGATTCACGCTTGATGTATATTGGCAAGGAGAACTCCATTTTGAGCACTAACGCTGTGGACACGCACTTGTCGCGTGCTCTGCCTTGTTATGCCTAGTCGCCAAGCTGTAAACCACAGGGGCGCCCCTCCTGGAACTGAACTACAATTATTGCATCGTCCCAACCAGAGAGACCGAACCCAAGATCAAACCGGCTGTCTTTGATATAACTAGTGAAGCCATCAAACACCAGGCTTCCATTGCCTCTCATGAAGCCATCGATATCTTCGCTTTCGATGTATGCTGTAGCCTCGATCTTTATTCGATCTAATTCAGCCAAAATGCTCTTGGCCTGAGTAAGCGCATGGACGTTGGGTCCATCCTTCTCCCCTTCTACATCTATCAGAACGTTGCCGGCGGGCACGCTTGATTCACCATGCCACATACCAGAAATGTAGCTTAGTTCACCAATATCCTTATCTACATACCTGCGATTCTTCCAGAACACTGGTTTTCCCTTTGTGCATAGACATAATGATTCCCTGTGCTGGTGTCGGCCTCCGTGTTTTCTCGTGGATTAGTTAAACCAGAGCCACACTGCTTGTTGATCCAATAGGCAAACAATCACAGGAGGCCGACATGTCTAAAGCTAACACACTTTTTATCGGGTTGGACGTATACAAGGAGACCACTGACGTGGCCTGGGTTTCTGATAAGTCTGCTGAGACTGTGCATTACCATGGCACAATCCCAACCAACCAACCTGCGTTCATTCGATAAACTCATTAAAAATCAAACAGCCAAGACCAGTAAAATCTGTGCTATCTATGAGGCTGGTCCCTGCGGCGAACACAAGTAATGCGAATAACCAAACTCGCTCGGCTCTATTAAAAAGAGTGCAAGGTCAACCGCCGACACTTACTCGCCAAAGTCCGACTGTCAGAGTGTCCTTACCGGAGATTTTTGGGTCTCCGGTAAGGACACTCTGACCTATTTGACAAAGGGAATCATATCAACGCCCGCCACAAATGCGAGCAACTTGTTGCGAGTCGAGCCACGCAGTGGCGTTTTGGTGGCGATTGTTAGGGCAACAAGCTAGAACGGAGCGCATGTTGTCCCTTGATGATAAATCATTTGCCACTGACCGATCGTACTCCGACGCCAGATTGAACACCTATGTGAATAAGTTGGCGATGGATGATCAATTTTTGACATCTTCGCTTTGTATAACAACTGAGCACAGTCCAGGCCAAACATTCGTAACTCATAATTACTTGCGGTTATTTCAGGCGCAACCTCAGTTGGTAAACGCGCCAATACATTTGCCTTCCCAAATCGCAAACCTGAAGCACCAATTTCAATAAAGTCATCAGAGATTAGCTGAACGAGCTCACTCGAAGAACTTCGTACATCAGGCTGGAAAAGATGCTCCTCCAACTCGATTAATATTTCCATCAAGTTTTTCATTGGTGCTCCATATGCCCTAACAGCTATATAGTACGCATGCGCGTTTTAGTCCTCGGAGGAGTGTAAATGCGCATGCGCGGTTTCCAAACCTATTATCTACCAACTGTATTTTTTAAGCTTATGAATTTAATACTATTTTCTAAAATGTTACAGAAATAACGCGCAAACTTAGCTGCAAATTTCCGGCATTTTGCCCGGAACGTCAATAATACTGTATAAAAACCAGCTCTGAGGTGCTTGTCATGAGCGCGCCAAGCCCTGCAGCTAAGGGCCTTAAAACCAAGGGCCCTACAACTCAGGCCCGACAAAAAACGTTAAGTAAAGCTATGGCTACCGCACGGGTCCAAACTCTGTTCGTCCCTGTATTCCGCTGAAAACGGAAAAATGCTACTGCTTTCGGCCTTAAGCTTAAGGAAGTGCTAAAACTAAGCGTTTGAATTGGTTATACAATAGCCAGCATTGAATGTTAAAACAATTAGCCAAAGGTCAAGTTTTGACAAAGGCAACAAAACCCTGATTTAGGTTGTTTTTGCAACAGAATTGACTGGGTGTTTGCATTATTCTCTGTTTTTGACAGTCATAGTCCCACCTAGTACTGGCCGAGCTTCCGGCCACGGTGTAGCTAATCACCTGCGGTGCGCCTTTCGCACAGGCGATCCTGTGACACGGCGTGAATACGTCCATGTAGCCTCGACGAAAACGTCCCTGTTTTCGACGGTCACAGTTTCGCCTGTGCCTGAAAATGAGGTGTATGCCTGCAGATCTTTCAAATGGTTCAAGCTACTCAGGGCTAACAGAATTGCACTAATTCCCCCCTCGGTGTCGCCGAAAGCCGTTGGCGCAAATAACGTGGCTGAGGCATGGATGCCGAAGCAGCGCCAGTCGAATCAGGGATGAGCGTCTGAAGCGGTAGTTATTTGCGCCATTAGGCCGAGGGGCTTTCGACACCGTGTGGGGGCGGCAAGGGAGATCCAAGAGGGGATTGCTGCAGATCCTCTCTTGGTCGGGTGTGGGGCGAAGCTCCACGACTTTAGGCCGCAGGCACAGCGGCTATCATGGTTTTAAGCCAAAACTCATCAATAAACTAGGTCTTAGCTTCTGGCTAAGCAGCTGCCCATCACCTGCGGTGCGCCTTTCGCACAGGCGATCCTGTGACACGCTGCGAGTACGTCCCAGTAAGCTCTGCCTCGCCATCCCTGGCTCGGAAGGTCACAGTTCCACCTGCGCCTGGAAAATGGGTGTATGTCTGCAAACTCTTCAGATGTTTCAAGCTACTCAGGGCTAACAGGGTCGCACCAATTTCCCCCTCGGTGTCGCCGACAGCCGTTGGCGCAAATAACGTGGTTAAGCAGCAGCCAATCACCTGCGGTGCGCTTTTCGCACAGGCGATCCTGTAACTCGCTGCGAGTACCTCCTTGTAAGCTCTGCCTCGCCATCCCTGGCTCGGAAGGTCACAGTTCCGCCTATGCCTGGAATATGGGCGTATTTCTGTGGGCATATAGGTAGCTTCAAACAAGTTAGTTCTCACAGAATTGCACCAGTCCCCCTCGGTGTCGCCGAAAGCCGTTGGCGCAAATAACGTGGCTGAGGTATGGATGCCGAAGCAGCGACAGTCGAATCAGGGATGAGCGTCTGAAGCGCTAGTTATTTGCGCCATTAGGCCGAGGGGCTTTCGACACCGTGTGGGGCGGCAAGGGAGATCCAAGAGGGGATTGCTGTTGATCCCTTCTTGGTCGGGTGTGGGGCGAAGCTCCACGACTTTAGGCCGCTGGTACAGCGGCTATCATAGCGTTCAGCTAAAAGTTCCTAAGTTAGTACTGGCCGAACTTCCGGCCATGGTGTAGCCCATCACCTGCGGTGCGGATAGGCAGGAAGCCTGAATGCAGTGAAGGACAGGACGTCCGGGAACTGCCTTCCGCACAGGCGATCCTGTGACTCGGCGAGAGTTGCGCAGCAACATGTTTTCGAGCGCGAACCAAGGATGGAAAGCTGACCATTGTGCATGGAGGCATTTACACCACGACTTCAGGGCGTTCAACAACGGTTCTCGCACACCTGCTGTTCGGAGCAAGAAAGCAATGGGTTTCCAAAACCCGAGTTTTATAGCGTTAGATAGCAAAAGCCGGGATTAAACCCGGCTTTTATATCGAGCGAAGAAAGATACTAGCCTCAGCTACCGAGACGCTCTTTGATGGCTTGGGTGATAATACTGGCACCAAAACCATTGGCTTCGGCCCAGTCGACTATGCTCTTTCCATCGGCTTCCGCCACTTCCAGTTCGGTCTTTGACAAGCGCTTGGCAATAAACTCGCCGGTATCTTCGGCGTTGCTGTGATAGGCGGTGCGCAGCAGGCTTTCGCCGTCACAGGAGATCCCAGAATAGATGTTACGCAACTTCATCCGGTTCTCTTTCAGCTTCTTGCGCAGGCGGTTTTTGTCGTTGGATTTGACGTAATCACAGATACTGGCAGCCAGTAGATCTTCGGCTTTAGCAGTTGAGGGGACTGACACTGAGGATACAGCAATCAGCGCAGCAATGGCCACGGGCAACAGACGCATCTGACACTCCTTTTTGTAATTGTTATTAATGCCAAGAGTCCTCAGCAAACGCATCTGCTGAGGACTCTTGGCATAAGGATCGGCTCGTGGCTGGCGCCACTCACGTTTCAGGGTTCAAAAGTCCGTCACAATTTAACATTTTCTCACCATATTGATAAAGCGAAAATCCAACCCTTTTACACTATGGCCACTTTCCTCGTAAATTTGCTGCCAACTGCCATCGTCCCATTCGGGAAAGCGAGTGTCCCCTTCCACTTGCAAGTCTATCTCTGTCAGATACAGCGTATCGGCTTGAGGCAGAATTTCCCGGTAGAGCTGGCCGCCGCCTATCACCACCAGTTCTTCGCAGTTTCCGGCCGCTTCCACAGCCTCTTTGAAGGAAGAAACCCGGGTAACACCTTCCGGGGCATAGTCGCTCTGGCGGCTGATCACTATGTTGTGGCGCCCGGGCAGAGGACGACCTATGGATTCGAAAGTCTTACGTCCCATCACCACCGGCTTTCCCAGAGTCATCTGCTTAAAATGACGCAGGTCTTCCGGCAGATGCCAGGGCATTTGGTTATCTTTACCTATGACTCTGTCATGGGCCATGGCGGCAATCATGGCGATGCGCATATACGCTCCTTGTTATTATTGGATTAAATCACCGGGCGGGTACGGAAATACAACAGACTGGGCATGGCCAGACCGACAGACAAAGCCCCGAGAATAAACACGGTTTTCAGGCCATTGGTGACCACCTGTTCCCACAGCTCGGTACTGAGCTGTGACTGGGCGGTCAATTGCACCAGGGCAATCACAGTGTTGTAGGCATAGGAACCCGGGATCATAGGGATAATCGCCGCCACGGCATACAGCAGCGGCGGTGCCAGATGACGCTTGGCAAAGGCAATAGTCACCATGCCTATGATGCCGGCAGCGGCAAAGGTGGCCCACTCTATCGGCAAGCCAAACTGCAACATCAAGGTCCGTGAGCTGTGGCCTATGGCCCCGGCCAGAGCACAGTAAAGCAGATAACGCCTGGGAACATTGAATAGCATGGCAAAGCCCATAGCGGGAATAGCCGAGAAAAAGGCATCATTCAGCAGTAACAACAGAGTGTCCATCACAGGAAAATCCCCCCAAGCTGCATGGCAATGGTAATGCCTATCACTGAGGAAACTGTCATCAATGTCGCCTGCCCCCAGCGGGAGATCCCCACATTCATATGGCCTTTAACCATATCCGATATCGAGTTGATCATCGGAAAGCCGGGAACAAGCATCAGCACAGAGGCCGCCATCGCCAGCTCTGGGGTTTGGGTCACAGGATAGAGATACCCCAACTGGGCTGCCAAGCTGGTGACAAAGGCGGTCACGGCAAAATTCACCAACACATTGAAGTGACGTTGCGCCATGGCCAGGCGCACAAACATGCCGATGACAGAAGCAAAGAAGGTGAAAAGGCATGCGGCCAGGTCGCCACCGAACAGGTGACAAAAACTGCCGCAGGAGAGGCCTATCATGGGGATAAGCAGCCACTTGGGGTAGGTTTTGGGTTGCAGTCTGGCGAGGCGTTTGCGGACTTCATTGGGGCCATAGAGGCCTTTTTCGGCCAGCAGGCAAATGCGTTGCAACTCGCACACCACTGTCATATTAATGCCGTGCTCACGAATGCGCCGGGTAGTGGTAATACAACGACCGGAAACCAAGCTGGTGAGCACCAGCGAATTGGAGGAGATGGATAGCTCGACACTGGCCAAGCCAAGTGCCCGGCCAAGACGCTGACTGATCTCTTCAACCAGTTCAGATTCAGCGCCGTAGGCCAGCAATAGCTGAGCAACCCGGACGACCTGCCGGGTGATATCGTTTTGGGTATCAGCGTACACAGGTGTTCAGGCTCGCTCAGATATTATCTTTGGTAAATAACCTCAACATCATAATCATCGTCGTCGAAGTCATCGTCGAACTCATCATCATAGTCTTCGTTGAGATCTTCCAGGCTATCCTGATGGTAGTTGTCCCATTTGAACTCAACATCGGCGTCAGGATCTTGCTGTTGCTCTTCCGCCGGCAGACTGCTGATAAAGTCATAGAGCTTTTCTGCCAGTTCCTTGGTGCCTTCACGGGTATAAGCCGAAATGGTATAAACATCCCCTTCCCAGCCCATCTCCTTGACTATGCTGTCGACTCTTTCCTGCAGCTCTTCTTCCAGCAGCAGATCTGTCTTGTTGAACACCAGCCAACGTGGCTTGGAAGCCAGCTTGGGCGAGTATTTTTCAAGCTCAGTGACAATCGCCTTGGCCGCTTCGGCCGGGCTGGTACCATCGATAGGCTCGATATCCAGGATATGCAGCAATACACGGCAACGCTCAAGGTGCTTGAGGAAGCGAATACCCAGACCGGCACCTTCGGCGGCACCTTCGATCAACCCTGGGATATCTGCCACTACAAAGCTCTGCCCTGGACGTGGGTTTACTACCCCCAGGTTAGGAACCAAGGTGGTAAAGGGATAATCGGCCACTTTTGGTGTCGCGCGGGAAACCGCCCGAATAAAGGTCGATTTACCTGCATTTGGCATACCAAGCAGGCCCACATCGGCCAACAGCATCAGCTCAAGACGCAAGCTACGCACTTCACCGGGGGTGCCCAGCGTTTTTTGTCTGGGGGCACGGTTAACACTGCTCTTGAAGCGGGTATTGCCAAGACCGTGGAAACCACCTTTGGCCACCAACAGCTTCTGACCATGCTTGGTCAGGTCACCGAGTACTTCGTCGGTTTCTTCATCAACCGCCCGGGTACCCACAGGTACCTTGAGTACCAAGTCCTGGCCGCCTTTACCGGTACAGTCACGGCCGCGGCCGTTTTCACCGCGCTCGGCCATATGGAAACGCTCAAAACGATAGTCAATCAGGGTGTTGAGGTTTTCGTCGGCTTGCAGATAAACACTGCCACCGTCGCCACCATCGCCACCGTCTGGACCACCATCCGGCACGTACTTTTCACGTCTGAAGCTGACGCAGCCACTGCCACCATCTCCAGCTTCAACTCTGATCACTGCCTCATCGACAAACTTCATACATACTCCTGGCACCACGGAATGGGGCAATTATACTGCCTAACCCTGCAAGGCGCCAAAAAACAGAAACTATGGCTTTCGCCCAAAACAAAAGCCCCACCAATGGCGGGGCTCAAGCAATTCTGGTTTGAAGATTAGTCTTCGATGCTAACGAACTTACGGTTGTTAGGACCTTTAACTTCAAACTTAACTTTGCCGTCAGTCAGGGCAAACAGAGTATGGTCACGACCGATACCTACGTTAACACCTGCGTGGAATTTAGTACCACGTTGACGAACAATGATGTTACCAGCCAGAACTGATTCGCCGCCGAAGCGCTTTACACCAAGACGTTTGCTTTCTGAATCGCGGCCGTTACGAGTAGAACCGCCAGCTTTTTTGTGTGCCATGAGTCAGACTCCTATTAAGCGTTGATAGCAGTGATTTTAACTTCAGTGAACCACTGACGGTGGCCCATTTTCTTCTCGTGGTGCTTACGACGGTTGAACTTTTGGATAGTTACCTTTTCACCACGGCCATGGCTAACAACAGTAGCCACAACTTTACCGCCTGCTACCAGAGGGGTACCCACTTGGACGTTTTCACCATCAGCGATCAGCAGAACTTGATCGAACTCGATAGTCTCACCAGTGGCAACTTCAATTTTTTCCAAACGAACAGTATGGCCTTCAGCAACACGGTGTTGCTTACCACCACTTTGAAAAACAGCGTACATAGCTATTTTACTCCGAAATTCTTAACACGCCGGCTCATCTCTATGAGGCTGGGTGCTACAAAAACTTTAATGACAATGGGCGCGGAGTTTACGCGAAGAATCCTTTACTGGCAAGCCCTAATTGACGAAGAAGAAAAAAAGACCGGATTAACTCGCACATTGATCTCTCTGCTACTGTCTTGTTCATTAATTTTAGGTAAACTTCGGTCTATTAAAATATTTAAGCTTATCGGGAGCTGCCGATTCGGCGTTCCTTCATACCTAGAGTCTACTATGGATTTAACTGCTATCCGTCAGCTGGCTGACGCCGACATGCAAGCCGTCAATCAACTGATCTACAAACAACTCGAATCTGATGTTGCCCTGATCAATCAATTGGGGTTCTACATCATCAACGGTGGCGGCAAGCGTATGCGGCCGTTACTGTCGATTCTGGCGGCCAGATCACTCGACTATAGCGGTGAAGCACACCTGAAGCTGGCTGCTATTATAGAGTTTATTCATACGGCTTCTCTGCTTCACGACGATGTGGTGGATGAATCTACTCTGCGCCGTGGACGGGAAACCGCCAACGCCCTGTTTGGCAACAGTGCCAGCGTGCTGGTCGGCGACTTCCTTTATACCCGCTCTTTCCAGATGATGACAGAGCTGGAGTCGATGAAGGTACTGCAGGTGCTGGCCAACACTACTAACGTACTGGCCGAGGGTGAAGTGCTGCAGTTAATGAACTGCAACGATCCAGATACCACAGAAGCCAGCTATATGCGGGTTATTTACTGCAAGACTGCCAAGTTGTTTGAAGCAGCAACCCGTCTTGCCGGTGTGCTGGCCGGCTGCGACAGCGAAATGGAAACGGCGCTGGCCGACTATGGCAAATACCTGGGCACCGCATTCCAGTTAACCGATGACCTGCTGGACTACACTGCCGACGCCGAAGAGCTGGGCAAGAACATAGGTGATGACCTCGCCGAAGGTAAACCCACACTGCCACTCATCTACGCCATCGCCCACGGGACAGAGCCACAGCGGCAGATGATCCGCCAGGCGATTGAACAAGGTGACGGCACCGAGCATATCGAGGCGATAATAGATGCGCTCAACACCTGCGGCGCATTGGAATATACCCAACAAAGGGCCTATGAAGAGTCTGACAAGGCCATAGAAGCCCTTTCGGTGCTGCCTGAGTCCGACTACAAGCAGGCGCTGATAAGCCTGGCCAAAATCGCCGTAGCCCGCAGTCACTGATAGGCTTAAGACGACGGATTAAAACCCATCAGTTGAATTTGTTGTTTAACTCAAGCAAAAAAAGGAGCGCTCAAAGCGCTCCTTTTTGTTTTTTGCTGTGTTGTTTATGGTGTGATTACTGCTCAAACACCAAGTTGTCGTCGCGATAGTCCACCTTGATCGGCTGCCCTGGCAGTAACTCGCCTCTAAGCAGCTTTTGCGCCAGTGGGTTTTCCACCTCTTGCTGCAGTGCCCGCTTCAGCGGCCTTGCACCATACACAGGGTCGAACCCGGCTCTGGCGATAAAGCTCAGCGCGGCATCTGTGATCTCCAGCTCGAACTCTTTTTCTGCCAGACGTTGGCGCAGCGACTCGACCTGAATCGCGGCAATACTCTTGATGTGCTCGCTCTCCAACGGGTGGAACACCACGGTTTCGTCGATCCGGTTGAGGAACTCGGGGCGG
The DNA here is from genome assembly GCF_009183365.2 of Shewanella algae. Classification (NCBI taxonomy): domain Bacteria; kingdom Pseudomonadati; phylum Pseudomonadota; class Gammaproteobacteria; order Alteromonadales; family Shewanellaceae; genus Shewanella; species Shewanella algae. The sequence continues at coordinate 3,776,516 of NZ_CP068230.1, forward strand.
AAGTGGTGCTGCACCACATTCATCACCTGAGCCTTCATCTCATCGTAACTTTGGTGACTGAACTGCTCCTGGATAATGTCGGAACCCAGGTTCGAGGTCATAATCACCACGGCGTTACGGAAGTCAACCGTACGACCCTGACCATCGGTCAGGCGGCCATCATCCAGTACCTGCAGCAGTATGTTGAACACATCCGGGTGCGCCTTTTCCACCTCATCGAGCAGGATCACCGAGTAGGGACGACGGCGCACCGCTTCGGTGAGGTAACCCCCTTCCTCATAACCCACATAGCCCGGAGGCGCCCCGACCAACCTGGAGACTGAGTGTTTCTCCATAAACTCGGACATATCTATCCGCACCATGGCGCTCTCTGTGTCAAACAGGAACTTGGCCAGCGACTTACACAGCTCGGTCTTACCTACCCCGGTGGGGCCGAGGAACAGGAAGGAGCCTATGGGCCGGTTAGGATCGGCCAGACCAGCGCGGCTACGACGAATGGCGTTGGCCACGGCATCGACCGCCTCATCCTGGCCTATCACCCGCTCATGTAGCGCCTCTTCCATATGCAGCAGTTTTTCCCGCTCGCCTTCGAGCATCTTGGAAACCGGGATCCCGGTCGCCTTGGAAAGTACCTCGGCAATTTCAACATCCGTGACCTTGTTACGCAGCAAAGTCATATCCTGCATCTCGGCCTGAGACGCCAGATCCAGCTGTTTCTCCAGCTCTGGGATGCGGCCGTATTGCAGCTCGGACATCCGGGTCAAATCACCGGCGCGGCGTGCCACATCGAGATCCAGTCTGGCTTGCTCCAGATCCGCCTTGATATGCTGAGTGCCCGCCAGTGCGGCTTTTTCTGTGTGCCAAATCTCGTTGAGTTCGGCCGCCTTCTGCTCGACTTCCACCAGCTCGCTGCGCAGGTGTTCGAGACGCTTGCGACTGGCCTCATCGTTTTCCTTCGCCAACGCCTGCTCTTCCAGCTTGAGCTGAATGATACGGCGCTCGAGGCGATCCAGCGGCTCCGGCTTGGAATCTATCTGCATTCGGATGCTGGAAGCGGCTTCGTCGATAAGGTCGATGGCCTTGTCCGGCAGTTTACGATCTGACACATAACGGTGGGACATGGTCGCCGCCGCCACAATCGCCGGGTCGGTGATCTCCACATGGTGATGCAGCTCGTAGCGCTCTTTCAGACCACGCAGAATAGCGATGGTATCCTCGACACTGGGCTCATCCACCAGAACTTTCTGGAAGCGCCGCTCCAGCGCCGCATCCTTCTCAATATACTGACGATATTCATCCAGAGTAGTGGCACCGACACAGTGCAGCTCACCGCGGGCCAGTGCCGGCTTGAGCATATTACCCGCATCCATGGCGCCATCGGATTTACCCGCGCCCACCATAGTATGCAGCTCGTCAATAAAGAGGATCACCTGGCCCTCTTCCTGAGCCAGCTCGTTGAGCACAGCCTTGAGTCTTTCTTCAAACTCACCACGGTATTTGGCACCGGCCACCAAAGCACCGAGATCCAGCGACAATACCCGTTTGTTCTTGATGCCTTCGGGCACCTCGCCGTTGACGATACGCTGCGCCAGCCCTTCAACAATGGCGGTCTTACCCACACCGGGCTCACCGATAAGCACAGGGTTGTTCTTGCTGCGACGCTGCAATACCTGCACTGTGCGGCGAATTTCGTCGTCACGGCCAATAACAGGATCCAGCTTGCCCTGCTCGGCACGCTCGGTCAGATCTATGGTGTATTTCTTCAACGCCTGGCGCTGATCCTCAGCATTGGGATCGTCCACCTTCTGGCCGCCACGTACGGCTTCGATGGTTTTCTCCATCAGCTCTTTGGTGGCACCGGCCTGCTTGAGGCACTGTGCCAGGGTGTCGTTACCTTCCAGTGCAGCCAGAATAAACAGCTCACTGGAGATATATTTGTCTTTACGCTTCTGTGCCAGCTTGTCGCACAGATTCAGCAAACGTATCAGCGCCTGGGATAACTGAACATCACCGCCTGTGCCTTCCACCTGTGGCAAGCGCTCCAGTTCCTGACTTACCAGTGAACGCAGAGTGCTGACCTGGATACCGGCTTGGGTCAACAGCGGATGAATTGAACCGCCATCCTGATTCAACAAAGCCATCATCAAATGGACAGGTTCTATGAACTGATGGTCACGGCCAAGAGCCAGAGATTGGGCATCCGAGATAGCAAGCTGAAATTTATTGGTCATACGATCGAGTCGCATACAGCCTCCTGAAACTCTCAAAATAAGGTATTACTTTGTTAGCTTAAAGATGGGGATGCTTTAACTAATTTCAAGTCAGACGAATGAAATAACCACTCAATCAGTGAGCCAAATAAGCGAGGCCATACGGCCGGTACGACCGTCTCGGCGGTAGGAAAAATAGTCTTTGTTGTTATAGGTGCAGACATCCAAGGCATATACCTGCCGAACACCCGCCTGCTGCAATCTGAGCCTGGCAAGCCCCTGCAGATCGCCGAGAAACTTGTCCCCCTTGGCCACAAAGCAGTCGTCGGCCCTGGGGTCTTTATCGCAAAAAGCGGCGCGCACTTCACCGCCGACTTCGAAGGCAGTTTTGCCTATGGCCGGTCCGAGGCAGGCGATAAGCTCAGAGCCGGGACGAAAACGGGCTATTCCCGCTTCAATAACGCCATCACACAGACCGCGCCAGCCGGCGTGCAGCGCCGCCACCTGGGTGCCTGCACTGTCACACAGAAGTACGGGCAGGCAGTCGGCGGTCATCACCACGGCCACATGCGCCTTGCTGTCGCTATAGCTGCCATCGGCAATCCTTAGGGAGTCACGCGCCAGGTCGACCACCTCTGTGCCATGTACCTGCTCCAGCCATGCCGGCTCGCAGGGCAGAGCCAGCCGCTTTGCCAATAAAGCACGGTTGGCCTGCACAGATGCGGGATCATCACCTACATGCAGCCCCAGATTCAGGCTGTCAAACGGCGGCTGGCTGACACCGCCATGACGCTGGGTCATGGCGATTCTGACATTGGCCGGCAGCGGCCAGTGGCAGCCATACATGTTACAGATACTCCGGCGGATGCTCTTCGGTGTCTTTACGCAGCGCCTTGGTCAGCTCGACCATATCCTCGGGGATAGGTGCCTGCCAGCTCATCAGCTCACAGGTGATGGGGTGCACCAACTCCAGTCGCACCGCATGCAGCGCCTGGCGCTTGAAGTTTTTCAGCACTTCGAAGAAGGCTTCACTGGCGGCCTTGGGGGGTTTTGGACGACCACCATAGACGGGATCGCCCACCAATACATGACCTATATAAGCCATATGCACCCGGATCTGGTGAGTCCGGCCACTTTCCAGCCTCAAGCGCAAGCGGGTGTGGGCACGGAATTTTTCCGCCACACGATAGTGAGTCACCGCCGGCTTACCGCTGTGGTGCACCGCCATATGAGTACGCTTGGTGGGGTGACGCCCGATAGGCTCATCCACTGTACCGCCGGCTGTCATGGTGCCCAGCACTATGGCTTCATACTCACGGGTAATGTCGCGCGCCTGCAGCGCCGCCACCAGATGAGTCTGGGCCTCAACTGTCTTGGCTACCACCATCAGGCCTGTGGTGTCCTTATCGAGACGATGGACAATACCGGCTCTGGGCACATGTTCTATCTCGGGGCAATGATGCAGCAGGGCGTTCATCAAAGTGCCATCACTGTTACCGGCACCGGGATGCACCACTAAACCCGCCTGCTTGTTGATCACCAATATATGGTCATCTTCATAGACGATATTCAGATCGATAGCCTGAGCCTCGGCGTGCACCTCTTCTTCCAGAGTGGCTTGAACCTCTATCTCTTGAGATTCCAACACCTTCTCTCTGGGCTTGTTTACCACAGTACCATCAACGGACACTTTGCCATCGAGGATCCATTCCTTGATCCTGGTACGGGAGTAATCGGGAAACAACTCGGCCAAAGCCTGATCCAATCTCAGACCGGTTTGGGTTGCTGATATCTCGCTTTTTAGATTAATCTCTTGCGTCATAGGAACCGTCCCCAGTTAATGGGGTCAAAAACTGTGTACTTTCTGGTACACTCGGAATCGGCCATTTTATCGTGAAATGGAAAAATTCTTAACTACAACTTACTCAAGAATCGAATTCAAGTATGCATAATATTGCCAAAGGCGCTGCCATAGCCTTTTTTTCGCTGGCCATTGTGGCCTGTAGCAGCAAACCGGAAGACGACTTAATTACCAGCAAGCTGTCTCCGGACGTTCTCTACTCCCAGGCCCGCACCTCTATGGAGCTGGGTAACTATACCAAGGCTGTGCGTTCACTGGAGGCATTGGATTCCCGCTTCCCCTTTGGCCCACACAAGACTCAGGTTCAGCTGGATCTGATTTATGCCTACTATAAGTTGGATGATACCCCGTCGGCAGTCGCCAACATCGACAGATTTATCCGCCTCAACCCCACCCACCCGGATATAGACTATGTCTACTATATGCGTGGACTGGTGAATATGCAGGCCGACAACTATCTGTTCCATGACATGCTCAATATAGACAGAAGCGACAGGGATCCTCAGTTTGCTCTCGATGCCTTCAAGGACTTCGAGCGTCTGATCAAGACTTATCCCAACAGCAAGTATGCGGCCGACGCCCAGAAGAGAATGCAGCACCTGAAGAATCGTCTGGCGCTGTATTCGGTTAAAGTGGCCGAATACTACCTGAAAATGAATGCCTGGAGCGCAGCCGCCATCAGGGCCCAGTCTGTAATGGAAACCTATCCAGGCACCCCATCGATAGAGCGCGCCCTTGAGATCATGGCCACCGCCTACGATGAGCTGGGTCAGGAGCAGTTAAAACAGCACGTACTCACTGTCATGCGTGCCAACTATCCGGGGAATGACCTCCTCAAGGATTAATCCCTTAACGCCCCACTTTAACGTGGGGCGTTTTGTTTTCAGGGCAAAACCAAGCCCAGCCCCCTTAAGCCTCAGGATCCCGGCTTTACAGGTCGAGTTTTCGATTTGGCTAATTCACCCCTAGCCCAGTAATGGCGCGGCTTTCGCTCAAAAGCTAAGCAATATGCGCCTTTTCGAGTAAAACTTGCTCAAACACGCGATATTTTGAAATATTTCTCAGAAAAGAGTTGACTCAAAACCGTAAAAGTCTTTTAATGCACGCCGTCGCCCGAATAGCTCAGTTGGTAGAGCAGCGGATTGAAAATCCGCGTGTCCCTGGTTCGATTCCGGGTTCGGGCACCACCTTCAACTTTAAGGTGCTCAGGCGACTGAGGAAATTGCAAGGCTGTACAGTGCAGGTGTGGTGGAATTGGTAGACACGCCAGCTTCAGGTGCTGGTGCCCTCACGGGCGTGGAAGTTCAAGTCTTCTCACCTGTACCACTTTGCAATAATAGTTAGCTGTACGTTAGACTCTAAGTGTGCAGGTGTGGTGGAATTGGTAGACACGCCAGCTTCAGGTGCTGGTGCCCTCACGGGCGTGGAAGTTCAAGTCTTCTCACCTGTACCAATTAACACATAAAGAGTCGAAATGAAAACAGTGCAGGTGTGGTGGAATTGGTAGACACGCCAGCTTCAGGTGCTGGTGCCCTCACGGGCGTGGAAGTTCAAGTCTTCTCACCTGTACCAATCATTTAAACCTCGCGATGCGAGGTTTTTTTGTATCCAAAATTTGCCTCTCTCTCGTCTCACGCGCTTCATACTTTTTTGCTATACCTTTTGTATGGCTCAACAAATTGGAATGACAGAGCCTGATCCAAGGATGTATTACCCTCTGGACTAAGGTTCTCAAGCATGAAGTTACAACTGAAACACAAGATGTTGCTCGGTATGGCCGTGCCTCTTCTCTTGATGCTACTACTCTGTGGTATCGCCATCAATATCATGAACAAAATCGACTCAGGGGTAGAAAATATCTACAGCGACCGGGTTGTACCACTCAAAGATCTCAAAAGCATTGGCGATGATTATGCCGTCTTTGTCATAGATGCCATCAATAAGGCCAATGCCGGAGATTTCAGTGCCGAACAAGCCAGAACCGCACTGGATGAAGCAGACAAGAGCATCAAACAGAGATGGCAGGACTACACAGCTACTCAGTTAACCGCCAGAGAGTCACAACTGGTCAATGAGGCCAAGCGGCTGTTTATTCCCGCCGATGAGCAAATAAAACGTCTGCAAAATAAATTGGCCACCATGAGCGGTAATATTCAGGGCCAGCTCAGCCAGGAAATTATTCCTCTCTATCAGGTGATAGACCCCATCAGTGGCAAGATTGCCGAGTTGGTGACCCTGCAATTGGATGTCGCCAGGCAGGAAAGAGATCAGGCTCAGAACCTTTACTCCTCTTCCGTTGTGCTGTTTATCTCTCTGGTCAGTGTGGCAATTATCGCCAGCTTGCTGCTCAGTGTTTGGGTCAATCGCAGCGTCATGTTACCCATAGGCGATATTCTCACCCAGCTGAAGAAAATTCGCAGCGACTCAGACTTAACCGTGCAGTTCAAAACCTTCAACGCCGACGAGCTGGGGCAGATATCCGATAACTTAAGAGATGTGATATCTCACCTCAGGGGGATACTCAACAACATTGCCAATGCCGCCAATACGGTCAGCGACTCGGCGACCGAGCTCTCAAGCTTCACCCAACAAACCAACGAGCGCATGCACAGACAACAGGCCGAGACAGAGCAGACGGCTACCGCCATGAATGAAATGACCGCCACAGTCTCCGAAGTAGCCCAAAGTACCACGGCCGCTGCCGACTCGGCCCACAGCGCCGATGCCAGTGCCGCCAATGGCGATTCAATAGTGCAGGAGTCGATTGCCAGCATGGTGGCACTCTCAGCGCAAATTCAGGGTACGGCGCAGGTGATCACCCATCTGGCCAATGAAAGCCAAAACATAGGCAGGGTACTGGATGTGATTAAGGGAATTGCCGAGCAGACCAATCTGCTGGCACTGAACGCCGCCATTGAAGCGGCCAGGGCCGGCGAGCAGGGCCGGGGTTTTGCCGTGGTGGCCGATGAGGTAAGAACCCTTGCCAGTCGCACCCACAGCTCAACCCAGGAGATTGAGTCCATGATAGCCACCCTGCAGACAGGTGTGCAGGAGGCGGTGACAGCCATGGAGCAAGGCATCACTCAGGTCGAGCAGGCCAACAGCAAGGCCAATATGGCCGGCGAGGCCTTGAAAGAGATAGTGGTGTCAGTCGACTCCATCGCCCAGCTCAATACTCATATCGCCACCGCAGCCGAAGAGCAAAGCAGTGTGGCGGAGGATATCAATCGCAGCATTATAGCAATAAGCGACATCACCCAACAATCGGCCCAGGCAGCCAACGAGTTGACCGAGTCGGTCAGCAACTTAAGCCATCTGGCGGAAAACATGCGCGCCGAAGTGGCCCGCTTCCGTCTCTAACTCGCTGAGGGCCCTTCGGGGCCTATTTTTTATTCCCTGCCAGCTCCAAGCCTTTTGTGAACCAAAAACCTTTTACTTCAATCCCTGACAGACTCCTCGAAAAAAGCCGTCTGCACAGCAGAGCAAAAAAGAGCCACAACCGCTAAAGACTACGACTGCAACTAAAACAAAACCGCGGACATGCCGCGGTTTTCACCTGTGCCTGGAAAACTAGATTTTGAATTGGCTCACCGCCTGATGCAGGTAATCGGCGCGGTGGCGAACCTCATCGGATGCAGTGGCATTCTCTTCTGCCGCCTGAGCCGATTCCTCGGCAATATCGCGGATCACCACCACGTTCTTGTTCACCTCGGCGGCCACCATACTCTGCTCTTCAATGGCGGCGGCTATCTGAGTGCTCATGTCCATGATATTGGTGACATCGGCATTGATCTGCGCAAGCAAGGTGCCGGCACTGGCCGCCTGTTGGGCACTCTCACCGCCCTGCTTCTGACTCTGCTCCATGATATCCACAATCGAATGGGTACGGCTCTGCAGGGTTTGAATGATGCTGGCAATCTCTTCGGTCGACTCCTGAGTTCGCATCGCCAGACTGCGCACCTCATCGGCCACCACAGCAAAGCCTCTGCCTTGCTCACCGGCCCTGGCCGCCTCAATGGCAGCGTTCAGTGCCAACAGATTAGTTTGTTCGGCGATACCGCGGATCACATCCAGTACGCTGCCTATGGTCTGACTGTCTTTTTCAAGCTCGGCCACCACATTGGCCGAGTCATCCAACTGCTGTGCCAAAGACTGGATCTTGCTGATGGTATCCTCAACGCCAATCTGACCTTCCTGGGCATTGTGGTGGGTCTGCTCCGCCTTACCGGCGGCCAGTTCGGTATTCTTGGCAATCTCGTCTATGGTGGCGCCCATCTCGGTGATCGCTGTGGCAACCATATCGGTTTCATTCAGTTGCTTGGACACACCTTCCGAGGCGCTGATGGCGTTGCGGGACAGCTCTTCACAGGACTGGCGCATGGCATCAACAGATTCGATAACCTGCTCGATCAGCTTCTGGAAACTCTCCACCATGCTGTTGAAATGACGTCCTATCATGCCCAGTTCATCGTTGGAGCCCACATCGCAGCGTAGTGACAGATCTTTTTGCTGCTCAATGCGGGAAATAACGCCTGTGATACGCTCGACCGGCCCCATGATGCTGCGGATAATCACCACGGTGCTAATCACCAGCACCAAGGCGATCAGGCCAAACAGCGCCAATCCCAGCATGAAGCTGTTCTGCTGCTCGTTTTCCACCTTGGCTATCGCCAACTCTCTCAGCTTGGTGGATGAGCTTTCCGTGGCAAAGATCGCCTCTCGCAGCTGCCCCATCATGCCCTTGGACTCGTCGAGTCCCAGCTGCTGTTCCTTGGCCACCAAACTCTTGAAGCTTTGCTGGTACTTGCTCATCAGTTGCTCAATATTGCTACGAACACTGTAGTCCAGCAAACTGGCGCTCAAGGCTTCATTGAAGCGTTCAATATTGCTATCAAACTTATTGAGGTAGCTGAGATCCCGCCGCAACATAAAGTCTTTCTCGTTACGCCTCAGTTGCAGCATCAACACCATAAGCTCTGGCACGTTATGTTCTGCCACCAAGCTTTCGACATTGTGCACCGCAGAGCGTAACTCACCGTAGAGGCCACTCTTGGGATCCAGGCCTATCTCCTGTTGCAATTTCACCACACCGGCAAACAACTGTCGGTAGCTGGCCAAATCACGGTTAAAGCTGTTTATTGGTGCCTCGGGGAGATCATACTCCTTGAAGATGACCGCCAACTCTTGCATCAACTGCGCCGTGGCCTGTGCTTCCTGCTGATGTATCTCGACATACTTGAGATCCTGGCGGCCAAAAAAATCCTTTTCATTCTTGCGCATGCTTAATACTTCTTTGTCCAGCTCAACCACTTTCTGGATAGCGATGGACAGTTCAGTCTGCACCGAGCTGGAATATTGCTGCAGTGCAAACATCAATACCAAGGCGCCTATCGAAACAGCGGCACTCAGTAACAACTTGTGGCGAATAAGCATGGTGTTACCTCAATAAAAAACAGTCACTCTAAAAAAATAGTCGCAATTCTGTTGCCGTGTTAGCTGAGTTAATCCGGTAACAAAAATGTCACCTTATATTGTCAATGATTAACCTATTGAAAAACAGTCACTAGCCTTGTCACAGTGCAAAAAAAACTAAAAAAAATTCTATTAACTGAGTCAAAAAAACCGAAAGCGCCAAGCATCTGTCTTTCATGAGGGTTTTTGCCTTTCAAACAACAATTGCATACAGTATTCAAAAATTTAAAATGCACACAAGGAAGCGCAACACCATGAAAATCATTCCAGCAGAGCAAATCCAACAGGTGTTGGATTTCCCATCCCTGATAACCGCCCTCAAACATAGCTTTGCCAACGCCCCCGATCTTCCCAAGCGAAACCTTTACCCGCTGGACAACAGCAGCAAGGATGCCTTCGCCGTACTACCGGCTTGGGATGATTCGGCAATTGCCGTCAAGGCATTCAGTTACTTTCCGGAAAACCCCAGTCGCAATGCCGAGCTCAAGAGCCTCTACTCGCAGATACTGTTATTCAGCCGGGAAACAGGGGAACCCTTGGCTTTACTTGATGGCACCAGCATTACCTACTGGCGTACAGCGGCCGTCTCGGCCTTGGCCGCTGCTTCACTGGCACGGGAAGATGCCAGTCACCTGTTGCTGTTCGGCACTGGTAATCTGGCAAGCTATATGGCACTGGCTCATGCCGCCGTCAGACCGATAACCGAAATCGCTATCCGGGGCCGCAGCCGGGATAAGGCTGCCAGGGTAATGGAACAGATAGGTGCTAAACGCCCGGATATCCGACTCAGTTTTTGCGAGGAGATAGAGCGGGATGTTGCCAACGCCGATATCATCAGCTGCGCCACCGGCAGCCCCGTGCCTCTGTTTGATGGCAACTGGGTAACACCCGGTACCCATGTCGATCTGGTAGGCAATCATCATCAGGATGCGCGGGAGTGCGATACCAAGCTGGTGCTCAGATCTCAGGTCTTTGTCGATAACCGCAGCAATGTGTTTGCCGAGGCCGGAGAACTGCTGCTCCCCAAGGCCGAAGGCGTATTCCACCTGGAGCAGGTTAGCGCCGAGCTGGCCGAGCTTTGCCGCGCAGAACACAGCGGCAGACAAAACCGCGAGGAAATCACCCTGTTCAAGAGTGTTGGCAGCGCCTTGGGAGATTTATCGGCCGCCAATCTGGTGTATCGCACCCTGTATCCAGGCGATAACACTTGAATCTGCCCGCTCCCGGTCATTGGACTCGGCCAAATAACTGCAACAGAATAAAGCGTAGAAAACAGCCTATAATTGACAGTTAACAATAAAATCTAATAGATTGATTAACAATGACTTTTAAATAGAATCCTTCAGTAAGCAAAATACTGGAGGATTTTTTTAATTCTTTTTTAAACCTTTTAAGCGGGTCAAACTATCCAATTACCATGACTCGCCCAAACCATTAAGGACAGCCCAGTGAATGCCAGCCCGCAGCTGACAGAAACCAGATACCAGCAAGAAGTGGACTTCCCGCTGGTGCAGCGTGCCCGTTTGGGGGACAAGCTTGCCTTCGCCGAGCTCTACCGTCTGCACCATGGCAGAGTCTATGCACTGTGTTTGCACCTGGCCGGCCAGGTGCCACTGGCAGAAGAGATGACCCAGGACTGCTTTATCCGTGCCTGGGAGAAGCTGGACCAATTCCGCGGTGAAAGCAAATTCAGTACCTGGCTGCACAGCCTGAGCGTCAATCAGGCACTGAGTAGTTTGAAAAAACAGCGCAGCTTCTGGGCCAGATTTCTGCCTGTGACCACAGAGGCAGACACAGAAGAGTCGACCACAACCCACACGGAGGAAACCTCTGTGTTGGAGCGCAAGATCCTCAAGTTACCCGAGCGGGCCAGAGTCGTGTTTGTGCTGTTTGCCATTGAGGGCTACAGCCATGAAGAGATAGCCGCCATGATGGGCACAAGTACCGGCACCAGCAAGGCGCAGTACCACAGGGCAAGAAACTTGCTTCAGGAGATGTTGTCATGAACAAGCAGCCAACATTGGAACAACTGATAGAACAACTGCCACGGGAAAAAACACCCGAGCGCGACCTCTGGCCTGAAATCGCCGCCAGGCTGGAACAATCTCAGCCACCCAAGGCCGCAAAATCCAGCAACGGCTGGCGTAATCTGGCTATCGCCTGCAGCCTGCTGTTGGTGTCCCTGCTCGGCTATCAGGGATTGCAGCAAACCCAAAGCCGTGTCGACCCACAGATGCTGGCCATGCTGGAGCAGTTGCAGTATCAACACCAACAACAGGTGAAACAACTGGAAGCCAGTGTCAATTTCGGCCAATGGCAAAAGGTCAGCATGACCACGCCGCTCAGTCGCGGCATAGATGAACTCAGGGAAGCCGCAACGCAGATATTCCAGGCACTAAAACAAGACCCGACCGATCAACAACTTTGGCAACTCTGGCTTTGGGTACAGCAAAGGGAGATAGAGCTGCTCACCCGGGGTGAACAACTGCCAACTCAACTCGACCAACAAGGAATCAGCATATGAACAAGATATCACTAACCCTACTCTCCTCAGCCCTGCTGCTGAGCCCGGTATTGCATGCGGCCGAGAAGGTCGATCAAAGCGCGGCGCTGGAGTCCGGAGCCAAATTGAATATCAAGATCCAACGGGGAGAGGTGAAGATCCGCAGTTGGGACAAGGCTGAAGTCGCCATCAAGGGCAAGCTGGATGAGCTCAGTGAAGGCCTGGTGTTTGGTCAGCAGGGCGGTAGCTTTGTTATCGAAGACAAGCTGCCCAAGAGCTATAACAGCCGGGACAAAGACGGCTCAAAACTGGAGATCTTTCTGCCCGCCACAGTCAATATGAAGCTTAAAGGCGTTTCCGCTGATTATGACCTGCAAGGATTGGAGGGTGAGATCAGCTCGGCCAATGTCAGTGGCGATATCAAGGGCCAGGATCTCAAAGGCAATCTGCAACTGACAACGGTTTCCGGCAGTATCCACACCCAGAGGAACCAGGGTGAACTGTATCTGGAAACTGTTTCCGGCGACATTGAGGATAAACAGAGTCTGGGCAAGGTGAGTTATCGCCTGGTGAGCGGCAAACTGAACGCCGAGAGTGATGCCATAGAAGTGGAGCTGGATCAGGTCTCGGGCAAGAGTCAGTTGACCCTGAATACTCCCGAGTCACTCAAGGCCAGAACCGTCAGTGGCGACTTGAGTATTGCCATGCAGAGCCTGGCCGGCAATGCCAATGTCGATAGCGTCAGTGGCGATATTGAACTCAAGTTTGCCAAACTGCCGAATGCCGCCTTTGATATCAGCGGTGGCCCAGGTGGCAAGATTGACAACCAACTGACTCAGGACTCACCGAAAAAAGCCAAGTACACCAAGGCTGAATCGCTGCAGTTCCAAAGCGGTTCCGGCCAGGCCGATGTCAATATCAACACCATCAGCGGCCGGATTAAACTGCAGCAATAATCAGCTGTATCGCACCAAGGCGATTGCCTTGGTGCCTTTTCTTCAGCCTACCGAGGCTATCTCGGCTTCGGTCAGATAACGCCACTCACCGGGTTCCAGTTCACTATCCAGCTCTATGGCACCGATTGACTCACGATGCAGGGCTTCCACTTTATTGCCCACAGCGGCAAACATACGTTTCACCTGATGATATTTGCCTTCGGTAATGGTCAACAAGACTTCGGTCGGGCTAATCAGCTGCAGCTGCGCCGGCCGGGTCAGCCCCTCTTCCCGGTGCAGCGCCAGGCCGGCGGCAAATTGTGGGATCAAGTCTTCAGTAACTGGGCTGGCCAGCCACACCCGGTAGCGTTTGCCGCATTCCTTCTTGGGAGAGGTTAGCTTGTGCGACCACTGACCATCATCGGTAATCAACACCAGACCTGTGGTATCAGCATCCAGGCGCCCGGCAATGTGCAGATTCTCGGGCTTTTCGATCTCCAGTAGACTGATGACCGAAGGATAGACCTCATCCACGGTTGAGCAGATGGTATCGACCGGCTTATGCAACATCAGATATCTGTTGCCTATCAAGCTGATAGGTTCACCATCGAAACACACTCTCATGCCATCACGCACCTTGAAGCTGGAGTCCTTGACGATTTCACCATCGACACTGATTTCACCGCGGTGCAGCGCCTTCTTGGCCATGGAACGGGTCAGCTCTGTAGACTCACAGATAAATTTATCTAAACGCACTTGGCTATCCAACCTCTTGAGTTTATGCCGTGTCAATTGCGCGCCATTATGGAGCCTGACGGACTAAAGGGCAAAGACTTGCTTGCGTACCAGCTACACCGGCTGCAGACTCGGGATATCCACCTCACGATAAGGCCATCTAGCCTAATATGCAGACCGATATTCAAGACTCTCAAGCCGCCAATAACTCCTTGACTGAAACCGACAACCCGGCCTTGGCGAAAATTTATCACAAGATGATCAGCGGCGAGGAATATTGCTGTGTGGATCCTGAACTGCTGCGTTTTCGTGCCAAACAGCAAGGGCTAAACCGCAAAGCCAATCTGGATCCCGATGGCCATATTCCTCCAGGACTACTGCCCAATCTGGCACCGAGTGCCATGATCTGCACGCCATTCTTTGTCAGTTATGGCATCAATCTGCAACTGGCATCCGGAGTATTTATCAATACCAACGCCACTTTGCAGGACAATGCCCCCATCACAATCGGCGCCAACAGCATGCTGGGCCCCAATGTGCAGTGCTATACGGCAACCCACCCGCTGGAGGCAACTCCCCGCATTGCCGGGCTGGAAACCGCCCGCGCCATACATATAGGTGAGCGGGTTTGGATCGGGGGTGGCGCCATCATATTGCCAGGCGTGCACATAGGTGACGAGGCTGTCGTCGCAGCCGGCAGCGTGGTCACCAAGGATGTACCCGCCAGCACCCTGGTGGCCGGAAATCCAGCGCGGGTCAAACGCTCACTCAAATAAGCGCCTGTAACCTTTGCTTACAACTCCCGCGGCGCCGAGGCTCGCTGTCATCGCTACGGGACTTGTTTACATTCCCACACAGGCCTTAACATAGGCATCACTGCGGTTTTTCCCGAACAAACGGGTGTGCAGCCAATCTGATAAAAATGTCCCCTCGCGGGACACCAAAGAACAAAGAAAAGGAAACAGCATGAGAAAAGTACTCATTGGGGGATTGTGTGCCTCACTCATCGCAGGCCTATCTGCCTGTAATGACAAAACGGCTGAGACCCAGGCTGAAACAGCCAAACAGCCGGAAGTCGCCAAAACCGCAACTGCCACCGCCGTCAGCCAAGCTCTGGGCTCGGGGATTGAATTTGCCAACTTTGACAAGTCTGTTCGTCCTCAGGATGACTTCTATACCTATGTCAACGGCGGCTGGATCAAGAACACAGAGATCCCGGCAGATCGCACCAGCACAGGCGCTTTCTATGATCTCAGGGAAAAATCCCGTGACGATGTCAAAGCCATTATTGAAGAAGTGGCGCAGAGCAAAGATCTCAAGCCCGGCAGCGACGAGCAAAAAGTGGCCGATCTTTACCGCTCCTTTATGGACAGCGATACGCTCAACCAGTTGGGGATCAAGCCACTGGAGAGCGAGCTGGCAATCATAGATGCCATCAAAGACAAGCAAGCACTGGCGGCCTACTTCGGCAAGAGCCAAATTCTCGGTGGCGGCACGCCCATGGCCTTCTATATCGATGTCGATGCCAAGGACTCCAGCCGCTACGCCACCCATATCTGGCAATACGGCCTGAGCCTGCCGGAGAAAGACTATTACTTCAACGAAGGTGAGCGTTTCGTCAACATCCGCAAGGCCTTTGTTGAGCATATCGCCAAGATGTTCACCCTTGCCGGTTTTGCCGAGCCACAACAAAGCGCCGAAGCCATCATGAAGCTGGAAACCGCTATTGCTGCCAAGCATTGGGATGTGGTCGAAAGCCGTGACAGCACCAAGACCTACAACAAATTTGAGGTCAAAGAACTGTCAACATTGGCGCCGGACATCGACTGGAACGCCTACCTGACTGCGCTTGGCGCCGACAAGCAAGCCGATATCATCATTAATCAGCCCAGCTTTATCGAAGGTCTGAACCAGATAGTCAAAGACACAGATCTGGCAACCTGGAAGACATATATGCGTTGGCAGCTGTTGACCCACTTCGCCTCAGATCTGAGCGAGCCGCTGGATAAAGAAAACTTCGAGTTCTTCGCCAAGACACTCAACGGTCAGCAAGAACAGGAACCTCGTTGGAAGCGCGGTGTAGCCAAGGTCAACAGCCTGCTGGGTGAAGTCGTGGGTAAAGTATACGTCAAGCGCCACTTCGCCCCTGAAGCCAAGGAGCGGATGGAGCATCTGGTGGAAAACCTGCGCGGTGCCTACGCCGACAGCATAGATGAACTGGAGTGGATGGGCGCAGACACCAAAGTCGCCGCCAAGGAAAAACTGGCCAAGTTCAACCCGAAAATCGGCTATCCCGACAAGTGGGAAGACTACAGCAAGCTGACTATCAAGGCTGACGACCTGGTCGGTAACGAGATCCGCGCCGGTGAAGTGGAACATCAGAAGCAACTGGCCAAGTTGGGCAGCCCCATAGACAAAGGCGAATGGCACATGACGCCACAAACCGTCAACGCCTACTACAACCCGACCATGAACGAAATCGTGTTCCCGGCCGCCATCTTGCAGCCACCTTTCTTTAATATGGCTGCCGACGATGCCGTCAACTATGGTGGTATAGGTGCGGTTATCGGCCATGAGATGGGTCACGGCTTTGACGATCAGGGTGCCAAGTTCGACGGCGAAGGCAATATGCGCGACTGGTGGACCGAGCAGGATCTGAAAGAGTTTGCCGCCCGCGGCAAGGCGCTAATCGCCCAGTACGACGGCTACTATGTGTTTGACGACCTGCACGTTAACGGCAGTCTGACCCTGGGTGAAAACATCGGCGATCTCTCTGGTGTCACCATAGCCTACAAGGCCTACAAAAAATCCTTGGCGGGCAAAGAGGCTCCGGTAATCGACGGTCTGAGCGGTGATGAACGCTTCTTCCTCGGATTCGCCCAAATCTGGCGCGCCAAGATCAAAGAGGAAGCCATGCGCAACCGAGTGGCCACAGATCCTCATTCACCGGCCAAGTTCCGCGCCATAGGTTCACTGTCCAATATGCCGCAGTTCTACAGCACATTTGACGTGAAGCCAGGTGACGGCATGTATATTGAACCGGCCCAGCGCGTAAAAATCTGGTAATTTTACGCTTGCTCAGAAAGGCGCCTCAAGGCGCCTTTCTTTTTAGATGAATAAAGTTTCATTTGAGGTTCAGCAAGGGTTCAGAGCCAAGTGCTACATTGGAGTCAAAGCCACTTAGAAGTCATTCTGGATGCGAGGCCCCATGACCCGATTATTCCGCACTTTCCTGGTTTTCCTGTTACTGCTTTCGGCGCGCACCGCCTACGCTCAGCCTTCAGAATATGAAGCTGAACTGAGAGAAGACAGCAGTTACAGCCTGCGCCAAAACTCGGCCCTCCCATTCAATGCCCTCAAGAAACAAAGCTTCAGCGCCCCAAGGCAACCCGTCTCCAGCCTCAATGCCCTCTATCAGCAGGCACCTATGGCACAAAATGAACTGCACAGTCTCCTGTCACAGGTAGCCAATCAGAGCGAGACCGAGCTGCAACTGGCCAAAGTGAAAGAGCGTCAACGGGCCGAAGCCAAGGTGGCGCACAAGCTGAATAACGACCCTGCCGCCCTGACAGATCTGGTGCGAGCCACCCTGATAGCCGACAGCCTTGATGATCTGCAGCTGGCCTTTGACAGCCTGAAGCAACAGGCCAATGTGCTGCAGGTCAAAGACAGGTTTGCCCAGCCCAAGGCCTCCGGCTATCGGGATATCAACCTGCTGCTGCAACTGCCGAAAAGTGGCCTGATTGCCGAAGTCCAGTTGCACTTAAGGGAGATTGCCGCCATCAAAAACGGCGCCGAGCACCAAGTCTATGAAGCAGTGCAGGCGATGGAACATAAGGCTGCCCGCGAGCAAAGGCCGCTGAGCGAGCTGGAACTGGCCCGGATCCAGAAGCTGCGCCAGGAATCACACAAGCTGTACCACAAAGCCTGGTTGGGTTATAAACGCCAACAAACCCAGACTCTTGGCATAGAAAATACCATAGTCGCCTGACAAAGCTTGTCAGCGGCCAACAAGCCGCTATACTCCAGCGCATTGACCCTCGGCCAAAGCGTAAAATCATGCATGAAATCATAGAGCAACTGCAGGAACTGTCAGAGCAGGTTCCCGTACCGCTGGATCTGCCCGGCTTTGACGATCTGGTGGATATCGAAGAGCAGATACTCATCCCTCTGCCTGCGGAGCTGAAAGAATATCTGCTGCATGTCAGTGATGTTATCTATGGCAGCCTGGAGCCTGTGACCGCTGCCGATCCCCACTCCCACACCTATCTGCCGGAAGTGACCTCCTATGCCTGGTCGCTGGGAATGCCCAGAGATCTGATTGCCATCTGCCAAACCGGTGATGACTTTTACTGCATAGATCAGGAAGGTGTGGTCTACTTCTGGAACCAGGACGGCCTGGATGAAGAAGATTGCTGGGAGTCATTCTGGCAATGGGTCGAAGACGTCTGGCTGCAAAGCTGACACAGGTCGGCATTCCCTAGGCGCCCCGCCATCAGACACATAGAAAAAACAGGAAGCATTATGTCCAAACAATATCCGCTCAACGCCATCGAATTTCAGTGCCTGCGCCAATCTCTTGGCTTGGGTACCGCCCAGGCCGCCGAGTTGCTGAAAGTCGATGAAGCCGAGTTGCTCTCCTGGGAAACGGGCGAGGCGCAGGTAAGCGAACTGGCCCAGAAAAAACTGCTGGAAATCGACGATATTATCGAAATGCAGGTGCTGAACACCTGTGATGGTATCGAGGCCATGTTCAAGAAAGAACCCAAGCGCCGTTTGGCCTTTGTGGTTTATCCCACCCAGGCGATTTACATCCAGTACAACCCTGAGTTTTTAAGCTCGTTGCCACTCACTGAGCTGTACAACACCGCCGCCTGGCGGATCAAGAAAGAATGCAAACTGGTGCTGGAAGTGGATATCAGCCTGGTGCCATTGGATGTGGAATCCTACAAGGCCTTCAGAGAGCAGCAAGGCGGGCTGGGTGAGAGCCGCGAAAGCCGCGCCAAGTGGGCGGCCGCGCAGCTCTGAAATATCACGGCCCTGAAATACCGCGGCTTTGAAACCAGAGTTTGAATTAATCAGTTAAATTGGCGCTGGCTTTGTCCAGCGCCTTTTTCATGGCCGGACGCAGGTTAAGCCTGTCTCGGTAAGCCGCCAGTTTGGGCGGGATCTGTTGCTCAAAAATGGTGGCCCAGTTCAGGGTATGGGCCAGCAGTATATCGGCCACAATCAATTCATCACCGAGCAAAAATGGGCTATCAGGCAGCCACTGCTCGGCAATGGCCGCGGCCTTGTTGAACTCCCATACGGCCGTGGCTTGAATCGCCGCCACCCGCTGCTCCTCCGGCAAGGCAAACCTGTGCTTGCCCATGGTCCATAACGGCTGCTCCAACTCGGTTATCACAAAGCTCAACCATTGATGATGATGCCCGGAGGCTGCCGTGCCTGGCTTGGGCAACAAACGCCCCTCACCGTAACGCTCGGCCAGATAGAGCATAATGGCCGCCGATTCGGTCAATACCAGACCGTCATCCTCGAGCACGGGGATTTTGCCGCAGGGATTAAGCGCCAGGAACTCAGGAGTGCGGTTCTGCTGCTTGGCCATATCAACAAAGTGAAACTCCCAGGGCAGTTCCAGCTCTTCCAACAACCAGGAAACCCGCAGCGCCCTGCTTCGCGGCGTGCCATAGAGTCGCTTTCCTTAAATTGCCCTGTCGCCATAAGCAATGGCTAACGCAGGTATGGTGGCAGAAAAGGCGCCCGCAGGCGCCATGATGATAAGGTCAACAACAACAAGATACTCCCACTGCCTCAAGCTTGTCACTCTGTCCTTATTTCTCGGCTCTTATCTCTCACCTCTTATCTCAACTCTCCAGCATCCGACCCTTGCCAGTTTGCCATCAAGGGCCGGGGGGCTGCCTCAGAAGTTAAGACTGACCTTGGTGTAGATGAAACGGCCTCTGGGATTATGCACAGACATCACATAGCCATAGAGATCCGCATCGCCATCGCCTATGGCAAACGGCGGCTCTTCATCCAACAGGTTGTTGACCCCGAGCGTCCACTTGAACATCTCGTTGAAACGGTAGGAAGCCTGCAAGTCCACCAGGAACTGGGCATCCACCATACGTGACTTGTTCTCGGTAAAGTCGAGGGCGCCGTCGAAGTTGATGTCCGGCGTATCTTCAAATTCGCCTATGTAGCTGACATTGAGGTTGGCGGCAAAGTCGCCCATGGTCCAGTTAGTGCTGGCCAGCCAGCGGTACTGGGGATACTCATACTCGCCGGTATAATCCAGGCCGTCCTTTTCAAACTTGTCCAGATAGCTCCACTCAAGACCAAACTTGAGATCGCCATAGCTGTCCAGTTCCAGACCGTAGTGAGCCGAGATATCCAGGCCCTGTGCCTCCTGGGAGCTTAAGTTAACAAAGCTTGAGTGAATCACATCAAGCACCCCGAGCGGCTCGCCACCGGCGGGGGGCAGGCGCACACAGATAGCGCTGTTTTGATCATTACAGTTGGCGGCATAGATATCGCCCAGTGGCTGCTCGTCTATCTTGTTGTCCTGGGTGATGTTCCAGATATCGAAGCCGATATCGAACTTCTGGCTCGGCGCCCAGATCATGCCTATGTTCCAGGTTTCCGACTCCTCGGCATCCAGATCCGGGTTACCGGCAAATACCGTGTTGTAATCCAGCACCTCACAGTCGGCCTCTGAGATACCCTGAGCGGCGCAGGCATAGGTATCTTTAAAGAAGTTACTCTTTTCCGAAGGGCCCAGGCCTATCTGGGCCAGCGATGGCGCCCGGAACCCCTGGGCCCAGGAGGCGCGCATGCTCAAGTCTTCTGTCATGCCCCAATGGAACGCCACCTTGGGATTGGTGGTGGAGCCAAAATCGCTGTAGTGATCGTAGCGCCCCGCCAGTTGCAGCTCGAAGCTGTCGGTCACCGGAATGGAAAACTCCAGGTAGGCGGCATACTGATCACGCTCGGCCGCGGCGGAAACCGCTTCAGTCCCGAAGATAAGCCCGCGCTGGAACTGCTCATCGGGCACATCGCTGACATCCTCTTCACGATATTCCATCCCGGCGGCCAGCATGATATCCCTGTCTGCCAGGGTAAAGGCATGCCCCGAAATGCTGGCATCATAGGCGGTAATATGTGACTTGCCCTGACGCACCAGACTGGTGGTAATGGCATCTATCACTTCGGGTGAGTTGATGGTGCCGCCAAAGGGGTTGTAGTTGCCGAGATTGATTTGCTCCTGCAGATAGTCCACCCGCACCCAGCCCTGGCTGCGATCCCCTGTCTGGGTCGACTCACTGCGCCCCTTTTGGGCCGAGACTTCCCAGTCCCACTCCTTGAAGCTGCCGCGCAGACCGGCCACCAATCTCAAGCTGTCGGACTCGATATCCCAGCGGCGGGGACCGGCATCCACTGTGCGGAAGCGGCCTATGTCGATGTCCTGACCAAAAGGATTGTTGGGATGTGAACCGGGAACCGTCAAACCTGCGGTTTCACCCAGCGGTGTGGCGGCACCACCGGCCTTGGAGGTATTGTGCTGAGCCGCCAGCTCCAAAAAGGCAGTCAGTGAGTCACTCAGGTGATACTCAAACTGACCTATGGCGCCTATGCGCTCGGCCTCGGGGATCACCAAGTTATAGGGGCCATAATCGAACAGGCAGCTGCCGCTCGATGTGGCGGAATCGGCCGGACAAGCCGGATCTATGGTCTTGACGCCATTGACATAGAAATACCCCGGAAAACCCCGGGAAGAACGGAAATCCTCCCCGCCCCAGGGCGACTGATTGGCGGTACCAAACTGCCCCATCTCATCGGCACTCAGGGTCGAGTTGCTGAAATAATCCAGGATCACAGACGCGCTGCCCTTGTCACTCATGGTGCCCCACACCAGACTGGCGGTCTTTTCGTTGTAATTGGGGCCATCTGTGGCGCCATAGCCGAGATTGACTTCAATGCCTTCGATGTTTTTCCTCAGCACTATGTTGACCACCCCGGCGATGGCATCCGAGCCATAGATGGCCGAGGCGCCGTCCTTGAGTATATCTATCCGCTCAATGGCCGATACGGGAATGCTGTTGATATCGACAAAAGAATTGCTGACCCCTTCGGCAAAGGCACTGATGGAAACCCGGCGACCATTGATCAGCACCAGGGTCGCATCCGGCCCCATGCCACGCAGGCTGATGGCGGCGGCACCGTTGGCGGTAGAGTCCTGGCTGTTACCGCGGGTGGAGAAAGTGCCGGCCCCGGCCGCCGGCATCCTTTCCAGCAACTGTTGCAGGTTGTCATAGCCCATGTTGGCAATATCTTCTTTGCCTATGGATTGAATGGGCGATGGGCCTTCCATATCGGTACGTTTGATCCGCGAGCCTGTGACTTCGATGCGCTCCACAGACTCCTCGGCCGCGAAGGATTCACCGGCAGAGGTCAAGGCAAGTGCCACGGCGCAGGCACTCAGGGTGAGGTGAGGTCTGTTCATAATCATCCCTAATTTCTTCAGTTGTTTTTTGGAAAAACAACCACGACTACAAACTTCCGTGTTGTCATATTTTTATAACATTTACCAATTCAACTTAAACTCTTTAATATCTAAAGTCAATGCCTCTAACTGGGGTAAATTTGATTTTACTGATATAGGAAGTCGCCATGCCCACAGCCGCCGCGCCACTGCTTCAGGCCCGCTTTGCCGATAATCTCGGACTCTATTGGTTGATGTCTGGTGTGTTCACTCTCTGCCTCAGTATTGTCGGCATTCCCTTGTTGCTGCTATGGCTGCCCATTGGCTTGTGGGGCACACGCCGCTATATCGCCAACATGAGCGCCGAGCTGACCGAACGTAAGCTAGTAGTGCGCCGCGGCCTGCTGACCCGTACCGAAAATACTGTGCCCTTGGATAAAATCACCGACATGGCGCTTATTCAGGGGCCATTGATGCGCCTGTTCGGTCTGAAGAAACTCAAGGTGGAAACCGCCGGACAATCCGGCAATGACGCCCTGATAAGCCTGGTTGGCATAGTCGATGCCGACGGATTTCGCGCCGCTGTGCTGGCACAAAAAGAGCGTTTGGATCACAAGGAGCCAAGCTCAAATGGACAGGACAGCAACCATGAGCAACTGATGTTACTCAGGGAGATCCGCTCCTCACTGGTCAATATCGAATCCTTACTGGCCCGGGAAAAGAGCTCGCCATGAATGACACCATACTGAATCGAAAAGGTTTTTCTTTCACTCACCTTAGACACCTAATGGCCGCCATGGGCCCGGGCGTACTGGTGGCCGCAGCGGCCATAGGCGCCTCGCACCTGGTGGCTTCAACCCGTGCCGGCGCCGAATTTGGCTGGCAGTTGGCCTGGCTGGTGGTGCTGGTCAATCTGCTCAAATATCCTTTCTTTGCCGCCGGAGCCAGATACACGGCGGCGACCGGCGAGAGTCTGCTTGAGGGCTATCTCAGGCAAGGAAAAGGCTATCTGTGGCTGTTCAGTCTGCTCAATCTTGTTGCTGCCATTGCCAGCACCGCCGGGGTCAGCATGCTGAGTGCCGCCATGCTGACTCAGTTTGTGCCGCTCGGCATAGATATTCTGTCTTTTATCGTGCTCTGCGCCAGTTTGCTGCTGTTATTGCTTGGGCGCTATAGCCTGCTTGATCGCATGACCAAAGTTGTGATGGCGCTGTTGACCCTGGGCACTCTGACCGCCGCGGCCATGATGCTGGGGGTGGAGTCTGTGCTGGATAAAGACTTCGTCTCCCCCTCTCCCTGGCAATGGGCCTATCTTGGGTTTTTGATCGCCATGATGGGCTGGATGCCGGCACCGATTGAAGTCAGCGCCTGGAACTCACTGTGGCTACTGGAGAAACAGCGCATCAATCAACAGCAGGCCGCTCTGAGCGCTGCCCAGGCCAGGTTGGATTTCGATATCGGCTATTGGCTCACCGCCTTGCTGGCACTGGTGTTTCTCAGCCTGGGTGCCGGAGTCATGCATGGCTCGGGAGCCTCCTTTGCCGACTCGGGAGCCCAGTTTGCCGGGCAGTTGATCTCCCTCTACGCCAGCGTGCTCGGGGAGTGGAGCCGTATGCTTATCGCCTTGGTGGCGCTGCTGTGTATTTTCTCCACCACTGTCACTGTGCTCGATGGTTACAGCCGCACCCTGGATGCCGGTTGGCGCCTGCTGCTTGAGCGCCGCCCCAGCGGTAAACGCCTGGCTGGGATCATGCTGGTTATGTCGCTGCTGGCCTTGCTGCTGATCCTGTTCTTCAAGGGTGCCTTGCTATCACTGTTGGAATTGGTGATGATCCAGGCCTTTATGACCACCTGTATTTTTGCCTGGTTGAATCTACGGCTGATGAGTTCCAAAACCCTGCCGACTGAGGCCCGTTACGGCAGGGGCATGCAACTCTGGGGCTGGCTGGGACTCGGTTACCTGTTTGGCTTTGCGCTGCTGTTTATCTATTGGTATTGCTACATCAAATAAGGAAGTTGCATGAACTCCTCACCGCTGGCGCAGCCGCGCTTTTTAGGACTAAAACTCTCATCGACAGTCAAAGGCATGAGCATGGCCTGCCTGCTGGGATTCACTCTTAGCCTAAGCGCTGCGCCGAGATCCGAACAAGAGCCGGCACCAGGCAAGGATTCGGCGCCATCTGTCTGCCACAGCGAAGAGCTGACACGACAGCTGCTGCTGATAATCAAGCAAAACCCCCTGCCCTTCAGCGGCGTAATCGAGTTGAGGCAAGGTAAAAAGATACTGCTGAGCCATGCGGCCGGAGAAAGCCAGGGCAAACCCATCACCTCTGATAGCCAATTTGTGCTGGGTTCACTGTCAAAGCAAGTGTTTGCCGTCTTGGTGATGCGGGCGATAGAAAGAGGCGATTTCAAGCTCAATGACAGCGCCGCCGCCCTGCTCGGCAAAGAGGCCGAACTGGATCCGGCCATCACAGTTGCCATGCTGCTGAGCCACACATCCGGCATGGGCATCCAAGGACAAGCCTTGCTGTTCACCCCGGGCAGCGATTTTAAATACAGCAATGACAATTATTGGCTACTGGCCGAGATCCTCAAGCGTGAAGGCAGCAGCGGTACTCAATTGCTGCAGCGCTTCTTTGATGCCGAGGGGCTTGAGCTCAAGGCCCGCACCGGCAGTATCGAAAGTATCCAGGAACAGTTACCCAATCTGGCGATAGGAAGAGCCGAGACAGACAGCGGCTTTGAAAGTGTGGCCGAGCAGTTAACCCTCACAGATAAGCTACTGGCCAGCGGCGCCCTTATTGGTTCCGCCTCCGCCTTTGCCGATTTTCAGCAGGCCCTGCATCAGGGGCAACTACTTAGCCGTGGCGGCTATTTGCAGTTGCTGGCGCCGAGAGGCAAACGCCCCCATCGTTGGGGCGAGCTGAATTATGCCGCCGGAATACAACTGAGCCCTGAGTTGCCCCTGGAGTTCAGCCACAGTGGTTACATAGCGGGTTATATCAGCACTGCGATTTATTATCCGGACTCGGGCTTCAATCTGGTGGTACTGGAAAACACCTCTTGGTCACTCAAAGATATAGGCCGGGTGTTCGCCCTTCACGACAAGCTGCGACAGGCGGTGCGCGAAACGGCCGCGAACTGTCCACTGGAAAAAGCGGCAAATCTGCCCGGCTTTTAGGTATAATGCCGCAATATTGCGGAGCCTCCGCGCCTAACGCACCTAAGTCAATCGCCAGACAGTGTTAAAACTAAGCCGGGAGTCAAACCGGCCCAGGGACATTCATGACCAACAACGATATTCTGCGCCGCTTGCGCTTTGTCTTTAATTTCAACGACTCCAAGGTATTGCGTCTCTACGCCAAAATGAAGCGTGAAATGAGTGAAGCTGAGCTGGCCGGCCTGCTCAAGAAAGAAGATGAAGAAGGGTTCCGTCCCTGTGACGATCGTACCCTGTGCCAGTTTCTCGATGCCGTGATCATCGACAAACGCGGCCTGCGTCCCGGCAGTGGCATTCCGCAGCCGCTACCCAGCCTGAACAACAACATCATCTTCAAGAAACTCAGAATCGCCTTGGAACTGAAAGAAGAAGATATTATTGCCATTCTTGAACTGGCCAACTTCCGCATCGGCAAGGCTGAGCTGAGCGCCCTGTTCCGCAATCCTGAGCACAAGCATTACCGCTACTGTGGTGATCAGTTGATGCGTAACTTTATCAAAGGCTTGTCACTTAAATACCGCGGTAAGTAAGCCAACAAGTAACAGCTGATATCTCCTTTGGAACCAGGCATCCGTCTGGTTCTTTGTTTTGTGTCGTTACCCTCTTAGGCTCAGGCCAACCCGGTTTGCCGCGTTTTAAACAAAATTTTTGCTCAAGCCCTCGCCTACAGGCAACAAAGATCACATTTCGTGGTAACCTATGCGGATTTAGATCACAGCCCGTCATCCACAAGCAAAGAACATAAAAGGTTAGCCATGGACGATAATAAACGCCCCTTATATCTGCCTTTTGCCGGTCCGGCTATTCTCGAAGCGCCGTTGATCAACAAAGGTAGTGCATTTACCGAGGAAGAGCGTATTTTCTTCAACCTCGAAGGCCTGGTGCCCTACGTGATTGAAACGATCGAAGAGCAGGCCTCACGTGCCTACGATCAGTTCAAGAACTTCAGCAATGATCTGGACAAGCATATCTATCTGCGCAACATCCAGGACACCAACGAGACCCTCTTCTATCGTCTGGTTCAGAACCACATCACAGAGATGATGCCTATCATCTACACCCCAACCGTCGGGTTGGCCTGTGAACGCTTCTCCAAAGACTACCGCCGTAACCGCGGCCTGTTTATCTCCTATCCGAACAAGGATCGCATCGACGACATCCTCAACAACTCCACCCGTCACAAGGTGAAGGTGATAGTGGTTACCGACGGTGAGCGTATATTGGGGCTGGGCGATCAGGGGATCGGCGGCATGGGGATCCCGATTGGAAAGCTGTCGCTCTACACCAGTTGCGGCGGCATCAGCCCGGCTTACACTCTGCCCATTACCCTGGATGTGGGAACAGATAACCCGCATCTGCTGGAAGATCCCATGTATATGGGTTGGCGCCACCAGCGCATAGGCGGTGAAGAATATCTGGAATTTATTGAAGCCTTTATGCAGGCGGTTCATCGCCGCTGGCCCGAGGCCTTGATCCAGTTTGAAGACTTCGCCCAGAAAAACGCCATGCCGCTGCTGGAGCGTTACAAGGATAAATACTGCTGTTTCAATGATGACATTCAGGGAACCGCCGCCATCACAGTTGGTTCACTGCTCGCTGCCTGTAAGGCCGCCGGCACTCAGTTGAGCCAGCAAAGAGTTGCCTTCCTCGGCGCCGGCAGCGCAGGCTGTGGCATCGCCGAAGCGATTATTGCTCAGATGGTTTCCGAAGGGATCAGTGATGAGCAGGCCAGGCGCCAGGTGTTTATGGTCGATCGCTGGGGACTGTTGCAGGACAATATGCCCAACCTGTTGCCATTCCAACAGAAACTGGCGCAAAAGCGCGAAGAGCTGCAGCAATGGAGCAATTTCGGTGACAACATCTCATTACTGGATGTGGTCAACAACGGCAAGCCGACTGTGCTTATCGGGGTTTCCGGCGCCCCAGGGCTGTTCAGCGAGGAGATCATCCGCGCCATGCACAGCCACTGCCCAAGACCGATAGTGTTCCCGCTGTCCAACCCCACCAGCCGGGTTGAAGCCACGCCCAAGGATATTTTGCATTGGACCAATGGCCAGGCACTGGTTGCCACCGGCAGCCCCTTTGAGCCTGTGGTCATAGACAATCAGACCTATGAAATCGCCCAGTGCAACAACAGCTATATCTTCCCCGGCATAGGCCTTGGGGTATTGGCCAGTGGTGCCAAGCGGGTCTCTGATGAGATGCTGATGGCCTCCAGCCGCGCCCTGGCGGAATGCTCGCCGCTGGCACTCAACGGCAGTGGTTCTCTGCTGCCTAAGCTGGAAGAGATCCAGAAGGTCAGCAAGCACATCGCCTTTGCCGTCGGCAAGGTCGCCATCGAACAGGGTCACGCTTTGCCGACTTCCGATGAGCTGCTGTTGCAGGCCATAGAAAGCAATTTCTGGCAGCCTGAGTATCGCCGCTACAAACGTACTTCCTTCTAAGAGCGTCCGTGCCCATAAAAAACCGGCTTTATGCCGGTTTTTTATTCAGCCATTGGCTATCACATCTCGGATACTGTTGAGCAAGCGCCTGTCAGTACGGGCCTTTTTCAACTTGCGTACACTCTCCTTGAGCGCCGACTGTGAAATACGCTCAAACATGCCACCGTATTCCTTCTCGGCAATGGCCTCGTCGGTATCCGCCAACTGGGCGATATCCTGGGCCATCAAACTCAGTTGCAACCAGGCCGACGCGATAAAAAAGCCGTGAAAATCGGCTCTCGGCAGCAACTTGGCAGCACTTGGCGGCAACTTGTCCCAAGCCTGTTTGAACTCGGACTGCTTATCATCCAGCAATTCTTCAAACAGATTGTCATAAGCTTCTTTCAGCGCCGTGGGCAACTTATCCATAGGCAGTACCTGAGAGCAGATATTGATGGCGGCGCTTCGCGCCTGCTGCCGGTATTGAGCATCAACTTGAGTCATGGTTTTTTCCGTCTAAAAGCGATTGGCGGCGAGTATAGCACCGGCAATAAAGGGCAATCCATCTGAAGTTGGTATCAAGGAACCGAGGAGCAAATACGGCGAAAACAAGTCGGTAACCGAATTCATCCCTTACCGGCAAGCGATTGATGCAGCTCTACTTACCTGCAAATTTAACGATTTATTACTGGTCAGCCTGAGCCCTGGTGCGTATGCTTAATAACATTATCTAAACATCTGTCTATCGGTCAGCGTGAAGTCATACTTTCTGAAATCAGCCATTGCAGTGCTGCTTCTGGCAGGCATGGTTCCCCACGCCTTGGCACTGGATAATCCCAAGGCTGATGAGCTGTTCAAACAGCTGGAAGATGGGCAGGTCAACAATGTTGCCGAAGTAGAACAAACTCTGGATCAGATAGCCCAATTGCTGGCAAAGGACGATCTGGACAGGCAGGCCAGGCTCAGGCGCGCCCGCTGCTGGAGCTTTGATGCCAACGACAACGCCAACATAGATGCAGCCATAGACTATGCCGTCAATCAGGCACAAGCGGCTGAAAACCAAGCCTACCCTGAAGCCTTAACCGACTTTCGCCTTTGCCATGGCTGGTACTCTCAACTCAAAGGCAATATGGAACAGGCCAAAGCCGACTATGACCAAGCCCTGCAGCAGGCCTATCAACTCGAAGATCATCGCCTGATCGCCGATGCCCGCAGTCTGCGCGGAGCCATGTATTCCTTTCAGGGCAATTTTGCCATGGCGCTGGAAGATCTGCTGACCGCTCAACAACTTTATGAAAAACTCAAGCTGGATTATTGGGGTCTGTATAACCTGGCCGACCTCGCCACCAGTTTCCGCCGTTTCGGCGATCCACAAAGTGCGCTCAACTATTACCGCCAACTGGAGCAGGCCTATCGCCAGAGTGGTCACGAAGAGCAGGCCTATATTATCAATGGCGAAATGGCCATCGCCCTCGAAGAACTGGGTGATTTTGAAGGCGCCGTGGCCAAGTTCCAACAGTCATACGACTATCTCAAGCAGCAAGGAGTCACGGTGGAAGCCGCAGGAGTTTCGGTCAATATGGCCGGCTCCCTGTTGAAGCTGGGCAGAGTCGAAGACGCCAAACAGGCGCTGGAACGCGCCAGGCCATTTGTGACTGAGCAGCAAGGTGGCTTCTACAGCTTTATGCAACTCTACAGCGCCGATGTGCTGTTGCGCCAAGGCCAGGCTGAACAGGCGATGGCGCCCTTGATCAAGGCCGAAAAAAGTTTCAGGAATATCAACAATGATCGCGGCTTGGCCGAACTCTACCTGCTCAAGAGCGAAGTATTTGCCGCCCAGGGGCTATGGCAGGAATCGCTCAAAGTGCTCAGGCTGTATATCGCCCTGCACCACGAGCTGGATAACAAATTGCAATCTTACCGCACCACAGAGATGCGTACCCGCTTCAATGCCGATCGCATGGCAAAAGAAAACCAACGCCTGCTGGAAAGCGAACGCCTGAAAGAGCAAGAGGTGCAGATACTGCAGCAAAACCGTCTATTGCAGTTGGCTGTGCTGGTTCTGGCCAGCATCATTATCATAATCACTGCGGTGATGGCCTTTAAGCAGACCAGTAAATCACGCAAATTCCAGAAGATAGCCCATACGGATCACCTCACCCAATTGGCGAACCGGCGTTATACCTATCACAAGGGTGAAGCTATGTTCAATCAGGCGCGAGATAGCGGCACGCCTTTTTCACTTGTGTTGTTTGATGCCGATAACTTCAAGGATATCAATGATCAGTTTGGTCACGATGGTGGCGATAAGGTCTTACAACATCTGGCAAGCCTGAGCCAAACCCTTATCCGCGAACAAGATCTGCTGGGGCGGATTGGCGGTGAAGAGTTTCTGCTGTTGTTGCCGGAAACAGCCCATGAAGAGTGCCTGAAAATCGCCGAGCGTCTGCGCCAAACCATAGCCGAATCACGCCCGGAAGGGCTAGTCGGTGAGCCCAGAGTGACTATAAGTGCCGGGGTAGCGACTCTGGGTGAGGAACTGCAGTTCTCCGAGCTGTTGAAACAGGCCGATGATGCCCTCTATTGCGCCAAGAAACGAGGTCGTAACCGGGTCGAAACCGCCTGAATGAGCACAGTGGTTATTGCAGATCATTGAACGCGCCAGAGCACTTCCGCCTGACGTAAAGAGGGCTCGGCACCAAACCACTTTTGATAGAGCGCGTCAAATTCGCCCGTTTTCTGCAATGCCAATAGCGCCTTGTGCCAGGCTTCGACCCGTTCAGGAGCCGTACCGCCGGAGAACGCCAAATAGAGGCGCAAGTGCGCCAGTTCCAATACGGGGCGCACCGCCGCCGGTGTTTGGCCCAATTGCCG
Organism: Shewanella algae; assembly: GCF_009183365.2. Lineage (NCBI taxonomy): Bacteria > Pseudomonadati > Pseudomonadota > Gammaproteobacteria > Alteromonadales > Shewanellaceae > Shewanella > Shewanella algae. The sequence goes on from NZ_CP068230.1 coordinate 3,807,234, forward strand.
CAAGACGCCCTGAACCGCGATATCCGCCTGACACCAATAACGCACCCGCTTATGCAACAACTGCCTGGCCGAATACTGAGGAAAACCTGAGATCAGCAACTGCTCATCCGGAACGGACTTCAACAAGATCTGCGCCGGGGAGTTGCGGTATAGGGCAATATTACCCGCCGCTACCGCCTGTGACAGGTCTGCCGGGGTAAAATCATCATCCATGCGGGCATAGAGCTGAATGCGGGTTTCGGCAATCGGGCCAACAAAATCAAATTCCTGCCGCCGCTGTTCATTAATGGAAGTGGCAAACAGCAAGACGTTAGGCTCCTGGTTTGCGATATTCATCGCCCTGGCCCAAGGCAATACTTCTATCACAGGCTCTTTGTCAGAGGCAGCCACCTGATGGTGCAAGGCCCTCACCAGAGCCACCGCATAACCGTCGACGCGACCATGGCGCTCATAGCTCATGGGAGGCCAGGTTTCGGTCAGCAGCCTGAGTGCGGGCGACTCGGCCTCAGTAAGCTCGTTACCGGCCAAAGCCAAGTTGGCAAAGCTACAACAGAACACTATCACGCAGCCCCTGAGCAAGGTTTCGATTCCCGGCATATACTCTCCCCCTCAATTTCTTCAAGCATAGCACCGACAACAGTCGAAATCGCCGTTTACGGCAACTGTGAGCGATTCTGCTTTACTGATATAATCATGGCTTTTCCCCGGTCAGCCTCTGTTCATGTCAGCTCCTCAACCACCACAATTTGATCCCGGTATGCTTGGCAAGCTTGCCCGCGACATAAAAGCCTGGGGCAAAGAGCTGGGTTTTGCTCAAGTGGGAATAACGGATACAGATCTTCGCCGCGAAGAGCCCAGGCTGCAGGCCTGGCTCGATAAGGGCTATCACGGTGAAATGGGCTATATGGCCAGCCACGGTATGATGCGGGCCCGCCCGGCCGAGCTGCATCCCGGCACTTTGCGAGTTATCTCAGTACGGATGGACTACTTACCGCCACAAGCCGGGTTTGCCCTCAATCTCAAAGACCCTAACCTTGGCTATATCTCCCGTTATGCCGGCGGCCGCGACTATCACAAGCTGATGCGTAATCGCTTGAAAAAGTTGGGCGAGCGCATAGATGAAGCGCTCAAAGCCCTGCAACTTGAAGGCTGTGGCTTTCGGCCCTTCGTCGACTCGGCTCCCATTCTGGAACGGCCGCTGGCAGAAAAGGCCGGGATCGGCTGGACAGGTAAACACTCACTGATCCTCAACCATGAGGCCGGCAGTTGGTTTTTCCTCGGAGAGCTGCTGGTGAACCTGCCGCTGCCCATGGATGTCGCCACAGCCGAAGGCTGCAACACCTGCGTTGCCTGCATCACAAGTTGCCCAACCGGTGCCATAGTCGAGCCTTATGTGGTCGATGGGCGCCGCTGTATCTCCTACCTCACCATAGAACTGGCCGGCAGCATTCCACTGGAGTTTCGGCCACTGCTCGGCAATCGCATCTACGGCTGCGATGACTGCCAGCTGGTATGCCCCATCAATCGCGCCGCGCCTTTGACCGCAGAGACTGACTTTCATCTAAGGCCACAACTGAAGCAACCCAAACTGCTGGAGCTGTTTGCCTGGAGCGAGACCGAATTTTTGAAAAACACCGAAGGCAGCGCCATTCGTCGCATAGGCCATGAACGCTGGCTGCGCAATATTGCGGTGGCACTGGGCAATGCCCCCGGCAGTGAAACCATAGTTGCTGCCTTGCAGGAGCGACTGACAGATGCCTCAGAACTGGTCGCAGAACACATAGAGTGGGCACTGGCGCAGCAGGCAGAAAAACTCAGCGCCAACGACACAGCGCCTATTCCCGCCCGCAAGACGGGGCGCCTGATCCGGATAGTGGAAAAAGGCCTGCCAAGGGACGCCTGAATTCAAGCCTAATCCAGGGTAAAACCCACCTTGATGGTGACCTGCCAATGAGCAATAACACCGGCCTCCAGATGTCCGCGGGTATCTATCACTTCAAACCAACGCAAATTATGCAGCGACTGACTGGCCGCCGCGATGGCATTCTTGACCGCTTCGTCCGAGCTGATGGGGGATGAACCTGTCAGTTCTATTATCTTGTACACATGGCTCATAAGGCTTCTCCTGATAGTTATCTGCGTCCAGCACAGGTTCGTGACCTGAGTATAGACAGAAATGGCCGATGGCATATTTCCCTTGGTTTCTGTATATTTCTCAGTTGGATAACCATAGGAAGAAATCAAGGGATTGCTATGCAATTAAAACATTCAGGTCTGGGGATCGCCTCGTTTGCCACCAGCATATTTAGTGGGATAGCCCTGTTTATCACTTTTATTGTTGCAGGAGCCCTGGAGGCGACAACACCGGGCGGCCTGGATGAAAATTCGATGGAAGCCATTCTTGTGGGCCTGATGATCATCTTTATGATGCTGGTCTGCCTGGTGTCTTTGGGATTGGGCATTGGCGGCCTGGTACAAAAAGACCGCCAGAAAATCTTCGCCATTTTGGGCACCACTTTTTCAGGCTTGATCATTCTGGGTACGGTTGGCCTGATAGCGCTGGGCATGAGCATGGGCTGAACCTTTCCCGCGTTGGAGTCAATCAACATCAGGGGCGCAGTGCGCCCCTGACTGTTATTAACCACAGAATTTTATCACCCGAGTCGACGTCGCAACTCCCTGGTCGCATCGACCATGTTCTTCAAAGCCGGCTCGACTTCCTCCCAGTTACGGGTCTTCAAGCCGCAATCCGGGTTGACCCAGAGCTGGCGCACAGGAATTTTCTGCGCCGCCTTTTCAATCAGGCTCACCATGGCTTCCACTGTTGGAATATTGGGGGAGTGAATATCATAAACCCCTGGGCCGATTTCATTGGGATAATCAAAGTCCTCAAAGGCATTCAACAACTCCATCCGCGAGCGTGATGTTTCTATGGTGATCACATCGGCATCCATGGCAGCAATTGCGGCAATAGTGTCGTTGAATTCGCTGTAGCACATATGGGTATGAATTTGGGTCTCGTCTCTGACACCGGCGGCGCTGAGCTTAAAGGCGGCCACGGCCCAATCGAGATAATGGGCCCAATCGCTGCATTTGAGCGGCAAGCCTTCCCGAAAAGCCGGCTCATCAATCTGAATAATACCTATACCCGCCCGCTCCAATGCCACCACTTCATCACGTATCGCCAGGGCCAACTGAGTCGCTATCTGCTCGCGGCTGATATCCTCGCGGGCAAAGGACCAATGCAATATGGTCACAGGCCCGGTCAGCATGCCTTTCACCGGTCTGTCGGTGAGACTCTGGGCATATTCGGCCCAGTCGACTGTCATCGCCTTGGGACGGGTCACATCGGCGTAGATCAGCGGCGGCTTGACGCAGCGGGAACCATAGCTCTGCACCCAGCCATGTTTGGTAAAACCTACGCCATCGAGCTGTTCACCAAAGTATTCCACCATGTCGTTGCGCTCGGCTTCACCGTGTACCAACACATCTATCCCCAGCTTGAGCTGACGTTCTATGGTATCCCGGGTCACCTGTTGCAGCTGCTCTGTGTACACAGCATCGTCCAACTCACCCTTGCGCCAGCGGCTACGCAGGTTACGAATGGCTGCCGTCTGCGGGAATGAACCTATGGTAGTCGTCGGCAACAAAGGCAGCTTGAACCTGGCCTGCTGGGCTTGTCTGCGCACCTCAAACTCATGGTTTCGGTCGTAATCGGTTGCGCTCAGGGCATCGATTCTGGCACTGAGCTGTTGATTACGCCCCTGCGCCCTGGTCGCGCGCCGATCCCGGCAACGGGCGACCACGGCGTTGGCATTTTCAGTCTCAGGCGCCTCCAAAAGCGCCTTGAGCTCCTGCAACTCGGTGAGTTTTTGCCGGGCGAAAGCCAGCAGACTTTTAAGCTCAGGCGCCAGCGCGGTCTCCACCTCGAGATCCACCGGGGTATGCAACAGGGAGCAGGAAGTGGCAAGCCAGAGCCTGTCTCCCAGATCCCGCGCCAGTGGCGCCAACTGCTCGGCCACAAGATCCAGATCGGCGGCCCAGACGTTACGGCCGTTGATCACCCCAACCGACAACACCTGTTCGGGCGCCAGTGCACCGACAAAGGCCTGCAACTGCTCGGGCGCGGTGACCAGATCCAGGTGAATACCCGCCACCGGCAGTGCCGACAACAGACTTTGATGGTGGGCTACAGTGCCGTAATAGGTTGCCAGCAACAGCTTGAGCGGCGCCGACTTGAGTACGCCGTAGGCCTGATTGAAGGCCTGTTGCCAGTTGTCATCCAGCTCAAGTGCCAGCGCAGGTTCATCCAATTGCACCCATTCAACACCCTGGGCGGCAAATCGGGCCAGAATGGCTTGATAACATTCCAGCAGCGCCGGCAGCAGTGTCAAACGGTCGAACTCTGAGCCCACTGTCTTGGACAGATACAGGAAAGTGACCGGCCCCAAGAGTACCGGCTTGGCAGTGTGGCCCAGCGCCTGAGCCTCGGTCACCTCTTCAAACAACTGTTCCCAGGCGATATCGAAGCGTTGATCTTCGCTGAGCTCAGGCACCAGATAATGGTAGTTGGTGTTGAAGTACTTGGTCATTTCAGACGCCGGCGCATGCTTGCCGCTGGGCGCTCGGCCACGGGCAATCCGGAACAGGGTATCGAGATTGACAGCGCCGCCGTCACGGTGACGCTCGGGGATGACCCCCAGAGTCGCACTAAGGGTCAGCACCTGATCATAGTAAGCAAAGTCACCGACCGGCAACTGCGCCACCCCGGCATCGGCCTGCCACTGCCAGTGGGTACGCCTAAGCTCCCTGGCAACACTCTCTAATTCGGCCACGCTGGACTCACCGCGCCAATATTTCTCCAAAGCAAACTTGAGTTCACGTCGACGTCCGATACGGGGAAAGCCAAGACTATTTAATTGCATAATGTATACCATCCTTTATAAACTGTGCAGCAAGTGACTGGCGACGCCGAAACACAACAAATCAAACCGGGCGTCTGGACGTCTAGAAGTTTATTGTGCTAGTCTCAGCACAGGCAACCGAATTGAATTCAAGGGCAACATGAGCGGCATTCATGTGGAGAGAAAATGATAGAACTGAGACACCTTCGTACTCTGATAGCACTGAAAGAAAGTGGCAGTCTGGCCGGCGCGGCGAAGAAACGTTTTGTCACCCAGTCGGCGCTGTCACACCAGATTAAAGAGTTGGAGACCCGGATTAACTCCCAGGTATTTGTTCGCAAAAGCAAACCTCTTACCTTCACGCTTGAGGGCAGTCGCCTGCTGACCCTGGCAGAAGAGATACTGCCCCGGGTACAGGAAACCGAATTTGTGCTCAAACGCGGTCTATCTGGAAGCAGCGGTCCCTTGAAGGTGGGTATTGAGTGTCACAGCTGTTTTCGCTGGCTGATGCCTGTAATGGAAGCCTTTCATCAGTCTTATCCGGATGCCAATCTGGATCTCTCCAGCCGCCATCTGTTCGACTCTCTCAATGCGCTGGAAACCGGTGAGCTGGATATAGTGCTGACCTCAGATCCTGTGCCCGGCCATGCCCTTGCCTATCAGCATCTGTTTGATTTTGAAGTGAGACTGGTGATGGCCAAAGATCACCCTCTGGCAGGCAACAGCTATATTTTGCCGCAACAACTGGCCAGGGAACCTATTATCAGTTATCCGGTACCGCTGGAAAGGCTGGATATTTTCCGTCACTTCCTCGAGCCGGCCGGTGTGGTGCCCGGCCCACAAAAACGCTGTGATCTCACCAATGTGTTGCTGCAACGCATCGCCTGTAAAGAAGGGGTAGCTGCCTTGCCCAACTGGTCACTGACCGAAGCCCAGGGCTTGAGCCTGACCTCGGTGAAACTGGGGCAGGAAGGCCTGAAACGGCCGCTGTTCGGTGCCTACCGCCGCGACAGCAGCAATAGAGTGCAGCTGCAAAGGCTGCTGGAATTGATTGCCAAAGAGGGATTACAGCGTCAGGACAGACACTGATTGAGCGGCTGCCACCGTCCTTGAAAGTCGGCGGCAGTCACAAAGCATCTAGAGAGGATTCAGCAGCAGACCGCGCTGGGACAATACCCTTCTCAGTACCAGTCCGGGTGAATTGGGATCCCGGGTCTGTCTCAGGTTATGAGCGACCATAAACTCGCTTTGCAGCTCATCATCCAACCCCAGAGATTCAAAAGCTTCCACCGTCAGCGTCTGCTGCTGGGTCTCTATCAGGGTCTTGATAATGCCCAGCGGGAAGCATTGCTCGGCTTCGGCGTTGAGATAGGCAAACGCCGTCAGGGCAATAATCTGACCAAAGACGCTGAACAACGCCAGAGTCTGCACTTCATCCGCGTCTATCTGTACCCCTTGCATCTGATGCAAGCTGTCCACCGACTCGGTCGCCACAGACTCAGTCAGGCGCCAATAGCCAAGTACCAGTTTACGGTATGGCTGCGGCAATTCATCGAGCCGCTCTTTGAGATAAAAGCTAAAGGCATAACGGTAGATATTGACCTGTCCCAGACGCACCAATGCATCCTTGAGGCTGCGGTTTGGCTGAACGGAAGGAGAGAGCGCGTTATTGCTGCGCCACAGCAGATGAGCTGCCAGAGCGGGATCGGTCGCGACAATATCGATCACATTGCGAATATCGCCATCAGCAATAATGGCCTTCTTAAGCGGGATCAGGATGCCGCGGCGCCCTATCACCTGCTCTTCGTTGGCAATAATGGCACGCACTTGAGTAAAAACCTGCTGCTCAAGATCTGTCATGTGATTCTTTAAACCTGTTGTTATTTATTATGGAGGCACTATTGCCATTTATTATGGCAGAGAATTTACCCATAAAACGCCCACCAGGGTCAAGTTGAATCGATAATTAGCCCGGTTTTTGCCAAATAGAATCAAAAAGTAGCATCAAAAAGCGCCCGCCTCCTGCAGCCTGGTAAAGATGACTTGTGCCAAACGCGAATACCCCTGTTGATTGAGATGCACAGTATCGGACTTGAGCTCGTTTGAACGCAGCAGCTCAGACAGAGTCTGTTCCAGCAAGATGGCGCCGTGCTTGTCGGCCAGTTCGGCATACAAAGGCAGGGGGGACAGCAGCAGGCTCTTTTGCGGCACAGCCAGCAGCACTACCGGAATTTGCCGGGCTTTGGCCTCAAGTAACATGGCCTCGATGTTTTGCGCCAATTGCGCCTGGCTACGACCGCGGAGAATATCGTTACCGCCTTCGAGCAAAATAAGCAGATCCGGCTTGGTTTCATCCAGCAGTGCCGGCAAACGCTCAAGCCCGGCAGCAGATTGCTCACCGGAAATCCCGGCGTTGATCACCTCACAACGGCACAACTCGGCCAGACGACTGGGATAATCCTGCCCGGCCTTGGCACCAACGCCTTGGGTCAGGCTGTCACCGAAGGCCAGCAGTTTGCCATTGCTGCCGATATAAGCCAGCTTAGGCTCGGAGCAAGCCAGCAAAAGCAGCGACAACAGGGCTATGGCCACGCCTCTCAAACCATACCTAAAATCAGCTTTCATATTTCGACTCTTGCCTCCTTGTCGGTGAGTACTTTCCAGCTAAAACAGATAGAAATACGGGCAGAAAAAAGCCGGGAAACCCCGGCTTTCTATGCTATCAGAAGCGATAGCTGACGCTGAATCTCAGCGCCCGGCCGCTACCAGAGTAATAACCATCGCCCCAGGTACTGAAATAACCTGAGCTGGCGTATTGCTTGTCAAACAGGTTGTCGACCCTCAGGCTGGCAAGCCAGGCATCTCGGCTGTAGTTAAGGGCGATATTTCCCAGCCAATAGCTGTCCAGCTTATCGTGCTGATTGCCATTGTCACCTTCCATATATCTGTCGCCCAGATACTGGCCCTCGACAAACAGCTGCCAGTGCTGGCCAAAGTCCACACTGGTGTAGACACGCCCGGAATGCTCGGCCACCCAGGAGAGAGATTTGCCTTTGTTGGCGCCTTCAGTAAATTCGGCATCGATATAGTTGTACTCAAGTCCCAACTGCAGCATTTCATTGAGCTGCCAGTCCCAGTCGAGGCTGGCGCCATAACGGCGGGAGGCATCGGCATTGACGTTGGCTCCGGGGAAAGCGCCGCCGATAGGCATATCGGCACTGGGGTCAAAGACAATTTCATCTTCCAGCGACAGCCGGTACAGGTTCAGACGCAGGCTCTGGCTGCTCAAGGTCCAATCCCAGCCGGCTTCAATGGAACGGCCGGTCTGCGGCTTGAGGCCGACGACTGTTGGCGGCGTATAAGCTTGCTCATCGACCTTGGCGAAACGGAAACTCTCATCACCGCGAAGATAGAATCTGTGGCCTTCCAGCGGCCGATAGTTGAGCCCCAACTCGAGCGCGTGAGCGTCTTCATCCAAATCTATGCCATTGGGGTAAATCTGACCGTCCTTGAGTTCATCCTTGACCTTGGCATAGCGCCCGCCCACCACATAGCTCAGGCTGTTGGTCAGCGGCACATTGGCCTGTAGATAGGTGCTGGTCATGGTTTGGATATTGCTGCGCTGCATATAACTGAGATCGAACTCGGTTTCACCCCGTTGAATATCGGCGCCTATGACTATGCTCAGCTCACCGTTGCGGGTCTGATAACGCCCCAGCGCCTTGGGATTGAATTCCAACAGCGAGCGCTCGTTACGACCTGGGCTGCCATAGCTGACACTGGACACCAGAGTATCACTGTAGTTGAGGTCCGCAGCCAGGGCCCAGTTGGCGTGCACCTGGCGCTGGAGATGAGCACGCCAGGCAGAAGTCATCTCATGGTTGTAATCACCCGGCGTCGATGTCGCCTGGCGTGGGTCGGCTTCAAACTGAGCCAGGGTCAGTGAGCCTGGAGTCTGGCGCTTGTTATCGTAGTAACTGCCTTCGACAAAGAAGTTGGTCAACTCTGAATCATATTGCAGACGCCCCAGCACAGAACCGGTTTCGTTGGCATTGTTTCTACGGTAGTTGTCGCTCTCGTTGTAAGCAGCAGCCAAATAGTAACGCCAGTTGTCATTGATGGCGCCGGACAGATCCCCACGGCCTTCGTAGGTGTCAAAACTGCCACCGGAGAGGGTCAGGTTGCCACCGCTGGCACTGGGCGCCTTGGTGATAATATTGATCACTCCGCCGACTGCCTGATCACCATAGAGCACCCCGGCGCTGCCGGAAAGGATCTCTACCCTTTCAATCTGATTGACCGCAATGGCACTCAGGCTGGGGGCGGCAATATCGATATTGTTGAGTCGGCGACCATCTATCAGTATCAGGGTGTTATTCACCGCTTGGCTGGAAGAGAAACCGCGCATCGCCAGCACAGGCCCTGAGTTATTGTCCGATATTTGAATGCCACTGCGGCCACGCAGCAACTCGCTCAGATTACTGGCACCGCTTTGCTGAATATCGGCGGCATCTATGACCACCACATTGGCGGCAATATTGAGCGGCGTGTCATCCTGACGGCCAATGACCACTAGCTGTTCATCCACGGCCTGGGTTGTAGCACTCGCCATGACGGGAACTGAGGTAAATGCACCGCAGAGCAGCGCGAGATGATTTAGTTTGAAACCCATTTTCCTTTGACTCCTGAAAGGGAAACGGGGCAAGAGTGCCACGGCAGGGAGAGCCCCTTGGCTGCCGCATTTCGAGATCTGCCCACCGAAATCATCGAAATACCTCCAGGGCCGGTCTCCGGACTTTGGCTATGCGGTTGACCGCGCAAGACCCGGCTTTTATGACGCCACTTGGGCGCGCCTGTCTCTCACCATTTACCGTTGCGGGGGCAGTGCCGGATTCTCACCGGCTTCCCGATTATCCCCGGTCTTTCATTCCGGGGCACCACGAGAGGTTGACTGAAATACTGTGCTGTCATTCCCGGCCTGACCGAGAGCGGGCATTATAGACGTCTATATGGATGAATGTCTAATTTTGACGACGACTGACCGCCGCAGATTTACCCTGAAAACAAAAAGGGAGCCGAGGCTCCCTTTCCATTATCTTAACCCAGCTCTTTGGGGTTACTGCCAAAGCGGTTGTCACCCACTTCGCTGTCCTGGCAGTAGAAGACCAGCAACACTATCCAACCTATGATAGGGATAAATGCCAACAACTGCCACCAACCACTGCGGTCAGTGTCGTGCAGACGACGCGCGGCAACTGCAATAGAGGGCAACAACAGGCCCAAAGAATAAATCAGCCCCAGCACTGTGGTACCCAGCGCATAGTCAATAGCACTGACAACCAGGCTGAAAATGATATAGAACAGAGTGAACATCCAGTATTCTGTCCGACGGGCCCGACCGGTAAAGTCGGCGTATTTTTTGATGGCTCCGATGAAATGTTCCATGTTTTCTCCCAATAACAGATCCAAGATCCGATAATGCCGCACCAATTATTGAATGGCTTAAGGCGACCAAAGTTTCATCAGAGTTTCTTACTCCCTGAAACAGCAAACAATTTTAACATACCTGAATGAACTGCAAAGTGACAGAAAAGAGATTTACCTTCCATCCGCCACAAAATCAGAGATATCTCACCCAGTCAGTCGTCATTGGTTTACAAATATCGCCATATCCATAGATAGCCAGCCGGCGCTTTTTCATCTTATCTGCTCAGCGTAAAACCACGGCTGGCGGCCAGCACCTGGATATCGGTTTCAATCTGTGCCAGCTGTGTCTGACGCTTTCGACCGATTGCCCCTGAGTTAAACTTGGATGCCAGGTTGCCAAGAATATAGCGCCAATGCTGCGCTTGTTTTTTACGCTGTTTACGGCTCAAAGGATTCAATGGCGGCTGCGCTGCGAGCGCCTTGAGTAAGGCTGCAGCGGCGCTGAACCAAACATCGGGCAGCGATTCCAGGTTGTTAAAAAGCCATTCCAGGCAAACCAAGCGGCTCAATTCGGTGTGGGCAAATCCTTTGTTGCTCAAAGGCATTTGCCGCTCCAGCAACAAGGCATTGAATTGCTTTTGAATTTCAGCACTCCAGGGTTTGCGTTGCAGCTCGGCCAGGTGCTGGGAGAAGACCATCTTCGCCAGCTCATGCTCAGCAAACAGGCTGCGAATGCCATCGAGCAGTGCCAGGGTAAACTCAGGGTAGCGGCGGCCGAGCGCCAATTGCAGTGAAAGTCCGAGGCCAGAGACGCCCTCGCCTTTACTTGGCGGCTCCCACTCGAGGCACACAGGGACAAACCAGGCAAGAAAACGCACCTGCCATTCAGGTCTGGCGGCGATATAGCCAAGGGCCTGCCGCCCCAAATAGCTACTGGCCGGGCTGGCCCGGTTGGCTTCAAGCAGTGCCAGTAACTCGGCGGGGTTATCGGCCTCCAGTAACTGCTCAACTATTGGCGACAACCGCTCCCGAGCCCGAAGAAAGCGCAAACACTGGACCGTTTTACCCACAAACTTTCCGCCAATGGCCAGCGGCAATAGCGCGATTAGAATCCCCCACAGCTCGAGCCAGGTATTTTGCTGTTCTCGATAGTACTGGATATCGGTGCGCACTATGCCGGGCTCCTCAGGCAAATGCCAAAGGATCACGGCTTCACCGACGCTTCTCGAATCGCAAAGCAGGCCTGGGGGATCCCAGATCTGATACTCACTGCCGTTTGGCAACTGATAATACAGCAGGCAATCCCACTCATAACGGCCAAAACCCCAGCGCCCAGGGGACACATAGTGTTGCTCACGCCGGGCAATATAACCTTGGGTCTCGACGCCTCGTTCGAGCAGGATATTCACTTCATACCAGGATTGGACACTCTCTTTAACAAAATAGAGCCCTAGAGCCGAGAACAGCCCGCCGGCAAGCGCAAAAAGGCCGATAATTATCAGATCTTCCCAGATTGCCCGTATCTTTCCCACCGGGTCCCCTTTGATTCAATCCTTTAAGGCCGCGGATTGTAGCAGATTTCAGCAATCAGTTGAGGAACACTTCACAGTTTGCCATCCGGTTCTGCGCGCGCCAAAGAGTCATGCTATGCTCGGGCAAATTGCTAAAGGAGTAACAGCATGAAACGCCCTATCATTCTCGACTGCGATCCCGGCCATGATGATGCCATCGCCTTGATCCTGGCCCTAGCCAACCCCGAGCTGGATCTGCTGGCCGTGACCACCAGCGCCGGTAACCAAACCCAGGAAAAAACACTCAACAACGCCATGCGAGTGCTTACTCTGCTGGGCAGAACCGATATTCCTGTGGCCAGCGGCGCCCCAAAGCCTTTGGCAAGGGAGCTGATCATTGCCGACAGTGTTCACGGTGAATCCGGGCTCGATGGCCCAGAACTGCCGGATCCCGCCTTTGAACCTCAGCCGATGATGGCCTGGGAACTGATGGCAGAGAAAATCCGCCAAAGCAGCCAGCCGGTGACTCTGGTGCCCACGGGCCCCTTGACCAATATCGCTATTTTCCTGAGCGCCTATCCCGAACTCAAGTCCCGTATCGAGCAGATAGTACTGATGGGCGGCGCCGCCGGTGTCGGTAACTGGACCCCTGCCGCCGAATTCAACATTTTTGTTGATCCTGAAGCGGCCGACATGGTGTTCAAGTCAGGGATCCCCATCGTCATGGCCGGTCTGGACGTGACTCATGAGGCGCAGATTATGGAAGAGGATGTAGCCCGTTTCCGCGCGATTCCCAACAAGGTTGCCAAGTGTGTTGCCGATCTGCTGGAATTCTTTGTTATCTACCACAAGGATCCCAAGTGGGGCTTTGATGGCGCGCCGCTGCATGACCCCTGCACCATAGCCTGGCTGCTCAAGCCTGAGTTGTTCATCGGCTTGGACTGCCATGTGGCCATCGAAACCCAGAGCGAGCTGACTGTAGGGATGACGGTTGTCGACCGCTATCACTTAACCGGCAAGCCCGCCAACGCCAAGGTGCTGATGCATCTGGATCGTGAAGGCTTTGTGGATCTGCTGGTTGAAAGCCTCTACGCCTATCAGGATTAATACATGAGTAGACTAGTGATAATCGGCAGTGCCAATGCCGATCATGTGATGGAATTCAGTCACTTGCCCGAGCCAGGGCAAACACTGATGAGCCGCAGCTACCGTTTGGAACACGGTGGCAAAGGCGCCAATCAGGCAGTTGCCGTCGCCAGACTGGTGCAACCTGGCACCCGAGTGGACTTTATCTGCCATCTTGGGGACGACGCCATTGCCGATACCATGATCAAGAGTTGGTTGGACGATGGCATTCATCCTCAGGGCTTGAAGAAAGTGCCGGAAATGGCAACCGGCAGCGCAATGATTTTCATCGGCGATGGCGGTGAAAACTGTATTGGGGTGGCCGCCGGCGCCAACGCCAGCCTGGAGCCAGCCGATGTCCACTGTCATCAAGACCTGTTCAAAGGCGCCAGTTACCTGCTGGCACAGCTGGAAACGCCGTTGGAATCGGTCAAAGCCGCGCTGCAACTGGCCAAGCAACAAGACACTGTGACAATTCTCAACCCGGCCCCCGCCAGCACGCTGGCTGACGATGTGCTGGCCTTGGTGGATATCATCACTCCCAACGAAACCGAGGCAGAAGCCCTTACCGGTATCAAGGTGGAAGATGAAGCCGGCGCAGCCAAAGCCGCAGCCGCTCTACAAGCCAAAGGGGTTGACGCCGTGGTGATCACCCTCGGCAGCCGCGGCGCCTATGTGCGTCATCCCGAGTTTGAGGGCCTGGTGCCTAGCTACCCGGTCAAGGTACTTGATACTGTGGCCGCAGGAGACACCTTCAACGGTGCCCTGATGGTGGCTTTAAGTGAGGGGCTGGCCATGGAACAAGCGGTGGATTTTGCCAATAAGGCCGCTTCCATAGCCGTGACCCGTCATGGCGCCCAGCGCGGTATTCCCTACCGCCGCGAGCTGTAATCACGCCGTTACCGCCACAAAAACGGGAGTCATAGACTCCCGTTTTTTATGCTGGCTGCCAGTCAAATTATTCGCCTGGATTGGCCTCTCTGTGGGCCTGAAGCTTGGTGGCAAACTCCTGCTGCAGCTGCTCCATCTTAGGCAGCAGCCCCTGGCTCAGTGATTGAGTCACCATCATTGATTCCTGCATCACGGCTGGCATCTTGGCGACCATGGAGCGCCCTGTATCACTGGCATAAAACGCCAGCATATCGGCAATTTCCTTGTCGCTGTAATGCTTGACATAAATATCGGTCAACGGCTGCTTCAGCTTGTCCCAGCCCAGCTCCTGCTTGAAGATCTGCGTACTCTTGCGGGCAAACTCTTCAAATAAAGGCTTTTCACTCTCCTTGATATTGAACTGTTGTTGCATGCCCAAAATCATCATTTCCATCTGGGTATAAGCCGTGTCCATCATGGAGTCCATCTGCATTTCCAGCAGTAACTGCTCCACCTGAGCCCGGCGAGCGCTGTCATCGGCCAACGCCAAAGGGCTGCTGAGCAATATGCCGCCCAGAACAAGAGATGACAAAAAACCAGGACCTTTCATGAGTGCCTCCGTGGCAAGTATTGATTCGGCTGTCAGTCTATCACAGCCCAAGCGACTGTCAGCTGCTCCAACCTCGGCTGACAGTTAAAATTCTGAGATTAATTCTCATTTAAGGGAAATGCCGTTATGATTGACCCAGGCGGGAGCCTGCGGGGCTCTCGTGCTGTCGAGAGAAATATCGACCCTAAAACCAGAAAAGGAATTGAAAATGAATAAGTTAACCAAGAGACTCGCGGGTATTGCCCTGTTGGGAGCCGGCGCCGTTATCAGCAGCACTGCCAGCGCCGACGAATGCAGCCTGACCATCACAGCCAACGATGCGATGCAATTTGATACCAAGGAATTAAGCGTTCCCGCCAGTTGCAAGACGGTAGAACTGACATTGACTCATTCCGGCACCCTGCCAGTGACAGCCATGGGCCATAACTGGGTTCTGAGCAAGAGCGCCGACATGCAGGGCATTGCTACTGATGGTATGGCAGCCGGCGCCGATGCCGCCTATGTCAAAGCCGGTGACGAGCGGGTGATTGCCCACACTCCTCTGGTTGGTGGCGGCGAATCTGTCAGCATCAGCTTCAGCACCGAAGGCATGACACCGGAAGAAAGCTACAACTTCTTCTGCTCCTTCCCCGGCCACTGGGCCGTGATGCAAGGCAGCTTCAGCATCAAAGGCTAAGGCTGCGCGCTTTGGGCCCGAATGAGGGCCCAAAGAAACATCTCCATTCCCCTTCGCAATACCCAATAGCCGCCTTTTCGCCAAGTGAGTCCGGGAACCCGGTGACGACTTGCCTGTCTTGGCCTTATGGATGAAATCACCTATCAATATCGGCTTGGTTTCCAGCCATGGTGTGACCCATCACCTGCGGTGAGCTTTCGCACAGGCAGCCCTGCCACTAGGACAAATGTTGCGAAGCGACAAGTTCATTAGCACGAACCAGGGATGGTGAGCTGGCCGTTAATTGCTCACTTGCCACTAAACAGGATTATGGTTACTTGTCGACTTTCTGCGGATGACAGACAAAGCGCCGCTGGGTAGAGTAGGAATCAAGGCTTGAGCCTGTTTCGGCCAGGCACTATTTGAAGGAGAGAGCTTATGTTGGGCGAAAACCATGCGCTGATCCTGGAGTTTCCGGAGCACAAACAGAAAATCCATCAACTCAAGGAAAACGATCCTCACTTTCGCGAGCTGGCAGCCGAGTATCACGACCTCGACCATGAGATCCGTGGATTGGAAGAAAACTGTGTCCCCACGGCAGAAGAACGTTTCAACCAGTTGAAACTGCGCCGCGCCGAACTCAAGTCCTGGCTCTATCAGCAGTTACTGCGCTGATAACCCCAAATACAGAGGCCCTTGCAGCTTAAACCGCAGGGGCCCATGATCAAATCCTGATTAGCTCGATTCCGAGCCGGATCTTAAAGCCTATCCAGATGCAGGGCGTTGGCAAACTCCTGCAATTCACTGGCTTTAACCCCTTCCCCCGAGAGAGTGAACATGGCATTGCCATTGACTATCACAGTCAGCTCTGCCTCACCGGATTCAGTACTGAGCATGGCGTTATGCCCCTGAACCTTGACCAGCTTGCCGCCGCTCATGGCTATCATAGATGGATTGGTCAGCATGGCCATAACAGACTGCAATAGGGGGGAGTCGAGCACCAGCTCTATCTCCAGTTGCGCACTGTCTTCTTTGTAGTAGTGGCGGCTGGCATTTATGCCCCCGCCCAACATCATGCCACCTGTATCGCTTGAAGGATCATCGGCTTGCCAACCCGGCAATGGCTCGGGAAATACCCCTACGACTTCTCCGGCCCGCTGCTGCCGGATAAGGGTTGAGGCATAATCCAGTTGTGAACTGGCCTGGCTCAATTCACCCTTGCGGTAATGTTGTAACCCGGCCTCAATGGCTTCGGCTACGGCAGGATCTTCGGCAGCCTGCAGCGGCGCCGCCAATGCCAATGAGGCAACAAGTAATAGATTTGAAGGTTTCATTATCTTTCCCTGATAAAAACAGTCCGCGAATAGCATAGCCGCAAGCTGAGTTCTACGCCAGCTATCCGTTACCTGGCTCTTGCTGTAGCTCGGCGGCAAGCTTCCGAAGCAGTGTAACATCTGGCTCAAACGTCAGTACCTGTTCGGCTCTGGCCAGCGCCAGCTCGGAGTGTTTGCGACACACCTCGCTAAACTCTGCCCGGTTGGACAAGGCTTGAAAGGCTTTTTGCAGCCGAATGTGAATCTCCACCAGCGCCGCACCATCCCGGGCTATCGGCATAAAGAAGTCATCGAACAGCTCTTCAAGACGTATCGGCAGCATCCAAACTCTGGGATAGGGAATAGCCTCAGGCGCCGGCAGATTCTGCTCATCAGTCACCTGCCATTTGGCTATCAATCTGACTCCGCGACCAATCACATCTATCGCTGTGCCAGGATCATTCACCGCCGCCGACAAGGCCCTCGATGCCACTTCGGCCAATACCGACAACCCAAAGCGAGGGTCTTGATCGAAAGAACGTTCATTGGCCACGGTAAAAGCCTTGTGCAGTGGCTGCAACTGAGCGTCATCGACACCGCCATCCTCAGCCTGAAAACTCAGCCACAGCAGGGGCCGTCCCTGATGGACAAAGGCACCTGGCAATGACGTGATATAGGCTTCGGCGCCGTAATCTTCGGCCCATTGATTGATGCTGCCGAGATCCACATGCTGCACATAGCCTGTGTCGGCCGGATAGAGAGCTAAAGCCCCTTTGGGAATATCCTCCTCGGATGCCAGGCGCCGCCCGTCCAGCCAGGGATGCTCACAGCGCCGCTGGATAGCCGCTCCGGCCGCCTTTTCAATCCTGTCTGTAGTTTCCCCTACCCGGCCTAGCTTGGACAAATGATTGATCCACACCAGAATGGTTGCCACTATCAATACCACCACGGCCACAGTCACCAGAAACAGTACCACCCGCCCCTCTTCGCCATAGACACCTGTACTGAGGGCGATAATGCCCACTATGCTGAAAACAAAGGAGCCGACAAAGGTAGCCAGCGCCTGCTGGGCAGTGGAGTCTTCCATCAACAGCTTGGTGGCTCTGGGGGAAATATTGCTGGTGGCTGCGCCATAGGCGGAAATCATCACACTCAGGGAAAAGGTGGTCACGGCCAACATGCTGGAGGCGAGGATATTGAGCAGCTTGTCCACCGCATCTGCACCTATCATGCCCGACAGCGAAGGGGGAATAACTCCCTGCACCACTATCGCCAGCAATGCGGTAACCACCGCCAGAATCGCAAACAGCACAGTGCGCATCCAGAGTTTTCGGCTCAATTGCAACAGCCGCCAGCCCCATTTACTCAGCATAATCCCACTCCTTTGATGACTCTCTCCCTGGCCAGAATAGCAGCCTTTTGTTCTTTGGACAGGCAGATCAAGCTGTTAGACTTGGGAAGGTACCAACAAGTCCTATAGTGCAAGCCAGAGCGTCACCAGGAACTATTAGCACCTTCCCTTAAGCTTCTACCCTGCGGCCAGGATAATAATGAAAGTCGATCTCAACCTGCTTCCGGTATTGGAAGTCCTGCTGGAAGAACAAAGCGTTACCGGCGCGGCCAGGCGGTTGCACCTGAGTCAATCGGCCGTCAGCAAGCAGCTTAACCGCCTGCGGGAGTTGTTCAATGACCCGCTGTTTGAACGCAGCGCCTTCGGCCTCAAGCCCACTCCCAGAGCGCTGGCTCTGGGGCCAGAGCTGCAGCAATGGCTCAGGTTGGCCGAGCGGCTGACGCTACCGGACGAGTTTGACCCTGCCGCCAGTGAACGTCAGTTTCGTATGCACTTGGTGGAAACCGCCTACTCCCTCACGCTGCCGCATTTTATGCCTTCCTTGCTGCGCCAGGCTCCCGGGCTGGATATCAATTGCAAGACCTGGTACCCGGGCACCATGGAGCAGCTGCTGCGCTGCGAGCTGGACTTTGCCATAGGCTGCCGCGAGTGGGATCCGCGCTCGCTGATGCATATCAACAGCCTGCCGGATGAACTCGAGTATCTGGAGCTGACTCGCGACAAGCCCATCTGCCTGCTGCCGCCGAATCATCCTGCGCTTGAGGGCGACTGGAACCTGGAGCGTTTTCTCAGCTTCGAGCATCTGCAGGTAGCCTTTGGCGGTATCGAACATTGGTTGCTGGACGATGTGTTAGCACTGAAGCACAAGACCCGGCGGATCCGCGCCAATATCACCGACTTTCCCACTGCGCTGGAGCTGTGTCGCCACAGCGAGTTAATCCTCTGCGCACCGGCCAAATATGCGGCCCAGGCGCTGCAACATGTTGAGTTGGCGACGCTGGAAGTGCCGATAGATCTGGTGCCCGGTGCGTACGTGTTGTTGTGGCACAAGCACTTCAATCAAGACCCTGCCCACAAATGGCTGAGGCAGATGATTGCCGACACAGTAATCCCGGCCAATCAGCAATGAGGCGTAGCCAGAATTCGCCTTATAAAACAACGCTCTGGTTTACAGGTCAATACGGTAACGGTTCAATTAAGCGCCTGAATACTTGAGCGCATCAATCAGTAATCTAAAGGCGGCCGAGTGCTGACGCCCACTCGGAAAATAGAGGTGATAACCGGCAAACCGCGGGCACCAATCTTCCAACACCGGGAGCAGTTCACCGGCCGCTATCGCCGGCGCCAACGCATCCTCAGGTTGAAAACAGAGCCCGGCACCGGCTATTGCCGCCTTGGTCACCAAATCCGGTTCATTGCAGATAAGCTGGCCGCTTACCCGCACATTCAGCTCGCGGCCCTCTTTGGCAAACTCCCACACATACAAGCCGCCCGAAGTGGGAAGACGCAGATTAATGCAGTTATGCCCGGTCAAGTCCTGGGGGATGGTCGGCTTTGCATGGCGGGAAAAGTAAT
Organism: Shewanella algae; assembly: GCF_009183365.2. Lineage (NCBI taxonomy): Bacteria > Pseudomonadati > Pseudomonadota > Gammaproteobacteria > Alteromonadales > Shewanellaceae > Shewanella > Shewanella algae. The sequence continues at coordinate 3,826,575 of NZ_CP068230.1, forward strand.
CCGGCGAACCCGCCACCAGCATACGCAGATCCGGGCTGATACGCACGGCAACCATGTCTTTGGCCACCTGCTCGCCCAATCGTACCCCGGCATCAAAACCTTGAGCAGCCAAATCAAGCAGTTGTTGATCCACAGAAACCTCGATTTGCAGCTGTGGATGCTGCGCCAGTAAGCGATTAACCACCGGCAGCAATATCGACTCGGCGGCAAACTTGGTGGCGGTAAGCCGAATGTGGCCGCTGATCTCCTGCCTGAAACTGTTGAGTCGCTCCAACTGCTCGGCTATCTGACCAAAGGCAGGCCTTAGGGTCTGCAGCAACTGCTGCCCAGCCTCAGTGGCAGCCACGCTGCGGGTGGTTCGATTCAACAGTTGTACATTGAGGCGCTGCTCCAGGCGCCTTATGGTATGGCTGACAGAGGATTGTGATGTCCCCAACCTGGCCGCGGCGCGAGTAAAGCTGCCCTCTTCAACAACCGCCTGAAAAACCCATAAATCCCCCAGCTCTTCCCGTCTCATATATGAATCTCAAATATAAAGCTAATACTGACATATCATTTAAATTACATAATCTGCGCGACTAAGATCGAATGCAAGTCCTCATCTATACAGGAACAGATCATGAAAATTATCAAAAATGCTGCCAGCCAATCCCTTCAGGGCCCGGAAGCCACCTTCTCCGGTCGGGTAAGAATCGATAATCACTTTGAACCCGGCAGCCCATCGCGTATCGGTGCCGCACTGGTCACCTTCGAGCCTGGTGCCCGCACCGCCTGGCATGCCCACGGCGCCGGGCAACTCTTGTATGTCACGGAGGGAAGGGGTTGGATCCAAAAAGCCGGTGAGCCGAAACAAATGATTGAAGCCGGTGATACCGTATGGATTGCAGCCAACGAAAAACACTGGCACGGGGCCAGCCAAGACAGGGCCATGAGCCATGTGGCCGTAGCCGAAGCATCGGAGACAGCACCGGCTGCCATCTGGATGGAAAAAGTCACTGACGATGAATATCAGGCTTGATGCCGATCAGCCCGGAGCGGTTTTCGACCCGGTTGAAGCGATATCCGGACAATGGCGCTCACCTGAATAATACCCTTCACACGGGTAATAGGCTTGATATAGGGTGCAGCCAAGGCAGGTGCCGGCGCTTCAGTTGAGGCGCTCGGCATTGTCCAGCATTTTCACCGGCAATTGGTTATCCAGCAAAAAATAGTAGAGTTGCAAATCGGCTATCAATGACGGCTCGGATAGCTCAAAGTCCTGATAGGTGTGATCCTTGAAACGAAACCTCAGTTGGTGTTCAAAGCGCTTGCTCTGGCAGTAAAGTACCTGTTCTATCTGGGCTATCTCTATGGTGACCCCAAGCAAGGCTAACTTGCCTTCAACCAGTTTGACCTCCAACGCGCCTTTGCTTCTGGCTGTTAAATAGTCCATCAGCAGCGACAACAGCACGCACACGGCGATATAGGCCAACTGATGCTCAAAAGGCTCATTGGCGAGATACACCAGATAGTAGGCGAACATAGCGCCCACCAAAGTACGAACAACAAAGCTTTGCAACAGCCTGAAGTCCGGCCGTTTGTTTTCCCTGACAAGTTCTTTCATGGATTCCCTTCTAAACGTTTCCAGCCAACAGCCGAGCGGCAATGATAGAGATATTTTGCATTAAGAACAAATCATTACCAAAATGCGCAACACCGAAACTCAGGGAAGCACAAGAAAACTGCAAGGCATAAAATCATGCCAGGCGATGGCTTTATGGCGCAAATTGGAAGAGGCCAATCAGGAGGTTTGCCGGGGAGGCTCTCCTTCCCCGGCGCGGGTTTAACGCTAACTGGATGGAATATAGAGCATGTTAATTAGGGCCGCGGCTATGGTGGTAGCCGGATCTTTGCCATCCACCGCCGGTGCCAGGTTGGTCCAAACCACCAGAGTCACCTTGTTGACAGGATCATGCCCCATAAAGGAGTTATAGCCGGGCAGCTCACCAGTATGACCATAGAGGCTGCCAAACTTGGCGATCCCCAGCCCATAATAGGCCGTGTTGGGATTATCGGGATCTATCGGCCTGACACTATCCAGACGCCTTCGCTGCCAATCGGCATCCAGCAGTTCTCCGGCAACCAAAGCTTCTACCCAGGTTGCCAACTCATTGGCACTGGAGATCCCGGCGCCGGCCGCCCAGCCCCAGGAGGGATTGGCCTCGGTTTGATCTATGGGTGCCAGAACGCCCTCTCTGGCTTCTCGCTGCATCTTTTCGGGCAGCTTAAAGGGCGGATCCATAGTCAACACATTGGTGCCATACATATAACCCCGCGCCAAGGGCGCGGGAAGAGTATTAGAATGGATATCGGGAAACAGAGTCCGCTCAAGACCCAAGGGGGCAAACAACCTCTGCTGCATAACAGCCGCCAGCGGCTTGCCATCGATTTGCTCGGCAATCAGTCCCAGCAAGACGGTATTGGTATTGGAGTATTCAAATGCGCTGCCGGGGGCAAAACCTGGCTTATGGGCAAAACTCATTGCCAGCAGCTCAGTCTGAGTCCACACCTTGGTTGGTTGCTCATCAAGTGTCTGATTCAACTCGAGCGTGGTGCTGTAATTGAACAGGCCGCTACGCATAGTAAGCAAATGCTCTATGGTGATCGACTCACCGTTTGGCACATTGTCGAGATACATGGAGACAGTGTCACTCAGTTGCAGTCGCCCTTGCTGCGCCATCTGCAAAATCACGGTACCGACCCAGGTCTTGGTATTGGAGCCCACCCTGACATGCTGATCAAAGTCGGTCGCTTCACTGCCGCCATAACGGGTTACCCCATAGGCGGTTTTAAAGTCGCCCCTAGGCGTTCGCAGAATCACCACGGCGCCGGGCACCAGCATCTCCTTGGCCAGTTGTTCCACCTTCTGCTGCATCTTGGCCGTGTCGACAGGATTGAGCACCACTTCTTGTGAATCCGAATTGCAGGCGCTCAGCAAACTCACAGAGACCAAGATAAACGCATGGATAGGCAGATAAGCCCAAAATCCCTTGGCACTGACGGCCACCTTATCGCCAAAGGGTCCGGCTCCCAAGCACACCCGACTCAACACTCGATTGAACATAAACAGCCTCTCCCTATCTGTTATCGCATACAGACGAGATCGACTATCCCGCCTTCCATTGCACCACACTAACCTAATGGGCTTCGGCTGTGGGTTCAAGCTGTTGTGAGAGAAATATGGCGAGTAATGCCGGGAGAAAAAGGTCCCGCTGCCAGGCTGTTTAACAAACTCAGCTACAGCGACTAATCAACTTTGACGTAGAAGCAGTTGCATTTACAACTGAACAAGCCGATTTGCGGATCCTTGGGCTTCTTGCCACTGCGCTTGGCCTGTGAATTGGCCACCTCGACAGCATGCTTGATCTCGCTGATTTCCTTGCGTGATAAGCGCCTGGTATGCCCATGTACTGGGCAACGCTCTCTTTCACCATCATGGGTGATACGTTCACCTGACATGCTCTATTCTCCTTTTTATTTTTCGCCCGCCTGGCTGCTAGCCTCCACAGTAGTTCAGCTGCTTATGCTAATTTGCCAACACAGCTCATTTTGCTGTTCAGCCCTAATATTGATATCCATAAACTGCTTGATGACCTCAATATTGGTGCTTGTGTGCAGGCTCGGTTTGCTGGTCGTGTAACTGCCTTTTCCAGCCAAGGCCATGGGAATGAGTAACTGATCCGCCAGTTGCTCTTCCACTGCTGCTTCGGCGCTAACAAACTTATTTACCCGCCCCGCACATCGCTTGGCCACGCGCTCTGCCGAGAGGCCCTGCTCGCCAACCACTTCAAACAGGTTGGTATGTGTCTTACCCTGGATTGTTAACTGAAAGCTATTACCTGGCCCTATGGAGTCCACATCCGTGATTATGCCTGACGATGCGCTCCACCCCAGAACCGTTTTTGCTGCAGCCACTTCTCTTTGCCCAATAGACACAGGTAACTGGCTGACAAGTGCATGAAGCCCGCAGTTTTCCGGTTTTTTTGCAGACTCACTTCCAGGCTCCATGAGCCTAATTGGGCTAAAGACTTTTGCCGGCTTTATCTCTATCTGCCACTTGCCACCACCTACCGGATAAAACCCAAGCGAAGACTTCACAATTTGGCAATCGATGCCCATCAGCTTTAACAGCGGCAAATAGGACTGCTCCAGAAAACACAGCGAGGGCGACATTCCATTGTGCGTGCCACCTTCAAACTCGACCTTGGAGCCTGCCTTCGCCAGCGCCAAAACCGGCAAAATGGTTTGGCACACCAACACTGTACTTCCTGCTGTGCCAATGGCGAAACGATAATCGCCGGGCAAAACCTCACCGGGCGAAAACCGTATCCGGCTGGAGCCCAGTTCCACCCCTTCTGTGCTCGCCTCACATATCGCTTGTGCCGCCAATACCGAGGTCAGGTGTTGGCGCAGCAATCCGGGTTTCTTACGCTTGGCTCGAATATTGACTATTTCGATTGGCCGCTGAGTCAAAATAGACAGGGTCAATGCTGTCCTTAACACCTGACCACCGCCTTCTCCCTGCGCCCCATCTATCACTAAATACGGCATGATTTACCCCTTAACGCACACAACTTGCTTCAAGGTGTAAACCACTTCAACCAAATCTTTCTGCGCTTCCATGACCTTATCTATATCCTTGTAGGCATGAGGTATCTCATCAATGACTGCCGCATCTTTACGGCACTCCACCCCTTGAGTGGCTTCAATTTGATCTTTGACCTTATATACCTTTTTCGCCTGGGTTCTGGACATTACCCGCCCGGCACCGTGACTGCAGCTATTGAAACTTTCGGGGTTTCCCAAGCCCCTGACAATAAAGGAACGAGCCCCCATACTTCCTGGAATAATCCCCATTTCGCCCTTTTCGGCTCGAACGGCACCTTTACGGGTGACATAGCAGTCTTTACCGAAATGCCGCTCCCGGGAGATATAGTTGTGATGGCAATTCACCGCCAATTCCGCTGTCGAAAACCCTGTCGGGATCTGCTTTCTTAAGGCTGCAATCGCATTGAACATCATGATTTCACGGTTTTTCGCCGCATAATCCTGCGCCCACTCCACGGCCTCGACATAGTCATCAAAATACTCACTCCCCTCTTCCAGATAAGCCAAATCCATATCGGGCAAGTTAATCTGATGGCGCTGCATCTCTTTCCTGGCCAGCTCGATAAAATAGGTACCTATCCGGTTGCCCACACCGCGACTGCCTGAATGCAACATAATCCACACGGCATTATTTTCGTCCAAACAGAGCTCAAGAAAGTGATTGCCTGTACCCATAGTGCCTAAGTGGTTCAGGTTATTACTCTTCTTTATTGCCGGGTGCTTTTCACAAATTCGCTCGAACCTGGTTGCCAGTTTTTTCCATTCCTCGGCCACCAGCTCAGGAACATTGTGCCAGGCACCTCTGTCCCTTGCCCCTCTAGCTCTTCCGGTTCGGCCATGGGGGATAGCGGCCTCAAAGGCACTTCTTATTCCAGCCAAATTATCCGGAAGCTGACTGGCGGATAAGGTCGTTTTGACGGCTACCATGCCGCAGCCAATATCGACACCAACGGCAGCGGGAATAACGGCATCCACCGATGGTATTACGCTGCCAATGGTTGCCCCCTTGCCCATATGGACATCCGGCATAACTGCTATGTGTGAATGTACCAAAGGCATAGCGGCAATGTTGTTCAACTGCTCCAGAGCCTTGTCTTCAAAAGGAACTCCCTTGGTCCACGCTTTAATCGTTGCCCGTCCCTTGCTTTCTATCACGTTGTAATTACTACACATTACTGATTCCTTTACTTCCAATCCATTTCTCAGCGGGCTGCGGCATCCTCTTCGCCGCAGCCCTTCCCGTCAGGCTATTTTCACTATGCCATTCATAAGCCCTTCCAGGCCGCCGTAAACCGTCAGGTTGCCTATCTTGTCCGACACTTTCTCGAGTGCTTCAAGCTCCTTCAACCGCATCAAGGTAGGATTGTTTTCCATCACCTTGGCAGTGTTGTGCAAACTTCTGGTGGCCGATGTTTCTTCGCGGCGCTTGATCACATTGGCTTCCGCCGCTTTTTGTGCTTCCACCACCTGATTCAATATCGCCTTCATCTCTCCGGGCAGAATAATGTCCTTCACGCCCACATTGACCAGTGAGATACCTATCGCAGTAAGCTGATCTGAAACCAGTTCCTTAACTGTTTCATTGACATACAACTTATCCAACAGAATATCGTCCAGGGACTTGGTGCCAACCGCTTCTCGCAACGCCAGTTGCAATGTTTTATAGACAAAGTCATCCACCTTATCCACGCTGCGGGCAGCAAGTTCGGCATCCTGCAATCTAATGCTCGCGCTAAGATTAATCCGCAGGCTCACCCTGTCTTTACTCAAGATTTCCTGGCCTGAAATCTCCAGCATCTGCGTCCGGCAATCAAAGGGCTTCACTTCAATCGTGTGATTGAACTGCCAAAATGCGTGCTGCCCCGGCTCTAACCTGCGTATGAATCGACCATTTACATACAACAAGCCGATATGGTCTTTGGCGACAGAGATATCCGCAATCGGCTTAATCGCCACTGTACGGTTGCTTCTGATCAATCTTGTAGCGGTATTGGCTCCCGCACGATTGATCAAGAAGAGCAGCTTTTCATCAACTTGCAGATTTTCCTCAATTGAGAGGGTATCCAACCTCAATTCCCCCGCGTCTTTCCACAGGTAAAGGTGCTCACCCGGTGCAACAATGCCTTGCAACAGATCGTCCACATAGAGCAATCCCACTTCATTGCTCGACAGTTTCCAATGCGAGATGTGTTTACGCAGAGCATCGCTGCTTCGGTAAAGTCTGTCGGCATTTTTTTCAGCAAAGTAGAGCGTATTGATATCAAAGGTAATGAATTCCAGATCATCTTTAATATCCCAAATTTTGTGCTTCCCGGGCATAAGTACATCCGCCAGCATTTGATTTTTAAACATCAATACCCTTTGATTTTCAGCGACTGTAACCGTTTTTCTTATTGAGAGTTTTTTAAACATAGTTAATTTCCTTTTATTCTTTCACTTACCCGGAAGTAAGTGGAGTTAGCAAGAGTTCATTGCTTAACTGAGAAAGGCACCTGATTTCTAAATGGCAGGGAGCATCCTGCTGGCTACCATTGGTCCATCTTTAGCGTTTATCAGTCATTGGCAAAAACGACTCGCTAACCTTGATTCTTGCAATTTGAATTTAGGGCGGGATTTGAACCCACAACAATCGAATTAACACTTCGATGCTCTACCAATTTGAGCTACCTGTATTTAAGGAAGGATTCGAACCTTCGACTACGACATTACGCCGCTGCTCTACCCTCTGAGCTACTTAAATCCTATTAAGATGGGAATCGAACCCATGACCGACGAATCCACTTCGCTGCTCTTCCAGCTGAGCTACTTAATAATGCATTTGATTAGGCATACGCAGTCACAATGTTCAGCGCACCGGTGTGACCTTTGAATCACAACCACTTAATCAGACAAGTTATCTATATCAATCAATGTGCCAACTTAGGCACCAACTAAAAACAAAATTCATAACACCATGATTATTAAAAATAAATAATTTGCGAAACTCATAAACCCTGATTTACTACCAGGTTGACCGAAAACAAAAAAAGTAATTAAATGGATACAAACATATCAATATGGATATCACAAATAATGAAACGCACTGTGGTCGTAAGTTTGGTTGGCACTCAATTGGATTACACAGGGAAAGGAAGTGATAGATGGGCCAAGTGGCGCCCCAATGTCAGTTTATGCAGCCAAGAAGATTTGATTGTCAGCCAACTGCACATGCTTCATGACAACCACAGTAAAAGATTGGCCAGCAGTGTTGCGGCCGATATTGGCAGCATTTCACCGGAAACAGAAGTCGAATTACACAATGTGAACTTCAATGATCCCTGGGATTTTGAAGAGGCTTACTCAAAACTCTATGATTGGTGCCACCAACAGGTATTCGATACCGACCGGAACGACTATCTATTCCATATCACCACAGGTACCCATGTTCTGCAGATATGTATTTTCCTGCTGACAGAGAGCGGCCACTTTCCCGGCCGCTTGATACAAACCTCACCGGATAGAGGCAATAAAAATAAGGCTATAGGAAAAACCCAGATCATTGATTTGGACCTTTCCAAGTACGACCAACTGGCGACACGCTTCGACAAGGAACACCTCGAAGGAAAAGAATTTCTTAAGAGTGGTATAGAGACGAAAAATGCGGCATTTAACCGACTGATTACGCAAATCGAAAAGGTCGCGATCCGCTCCAGCGATCCTATGTTGCTCACAGGCCCAACCGGTGCCGGCAAGAGTCAACTTGCTACCCGTATTTTTCAGCTGAAGAAAAAGCGCTCAATGTTGGAAGGAGAGCTGGTATCGGTAAACTGTGCAACGCTGAGAGGCGAAAATGCCATGGCAGCATTGTTTGGTCACACCAAAGGAGCCTTTACCGGGGCGCAAAAAGAACGCCGTGGATACCTTCTGACAGCAAATAAAGGCATGTTATTTCTAGATGAAATAGGTGAGCTCGGGCTGGAAGAACAAGCCATGCTGCTGCACGCAATTGAAAACAAGACTTTTCATCCTGTGGGCAGTGATCAACCGGTATCCAGCGACTTTCAGTTGATAGCCGGAACAAATAGAAATCTGAAGTCACAAGTCCATCAGGGCCTTTTTCGGGAAGATCTGCTGGCCAGGATCAACTTGTGGACCTATGAACTCCCCGCATTAAAAGATCGCAAAGAAGACATTCCAGCCAATATTGACTACGAAGTCAGACTCTACGAACAAAAAACCGGACAGCGAATTCAATTCAATAAAGAGGCTAGGATTGCATTCGAAAACTTTGCCACTTCCAACATGGCTATTTGGTCAGGTAATTTCCGCGATCTAAGTTCAGCCATCACAAGATTGTGTACATTGGCAGACTCATCAAGGATCTCTGTGGATGATGTGAAAGAAGAAATCGCGCGACTTGAGCAGTTCTGGCAATCTTCTCCACACGATACTCAGGTAGAAACGTTGAAGCAGTATCTTGCTGATGAAGAAATTGCCCAGTTGGATCAGTTTGATGCCAATCAGCTCAACTATGTTTTAAATATCTGCAAGCAACACGGCAGCATGGCATCGGCCGGCAGAGAGTTATTCGATGTCAGTAGAACCAAGAAAGCCCAAACCAACGATTCGACAAGATTGCAAAAGTATCTCCAAAAATTCGGCTTAACTTGGTCGAAGATACAATCCAAGGGGAAAGAATTAGCCTGATATGTACTAGCTCACCCACCTCCTAGCCCTGGAACTCTGGGTCTGCCACACGAATCTGGCCCAGTTTCCATTTTATCAGCGCCCTGACGCTATCATCTCCCAGCCCCAGATTATTTATGCACCAACTGAGTTTTCCTGTCTCACACATTTAACACGGCTTGACGGGCAAATTTTCTGATGGGCTACCACCTGGACTGATAAACAACATGCTCAGTTCTCAGCTCGATATGTTTATCCAAAGCATTAATGAGGTATGTTTAGTCTCGAACGACCTCCCATACCCCTTCTCTCCTGAAAAAGCATACAGCACTAAAAACCTAATGCTGTACGCCGATTTCAACAGCCCTGTCCGCTTCACATCCAGGCTTTAATCACACCTATTTATGATAGCTGGAGCCAAATAATCAAAGAGTATCGCAAAACATTTCCCTAACACCTTGACCACTCTTGAACGCACAATCAATGGCTAATTGTCTATCGGCACTGAGGTTACCCATCTCCTGGTCAATGAGTTCAGCCCCCTGTTCCAGGGTATTGGCTTCTATCACGGTTTGGAAAAGCTGCAAATACCAGTTTTGGTTCGGCCTTAACGCTACTCCTTGTCTTTCAAAGTACTGGCATGTTCGAATGATCACAGAGCATTGCATCATCACATAGGTGGACTTCGCTTCTGTATTGCTCCATAACTGTTCTATGCTCATTAACGCAAATAAGCCAGACAAAGTTTGAGCAAGCAAATATTGCCCCACCAATTCAGCTGTATCCTGATTTCGATATTTTAAGTGGGAGTCAACAATGAAAAAGATACTAAAACAACATTCCGCCATCGAAGTAACCAACTGCTTATTTTCAGGGAATCCCTTATCCCTCAAGCCGGAAACAACATCATCCAATACAACTTCGTATATGTTGGACAACAAAGTATCCAAAGCAGCAGGTAATTGAAGCTGCTCGTCAGCAGCCGATACAGAGTCGGACTTACGCAATGCGACCACTAGCTCTTCGAGCATATTCGTCAGTATCAAAACTTCGTTTTCAGAGAACTGATCCAAGTACTGGAAGTCATAGTCATTAATAAAGAGAGTTTTTTTATCACAGCGAATACTACAAATTTCACTTAAGGAAAAACTCTCTACCTTTCTCAGCGTACCTTTAGCCCAAATAGCATGAGGAGTCACAACCAAAAAATCTTTGGTTGTTTGCATAAAGGTGTTATCCACAATCATCAGGATATCGTAAGGTTCGATTTTACCCTCTGATATTTCGATGACTTTTCTGACTTTGTGGACTTTGATAGCCGGCGCGATTTGGATTTGTTGGGATAGACGATGCCTCTTGGCCACGGCGTTAACTATATCCAAGTAGACCCGCTGATAGCTACCTTCAAAAGCGGGCTTGGGACAGGATTCCTGCTCCGGCTTTTCAGGCTTAAGGCTTTCGGGGGCAGCGCTTTCAGCTTTGTCGCTCGCCGGTGCTGTATTACTGGCCGGAGCTGTATTGGTGAGAGATACGCCACCATTTGCATCTGCTGCCGGAATAACACTCTCGGTTGTAACGCCTTCAGGGGGAAGATTTTCAGCAGTAACGCTCGTCGAAGCAGTGTTGCCGACAGAAGCTTCACCATTTGCAACAGCTGCCGGAGTCACGCAGGCTTGTGCCACATTCGAAACTTCAGCAGTTTCTGTCGCCCCTGTATTGCCTTGTATCTTTTGGGCCAGTTTTTCCAACAGTTTCAATAAAACCGCGGGCTTCATACCGGAACCCGCCATACCAAAAGCACAGCCTTGCCCCAACAACAGATCTGAACCGTCAACAGCATGCTCTTGACTGGTGTTTATCAACTCTTCCCACGACATGTGGTTTTTTGCAGAAGTTGTTGTCCAGTCATTTTTCCAAAACAATCCTTCAGATGTAAATGCCAGACCATTTTTTGCAGAACCAAACACCGTAGAATCGACTATGGCATAAATATCGACCGATGATGACATGCCATAACATGCACTTGCATTTTTAGCTTTCTTGCTGGGTATGTTGGGCGCAACAAAAAGCCCATCAGAGTGGAAGTTCTGCAAAATCTCCAGCACATCTGTTTCCATTTATCCTGTTCCTTGTATAAAACCTTGCTCAATACATAGCTATGTAACGTATTGATATAATTTGAGTAAGAACAAGGATAAGTGCAGCAAGCAACCCCCTGCAATGCTTTCTTAACAAAAGTATGAACTCAAACGACATCATCAATCCTGCCCCTGTGTCCTACAGGTTCTACCGGGTGTCTGCCATGACAACAGCAGCCATATTGAACCGCTTACCCATCGATAACAGGCTCAAGCTGACGACCGACTTTAGCCATGTATTCAAAGGGCCGGATGGTACACTGGAAGTGGGTTCAGGAGGGAATGAGAGTATCCGTGAAAAATCATCTATTTCAATGGACAAGAAGCAGCCCAAGCTTTTAAAACAGTATGATAGGGATAGCTGGCTCTTATGAGCAATAAAAGCCAGCTTAAACAAAAACATCAGATTTAACATTCATTAACTGGTACTCTAAATACGTATTTTAGAGCCCCCCCCTGATAGAAATAAACCGTACAAGTTTGGTATCCGCCGCCACTAGGTCCGCCGGTATTTTCACCAATATTGCTGAAGTTGGAGGGACCACCTGATGAATTCTTAAAGTCACCACTTTCACGTAGTGTTTTTAACTTGCTAAGAATGCAGGGGTCAGTAAAAGCGAGAGGACCATTTTTTCCCTTCAACTGTGCTAAAGTATAGCCTCCAGCGACTACCGAAAGATCATTCAATGTTAAATCAATTATTGGTGTAGCTGCAATGTTGTCATTTTTCATAATCCTTAAGTCAAATAAAAGGTAATCTGTCATAAACCCACCACCCTCAGACTGTCTAAAGCCGAACTGAAGTGATAAGGATGGATCTTTACTTGTATATTTAAGACCCACTGTTCCCAGCCGATTACTGAGATTTACTTGTACATCATTTATATCGACTGACGATCCATTCTTACTCAATACAGCGTGAACATTTTTCAAAAGGGGGGTACCGTTAACTATATCTGACTTTAACTTATTTTCTATATCCGTTAATTTATTTGGATCAACTATAGCAGCAAGTGCAGTATCGGTTGGGCAACCGCTTGAAACACCAGAACTGTCATCCTGATTACTATCATATAATCCAACTTGATTAATTCCTGCTGAGATAATACCAATCTCGTCTCGACGAATTTTATTTTGTTCTACAACTGACTTTTTTAAGGCTCCATAGGCTAGCCCAGCATCTGACAAAAGAGACTTTTTTTCTGATGTTATAGAAAAAGGCCAAGTTGTCGCTTCATAAGATATCCCATCAAACCTATGCCCTACACTGAAACTATAAACAACACCGGTATTTGGATTGACCAGGGCTATTTTATTGCTCGTTGAGCCACAAATCATGTTATCTGGTGTCATGGGCTGAGTTCTGTCTTCCGGGTAACAATTCAGACGTGGCGTAAAATTTTTAACAGCAAACTGTCGCGCACTAGCATCATTTGTACAACTTGAGCACAAATAGTTCTGAGTAGCCATTGATGAAAATGGTAAAATCCCCATCAGTAAAAAAAATATTTTTTTCACCTTACACCTCCTTGTTTACACCACTGTTACCAGCTTATAACCCACCAGTCAACCACTCCGGTCATTGTTCTTCAATCATCTTTTTACTTCTGGGTGATGTAACCTGTTGGCCTGCATAGTTTATGTTGACCAGAACCCTATTCGCGCTGGAATAACCAAAATCCTGGAGGACTCAGACTATAGCAGTATTCAACGGCAGATACGGGCAGGGATACTGGATAAAAACACCTGAACTATTACCCTTTGGCGACAATGAACGGCATAACACGCCACAAGGATTGCACTTTGAAGCCAAGGATTATTTAATGACAGGTTGATGATACCGGATACATTATCCGCCACAACAACAGCAGCCATATTGAACCGCTTAAACACCCCATCAATGACGAGCTCAGCTAACCAAGGGCCTTAGTCGTTTGTTCAAAGGGCCGGATGGTACGCTGGAGCCACTTACAGCGCTTTGTAAAGCCGGAGCTGTGGTTCTGCAACGACGGTGAAGGCAAGGAGCAGTTATTTGTCGGAAGCTTTTTAGCTGAATCTCCGAGGCTCCCTGGTACTAATCTCGGTGAAAGGTCAAAATTTTGCATTATTTATCTTTATTTGATATAAATGGCCAATCACAACATATAAAAAGCAAGGGTCAAAATAACCTAATTTAGAACCTTGAAAAAGAGGAAATAAAATGGAATTTGTTATTGGGTTATTTGTAACTTATTTGCTTTATAGATTTTTTAAAGGTAAGAAGAACGATAAACCTTCTGCACAAAATCCGTCTCCCCAAAGAACTCACCAACCTTTTTCCGAAAAAACAAAAGTCTCTGAAAGTAGAACGTCATCGCCCAGTATTGCTGTAGGTTCTTCCAGCATAAGTGTATCCAGTTCGTCTAATCATGCTTATTTAGACGATGATGATGACTTTGCTACTTTTACTATTCATACAAGCTTTGGCCGAGAGCCAGAAAAAACAACGAACAAACAAAAAGGTCGATGGATAAGTGTAGATGAACAACTTTCTGTTAATGGAAGACAGTTAACGAAAGGCTTTTTCTACTTTGGTGGAGTAATGAATTCACTAGATGGGTACGGTATAGAGCCATCTCTAGTGGATGATAAACGCCCGGCTTCAAGTCCCTCGGTAGATTCAGAAATATACACTGATGAATCCTTAGGGTACTGGCCAACTTACGCATCCTTATCTAAAGGCTGTAGAGGCGCTTACCTAGATTGGCTCGCCTCTGATCGCTCAAACCCCAGTACGCCAATTGGTTATGTCTTCATCTATTTCTACGGGTTTGAGAGAAGAGTCATCGAAAACAAATCCAATAATCAAATATCTAATGAAGAGTACATAGCAATATTTGAAGAAGTGTTGCGTCTCAATAGCGTTTTCAACGCAAATCGTTCGTTCAGAGGATACTCTACTAATTTCCTCGAACTAATGGCACTTCAAAGACCCTCCTTATTAGAAGATAGACTGTCAGATATACCAGAAACTAATAATGCATTGTCATTCAGAGTTAAACTTGCAAAAACTATAGCCAATGGAAACCCTGTAACAGCTCCCTTAGCTTTAGAGTGGCTAAAAAATACATTCGAGTATTCCCTAAAAACTCCCGCCCGTAGATGTGAAGAAGAGTTTAGCCAGCTTTTCCAAATTAGATTTTCTGACAAGTTTGGCGAAGGAATTTCCGTAAAACCCAATAAAACTAAACTGCGACTTTCATACCATGCGGCAAGCAATGGTGTGCATGGGGTTGATTTGGAGTTGGGTGACTTACCTGATCCAAGTATTCTCAAAGGCCCAATTAAAAAGCTCATTCCTATTGCCGAACAATGTACAGAAGAGTTGAGCAGCTATAGCCGTTACTTAGGAAAAGCTGATACCTCAAGGAGTGATATTGCAGCGCTGATGTTATTACCTAAAGAATTGGCAAACGAAGCAAACTCACCAGTTATAGAAACATTTAAGTCTTGGGCAAATCAGATAATTAGTTCAAATGATGGACTAACCACAGTCAAGGATTTCTGGACTCATACAGGTACACCTCTCCCTAAGGCGTTTAACAAAAAAGAAAATGAACTAGTCGCTAACTTGGCTGCTAAGGCTGAAATAGGTATTGCGCCAGACCAACGTTTTCACCATGCAAAATTGAAAACCGATGATAACATTGTGCTCTTCTCACCGGGCCATGGAGAGTTTTTTGAGCCAAGCTCGACATTCAATCAAGTAAGTTTAGCAATTAGGTTAGGGGCAATGGTCGCAACGATAGATGGTACTGTAGATCATCATGAGAAAATCGCCTTACAAACGTTGATAAACCACGATGACAAACTCTCACCTTCTGAAAAGAACTCGTTAAATGCATATTTAACTTGGCGTCTAAATTCTCCTGTAAATAATACCGGATTGAAAGCTAGGATTGAAAAACTCGGCGTTCCACAGGTTGAATTCTTGAAAAGATTCATGCTTTCCATCGCTCTTGCTGATGGAAAAATCGATGCTTCTGAAATTAAGCAAATCGAAAAGTTATATACCTCATTAGGCTTAGATAAGTCACTCGTTACAAGTGACATTCATGCATTTGCCTCCAGTAAACAACCTATCTCAGCCACATCTAAAGACGCTTCAATTGATAAAAGTACCTTTCAGTTGGATGAAGGTATTCTAGCTATGCATGAAAGTGACACCAACGATGCAAAGAGTATGCTGGAGAGTATATTTGCCGTTGATGAAGAAGCTGAACTGGAAATGAGCCCCACCGCTGATGTCAATGAAGAAAGCTTAGATAGCCCTTACAAAGAGCTTTTTGAAACTTTGATAGCTAAAGAGTCGTGGCCACGTAAAGAAGTTCATGAACTGTGCAGCAAACTAAACATAATGGTTGATGGCGCATTAGAAACTATTAATGACTGGGCTTATGACAAAGTTGATGCGCCAGTTCTAGATGACGATGGTGATATCTATGTCGATCTAGAAATCGTAGAAGAATTGAAGGGATAAATAATGGTTGCAAAAAGAATACGAGCTAAAGAAAGAGATGCAATTATCCAATCTCTGAAGTCAGGTGTTACTCCTAAGATTGGAATCCAGCATATCCAAGTAGGTCGAGTAAATGAATTAAAAGCGCTAATCCAAGACATTGATCGGATCTCAGATGGAGGTTCAGCTTTCAGGCTCATTATCGGCGATTATGGTTCTGGTAAAACATTCTTTTTAAGTGTTGTACGCGCTATTGCTCTAGAGAATAAGCTTGTAACCGTCAATGCAGACTTATCTCCTGATAGACGTATTCATGCATCGGCTGGTCAAGCTAGGAACCTTTACTCTGAGCTAATGCGTAACATGGCTACTCGCAACAAACCTGATGGTAGTGCTTTAACCAGTGTCGTTGAAAAGTTCATCACAGAAGCAATGAAAGAAGCTGATACTTCAGGAAAAAGTATAAATTCAATTATCCATGAAAAATTAGCATCACTTTCTGAACTGGTTGGCGGTTATGATTTTGCTAAAGTTATTGAGGCTTATTGGATAGGTCATGAGAAAGATGATGAGATATTAAAAGCTAGCGCCATAAAATGGTTACGAGCAGAGTATTCAACTAAAACCGATGCCCGAAATGACCTAGGAGTTCGAACAATTATTTCTGATGCATCTTTTTATGATGCACTGAAATTAATGAGTTTATTTGTCAGACAAGCTGGCTACCAAGGGCTTCTAGTTAATTTAGACGAGATGGTAAATCTGTATAAGTTGAACAACACCACAGCGAGAACTTCTAACTATGAACAAATACTCCGAATTCTAAACGATTGCTTGCAAGGAAGCGCTGAGTATTTGGGCTTCCTTCTCGGCGGAACCCCTGAGTTTCTGCTAGATCCACGTAAAGGCTTGTATAGCTATGAAGCACTACAATCTAGATTGGCAGATAACAGCTTTGCTAAACAAGCGGGCGTGATTGATTATTCGTCACCAGCCCTACACCTCGCTAGCTTAACCCCAGAAGAACTTTATATTTTGCTTAAAAACTTGCGTCATGTTTATGCTGAAGGTGACGAAACGAAGTACTTGGTTCCAGACGAATCTCTCAAAGCGTTCTTACAGCATTGCAGCCAAACTATAGGGGATGCGTATTTTCGAACGCCACGTAACACCATTAAAGCATTTTTAGACATGCTCGCAGTAATCGACCAAAACCCGCAAATTGCGTGGCATAGTCTAATCTCATCAGTAGCAATAAATGAAGATAAGCCTTCCGATGTTGAACTCGAAACAGAGGACAATGAAGATGGATTTGCTGACTTCAAACTATGATTGATGAACATGAAAAATTAGACCATCGGATTCAGCGCTGGATATTCAAACAAGGCTGGACTGGCTTACGAGAAATACAATGCCTTGCTATTGAACCTATATTGTCTGAAAAGACAGATGTGCTGATCAGCGCTTCAACCGCAGCAGGAAAGACAGAGGCATTTTTCTTGCCTGCGCTCAGCACTATCGCACCTCAAGAAACGGGTGTAGGGATCCTTTACGTTAGCCCTCTAAAAGCCCTTATAAATGACCAAGATAGGCGCTTAGAAAGTCTGTCTGACCTGTTAGAAATACCGGTTACTGCCTGGCATGGTGATAGCTCACAGGGCCGAAAGAAGAAGTTAAAAGCATCGCCGTCTGGTGTCGTGTTAATAACACCTGAGTCATTGGAGTCATTACTCATCAGAGACTCAGGCTGGATCAAAGCTGCATTCTCTAATTTGAAATATATCGTTATTGACGAGTTTCATGCCTTTATTGGTTCTGAGCGCGGCCATCACTTACTCTCTTTACTACATAGACTTGAACACCTTCTCGGAAGACTAAAAACACCAATCCCGAGAGTAGCTTTGAGTGCTACGCTTGGTGAGTTAGAGAAAGTACCTCTATCACTTCGCCCTAATCGATCTTTACCTTGCAAGATCATCAAAGATACACATTCGACTTCCACCCTGAAGGTTCAGGTAAAGGGGTATGTAAACCCTGCTAACTTAGAAGCTGAGTCTTCCAATGATGCCGAATATACGATCTGTCAAGATTTATTTAAATTTTGTCGAGGCGGAAATCACCTTGTGTTTGCAAATAGTAGGAGCCGTACAGAAAGCATTGCGGCTACATTATCTGACTTCTGTGAAGAAAAAATTGTACCGAATGAATTTTTTCCTCACCATGGTTCGCTATCTAAAGATCTTCGAGAAAGCTTAGAAAAGCGATTGCAACAGGAGCATTATCCTACCACAGCGATTTGCACAATGACTCTTGAACTAGGCATTGATATCGGCAAGGTAAACTCAGTAATTCAAGTAACAGCCCCCCACTCTATTTCAAGTTTACGTCAAAGAATGGGACGCTCAGGAAGACGCGGTGGAGCCTCAATATTACGAATGCTCATCGCTGAAGCTGAATTGATAAAAGACTCTAGCGTCATTGACAAGCTGAGACTGGAGCTTATTCAGTCTCTGGCCATGATCAGACTTCTTATCGGCAGTAAATGGTATGAACCAGCTGATACATCACTTTATCACTTCTCAACACTCCTTCATCAAATACTTGCGGTTACTGCACAATGGGGAGGAATTAGAGCAGAGCAATTATTTAGTTTGCTCTGTAAAGATGGCCCTTTTCAAAACGTTAATGTTGAAAACTTCAAAGCACTACTTATCCACATGGGCAAAACAGAACTCATAACTCAGTTAGGAAGTGGTGAATTGGTGCTTGGCCTTTTGGGAGAAAAGCTGACAAGCCATTACTCGTTCTATGCTGTTTTTAAAACGCCTGAAGAGTTCCGGATTGTATGTGGAACCAAATCACTCGGAACGCTGCCTGTAGATTCATTGGTATTAGAAGGGCAGTATATTGTTTTCGGTGGAAAACGTTGGAAAGTAAACGACATAGATCGCGAAAAGAAAGTCATTTATGTGGAGCATGCAAAAGGTGGCAAGCCGCCTAAATTTGGTGGGACGGGCTTGAACATACATGATGTTGTCCGGCAGGAGATGTTCCAAATATTAAAAGACGGTGACTACAGAATTTCTGTGGGGGATCGGAAAGTCGACTTCGCTAATTCAGCGGCACGAGAACTGTTTGGTGAGAGTGTAAGATATTTCGAAGATGCAAAGCTCTCTAGAGAACCACTGCTCCAGGTTGGCAATACAACTTATATATTCCCATGGCTTGGCGACAAAGTGGTAAATACAATTGTCGCCTTGCTAATCCAACATGGCTTTGAAGCTGGTGCATATGCAGGAGTCATAGAAGTAGAAAAAGCGTCATTAGAAAGTGTTCGCTCAACATTGCTCAAACTTGCTTCAACGGAACTCCCAACAGAAACAGAACTTGCACAGCAAGTATTGGAAAAACGTATCGAAAAATTTGATGATTTTTTGCCAGAAAACATTCTATCCATTGGGTATGGAGCAAAAGCTTTTGATATAAAAAATGCTAAAAGTTTTTTTAAGAGTTTAGCTTTCAGTGGGTAGTCCCCCCGAAAAATAGCGGCCCCAAAGTAGGAGTTTATGAATAATTACGAAGAACAATACTACAAAGTTTTTGAAGTACCATTTCGAGAAACTTACCTTCATTTGAAGGCATCACTGGATACTGGCCGCCGTCGCTACAGTTTCACTAAATTAGATGCTATTGATGGACCAATATTTTTTACTAATGCAGATAAAGGCGAAATGCCGTTCATAGTAAGTGATTTTTTACTCCATAGTTTTTTCCCTGTGGTTTCTAAGAAAATTGCCGACATAATCATGCCTTATAGCATTAATGGCTTTCAGTTGTTTCCTACTGTGTTAATTGATGATAATGAGAAGTGGCATGAAGATTTTTTCTTTTTTAATGCTTATGACAAACTCGACTGTATAGACTTTGACAGCAGTGACATATATGATTATTCATCAGAAGACAGTATACACGAAGTCATTCGGTATAAATTAAAAAACGAAGTGTTAGATACGATTCCATTAGAAAACCGTTTGATCATACGCCCGAGTAAAGTTGCTGGTGGCGGTTTATTCATTAATGAAACTCTTGTGACTCAAATTATTAAGCATGTCGACCCTAGTGCCTTTAAGTTCTTTCGACTGAGTGAATACACATTAGGGGATAAATATGTATAGCATTGTATTTTTTACAGGTTGGTGACTGCTTGTTGAAACCATAGCTATACAGAAAAGCTTTTGAAGACACCTAAATAAGTGATCCTAATTGTGCTCCACCTTCATGAGACCATGCCCACCACCAGGGAATGGTGAAGCCTGGTCCATAAAGTACTTAACTCGCTCCATCTGCTTAAGCATACCCATCGACAACTAACTCAAGCTGACCAGGGACTTTAGCCGTTTATCCAAGGGCCGGATGGTATACCGAAGGCACTTACGGACGGCTCTACTCACCTGCAACGACAACGAAAGCAAAGGTTGCATGGCCAGCAGTTGTTTAGCTGAATCCCCGAGGTTCCAAGTATTTCTCTCCATCGAACTTTGTTCGATTTCAATAATCTCTTAAATTCGACTTTTGTCTTCACTTTAAGCCGAATGGGCCACAAAAGGTTAAAGAATGATGTTCTTTCTGAAAACATCATTCTGACAGCAACACAGGTAACTAGAGTCTTTAATCAGCTAACGATGGATGTCTTTATTTTTTTAGTTTTTTGATTTCTTCGTATTCATAACTAGTAATTTCATACGGATTACCATATGGATCGCTAAAATAAATAGACCATGACAGAGCATGATCACTTTCTTTGAAATCAACACCATGATTACCAAGCTGCGCTTTCCATTCTTCGTAGTTTGTAGAATCCACAGAAAACGCCACGGTCGTATTTACTAAAGTGTCTGATTCAAAGAGTGCAATGTGAACACCACCATTTTCAATTGTTAATGGTCCACCTTCTAAAAACCAACGTTCAAGCGACTCAACTCGATTGAACCCTAATACTTCTTTGTACCATTGCTCCGCACTCAAACGATCTGGCGCATAAATATGGATGTGATCTATTTTCTCTAGCTTTGGCATAATTTTATCTCCATATACTTATATCTTAGAAAGGCATAACGCCGTGTAATGAGGCAGTACCAGCGTAGGGCCAAGTGACGTATGGTTCCTTATTGCGTACGTTGTACCGAGCGTACTGGTACCCACCCTATTTCGCCCGTTGACCTCGAGACTCGATACCACGAATTGAGTTCAAACAGCACTGACAGTTTTTCACCTATGGCAGTATTGAGCTCAACATTGTCATAATCTTGTAGCATGATACCCACGGAGCTGCCCTCAACCTTTTCTATATATTGAACTGGAGCCCAACCCTGCTCACCTGCATCATTGGTTATAAAAATCCAATTGGGAAATTCGTCATCTATTTCACCCTGTTCGACTTTATCGCCTTGCTTCAAATAAAACGGATTTGGATATTCTGAGACATGTTGTTCAATAGTAACTACTTCCATATTTTCTCCAAAGTACATAACACCTTTGGCTAGGGAATCCCCAGATAATTCCGTAACTAGAGATGCTGCAGTGTGGTCAATGCATCGTATTTTTTGCAGGATTAGAGGGAAAATTTCAGATACGGCTCAACGCCGCAGTAGCGAGTCCAAGCAGCAATAATGGCGTCACTGCCGAAGAGAAGACAATGAAGCCGATCATTTTCGCCGCGCAGTTTACTTGAGTAAATGAGCAGCGAAAATGATTGGATGAAGCCCTAACTAATGTGCTCCACTAAACCATAATTGCGTTGCTGACGAAGCTAATGCTAGGCAAATCGATGGCGCCAGCGCGCAGTTGACTAATGTCAATGAGCACTGGCGCCAAGATTTAACGCCGCAGTAGCGAGTCCAAGCAGCAATTACTCGTACTCAGACATGGGCACACAGGCACAGAACAAATTCCTATCCCCATACACATCATCAATACGATTCACGGTCGGCCAGAACTTGTTGGCCTTGACTGTGGCATTAGGGAATACCGCTAGTTCGCGATCGTATGGACGGCTGTCGAAGGCGGGATCCATGATGTCGGCTAGCGTGTGTGGCGCATTGTGCAGCGGGTTATTGTCCGCAGGCCACTCACCGGCTTCAACCCGGGCGATTTCACCGCGGATGGCCACCATGGCTTCGATAAATCTGTCCAGTTCGGCCTTGGACTCAGACTCGGTCGGCTCGATCATCAGGGTTCCGGCAACCGGGAAGCTCATGGTCGGAGCGTGGAAGCCGTAGTCGTTGAGACGCTTGGCAACATCCATTTCGGTGACGCCGGAGGCTTCTTTCAGCGGGCGCAGATCGATAATGCACTCGTGAGCCACACGGTCGTTACGGCCGCGGTACAGCACTGGATAGTGCTCTGACAGCTTCTTCATCACATAGTTGGCGTTGAGCATGGCGTTCTGGGTTGATTCACGCAGGCCCTTGGCGCCCAGCAGCTTGATGTACATCCAGCTGATTGGCAGTATGCTGGCGCTGCCGTAAGGCGCGGCAGAAACGGCGCCGTTGTTGTCGCTTTCGCGGCCCGGCTTAACCAGAGTATGACCGGCAACGAAAGGAGCCAAATGCGCTTTTACGCCGATAGGGCCCATGCCTGGACCACCGCCGCCATGAGGGATGGCGAAGGTCTTGTGCAGGTTGAGGTGGGAAACGTCCGCGCCGATAAAGCCGGGAGTGGTCACGCCCACCTGGGCATTCATGTTGGCACCGTCCAGATACACCTGGCCGCCGTGTTGATGGATCACCTCACAGATCTCCGAGACGGTTTCTTCATACACGCCGTGGGTGGAAGGATAAGTGATCATGATGCAGGATAGGTTGTCGGCCACTTCGGCCGCCTTGGCGCGCAGATCTTCCATGTCCACGTTGCCGCGCTTGTCACAGCCCACAACCACTATCTTCATACCGGCCATCTGCGCCGAAGCCGGGTTGGTACCGTGAGCCGACTGAGGGATCAGACAGACATTGCGGTGCCCCTCGCCTCGGGATTCATGGTACTTCTTGATGGCCAACAGACCGGCGTATTCGCCGGATGCACCCGAGTTGGGCTGCAGGCACATGGCGTCATAGCCGGTGATTTCCACCAGATAATCAGACAGCTCATTGAGCAGCTTTTCATAACCCTTGGCTTGATCCAGCGGGCAGAAAGGATGCAGGTTGGCAAATTCCGGCCAGCTGATAGGCAGCATCTCGGCGGTGGCGTTCAGCTTCATGGTGCATGAACCCAGAGAGATCATCGAGTGGTTCAGCGCCAGGTCTTTGTTTTCAAGACGCTTGATGTAGCGCAGCATCTCGGTTTCGCTGTGGAAGCTGTTGAAGGTTGGATGAGTCAGAATAGCCTCATCACGCAGCAGCGCCGCAGGGATGGACTCACTGCCCTTGGCAAGGATTTCAGCATCCAGTGCCGCCACATCCAGGCCATGACCGGCGCCCAGAATGATATCAAACAGGGCTGCCAGATCATCAGCGGTAGTGGTTTCATCCAGGCTGACACCCAGAGTGCCTTCGGCATCGATACGCAGGTTGCTCTCGGCGGCAACGGCGCGGGCCAGCACGGCGTCTTTGTCGGCCACTTTGAAGGTCAGAGTGTCGAACCAGCTAGCGTTGACCAGCTCAACGCCCTTGGCCTTGAGGCCGGCGGCGAGAATATCGGTAAGGCGGTGGATACGCTCGGCTATGGTCTTCAGCCCTTGTGGGCCATGATATACAGCGTAGAAAGAGGCCATGTTGGCCAGCAGGATCTGCGCGGTACAGATATTGGAGTTGGCCTTTTCGCGGCGGATATGCTGCTCACGGGTTTGCATCGCCATCCGCAGCGCTGTGTTGCCACGGCTATCTTTGGAAACGCCTATGATACGGCCAGGCATGGAA
This sequence comes from Shewanella algae, assembly GCF_009183365.2. NCBI lineage: Bacteria > Pseudomonadati > Pseudomonadota > Gammaproteobacteria > Alteromonadales > Shewanellaceae > Shewanella > Shewanella algae. Next base: position 3,850,436 of record NZ_CP068230.1, read on the forward strand.
CGCTTGTGCTCGTCACGGGTCACGAAGAAAGCGGCGTGCGGGCCACCATACCCCATAGGCACGCCGAAACGCTGCGCGCTGCCAAAGACCACGTCGGCGCCCAGGCTACCGGGAGACTTGAGCAATACCAGCGACATGATATCGGCGGCAACAGCCACAATCGCCTTCTGCTCACGCAGCTTGGCGAAGAGTTCACGCTGATCGTTCAGCTCGCCTGTCTTGCCGCTGTACTGGAACAGGGCACCAAAGAGTTCATGATTGAGCGCTTCCTCGGCGGGGCCTACGACGACTTCAAAACCAAAGCATTCGGCGCGGGTCTTGACCACATCCAGCGTCTGCGGGAACAAGTCATCGGCAACGAAAAAGATATTGGCTTTCTTGGCCTTGGATACTCGCTTGGCCAGCGCCATGGCTTCGGCGGCGGCTGTGGCTTCGTCCAGCAGCGAGGCGGAGGCCAGATCCAGGCCAGAGAGGTCCATGGACATCTGCTGGAAGTTCAGTACCGCTTCCAGGCGGCCCTGGGCGATTTCCGGCTGGTAAGGGGTATAAGCCGTGTACCAACCCGGGTTTTCCAGCACATTGCGCAAAATAACGTTAGGCACTTCAGTGCCGTAGTAGCCCATGCCTATGTAGCTCTTGAATACCTTGTTCTGCTTGGCCAGACCCTTGATATAGGCCAGACCTTCGGCTTCGCCACAGGCTTCGCCCACGGCCAGATCCCGGTTCAGACGAATCGACTCCGGTACTATCTGCGCCGTCAGATCTTCCAGTGACTCGGCGCCTACATAGTTCAGCATCTCTTGCTGCTGCAGGGCGTCGGAGCCGATATGACGACGGATAAAGAGTTCGTGCTGCTCTAACTGAGTGAGGGTTTGCTTGGTCATGATTAACCTTGTTCCATGTTCGCCGGTATCCAGCCGTAGGGAGGCGGTGTACCAGTCTCTTTATTTAGTGGTAAAACAAACGAAGCCCCGGAGGGCTTCGTTTTTCAGCAACGCTTATTCTTCGTCGATGACAGCCTGATATCCTTCGGCATCCAGCAGGTTGTCCAGCTCAGACAGGTCAGAAGGCATGATACGGAAGAACCAGCCATCACCGAATGCATCGCTGTTGACCAGCTCAGGGCTGTCTTCCAGCGCTTCGTTGATGGCAATCACTTCACCGGACAGAGGGGCATAGATATCTGAAGCGGCCTTAACAGACTCGGCCACAGCGCAATCCTCAGAGGCGCTGACAGTGTCGCCTACTTCCGGCAATTCAACGAAAACCATATCACCCAGCAGCTCCTGCGCATGTTCAGTGATACCGACTGTGTAGCTACCGTCTTCTTCCTTGCGGATCCATTCGTGAGAAGAAGCGTACTTCAGTTCGCTTGGAATATTGCTCATTATTCTTGTTCCTTTCCCGTGTTTTAGAATGCTTGTTTACCGTTACGCACAAAGCCTGGCGCCACTACTTTAACAGCGACGCGCTTCTTGCGCATTTCGACTTCGGCCGTATCCCCAATGGAGTTCGGTACCCGGGCCATCGCAATAGAATAGCCCAATGTCGGTGAGAATGTACCGCTGGTGATCACGCCTTCCTGCTCTTGGCCGTTGGCGTCGGTAAAGAATACCGGCATGCCATGGCGCAGCACGCCTTTTTGCTCCATCACCAGGCCAATAAATTTGTCGGCTCCGGCCTCTTTGATGGCGGTCAGGGCTTCGCGACCGATAAAGTCACGATCGCTCGGTTCCCAGGCAATGGTCCAGCCCATGTTGGCGGCCAATGGGTTAACGGTTTCATCCATGTCCTGACCATAGAGGTTCATCCCGGCTTCCAGGCGCAGCGTATCGCGGGCACCCAGACCACATGGCTTAACACCGGCCTCGAGCAGCGCTTGCCACAGGGCTTCGGCTTCTTCGGCAGGCACTATGATTTCATAACCGGCTTCACCTGTGTAACCTGTGGTGGCCACAAACAGGCTGCCTGCCTGCACACCGAAGAAAGGCTTCATGCCTTCAACGGCCGCGTTTTGCTCGGCTGTGAACACAGTGGCGGTTTTGGCCTTGGCATTGGGGCCCTGCACGGCAATCATCGCCAGCTCAGGGCGCTCGGTCACCGTGACATCATAGGGCTTGGACTGCTCGGCAATCCAGGCGAGATCTTTTTCGCGGGTGGCTGAGTTGACGACAACCCGGTAATGGGTGTCATCGAGATAATAAGTGATCAGATCGTCAATCACCCCGGCTTCATGGTTCAGCATGCCGCTGTACAGCGCCTTGCCGGAGACCTTGAGTTTGGCGATATCGTTGGCCAGCAGTTTACGCAGGAAGGCTTTGGCGTCGCTGCCGGTGACATCAACAACCGTCATATGGGAGACGTCGAACATACCGGCGTCCTGACGCACTGCGTGATGTTCTTCTATCTGCGAACCATAGTTGAGTGGCATATCCCAACCATGAAAATCAACCATCTTGGCATTGGCTTCCAAGTGCTTGTTAAAGAGTACAGTTTTATTAGCCATTGTTATCCCTTCTAGTCGGGGCTTTACAGTGTCACCCAGGGGCAACACTGAGTTAAAATGCAGCGAAATTATACCCTGCGTCACAAATTTGTATACAAGTGATTTTTCTAATCCGAACCATTATGGATTAATTTTTCTCATGGTTTGCCTGTAATTTTTTTACAGTAAATCACAGTGTGTGTATAAAAAACGCCCAAAAGCGACTGTTTTTGGGCGTTTTCCTTCACATACGGCTAACCGGGGATGAAGATTATTCAGGACGACACAAACGCGGCAGCTTGAATTTGTGTCCCATGGCCTGTTGCATGAACACAGTTTTCAGCCCAGCGACATTGTCCACCAGGTTGAGACCGAGATCGCGAATCGCCTTCTTCAGAGGATTACTGCCGGCAAACAGCCGCTTGAACCCCTCCATGGCAGCTATCATCTCCATCGCCTCGGCTTTGCGCCAGCGCTCAAGGGCGCGCAGCTCGCCATAGGCGCCGATATCCTTGCCTTCGCCGTGCAATGCCGCCACGGTTTCCACTATGGCGCCGGCATCGAGGAAACCCAGGTTAACCCCCTGCCCCGCCAACGGATGTATGGTGTGTGCCGCATCGCCGGCCAACAACAAACGATGGCGGGCGAAATGGCGCGCATAACGCATCCGCAGCGGAAAACTCTGGCGTTCACTCTCCAACTGACACAGGCCCAGGCGGCCATCGAAGGCGGCGGTCAGCGCCCGGGAAAAGGCCTCATCATCCAAAGCCTGCAAGGCCTCGGCCTTTTGCGGCGGCACCGACCAGACGATGGAGCAGAGGTCACTCTCATAAAGCGGCAGAAACGCCAGTGGGCCGTCGGCACTGAACACCTGGCGGGCGCAGTCATCATGGGGCAACTGAGTGCGAATGCTGGCGACTATGGCGTGATGACCGTAATCCCAGAAGGTCAGCGGGATCTGGCACTGCTGGCGAACCCAGGAGTTGGCGCCATCGGCAGCCACCACCAGGGCGGCACTGAGGTTATCGCCGTTATCCAGCGTCAGCCAGGCTTCACGCTCACCAAAGGCGATACGCTCAAGCCGGGTGTGTTCCAGCAGTGTCAGCTGTTCCAGCTCTGCGGCTCGCTGGGCCAGGGCGTAGTGAATGGCATCGTTTTCGATTATGGTGCCAAGGGAAGTCTCGCACTGGCTCTGGGCATCAAACTGGATGCGCCCCATGCCGTCTTTTTCCCAGACATCCATCTTGCTGTATGGCCCGAGACGGGACTTGTCCAGATAGGCCCAGGCACCCAAGTGTTCGAGCAGCGCCTGGCTGGCCTTGTTAATGGCACTGACCCGCAGGCGCGGCGCACCCTCGACCGGCGCGGCACCGGCGGCATCTATCACCACCACCTTGAGCCCGGCCTGCTCCAGACCGCAGGCCGTTGCCAGTCCCACCATACCGCCGCCCACCACGGCTACATCATAGCTTTGGAAATTCATCGTCACTGACTCCTGGAAAACAAACAAGCAGCCGATTGCCTGTGCCACCCCATGGCTCTGTGGGCCACAGGGGTCTTGAGAGGTGGACACCAGGAGAGGATCCTGAGCCCCAGATTACGTCCGGCCACCAGCGGCCAGTAGTTGTTGGAAAAACCGCGCACCAGAAACTCAATATTGTTGATGGTCTGGCGTCTGTCCTGCTCACGGGCGGCATGATAGGCATGCAGCACCTGGGCTGCGCCTGGGTCGCCACCTGCGGCCAATACCGGCTCCAGCGTTTCCAGTACAGTGACCAGATCCCTGAGCCCCAGATTGAACCCCTGCCCCGCTATCGGGTGCAGAGTCTGGGCGGCATTGCCCAAATAAAGCGTGCGGTGATAGATGGGTCTTGGCATGTAAGAGAGACTCAGTGGGTAGCGGTGGCGCTCACCCACAGCCACAAAACGCCCGGCTCGATAGCCGAAGGCCTGCTGCAGCTGCTGCAAAAACTCGGCCTGCGGCAGAGCCTGCACCCGCTTGGCCTCTTCATGGGGCAAGGCCCACACCAGAGAGAGCCTGGCCTGGCCGTCGCTGTCACCCATAGGCAGCAGTGCCAGCGGGCCGTGCTCGGTGAAGCGCTCCCAGGCCATGCCATTATGGGGCTTGTCGGTAGCAACATTGGCGATAACCGCACTCTGGCCAAACTCAAACTGCTGCAACGCCTGTTGCTGCTGGGCACGCACCGAGGAGTTAACCCCATCTGCCGCCAGCAATAAGCGGCAGGAAAGCCGCTGACCGTTACTGAGGGTTAAACTATGGCCCGCAGCCGAAGTTTGCAGCTTCTCGAGACGCGCCGGGCAATAAAGCTGGATATCACGTTTGGCGATGGCGCCAAACAGCCGCTGGCCGACCCGCTCGAGTTCCACTACCTGGCCGAGGGAGTCCAGCGCAAACTGCCCGGCGTTGAGCTCTGTCATGCCGAAATGGCCGCGATCCGAGACATGAATATCGGTTATCGCCGTGCCCAGGTCTTCAAGCAAAGGCCAGATGCCGAGGCGCTTGAGCTCAAACACTGAGCCATTGGCTATGGCGATGGAGCGGGCATCAAAACCAGGATGTTGCTTGGCGGGATCGAAGGCCTCGATAACGGCTATTTTCAGCGGACGGGAGAGTTTCCTGGCCAGGTCGGCCAGCCCCAATGCCAGGGTGGCACCTGCCATGGCGCCGCCGACAATGGCGATATCCAGCTCAGCGCATTCCTGACTCACAGCTTGGGCGTCAACTTGCGGGTTCATCTTTCCTCTACTCAGGCACGCTCAATGGGTGCCGTCACAGAAATGACAGGGCGAACGGGTGCCCTGTCAATGCAGCGTATTATTGTCTTGTGTTTCGGCGTCGAGATCAGGCAACTCTGGGCCGAACTCTGAATAGCAGAGAATGGCGGCCATGCGAACAAACTCCAGCAGCTCGAGATATGCACTTTCGGATTCATCATCGTCGGCAACATCGAACTCTACCTGGGCGATTTCCGCCAGATCTTTGATCACTTCACGAACATCTTCCGATGCCTGATTCAAACCGGGTTGAATGATGGCAATGCCGGTGAGGAAGCTCTGAGTCCAGAGCGAGAGCGCCTCGACCCGCACTGTCAGAGGTTCTTCCTCTTCCGGCAGCAGCAGGGTGAAGCCAAAGTCTGGATCCTGCAGTCGATTGACTGTGTCGCCAAAAAGTTCGGTTATCAGTTGTGTCAGTTCGTCGGGCAGGCGCTGGCCGTCGTTCATCAGCTCGAGCAGTGGCTGATACCAGGCCTGCTCCTGCTGTGGCACGCCGCCACAAATCAGGCCCACCAAAGCGCCATGCACTTCAACCGGATGCTGACCTATGTCGGCGTTGTCGAGCGCACTGCGCAGGCTTTCGATACGTAATGAGGGTGGGGTTGCCATAAAGCTGTCCAAGTATTGAATTTACCCCCGTCATGCTAGCAGAGTTAGGGAAGGCGACCAAGACTGGAATCTTACCCAAGCTGCGAGCCAGGTCGTGCATTTGGCAATGCATCCAGGCTTCGCCGTTTATCTACTGCCGGGATTTGTACCAAGCTGGTCAGGGAAACAGCAGCCAACGCAACAAAGCGGCGCTTGTCTTGCACTTTAACGCTGAGCTAGATATATTCCGCCACAGAGCCAAAGAAAAGGATCCCGTGCGGAAGATGAGTAACAGTGCCATAGATATCACCCTGTTGGGGCGCACCTACTCCATCGCCTGTCCCCCGGGTCAGGAACAGGCTCTGCAAGCGGTGGCGCAGAAATTGGAGCTGCAACTGGGCAAGATAAAGTCCCGCACCAACGCCATCAGCCGCGAGGAAATGGCTTTGATGGCCGCACTCAACATAGGCTATGAGCTCTATGAAGAACAGCGGAAGAATCAAGATTATATGAGCCAAATGGATGACAGAATCCGTTTGCTGCAATCCACTCTTGAGCACGCATTGGTTGAGCGAAGCGCAAGAGAGGATTAAACTGAAATAGCACGAACCCTCACAGGTTCGACCCAGAATTTGCTCCCTGGGGTGTGCGACAGCTGGTAATGTCCCTGTGCCGATATTTTTAATCTCAGGGTGAATGTTTTACTGACATTGTGCATGCTCGGCGCGAACCGAGAAGCCTTAGGATGTAATCATTTACCCGCCTTGAACCTACGGTTCAAGGGCTACACCGGCATCGACATTCTGGGGAGCATCCTCATTTATGACTCACACAGACTCAAGCAGCCAAACCCGTGATGCGCGTTGCAAGACGCTCAGGCAAGCCATTCGCCATGCCCGCAGGGCCATTCCCGAAGCCGAGCAGCATGTTGCCGCCCTCAAGGGTTGTGAGCAGTTTCTAACCTTGCTCGATGAACTGAGCGCCCAAGGCAGAGCAATCAAGACAGTCGCCCTCTACTTTAGCTGTGACGGCGAGCTGGATACGGCTCCCCTTATCGAAGCGCTATGGCAACGGGGAATAACCACCTGTCTGCCGATCATTCATCCCTTTGCCCCGGGGCGTTTACTGTTTCTGCGCTATCAACTCTCCAGTCAACTGCACGCCAACCGCTTTGGTATCCCCGAGCCCAGGCTGGATATCCGCACTCTGGTGCCTTTGGCTGAGCTGGATCTCATCCTCACGCCATTGGTGGCCTTTGACGCCCAGGGCAACCGCATGGGCATGGGCGGCGGCTTCTACGACAGAACACTGGCCGCGGCGCAGCAAAGCGCCCGAACTGTGCCATTGCTGGCAGTCGGTTTTGCCCATACCCTGCAGTTGGTGGACTCCCTGCCCCTCGCCCCCTGGGATATCCCGCTGCCCTTTATCGTTACCCCGGACAAGCTGCATAGCTTCAACACTCTGACGGCTGAATCTTGACCCGAAAAAGTGGTATAACATCAGCCTGAGAAGTCGCGGAGTAAGCAAGTATGGCACGTCAGTATCGCAGCCTTGATAGACCGGACAGTGCCCAGCGGGCCAAGGTTAAGCAGCAGATGCAGCGGGAAACCTATCAAAATATGCGCCGGCAACAGTCACAACCCAAGGCGCTGCTCGGCGCCTTGCTGGGCGCCATTCTTGCTGTGTGGCTGTTTCTATTTATGGCCAGCAGCAACAGCACTCTGGTTTGGCTGTATATGCTGCCGGCGGTGGCTGTGGGCCTGGGGGCCAGATGGCTGGGGAAGTGTTTCGAGTGGCAGCTTTTGCTACCGGTTCCGCTGATTACGCTACTGCTTTATAGCCTGGCACTCTGGTTGTTACTGCGCTTTCATGCCTCGGATCTCCTGATAGTGCCGCTTTGCTGCGGCATCAGTCTTTACTGCGCCCGCCGTTCACTGACTTCCACGGAGCAAAGCGCCCTGTGGCAGGCCAAGCTGGATCAACACTGAGACCTGGCTCCAGGCTGTTATTGCTATTGCTGAAATATCTTGGTGAATTGGCGAATCCTCTTATGGCGTTGGCTTGAATCTCAGGGCAGGTTAACACCAGACATTAGGCCGGCTGGCACTCTGCCCTGGCGGCTTCTATGCTGAAAGCCATATAGGCAGCTCATTATCATGCCGCCGAGTCGGCCTTGTCGTTTTTGGAATTCCACTCAAAGGAGAGAACAAGCGATGAAAAAGTCCATCCTGATCCCGGGTTGTTTGTCACTGGTGTTTGCCGCATCACAACTGGCCGCCGAAGAAGTCAGTATCTCATTACTGTCGGCCGATGGCCCAAGCCCCATAGGCAGCATCAGTCTCAGTGATTCCGCCTACGGCCTGGTGTTAACCCCCAACCTCAAGCAACTCACGCCCGGCGTTCACGGCTTCCATGTGCATCAAAATGGCAGTTGTGACACCAGCAGTAAAGACGGTAAGACGGTATTGGGCGGCGCGGCCGGAGGTCACTTCGACCCTGATGGCAGCGGCAAGCACGGTTACCCCTGGACAAATGACAATCACAAGGGCGATCTGCCGGCGCTCTATGTCGATGCTGATGGCATGGCTTCCACACCTGTGCTGGCACCAAGGTTGAAACTGGCCGACGTCAAAGGTAAGGCACTGATGATCCACATGGGAGGCGATAACCATTCAGATCACCCGGCGCCACTGGGCGGCGGTGGCGCCCGTATGGCCTGTGGCGTGATTAACTGAGCCGCACCAAACACAAAAAACGCGGCTCTTGAGCCGCGTTTTTTAATTCAATTCAAGCCAATGTCTTTTTAGCTTTGATCTTTTGTTGGCTTGGCACGTTTAGTGGCTTTCACTCTTGCCTCTCAAACGCTCCACCATACTCATCAAGGCCACCGCGATGGCACCGGCCACAATGCCAAACAGGGCGTTGAGCAAGGTAGGTGTCAGCGCTGCCAACACAGGGCCGGCCACAGCCAAAGAGCCTACCCAGTTGGCGGCATGGGTTATCTGCTCACTGACCCAATGCAGGCCATGGGTGAGAATGCCGCCACCTACCATAAACATGGCGGCGGTGCCCACTATGGTAAGCAGCTTCATCAGTTTGGGGGCTGCGCTGACCAGCATAAGCCCAATACGCCTGAGGTTGTGGGCCCAAAAACCCTCGCCTCTGCGCCTTGAGAGATACAGCCCGGCGTCATCCAGCTTAACGATACCGGCCACCAAGCCGTAGACCCCGATAGTCATTACCACTGCAATGATAGACAGAGTGGCCAACTGGGTCATAAAGGCTTTTTCCGCCACAATCCCCAAGGTGATGGCGATGATCTCTGCCGATAACACGAAGTCGGTACGTATCGCGCCTTTGACTTTCTGCGCTTCCCAGGCGCGAATATCCTCGACCTCTTTCATGGCGGCCTCGGCGGCGGCTTCATCGTCTGTTTCGGCAGAAGCCTTGCTGTGACTGGCCTTGTGCCAGAGTTTTTCAAAGCCTTCAAAGCAGAGAAACAAGCCACCGAACATCAACAGAGGTGTAACTGCCCAGGGAATAAAGGCGCTGATCAGCAGAGCTGCCGGCACCAAAATAAGTTTGTTGCGAAAAGAGCCCTTGGCAACGGCCCATACCACGGGCAGCTCCCGCTCGGCGCTGATCCCTGTTACCTGCTGCGCATTCAGCGCCAGATCGTCCCCCAATACCCCGGCGGTTTTCTTGGCGGCAACCTTACTCATTACCGCCACATCATCCAGGATGGTGGCAATATCATCCAATAGAGTCAGTAGACTCGCTCCAGCCATTTAAATCTCCTTAAACCAGGTCAATTTTGCGCTCTAAATAGGTTCGGTATGCGACATATTCAAGCGGCACCTGTGCACTTTTTCAGCGCAGTACTGCCACATCAGCCTGGCCGTTCCCCCCTGGTCGTATAGTAGCGCAGGGGCGCAGGCGGGCGCAGTAAAAAGTTCTTAACTTATGTTGCACTTCAAGAACTATTCTTCCGGACAAGATTGAGCGGCACTTTTCACTACAACTCGGAGTATACTAGGGCAAGTTCAAGTAAATTTGTCAGAATCAACAGGATGGCATTATGACCCAAGATGAAATGAAGAAAGCGGCCGGTTGGGCAGCGCTGGAATATGTCGAGAAAGACAGCATAGTTGGCGTGGGCACCGGCTCTACCGTCAATCACTTTATCGATGCTCTGGCTACGATAAAGGCCGATATTGAAGGCGCGGTTTCCAGCTCTGAAGCCTCCACCGCCAAGCTCAAACAGTTGGGGATCCCTGTGTTTGATCTCAATTCGGTAGACAAGTTGTCTGTGTATGTCGATGGCGCCGATGAGATCAACGGCCACATGGACATGATCAAGGGTGGCGGCGCCGCACTGACCCGGGAAAAGATAGTTGCGGCCGTGGCCGACAAGTTTATCTGTATCGTTGATAATACCAAGCAAGTCGATGTGCTGGGCAACTTCCCGCTACCGGTGGAAGTGATCCCCATGGCCCGCTCCTACGTGGCCCGTGAGCTGGTGAAACTGGGTGGCGATCCTGTCTATCGTGAAGGTGTGGTAACAGATAACGGCAACGTCATTCTGGATGTCTACAACCTGAAGATACTGAACCCCAAAGAGCTGGAAGTGCAGATCAATGCCATAGTGGGCGTAGTGACCAATGGTCTGTTCGCCAACCGTGGCGCCGATGTGCTCCTGGTGGGCACCCCAGAAGGGGTTAAAACCATCAAGTAGGCCTTAATCTTAAATGCCAAAAGCCGCCAGCAGGCGGCTTTTTTGTGGAAAATTCAAGCGGATTGCAGAGCAAAAGCATCGCAAGAACAGTCGGCTCAAGAGTAAAAAATGGCCAACCAGACGCTAGTTTGATCCTCGGCGGTCCAACTGACTCTGTGGCGTACATGAGCGGGGATATTGAGCCAGTCCCCCGGGTTCAGGCTCACTTCTGAACCATCTTCATATTGCAGCCGGGCGGCGCCCTGCAGCAGCAATACCCATTCATGCTGCGCTTGATCGTACCATTGCCCTTCGGGTGTCACCTGACCGTGGGACAGAATGCGCTCAATTTTAAGATCCGGCGTAGCCAAAAGCGCGTCAAACTGCTCGGCATCAAGCTGCTTGGGTAAGTTGGCAAACAGATTGTTCATCTTGCTCTCCTGCGACATATGAGCCGTTACTCAGCCTATCCCTATCTTAAGTTTTACAAGGGTTCCAGCTGCTCGACCAGCAACTGCAGGTTACTGTTGCCGCGAAACTCGTTCACATCCAGCTTATACAGCAGACGCACATGATTGATGCTGGCATCAGGCCAGGTCTTGAGATCCACATTAAAGGCGATGGCATCGGCCATGATCCGGCCGCACTCGGTCTCCAGCACCAGTTTAAGGTGTTTCTCTGCCACCAGTCTCTGCTGCAGAATTCTGAAATGGCCATCAAATAGCGGCTCGGGGAAAGCCTGGCCCCAGGGACCGGCATCTCTGAGCAGCTGTGCCGTATCCAGGCTAAAGCATTCAAGCGGCAATTCACCGTCGGAGAACAGCTCGCCATTGAGATCTTCCAGGGTCAGCAGCTCACGGACACAGGTGTCAAAGGCCTCGGCAAACTGCTCGAAGGCATCCTTACGCAAAGAGAGCCCGGCGGCCATGGCATGACCACCGAACTTGAGGATCATCCCCGGATGACGGGCATTGATAAGCTCCAGCAAATCGCGCATATGCAGCCCCTTGATGGAGCGGGCCGAGCCCTTGATTTCAGTGTCGCTGGCTTCGGCAAAGGCGATTACCGGGCGGTGGAACCTGTCTTTGATCCGGGAAGCCAGAATACCTATCACCCCCTGATGCCAGTCCGGCTGATACAGGGCTATGCCCCAGGGCTGTTCACTCTCTTTGAGCTGCAGCGCCTCCAGGCTCTTCATCGCTTCTTGCTGCATGCCGGTTTCCAGCTCACGGCGCTCGGCGTTGAGGCCATCAAGCTCGGCCGCCATCCTTCTTGCCTTGAGCATGTCATCACACAGGAGAGTTTCAACCCCGAGCGCCATTTCATCCAGCCTTCCGGCGGCGTTGAGTCTGGGGCCAACCGCAAAGCCGAAATCGGCGGCCACCAAACGCGCCGGATTGCGGCGGGCCACCTCCAGCAAGGCGGTGATCCCCGGGCGACAGGCGCCGTTTCGCACCCGCTTGATACCGGCATCCACCAAAATACGGTTGTTGGCATCGAGCGACACCACATCGGCCACAGTGCCCAGAGCCACCAAGTCCAGTAATACCCCCAGATTGGGCTCGGCCAGCAAGTGTTTGGCGAACCAGTGACGTTTTCTCAGCTCAGCCCGCAGTGCCAACATCAGATAGAAAGCCACCCCGACCCCGGCAATCGACTTGGAAGCAAAACTGCAACCGGGTTGATTGGGGTTAATGATGGCATCTGCCTCGGGTAATTCATTGCCCGGCAAATGGTGATCTGTAATGACAACCGTCATCCCCAGCGCCTTGGCGGCCCTAACGCCTTCGATGGATGAGATACCGTTATCGACAGTGATCAGTAGCTCGGCGCCCTTGCTGTGCGCCACCGCCACTATTTCAGGGCTGAGGCCATAGCCATAATCGAAGCGATTGGGGATCAGATAATCACAGTTTTCCATTCCCATCATTCTGAGCGCCAACAGACACACACTGGTGGAGGTGGCGCCATCGGCATCGAAATCACCCATGATCAGAATGCGGCGATTGGCGGCGATGGCATCGGCCACCAGCTCGGCACCTTGCTGCAAGCCCAACATGGTATCCGGCCTGAGCAGACGCTTGAGCACCAGTTCGCACTCGGGAGCCTGAACGCCACGACTGGCGTAAATCTGTTTTAAGAGCGGATGCAGATTAGCGGGTAAATGGCTGTCGTCCACCCTGGGACGACGGACGATTTTGTGGATCACTATGGGCTATTCTTGAAAATGGCTTTGCCGGGCAAGATAACAAAAAGGCGAGTGGGTTGCTCGCCTTTTTGAGTGAGATTTTTCGATTGAGCGCTGCCGCTATTGAGATTAAAGGCTACGACTCTCAAGGTTGTTCAACAGATCTTTCGGTGGCTGATAACCCGGGATCAGGCTGCCATCTTCGAGGATCAACGCAGGAGTGCCATTGATACCAAAACTCATCCCCAGTTGATACTGCCCCGGGATATTGGCATCACACTTGGCCATCTTGATACTCTTGCCGGCCTTGGCGTCATCCATGGCCTTGTGAGGGTCTTTGGCACACCAAACTGCTTCCATCTCTTCGGCGTTGGATGAAGGCACGCCCTGACGGGGATAGGCCAGATAGCGCACTGTTATCCCAAGGTCGTTGTATTCCTGCATCTGGTTATGGAGCTTACGGCAATAACCACAGGTGATATCGGTAAAGACAGTCACCACATGCTTTTCGTTCTTGGCCTTGTAGACCAGCATCTTGTCTTCGAAGGACTTGAGCATCTCGAGTCTTGGGCCAGCAAGCGCCGCCTCGGTGAGGTTTTTCATCCCTTGATTCAGATCATAGAGGTTGCCATGCAGCAGCTTGGAACCATCTTTACTGACATAGAGCACGCCGCGGTTGGTGATTGCCTGATACAGGCCTGGGATAGGTGAATCTGCCATAGAGATCACTTCAATACCCAAGGTGTCACTGAGCTTTTGCTTCAGCTGATCACCCGGTTCGGAAGCCGCAGAGGCAACACCGACAAAGGGTGTAACCGCCAGCGCCAGACACAGAGAGAATGCACGGGTTAACTTCATTGGAAATCCTATCTTATTTGGGCCTGATTGGTTTTTTTCGTCTCTCATCAGACCGGGCCAGAGGCTGAAAAGTTACAGGCTGTTGTCAGTGAAAGCAACTAATTGCGTGCCAGATCACCGAATTCAGCCTCTTGGATGATGCTGCTGATGCAGCGATTGCAACCTGGCATTGGCCACATGGGTATAAATTTGGGTGGTGGACAGCGAGCTGTGACCCAACAGTAACTGCACTACCCGCAAGTCAGCGCCATGGTTGAGCAAATGAGTGGCAAAGGCGTGTCTCAAAGTATGGGGCGACAGCTCGGTGCTGATACCGGCCCGCAACGCATAAAGCTTGATCCTGTGCCAGAAGGTCTGCCGGGTCATCATCTGGGCGCGCTTGGAGGGAAACACCACATCACTCTGTTTACCGCCGAGCAGCTCGGCGCGCGCCAGCTTGAGGAAAGACTCGATTTCGCTGACGGCCACCTCGCCCATGGGCACCAAGCGCTCCTTGCCGCCTTTACCCGTGATCCGTACCAGGCCCTGACGCAGACTCATCTGCTCCAGCGTCAACCCCACCAGTTCACTGACCCTGAGTCCGGTGGCGTATAACAGCTCAAGCATCGCCTTGTCTCTGGCTTCGACCGGGTCTTCCTGTATGGGCTCAGCCAGCAAGGCATCCACCTCGGCCTCGCTGAGACTACCGGGCAATTTGCGCTTGAGCTTGGTGGACGCGATACGCGCCATGGGATCTTCCGCTATCAGTTGCCGACGCAGCAAAAAACCATAAAAGCGCCGCAAGCTGCTCTTCAATCTGGCACTGCTGCTCTGGGCAACCCCTTTGTCGACACGAAAACCGAGATAATCCTGCACCGCTTCACGCCCGGCAGAGTTGAGCGTCAGCCCTCTTCCCTGCAGGTACTGATCAAAATGGCGCAGATCATTGCGATAAGCCGCCAGTGTGTTGTCGCTCAGGCCCTTACTGGACCAAAGGTCATCGAGAAAACCTTCAATCAAGGGGTCCTGGACATAAGCGGATGAAGAAGTCGCGGCCACAAACAATACTCCAATAAAAAACGGCGTCATCAAGGATAACGCCGTCTCGAAATGGACTCCAGTTACTCAGACAGCCTGTGCCGCCTTGGGGCTGACAAACAAACAGATAATCATCACTGTCAGGGTGGGTGGCAGCCAGGCCATGCCCTCTTCGTAGAGAGGCAACGCCGACATCACAGGGGCCAGGCTTTCAACCCCGGACACAAATGCCAGCAGCAAGCTGTTGGGCTCGGCCACTTGGGTCAGCGGCTTGAGTGAAGTCACTGTCACCTTAAGGGCATCAAAAATTCCGAAGAACAAGGCCACCGACAGCGCCAGTCTGTGGGCAAATTTCGGATTGCGGAAATAAGGCGTCAGGAAGGTCACCAACACCAAAGCGATAGCCACAGGGTAGATGGTCATCAGCACAGGAATACTGATAGCCAACAGCTGGGTCAGGCCTACGTTGGCCACCACGGCACAGATCACGCTGAACAGCACCACCAGAAAGCGATAAGTGGCGCCCGGGATCAACTCCTGGAAGAAGTCGGAGCAGGCACTCACCAGCCCCACAGCCGTGGTCAAACAGGCCAGAGTCACCACAGTGGACAACAGGATAATGCCCATATCACCGAATTCGTGAGTCACATAGTTGGTGAGGATTTGGCCACCGCTCTCGGCGCCCTTGGCCATATCACCTGCGGTTGCACCGAGGAAGAACAGCGACACATACACAAATGCCAGACCAGCGGCGGCTACCAGCGCAGCGCGCACCAGATAGCGGGTCTGCAAGCCAGGCTCAGACACGCCCTTGTTGCGCAAAATATCGATAATCAGCATACCGAACATCAAGGATGCCAGGGTATCCATGGTGTTGTAGCCTTCGATAATGCCTTTGGTCAGTGGGTGCTTGATATAGTCACCACTGGCGGCCGGTACTTCGCTGCCGGGCAGCAAGATAACGGACACTGCCAGCCCCATCAGCAGCAGAATCAGCACTGGGGTCAATACCTTGCCTATGCTATCCATCAGTTTGCCGGGAAACAGTGCCAGCAGCATGGTCACCAAAAAGAATCCCAGAGTGTAGAGCAACTGAGGCTTGTTCAGCTCAAGCCCGAGAATGTTCACTACCGATGCAGGGTCTTGAATAAAAGGCAGCGCGCCAATCTCATAGGCTACCAGACCGGTACGAGGCGCCGCGAATGCTGGGCCAATAATGATATAGATAGCGACTGCCAGAGCGGTCGCGGCAAAGGCCGGCAACAGCTTCATCACCTTGCCCTGCGCCTTGGCCACAGCTATCAAACCGGCCAGCGGCAAACCCACGGCGGTAATCAAAAAGCCAATCATGGCCATTGGCATGTTTTCGCCGGCCAACTGCCCGGCAAAAGGAGGAAAAATCAGGTTGCCCGCCCCCAGGAAAAACGCAAAGGTCATGAATCCCAGGCCCAGGGTGTCACCAAGTGTCAATTGAGTCTTGTGCACTGTATGCCCCATCTTGTTATGTTTTTCTAATAAACTTAAGTGATTGCAACATTTTTAGCTATAGCTGAAATAATAGCCGTCGCGCTCGCCCTACTCGAGTGTAAAGCCTTTATTACAGATATCCGTGGTAAATTTGGCCTATTCTTGGCGAGTTTATGAACAAATGGCAGGGGGTTTTCGCTGCTTTGCTTATCCTAAAACTGTTTTACCTTGATCTAATTCGCAGAATGCCGCGAATTAAGGGGGAACACTAATACCAGACCCTCTTAAAGTGCGCAATAAGCCAACCAAACAGCAGCCTAAAAACACAGCAGATGCAAAACTCAGGATGAGAAAAAGTTGTTCAAGGTCACACCCAGCCCCAATTGAGGCAACAGGCGTAGCATTTTGCAAACATTTGTCGACTCCCCAACGCCCTTGCTGGTACGACCTTTAACACTTGTCCAGCATCACCAGCCTAAAGTTAGCAGCATCCCCTGCCAAAGTATGAACCAGACCGAAACAAAACGGCGCCAAAGCCTTGGCGAATGATGACTCTTTCGGGATAAAATCCCCGCCAAGCATTCTGCTTGGGAGGTTGAGCACTCAATGGCATTCAGTTTCAAGGCATTTCATATCGAAGATTACGGTTGCGGTATGCCGGTCAGTACAGATGGGGTGCTCTTGGGCGCTTGGGCGCCATTGACCGGGGCCAAGCGGGTGCTGGACATAGGGGCCGGCAGCGGCTTACTGAGTCTGATGGCGGCGCAGCGCAGTGAGGCAGAGGTACTGGCGGTTGAGCTCGACAGCAGCGCGGCCCATGCAAGCCGTGCCAACTTCAAGGCGTCGCCCTGGGCGAGCAGACTCGCTTTGTATCAAGGCTCAATTCAGGCCTATTGCGATGAGCATGCCTTGGCAGACTCAGCGCTGTTCGACCATATACTTTGCAACCCACCCTATTTCGAAACCGGCCCACGCTCGGATGACCCCAAACGAGCCATAGCGAGACACACAGAGCATCTGAACTTTGACGAGCTGTGTGTGGCGATAAAGCAATTACTCAAGCCACAGGGACAGGCGAGCCTTATTCTGCCGGTTCAGAGCCTGGACAGATTTGCGTGCGCCGCAATAAAGGCAGGCTTGCGACTGGCCGCGCGGGTCAGTGTCAGCAGCACGCCTCAAAAGCCCAGTAGCCGAGAGTTACTGCTGCTTGAACATGCCAAGGAAGGCGAAGCGGTTGCCGCGCCAAAAGCCCATCCCTTCCTCTACATAAGAGAAGCAGACGGCCGCTATTCGGAGGCCATGGCACAACTGACCCGGGATTTTTACCTGAAACTCTAAGCCGTTGCCGGTTGCAAGGGACTTATTCTCAGCTTCCCAAGCGACAAGCTGTGCACGGCACCCCAGACAAGGTATACTCCCGCGCATTATTGTTTGAGATGCTCCCCATGCTATTTGAAGATTTCGATCTGGACCACAGGCTTTTGGATTCACTGAAAGCCATGGGCCACAAGACCCCGACCAGTATTCAGCAATTGGCTCTGCCTTTGGCGCTGGAGCAGCGGGATATTCTTGCCCATGCCCCAACCGGCACAGGTAAGACCGCCAGTTTCCTGCTGCCGGCACTGCAACATCTGATTGACTTCCCCCGCCGTCGTCCAGGCCAGGCCAGAGTACTGGTGTTGACCCCGACCCGCGAGCTGGCCAGTCAGGTTCACAGATATGCCTGCCATCTGGCGACTGGTCTTGGGCTGGAGATTGGCATAATCACAGGCGGTGTCCCTTACGCCCCACAGGAAGAAACCCTGGCCGGTAACCTGGATATTCTGGTGGCTACCCCGGGCCGCCTGCTCGAATATCTTGAGAAGCGCAAGTTTGAAGCCACCGAAGTGGAACTGCTTATCATAGATGAAGCCGACCGCATGCTGGATATGGGCTTCTCTCAGGTAGTGCAGACCATAGCCATAGAAGCGCAGGGACGTAAGCAGAACATGCTGTTCTCCGCCACACTGGAAGGTGGCGGCGTGCGCCGTTTTGCCACTGAGTTGCTCAACGATCCTGTGTTGGTGGAGGCCGAACCGCCACGCAGCGAAAAAGCCAAGATCCATCAATGGATCCACCTGGCCGACAACAAGGAGCACAAGTTCGCTCTCTTGTGTCACCTGCTTAATCAGGAAGAAACCAAGCGCGCCATCGTCTTTTGCAAGACCCGCGAAGTGGTCAGCAGCCTCGAAGGTTTGTTGCTGCAGGCCGGGATCCCGGCCGCCTTTATGCGCGGCGATATGGAGCAGAAGAAGCGTTTCCAGGCTCTGGGTCGTTTCACCAAGGGGGAAGTCAAGGTGCTGTTGGCTACCGATGTCGCCGCCCGCGGCATAGATATCGAAGGCATCACCCATGTGATTAACTATGATATGCCCCGCTCTGCCGATGCCTATGTGCACAGAATAGGCCGCACCGGCCGCGCCGGCGCCAAGGGCACAGCCATCTCTCTGGTGGAAGCCCATGATATGCGGATCCTCAGCAAAGTTGAGCGCTATATCGAGCAGAAGCTGAAACGGCGAGTCATCGAAGAGTTGCGCCCCAAGCACAAAGAAGCCAAGGTACCGACCAAGAAAAAGGTCAAAGCCAAGGATGCCAGTGCCAAAAACAGCAAGAAAAAGAAGAAGAAAAAATAAGCTTCGACTTAATTTCTCGTTTAAAAAGGACCTTTGGGTCCTTTTTTTGTTACCTGCCTCACAGCCCTCCCGCCGCCGACAGCTTTTGACACATTTTATTTACAAAAACACATTTATTGGCCGCTGCTTGTCTGGTAATTTAAGCTCAGATTAAGCCTCCAGCATGGATATGCAGAAGAATATGAAGACATTTTTCCGAAGAATAGCGCCGCTGCTCATCATAGTGGTCGCCGTACTCGGCGCCAAACTCCTGATGATGACCAAGCAGGAGCCGGAGCAAAAAGCGGAAGAGATCCCGCTGCCTGTGGTCGACGTGACTCAGGTCGAACAACAGACAATGTCACTCAACCTGCCCTCTTACGGCACTGTGACGCCCAAGTACAAGACTCAGCTGGTCAGTGAAGTTCAGGGCCGTATCCTCAGCATAGCACCGGCCTTTGTGGCCGGTGGCGTGGTGCATCAAGGCGATGAGCTGGCGGTGATAGAACCTTCTGACTATGAGGCCGACCTGATGCAGGCCCAGGCGACCCTGGCCCAGGCCAAGGCAGCATTGGATGAAGAAATCGCTCGCGGCGAAGTCGCCAAGATAGAATTCAGCGGTTATGACAACGGTATGCCACCCGAGCTTGGCTTGCGGGTTCCTCAGTTGAAGAAAGAGCAAGCCAACGTCAAGTATGCCGAAGCGGCACTCGCCAGAGCCAAACGCAACCTGGAACGTACCGTTATCCGGGCACCTTTCGATGCCATAGTGCGCGCCCGCAGTGTCGATTTGGGGCAGTACGTTTCCATAGGCACCAATCTGGGTGAGCTGTACGACACGGCTGTAGCCGAAGTGCGCCTGCCGCTGGCCAACAAAGACCTGGCCTATCTGGAGTCGGTGGACAACCCTGAGACTCAGGTAACCCTGAGCGCCGCCCTCGCGGGTAAAACCGTGACCTGGACCGGCAAGGTAGTGCGCAGTGAAGGGGTGATAGATCCGGATAACCGCATGGTCTATCTGGTGGCCGAAGTGCAGGATCCTTATCTGCGAAAGCAGAAACAGACCGGCCAACTGCCGCTGAAATACGGCAGCTTTGTCAACGCCGTGATCAAGGGCCGCACCGTCGATGGCCTGGTGAAACTGCCAAGGTATATGGTGCGTAATCAGCATGTGGCCGTGGTAGACAAGGACAACAAGATAGAGATGCGTCACGTCAACGTGGTACGCACAGATCTTGAGTATGTCTACATCAAAGACAGCCTCAAGGATGGCGAGCGAATCTCCAAGACCAATCTCAACAATATGACCAATGGTCAGTTGGTACGGGTTGCCAACAGCAAAGATAAAGACGCTTCCCACAGCGAAGAGGATGAAACTCAGGAACAGCGTCTGGCTGCGGCGGGTGAACTCTGATGGAGCAGGAAAAAGGAATCATTGCCTGGTTCGCCCGCAACAATGTTGCCGCCAACCTCTTGATGTGGATCCTGCTTATCGGCGGGATCTTCAGCGCCTTTCTGATCAATAAAGAGGTCTTTCCCAGCTTCGAACTCAACTATTTGCGGATCTCAGTCGCCTACCCAGGCGCGGCGCCGCAGGAGATTGAAGAAGGGATCACCATCAAGATTGAAGAAGCGATTCAGGACATCAGCGGCATCAAGAAGGTTACCTCGGTTGCCAGCGAAGGCGTGGGCTCTGTCACCATAGAGGTGGAAGACGGCTATGATGCCAAAGAGGTGCTGGATGAGGCCAAACTCAGGGTCGATGCCATCGCAACCTTTCCGGCCAATATCGAAAAACCGGATATCTACCGGATCAAGCCGGAAAACAACGTTATTTGGGTGTCTGTCTATGGCGACATGACACTGCACGACATGAAAGAGCTGGCCAAGGAGATCCGTGATGAGATCACCAACCTGCCGGCGGTGACCCGTGCCGAAGTGACCGGGGTGCGCGACTATGAAATCGGTATCGAAGTCTCGGAAGATAAGCTCAGAGAGTACGGCCTCACCTTCACTCAGGTGGCGCAGGCAGTGCAAAACACTTCGATAGATCTGCCCGGTGGCTCAATTCGGGCTCAGGACGGTGACATACTGCTGCGTACCAAGGGCCAGGCCTATACGGGAGATGACTTTGCCAACATAGTGGTCAGCACTCGCGCCGATGGCAGCCGGGTGATGCTGCCCATGGTGGCCGAGATCAAGGATGACTTTGAGGAGCGGCTCGAGTACACCCGCTTCGACGGCATGCCGGCGGCCATCATAGAGATCACCAGCATAGACGATCAAAACGCCCTGGCGATTGCCGATCAGGTCAAAAGTTTTATTGCCGAGCGTCAAGCCACTCTGCCCAGCGGCGCCAAGCTGGACTACTGGGGCGACCTGACCCACTATCTCAAGGGCCGCCTCAACATGATGCTGTCCAACATGTTTATGGGTGCCTTGCTGGTGTTCATTATCCTGGCGCTGTTCCTGGATCTGAAACTGGCCTTCTGGGTCATGCTGGGGCTGCCTGTGTGCTTCCTCGGTGCCATGGCACTGATGCCGATGGAACCTTTTGGCCTGTCTATCAACATGTTGACTCTGTTCGCCTTTATTTTGGTGCTGGGGATAGTGGTGGATGATGCGATAGTCATAGGCGAGAGTGCCCATACAGAGGTTGAGCGTCACGGCCACTCGATCACCAATGTGATCCGCGGTGCCAAGAAGGTCGCCATGCCCGCTACTTTCGGGGTGTTGACCACAATTGCCGCCTTTATCCCCATGTTGATGGTGCCAGGTCCCATGGGGATCATCTGGAAATCCATCGGCATGATAGTGATCCTCTGCCTGGCCTTCTCGCTGGTGGAGTCCAAGTTCATTCTGCCGGCGCACCTGGCGCACATGAAGCCCAGCAAACCCAATCCCAACCCAGGGCCATTTGGCCGCTTCAAGCGCGCCTTCAACGAAAAAGTGCAGCATTTTATCCACCACAGTTACCGCAACTTTATGGAGCGGATGATCCCCCACAGATATACCCTGGTGGCGGGCTTTATCGGTGTGCTTATTCTGTCGGTCGCCATGGTCACCAGTGGCAAGGTGCGCTGGGTGTTCTTCCCGGATATTCCGTCCGACTTTATCCAGGTCAACCTGGAAATGGATGAAGGCAGCTCAGAGCTCAACACCCTGGATGTGGTGCAGAAAATTGAAAATGCCCTCTACACCATGAACCAGCAGATGGAGTCCGAAATCGGCTACCCTGTGGTGAAGCACAGCTTTATCAATATGAGCAGCCGCACCTCGGCATTTATCTTTGCCGAGCTGACCAAGGGTGAAGACAGGGACGTGGACGGCGTGACCATAGCCGAGGCCTGGCGCAAACAGCTGCCGGACTTGGTGGCGGTGAAGAAACTCAATATCAATGCCAGCACCAATGATGCCGGCGGCGATATCTCTTTCCGCTTTACCTCCACCGATCTGGAACAATTGTCTGCGGCCGCCAAAGAACTGAAACAGAAGCTTGCCAGCTATGAAGGCGTTTATGATATTGCCGACAACTTCTCCTCCGGCAGCCATGAAATTCGCCTCAAGATTCGTCCCGAGGCAGAGGCGCTGGGGCTGACATTATCGGATCTGGCGCGCCAGGTGCGTTATGGCTTCTATGGCTATGAGGCGCAACGAATTTTGCGCAACAAGGAAGAGGTCAAGGTAATGGTGCGTTATCCGCTGGAGCAGCGCCGCACCATAGGCCACCTGGAGAACATGATGATCCGCACGCCAAACGGCATGGCGGTGCCCTTCTCTACCGTGGCCGAACTGGAGCTGGGGGAATCTTACTCTTCCATTACCCGGGTGGATGGTCGCAGGGCGATTACCGTGACCGCCAACGCCAACAAGGATAAAGTGGAGCCCTCCAAGGTGGTGCAGGAGATCCAGGAGAAGTTTATGCCCGAACTCGAGCGTAAATATCCCCATATTTCCGCCAGTCTCGATGGTGCCAGCCAGGATGAACAGGCCGCCATGGTCGGCTTGCTGCAAGGCTTCTTCTTCGCGATATTTACTATCTATGCCTTGATGGCCATTCCGCTCAAGTCCTACAGCCAGCCGCTGATCATCATGTCGGTGATCCCCTTCGGTATGATAGGTGCGCTGTTCGGTCACTTTATTCTGGGGCTGTCCATGAGCATTCTCAGTCTCTGCGGCATAGTTGCTCTGGCCGGGGTAGTGGTGAATGATTCATTGATTTTGGTGGACTTCGTCAACCGCGCCCGTGAGCAGGGTCAGTCAGTGGTCAAGGCGGCCATAGATTCGGGGTGTTATCGTTTCCGGGCGATTATCCTCACCTCGCTGACCACTTTTGTCGGCCTGGTGCCCATTATAATGGAGCGCAGCCTGCAGGCACAGATAGTGATCCCCATGGCCACCTCTCTGGCATTCGGTATTTTGTTCTCCACCCTGGTGACCCTGATCTTGGTGCCCATGCTCTATATCATTCTCGATGATCTGAGCCACAAGAGCCGGGCCCTGTACCACTGGTGGTGGCGGCCGAAAGAGGCAGAGGCCCAGTTAAACGAGTCGCAACACTGAGTAAGTGATTGAAGGGAGCCCAAAGGCTCCCTTCCCTTATCAGGCAACAAATTCAACTCTACCGCATCTCGTGTGGCTCCTAAGTGGGTGTTTTCTGATCCTGCTAGCATTTTTCACTGCGGCTCTTGGTTAGACTCCAAGTTATCTCCTGCATGCCTTATTGAGTCGTTATGAGCAGCAAAGCCCAAAGCCAACCCACACTCGTCTATGACATACGCAACAGCCGCTATCTGAATATCACCGGCCGCTGCACCCTGAGATGCCGCTTCTGTCCCAAGCATAACGGCAGCAAGAGCATTCATGAGTATCAACTGGATCTCAAGGTTCGCCCCCGCGGCAGCGATATCATTCCGCTGCTCGGCGAGGTAACCCGTTTCGATGAATATGTGTTCTGCGGCTATGGTGAACCGACGCTCAATCTCGAAACCTTGCTGGAAGTGGCCCGCGAAATCAAACACCGCGGTGGTAAGGTCAGGGTCAATACCGATGGCTTGGGTAACCTGTTTCACAGGCGCAACATATTGCCTGAGCTGGCCGAGTGCGTCGATGCCCTGTCGGTCTCACTCAATGCCGACACTGAATCAGGCTACATTAAACACTGCCGCCCACGTCTGGCTGGTTCCTGGGAGGCGGTCAACGCCTTTATTCGCGAAGCTCCCCGTTACATCAAGCAGGTGCAGGTATCGGCACTTGATGGCCTGGAAGGGGTGGATATCGACGCCTGTCGCAAAATAGTGGAAGACGCCGGCTGTCAATTCAAGCACAGGATCCTGGGACAGCTGGGTTAGCAAAGAGGCGGCACCAAGCAGATGGACCTGTAAACCCGCGCAGGCCCCATAGGGATGTGTTCGCGCCTTCAGGGGCCACAGTGTTAACTGCCCGATGAGCGGTCGGTAACTGCCGATGCCCACTGGGTTATTTCGTGTTAACATGAGCGCAATTTTCACTCTGGAGCCAGCACAGTTCCATGTTCAAAAAGAATACCGGACTCAAAGACACACCTCTGCTTATCTCGGCTCAGGGTATTCACTGGTCCCGGCAGCGCTTGCTGGCCGTTGCCAGTCAGCTTAGCATGCTGGTGATCACTGTGATACTCATTACCAATGTGTTGATCACCTTGGGCGAGCGACGTCTGCAGGAAGAGTGGGCGGTACAAAGATACAGCGAGCTGCAAACCGTTGGTGCCCTGCTGGCCGATAAAATCTCCTTCCAACAGTTTCGCACCCAGATGTTTGCCAAGTCAGAATATCTGCGCCAGTACCTGGATAATCCGGGACACAAAGAATATCAACGGCTGATGACGAGCTGGGACAGCCTGAAGCGCAGCACCCCAGAACTGCTGGATCTGGCGCTGTTTGATGCCGACGGCAAGTTCCGTATCGCCACCAGCAATACCTTCGGCAGCATGTCCATGCCGCCGGCACTCCTGGGTAACAAGCGCAATCTGGGGGGGCAGGAAATCTATACCTCGGCATTGGAGTTTGCCCCGATTGACGGCCGCCTCGAGCCCTACATTTACCAGTTGGCCTGGCTGGAAAATCAGGATCAGAGCGTGCGCGGTTATCTGGTCACCTACAACTCCATGTTGCAGATGCTGCAAGCGATAAAGCCCGCCTTCTCCAGTAATGCATCACCTCTGCTGCTGTTTGACAATCAGGGCCTGCTTTATGCCGGCGCCTCGGATCTGGACCCTTTGGCCAGGCTGCCTGAAACCATGGGCAGCAGCATAAGACAGAGCTATCCAGCACTGTGGAGCAAGATGGCCAGAAGTAACTTTGGTCAATTCCACGGAGAAGACGCCACCTTCGTCTATCTCAAGGTACAACTGGCTTCGCAAAACGATACCAAGCGCGAATATCTGCTGCTTTCCTATATCCGC
Source organism: Shewanella algae (assembly GCF_009183365.2). Taxonomy (NCBI): domain Bacteria; kingdom Pseudomonadati; phylum Pseudomonadota; class Gammaproteobacteria; order Alteromonadales; family Shewanellaceae; genus Shewanella; species Shewanella algae. Next base: position 3,875,642 of record NZ_CP068230.1, read on the forward strand.
AATCACGACATCGCCTCCCGTTTCTTTCAGTGGCGCAACATCCTTTTGGCCTGCGCCGCCATACTGACCATTCTGGCAACCGCGGTTATCCTGCTGACCCATATGTTCCGCCTCGAACAGCGCGCCAGACAAAACAGTATCGAGTTGGCCCGCGGCCTTTTCCGCTCCAACCTGGGTTGTGTGCTGGTCAACCCCAGCGGCCGTATCGTCAGCGCCAATGCCACTGCCGCCCGCACTCTGCAACTCGAGCAGGATGAGCTGCCGGATCGCAGTTTGCAACGGATCCTGCAGCTGGAAGACGAGCTCTATTCTTCGATGAAACAACAGTTGGCGGATGCCGGCGAGTGGCGCGGCGAAGTGCAGCTCGAATCCCTGGACAATGCCCAGCTTAGATTACATATCCGCCGCTACAACGCCAGCAGTCAAACCTATTTGCTGATCACCTTTGAAGATATCGGCGAACTGAAACAAGCCCAGCAGGAAGCCTTCCTTAGCAAGCTATTGACCGGCAGCAATGTGGCCACCGCCCTGACCACGCCCTCAGGGCAGTTGCTCAAGGTCAATGAAGCCTTTGATAAGCTGATGCAACTCAACGGTGATCTCAGCCACAGCCTGGCGGCTTTGCTCGAAAACGATCTTGGCAACCAGTGGCAGAGAATTAGCCAGCTGGTAAGCATGCAAGGCCAGTGGCAAGGGCAAATACTCTGCACCCACAGCCACGGCAGTTGCCTGCAGGCCACGCTCAAGGGCTATCTGGATGAAGATGGCGAGATTGAATACCTGGTGTGCACCCTGGAGCAGGCAACCCCAAGAGGCAAGATTGAAGCCAGTGGCGATCTGGTGCCACACCGCAGCACCATCCTGGTGAACCTCAGGGATCTGGATCGCTACTTCAAGTCCATGTCCGAAGAGGAAAAGCTACAAGCCAGTCTGCTCCTGATGGACATCAGCCCCGAGGGCATGCTCAGCCATATGAGCGATATCGGCCAGCTGGAGAACCGCCAACACGAAGTGGAGATGCAGCTGCTCAGGGATCTGCCCAACAGCTATCAGATGTCCCATTGGCAATTGGGTAAGCTGATTATCATACTACCGGAAACCGATGCCAATCAGGCGCATCACTATGCGGTCAAGGCGCTGGCCAACTTAGGCGAAAACGGCTTGGCAGAAGGGATCAGCATAGGCATAGCCGCCTATCTGCCGGGCCAGAGTCTGGAACAGTTCCTCGGTAATGCCGAAGTGGCGCTGAAACGAGCCAAGCAGACGGGTGAGCAGAATATCTGCCAGGCCTATACCCGCCAGCTCTGAGATGCAGCAGCCTTTGATACTGGAGTCAATCGGCGCTGTTTTTCATGGCGCGGGCCGTCGCATTCTACTTCAGTGACAGTTGATTTAGCTGGCCACGTCGGCTCTGCCGCTGACTTTGGGCTCTGTCTTGCTGGCCTTGATGTGTCTCTATGGCCTAAGGCCAAGAACGATTTCCCTCAGCATCCATCAGCATGGCATCAGCTACCGCTCTTTGCTGCGGACACTGGAGCTGGACTGGCAGGATATCAGCGAATTTCATCTGTTTAATATTCAGCGAAACCCGCTAATTGGTTACTACTCAGATAGTTACCTGGCAAGGCTGGCACAGCGCAGCCCGCTCAGGGCCAAAGCCCGCCGGGTACTGCAATCTTTGCCCGCTAACCTTGAACACCAGACCGCCTAGGTGTGTGAGCTGTTGGATCAGGCGCGCCTTCAGGCGCTGCAACTCTCAATCCCCCAGCACTAGCTAAAAAAATCCCCGCAACTTGGCGGGGATTGTTGTTGATGGCGAAGCTTACTTAACGATTTCCATCTCTTGCAGCAGGTTGTCTGCATTATCCAGATATTTCATCACCCACAGCATGTAACGGCTGTCCACCTGAATGGAGCGGTTGATATTATCGTCGTAGTTCCAGTCACCTATGATGCTCTCATAAACACCGTCAAACAGCAGTCCCACCAGCTCGGCGCGGCCGTTGAGGGTTGGCGAGCCTGAGTTACCGCCTGTGGTATCCAGAGTTGAGAGGAAGTTGACCGGTACCGAGTCAATATCCTTGAAGTAGAAGTCACCGTATTGCTTGGCCTTGATAAGCTCCAGCTCTTTCTTGGGAGCATCGAAAGGCTCAACCCCTGTGTCTTTCTGCACTATGCCTTCCAGACGAGTGAAAGGTACGGCGTAGAGACCATCTTTGGGCGAGTAGCCCTTCACATGGCCCACTGTCACCCGCAAGCTGGAGTTGGCATCGGCATACACAGGTTTACCTTGCTCACGGTTGTAGGCAATGATGGCTTCCATGTACTGAGGACGCACCTTCATCAGCTCACCGGCCAACTCTTTCTTCTTCTGCTCCAGCTGCATACCTGTGTCATAGAAGGCCACGGCAAACTGGATCATAGGATCTTTCGAGGCCTTGAAATCGGCAACCGACTTGTCCATCCAGGCCAGACGCACATCTTTGTTATCCAGCTTGGTATTCTTGTACATCTTGTCCAGAGTCTTCTTCAGCTTGGCCTCATCGAGCTTGTTGCCTATGCCGAAGTACTTGTCCAGCGTCGGCAGCCGCTCAGACTTGGGCAGCGCCGCATAACGCTTGAGCATCTCAAACACCAGCGCCTTGTCGACACTGGCGGCATAACGGCGATCGATACGCTCCATACCGGCCTTGAAGCGGATCATGTCACGCTCCTGGAAACCCGGCTCGCGTTCCATGTCCGGCAATGCCTTTTCATTGGCCAGACGGTAGAGTTCGCGGGCCGTTGGCAACATAGTGGTATACCCCAGATAGCCCAGGATAATGTCACGCTGCTGATCCGCCTGGCTTTCGGCTACCAGCTTGTCCAGCTGTGCCAACACCTCGCCATACTGGGCCTTGCGGCTGCTGTCGGCATCGATCCAGCTCTTGAGCTTGGCTTCCAGGGCACGCTTGTCTTCCAGCATGGTCGACTTACCATAGAACTCGATCATCGAGGTGAAGTTCTTGGCATAGTTGGCCAGACCGGCGATCAGGCTCTCGTACTTGATGCGCTCGTCACTGCCTTCCGGGGCCGTCTCTTTAATGATCTCGATAAAGCGCTCACGCAGCTCCTTGCCTTGTGGGTAAGACCACTCAAACTGGTTTTCCACTTCATTGCCGGTGCGGTATCTGTTGGTGCGGCCCGGGTAACCGGCCACCATCACAAAGTCCCCTTCCTTGACCCCTTTGGCCGACACCTTGAGGAAGCTCTTCGGCTCGTAAGGTACGTTATCCTTGGAGAAATCGGCCGGCTTGCCATTTTTGTTGACATAGGCGCGGTAGAAGGAGAAATCGCCTGTGTGGCGCGGCCACATCCAGTTGTCGACATCACCGCCGTACTTACCCACGCTGGCCGCCGGGTTATACACCAGGCGAACATCACGGATTTCCAACTGCTTTACCAGATAGTACTCGAGACCACCGTGGAAGCTGTAAACCTGACAGCGATAGCCATCTTCTTTTTCACACTGGGCCACCAGTGACTTCTCGGCCGCCTCGACGCCCTTGTAGAAAGCGTCGCCCTGCTTGTTGTCCAGGCCTTGCTTGACCTTGTCGGTCACATTGGTGACCTCTTCGGTGACATATACCCGCGAGCCCGGAGTTGCCGGCAATTCTTCGGCAAAGTTTTTCGCCAGGAAGCCATCACGCAGCAGATTCTTCTCCGGGGTGGAGTTGTACTGGATGGAACCGTAGGCACAGTGATGGTTGGTTACCACCAGGCCCTTGGGCGAAACGAAAGACGCGGTGCAGCCGCCCAGGCTTATCACGGCGTTCATCGGGAATTCGGTCAGCTTGGAGATAGACTTGGCGTCTATTTCCAGTCCTTTGGCCTTGAGTTCATCGGCCATGGCCGGCAATTGGTAGGGCTGCCACATGCCCTCATCGGCCTGAGCACCAAAACTGGTGGCTATGGCCGTTGCAAGTAACCATTTTTTCATTCTAGTAAGTCCATTCGCTGGTATCAGTTCAATTTGTTGTTTTTGTGCAACAAAAAAGCCGGGCACAAGTCCCGACTTTAACACAGACTACCAAGCGGCTACAGACTCGGAAAAATTCCCTTACAAAGGGCTTGTCTTAGGCCCCCAGCGTCGCATACAGCTGGGCAGCTATAATGCCTATCCCCAAGAGGGCCATCAATGCCATCGCCGGCTTGCCACCGGCAACTTTATAGCCTTCCGGCGACTCACGCCGCTGTTTCAGCGCTATGGCTATCGGCAGGAAGATGATGATCACCACTAAAGGCACGGCGGCAAAACCCAGCAGCGCTGAAAAACCTTCCGGCAGATACAGGGCGCAGGCCAGCGGCGGAATAAAGGTCAGCAACCAGGTCTGCAAGCGGCCGACAAAGTTACTCTTGGCACGGATAAGCTCGGCGCTGAAATCAAACAGGCTCAGGGTCACTCCAAGAAACGAGGTGATCAACGCCAAGTCGGCAAACAGCCCAATGCACTTGCTCACCAAAGGCTGCTCGCTGATGGCCTGTAAGGCACTGATGAGTTTTGACAGTGAACCGCCAAAGCCGTGAATGGTATCGCCGCCAACGGTACCCAGGGTTACCAACAGCCAAAGCAGATAGCAGGCCAGCGGAATGCCGGAGCCTATCAGCAGCACCTTGCGCAGGGAAACCGTGTCACCATCGAGATAGCGCACCAGAGTGGCAATACAGACATGGAAACCAAAAGAGGTAAATACCACAGGCACGGCGGCCAGCCACACATTGGCATAGGAATCGGTCGGCGCCTGCTCCAGTAAGGTATTCATATTCACCTCAGGCAGCAGAAACAGTACCACCAGCACCAGCATGACTATCATGGCAGAAAACAGCCCGCGGGAGAGCTTATCGACCCAACCGACTCCCAAGGCGGCAAAACTGCCCAGAGCCAGGGTAAACAAGAGTACCGCGTCCTGGCCATCCAGGGTCATATCGAACCAGGCCTTGGCCTTGAGCACCAGGAGATCGGCGCCACCGGTCAGATAGGCGGCGGTCAGGGCAAACAGCAGGCTGAGAAAAGCGGCGCTTTGAATCAGTTGCCCCGTCTTACCCAAGGCTTTACCTGTGATGGCATGCAGGTTATCCCCCACGCCGGAGCGCAGATTGACTTCCAACATCAACAGTGAGGTGTAGGCGGAAATGCCCCAAATGACCAACATCAATAACAGTGCCGGCAGTAAGCCCATGGCAGCCGTTGCCAGTGGCAAGGCCAACATACCGGCGCCAATCGCAGTACCCGCGACTATGGCTATAGAGCCCAATATTTTTAAGTTCACTAAAATTCGTCCTGTTCTTTTGTCTTATTATCTTTAAGGTCAGATTTAACTCATGGGAAAGGCGAATTGTCAGCGCAGCTGGCAAGCTGTAACGTCTTGGCCGCAGATGAAATTCCGCCTTACGGAGTTTCATTGGCCCCAACAGCTCAGCAAACAGAAGAGGTATGCCACCAAGCCACTGGGGCTAACTAAATCGTGGACAGCGGAATTTGGGACTGCAGAGATGCAAACTCAACACGGAGGCTCTTTCTCAAAAAATTGACTTAACCGGGACATTAACAGAGCCACAGCCCTTGGGCAAGCAGGGAAGCGCGACTATCGGCCCTGAGGCGAAAAGCAGGCCGGTTCCTGCTCAGCGAACAGCTTGATAACCCGGCATTGCAGGCTCTGGAAACAAGAGCAGATGCCGGGCCGGGGCTAAAGTTTACCTGTAGTTTTGATACTTGTCGTTCAGCGGAATCGTTTGCGGGTTGAAGCGGCAAAACTCCACCAGGTTATCGGTCAACCTATCATACAACTCATCATCCACACATGGCAGGAGGTGTGCGTCACTCCTGTCTTTGAGCTCAGTGGGAAAGATAAAGTGTTCCAACCTGGATAAATCTCTTTCGATAGAGATTCTGGTAGTTTCAGAAAAGGACTTTTCCGAGAGCAAGGTATCCTTAAGAAAAGACACCAGTTTTTGAAAACCTTGATCCCAGTTAAAATTCCCGTTTGCCTGGGCTTCGTGGGCCAACTTCTCAATCGCCCGGAGAATTTCGCCCTGAACTGTCTCCGATTGCCCCGAATCGGGAACCAGATTTTCCCAGATCCATTGCGCCGTATTCTCTCCCTGAGGGATCCTGGTTATTTTTCTTTCCATGCGACCTTCCATATTGCTTTCCATATCCGCAATCCAGTGAAATACCCTAGCAGCCTAGCATTTTTGTACTGAGGTTTGACAATGATTCTACGCCCAATAGGTTCACACTTACCCGGATTTAAAAATTTCAATAAAATTCAATGCGATACCAAACTTATTCAGGTATCACAGTGGATCCTAACCGAGTCAATCACGCCTCAAGTATCCTGTTTGAATTATGCGACCTCAGCTTGTGGCTGTGGAACTATGTCAGCTGTGTCACTGAGGGCATTCTCGCTCTTGGCCACCACGCTGGCGGCAATACTGTTACCCAGCACATTGGTGGCCGAGCGTCCCATATCGAGGAAGTGGTCGACCCCGAGCAAGAGCAGGATCCCCGCCTCGGGAATGTTGAATTGCCCAAGGGTTGCAGCAATCACCACTAACGAAGCTCTGGGCACACCGGCCATCCCTTTGGAGGTGACCATCAACAGCAATAACATGGTCAACTGCTGCCCCAGACTCAGCTCGAAGCCATAGGCCTGGGCAATAAACATGGTGGCAAAGGTGCAGTACATCATGGAGCCATCCAGGTTGAAGGAATAACCCATTGGCAGCACAAAGCTGGAGATACGTTTGCTGCAGCCGAACTCTTCAAGCCGCTGCAACATTTTCGGATAGGCCGACTCAGAGCTGGCGGTGGAAAATGCCAGCAGCAAAGGCTCACGCATCAAGCTCAGTAAACGACGGATACGGCCGCCGAGGAACAAGGAACCCGCAGCAATCAACACCAACCACAACAGCCCCATGGAAAGATAAAACTGTCCCATAAAGCTGCCATAGGTGAGCAATATGCCACTGCCCTCCTTGGCCACCATGGCACCTATAGCGGCAAACACGGCAAAAGGAGCAAAGTTCATCACATAAGCTGTCACCTTGAGCATGATATCTGCGCCGCTGCTGAGCACTGAAATCACCGGCTTGGCATGTTCACCGCAAGCCGCAGCCGCCAAACCAAAGAAGAGTGAGAACACCACTATCTGCAGAATTTCGTTGTCGGCCATGGCACCGATAACACTCTTGGGGATCGCATGGGAGACAAACTCTCTCAGGCTCAAACCACCGGCCTCCAGGCCTGTCACGGCATGGCTGTCCGGCAGCGCCAGGTCGAGCCCCACTCCCGGCTCCAGCAAGCTGACCATCAAGAGTCCCAACAGCAGCGAGATAACCGAGGCCATCATAAACCAGGAAAGTGTCTTCAAGCCGACCCGGCCAACAGTGCGGCTGTCTCCCATCTTGGCGATACCCACGGTCAGGGTGGTAAACACCAGGGGAGCTATGATCATCTTGATCAGGTTAAGGAATATATCTGTGAGTATGGTAATGCTGTCTGCAAAGGTCTGGGCTTGTTCGGGGGAATACCAGCGCAAAATCTGGCCTGTCGCAATACCCAGCAACATGGCGAGAATAATCGACAGGGTCAACTTGTTCATTTTCATTATCATGTGTCGTGCTCCAGTGAATGCCTGGGAGATGGATCCGCCGCCAACGCAGGGGTGCAAAAGGCCATAAGGCCAGAGAAATGCATAAAAAAGCCAGCTCAGATCCAGACAGAATGTCTTCAATAACGCTCATGACTTACATGCATATCCTATGGAGGCAAAAACTGGCATTAAGCAGTCCTGGAAGACGGTGAGATTGCCACTGGAGTAAGCCGATGAGCGTCAGCATCTTGAAACGTATCGTCCCGGAAGGGAAGCCTTAAGACTGGGTGGGCAAGTCGTCACCGTCATCTCTGACGGCTAAAAATGGCGCTTGCACTACAGGCTCGATTGGCGGGATAAGGCGAGTCAGTGTCCAATTCTATATAAATTTCAAATTATTAAAAATGTTTCGACACTAACTATTAAGATGGAAACTTTTAAAAAGAAAACCAGATTAACTGAAGATGAAACTTTATTTATCCAACTAATTTAGTGAGTTACTTCACGGCATTGTTGCGCTTGAAAAGACCACCAGGCATGAAACAGTAGCCGCAGCAGTCGCTGCGGCTATCGAGTCAGCTTTGGAAAGCACTTATCACTCGGCTATCCAGGCCAGTTGCCAATGACTGCCGACACCGGGTTCAAACTGGGTCGCACTGGCCGACCATTGGCGGCAATAACCACTTTCCGGGAAGGGCTTGCAACGGTATATCTTGCCATCTTTGGGCTGCAGTACCCTGGTTCCCTCTGTGTATGACCCCAAACCATCAGGGAAATGGAAATCCGCCGGCGCTGTATCACCGGCTTGACGCAGGAAGAAACCAAACTCCTGGGTCAGCTCCTTGCCCTCTTGGGTCTGAGCCTTCAACTGCATGTGGTAATGTCCGGCAGCGGGCTCCAGCACTTCGATGTTGAAGTCGGCGCTGTTATTGTCAATCTGCTGCACAGCAGAACCGGATGCCTTGCCGTCATGAGTACTGATAAAGGCACTGACCTGCATTCTGGCATCTGTGGTTACAGTAAAGCCAACGCTGGCCTTGCCATCGACTATCTCATAGTTGTCGCTCAGGCCGCTGACACTGAAATCGCCGCCGGGCAGAGGCGCCAACTCAAAACCAGTTTCGACCCGGGTAATCCCGGAATCATTCTGGGCGAAGACATCATTCTTGCCATAGACGGGCACTATCTCACCATCGGCATTCAATTGCCCCGCCTTAAGGCCGGTGCCACCGGCATTGATCGCCTCAGCCAACAAACTGGGCCAGGTATTATGATTACCCTGCCCGGCATCGGCTATGGTGAGCCGGGTAGACAACGAAGGTTGTTCTCCGTTGTCACCAAACACCCGAGTGAACACCTGATCGCCAGCCTTAAGATCCTGGGACGGGTTGATATTCCCCACGTCCTGCCATTCGGAAGGAGTAGGGGCTGTGCCGTCAAAGTTCACATCTATGACATTGTAGAAACTGTTGCTGGTATCCCCCACTTCCCAAACCGCCAGCACAAGCTGATAACCGCTACGCTGTGGCAACTGACACTGATGCGTCAGCGTCTTGGGAGGCTGCACCATGCCGCCATCAACACTGCAAAATGGTTCGGACTCAAAGGCCGCCCGGCTCAAAGGTGCGTTGGGGTCCCAGTTTTGCTTGGTCAGATAGTAACGCCAGTCGCGGGTAACATGATTGGCGGTCAGCTGCCAGGTAAAGTTGATGGGGCCGGCACTCACAGGTTGTTTGGTCCAGCGACTGGATGACTGCTGATCCAGCTCTCTGAAACTGGCATTTCCGGCACTGGCTATCTGGCCATCGGCCGGGCCGGACGCCGGAAATCCTGAAGGCCCTTCGACGCTTTGGGGTTCCCACTGAATCGCACCACAGCTAGTGTTGTTGTGCTGATTACAGGCGTAGGCTCTGGACTCTGGGCTTTTCACATAGCCATGAGCCAACACCTGGGTAGATAACCCTACCCCAGCGGCTGCCAATGCCAAGGACAAAGCTGTTGTTTTAAATGATGATTTAACCACTTTGCAATACTCCATTTTGCTGCCTTAACGACAGTTCCTTGAACAAGCGGTATTTGGGCACACAAGAGAATGACTCTGTTGCAGACACAGTCAGCGACTGTGGCAGCCCCGCTATCTTAACCCGAGGGCCTTAGACCGGAAGCTTTGCGTCCTGAGCTTTCGCTCAGTTTGCCAAATACCCAGAAGCTCTCACCTCAGTTTCCTGCGGCTGAGAGTTCTATGAGTAAAGGCAAAAATGACAACGATGTCAAAGAGGAATTTCTTTAAAAACCAAAAAGTTAAAAACAGACAATGCGTACAGCATACTGAGCATCACAACATCTGCTTGATTCATATCGGATAAACGAAATACCGTAAAATCCCCCTGTCACTGAGCCGACCAGTGTTGCCATGACGAGCTTTATGGTTATAATGGCCGCCTCTGTCTTAGGGGAGTAGCTAACCTGGGTCCCGCCCAGGGGTAAGCATCAACACACTTGGCCTCATGCCATGGTGCTTACAGCAAGTTTAGGCTTGCCAGGCAAGACCTGAGCACGGTATACCGCACAAATATAAAGGGGTGGGCGGTGGACTGTGCTTGGAATTTTGCCACCCCGAAGGAACGCCCATTTTGGAAGCACTCATCGCCTCAACTCTCACTGTCGCCGTAGCCGAAATCGGTGACAAGACGCAGCTGTTGGCCCTGTTGTTGGCCGCCCGTTTCAAAAACAAGACCGCGATTATCTCAGGGATCCTTGTCGCCACCCTGCTCAACCATTTTGCCGCCGCCTGGCTGGGCCAATGGGCCATGGGTTGGCTCAATGCCGATATCGGCCGTTACCTTGTTGCCGGCAGTTTCTTTGCCATCGCCCTCTGGGTGCTGGTGCCCGATAAGGTCGATGCCGAAGAAAGCCGCTTCTACCGTTATGGCCCCTTTGTGGCCACCTGTTTGCTGTTCTTTATCGCCGAAATGGGTGACAAGACCCAGGTCGCAACCGTGGTGCTGTCGGCCAAATACGATAGCCTGCTGATGGTAGTAACAGGCACCACTGTCGGCATGCTGCTGGCGAATGTTCCCGTGGTGCTGGCCGGCCATTTCAGTGCCGACAAGCTGCCCATGATCTGGATCCACAGAGGTTGCGCCCTGCTGTTTGCCCTATTGGGGATAGCCACCCTGCTGTGGGAATAGGGGAACCGCTGACAGCGCAAAAGGGGCAGCTCAAGCTGCCCCTGTTATTTCCGGCGTGCCGCTATCAGCTGGCCAGCATCTCTTGCACCCGGCGGCCGTAGTCGGCATCGGCCTGGCTGAAGTGGCCAATCATTCGCTGCTGCACATCCTGAGTCGCTTGACTCAGAGTACCGCAGATATTGCTGATAAGCCTGGCCTTTTCCTCTTCCGGCAACAAGCGGTAAAGATTGCCTGCCTGGGTGTAGTCATCCTGGCCATAACGACTGTATCTGTCGGCTTCACCATCCAGGCGCAGCGGTGGCTCTTTGAACTCGGTCGCATCCTGCAGGCCGCTTGGCTGCGAGTTGGGGCCATAGTTTGCCGACGCATCGCCACCTGTCTGGCTACCATGGTAAGGGCATTGAGCCCCGGCCATGGCACCGGCACGTTGATGATGATTGGCCTGAGTCGCATGGGGGCAGTTCACCGCCAACTGGTTATAGTTGGCTCCTATTCGATAGCGCTGGGCATCGGCATAGGCAAACAGGCGAGCCTGCAGCATCTTGTCCGGTGACGCGCCAACACCGGGAACCAGGTTACTTGGCGCCAGTGCCACCTGCTCTACTTCGGCGAAGTAGTTCTGTGGCAGACGATTGAGCTCCAGTACCCCAACCTCGATCAGCGGGTAGTCCTTATGTGGCCATACCTTGGTCAAATCAAACGGGTTGATATGGTAAGTATTGGCATCGGCTTCCGGCATTATCTGTACCTTGAGCTTCCAACGGGGGAAGTTGCCATCCTGGATTGCCGCCACCATGTCACGCTGGGCATGATCCGGATCGATTCCCTTCACCTTGGCGGCCTGCTCTTCAGTCAGGTTGGCTATGCCCTGCTCAGTCTTGAAGTGGAACTTGACCCAGAAGCGCTCACCCTTGGCATTCCAAAATGAGAAGGTGTGCGAGCCAAAGCCATGCATCTGCCGATAGTTGGCCGGAATGCCCCGGTCAGACATCAATACAGTCACCTGATGCAAGGACTCTGGGTTGAGCGACCAGAAGTCCCACATCGCCTGAGGATCCTTCAAATTGGTGTGCGGATTCCGCTTCTGGGTGTGGATAAAGTCAGGAAACTTGATGCCATCACGCAGGAAGAAGGTGGGGGTATTGTTGCCCACAATGTCGTGATTACCGCGCTTGGTGTAGAAACGAACCCCAAAGCCACGGGGATCGCGCTCGGCATCGGCGCTGCCCATCTCACCGCCTACGGTCGAGAAGCGAACAAAGGCCTCGGTCTGGGTGCCAACCCCCTGGAAATGTTCGGCTATGGTGTATTGGCTCATATCATTGGTCACTGTGAAGGTGCCGTAAACCCCCGTGCCTTTGGCATGCACTACCCGCTCAGGGATCCGCTCGCGGTTGAAGTGGGCCAACTTTTCAATCAGGTGCCAGTCCTGCAGCAACAGGGGACCACGCTCTCCGGCTGAGAGGGAATTCTGATCGTCTGCGATGGGGGCGCCGCTCTGGCTGGTGATATATTGCTTCTGACTCATCTCGTGCTCCTTAATCCTTTGTCTCGTTTAACCAGTTTTCAATCACATCAAATATGGTGGCCATAGGTGCTCCCTTGAGCAGTTGTATTGGCGATGTGGTCATCTTAGTCAGGCGACGATATTTTTAAAAACGATTAAAACTGATTATCACAATTCTATTTGTAGATTAAATGGGGTTTGGGATTGAGAAATGGGGATAAAGAAATGCATAACCGAGATAGCAGTGACTGCCAGTCGAGATGAAAAACGGCTGAAGCAGAGCAAACGTACATTGCCACAAAAGCAACAAACCTTATAGAAACCTGCGTCTGGGGCCCCCTGACACAGGGTTGTCAGCCTTGCTGATCCTCAGATTTTTCCGGGCTTGCCTGAGGGGCGGCCGGCAAATCAGGCTCTGGGCTACGATAGAGTTTAACCAGGTAATAGGCATCGATAAGCACTATGAAGAAGTTCACCAAAGCCACAGGATATGCAGCAATGGCGATCCCATAGGCAACAAACAGCGCCGCTCCAAGCAGGTTCCACCAGCGCAGTCGTTTGATATTGGACATCATCAGAGAGATGGCCACCACTACCGATGCCAGATAACCGACCCACTCCCATATATTGATTGTATCCATTCAAGCTCCCCTATTTGGGATGGCTAATGGTGTCGAGATCCACCAGATCCCAACACCCCTGATTACGATAAAGGCGTTTACCCTTATAAGGATAGTCGGCCACATCATGGCTGAGGCGTTGTCCCATGACTAAATATTTGAGCGGCCTCTCGGAAGTGTTGTTCATGCCATGAGCCACACTGCCGGCCGGGAAAGCGATAAAGTCCCCGACCCCGATGGCAAAGACTTGTTGATCGATACACACCTCGCCTTCACCTTCGAGCACATAAATACACTCTTCTTCAAAATAATGAAGGTGGTATTCGGTGCTGTCACGCCCGGGCGCCAGCTCAATCAGATGCACTCCAAGATGAGCAAGACCGATGACATCACCGAGAGATTTTCTAAGTCGCACCGCATTGGGGTTGAGAAAATGCGTCCGCTCCTCCCCTTTCATGGCGTCTATCTCACTGGCTTTCAGCAGAAACTCCCTGGCATTCATCTCTGTCCCCTGAGTCAGAGCGCCCTTGAGTGAAGCTGTCAGCGCTTGACCACGGCCGCAGTCATACGGGAAATACAGGTCAGCTCACCGGCGCTGTTATGAATAAGCACTTCCCAGACAGAGCTGCGTTTACCCAAATGTACGGCTCTGGCTGTTGCCTTGAGTTCACCATTGCGGGCTGCCCGCAGGTGATTGGCGTTGATCTCCTGACCTACACAATAGTAGTTTTCAAAGTCCACCGCAAAATTGGCGGCATAGCTGGCCACCGTCTCTGCCAGCGCCACATTGGCACCACCATGTACTATCCCAAGTGGGTTGTGGATAGCCGGAGACGCCGGCATGCTGGCTACCATATAGTCATCACCTATCTCAGTGATGCGGATCCCCAGGGTCTGCATCAAAGTGCCTTTGCCCCCCATACCGGCATCCAGTTTGGCACAATCTTCCAGGGTGATGGGTCGAAACCAAATACTCATCTTATTGTTATCCTTAGTACTCCAATAGGAAAATCAGTGTACTTGGCCGCCTGTATCCAAGTAAACCCGGCCAGCGCAATCCTCTGACCGGGTGGGTGTCAATCAAGACTTGAGAGCTTTAGCCGCGGCGGCGCAGCCCCAATGCTGCGAGAAACAGCAGTGACAGATACCCCAAGGCACCACCATCATGCTTGGAAGGCTCAACCTTGGCAGGATAACTGAGTGCCACTATCACAGGGTCATGATCCGAAGCCGAGAAGGCATTGTCAGACTTGGGCAATTCACCTGTGTACTTCTTGCCATACTCGAACATGTTGGATTCGACCGAGTTGATATGCCAGTCTTCAATGGCAACCAAACGCTCCGCCAGACTGGCGTTGGCCAGTGCATGGTCGAGATTTCCCAACTCACCGTTATAGCTGTAGGAGAAAGTATCGACACCATGGGCCAAGGTGTTTAGGTTGATAAGCCCATACCCCTTGTTGATTTCAGTTCCCTGGTGCTCATAGACCTTACCGTTCAGAGTGGTCCAGGAGGCGGTACGCAGAACCCGTTCTGATTGGGTGGCATCATAGTCGGTCAGCACCCGCACAGGATCTTCCAGACCATAGGCATTGAGATCGCCGATCACCAGGAGATCGCCGTCGATCTTTTGCAAGGCTTCTCCCAGAACTTTGGCTGCTGACACCCTGAAGGCGTTGCACTTGCCCTGCAGATCCTGAGGATCCCGGTTCTCATCAAAGTTCAGCCAATCCTCAAGACAACCCGAGCCCTTGGACTTGAGATGATTCACCACCAGAGTCAGGCTCTGATCTGCTATGTTGAACTTCTGTCCCAGACTGTAGCGCTGATACTTATCAAAGGCAGGGCTGGTTTCCTGCTTGCCATCGACTTCCCGGCTGGCAACCGCTTCAGCAGCATGCTGCTCTGGAGTCGCAATCACAAAAGCCTCGGCTGCCGGAGTCACCCTGGCGGGGCGATAAAGCATGCCCACGGTAATGGCATCACCGCCGAGATACTTGCCATCTTTTTTGTCGGCATCGGCTATCTCTACAAAGGCATAGATATCCTCATCGGCTTGCTGCTCATTGAGCGCATCGACCAGATTGCGGATGGCGCTTTTCTCGCCAAAGCCGTTGTTGGCAATCTCCATCAAACCCACTATGTCGGCGTTCATGGCGGTAATGGCATTGACTATTTTAGTGCGTTGCAACAGCATCTCTTCTTCGCTGAGGGCGCCGCGGTTATCACCTGTTGGATTGGCGTCACCACCAACGGCATCGTTGAAGAAATTAAGCACATTGAAGCTGGCGACCCGGATATCCCCCTTCTCGGCAATAGCCGGTGCTTGGCTGCGATCGTCGCCGCGCAATATATCCCCAGGAGTAATACTGTTGGTTGCCACCAGACGATACTGGTTATAGCTGTATCCTATAACCCCCTCAAGACCGGTTAACTGGTCGCCAACCCGCAGATAACCTGTCTCTGGGTTGAAGTCCGGCATCCAGGGCAGCTCGCCGTCTTTGGCCTTGAAGTCTGACTCAACAAACAATTGGTTGGCACGGTTGGCTTGCTCCAGTGCCATCGCCTCTGGCGACAGCGGCAGGTGTACCTGGGTCGGCTTCAGCAGCGGCGCCTTGTGAGACAACATAAGATTGTTGCGACGGGCATCGTAGTCAAAGCTGAAGTTACGGCTGACCTTGAGATCACTGCCGGCATCCAGTACTACCTTCATGCCTTCAAAGCGCTCCAGCGCTTGCTGCAGGGTTTCACCATCTGCCACATAAAAAGGCGCAGCCACCGGCAGTTGGGTAAACTCACCCACGGCAAATTTTTTGTCAGCCTTGATATCCAACTGAGTCAGGCCATAGTACTCCTTGACCTTACCCTGTACGCAAACCTCGACACCGGGCTGCACTGTTTCCGGCGCTGCTTCACCTAGGAATACAAAGATGCCGTCGGAGGTGAAAGGCGAGTTGTCTCCCTTGGGATCTTGCAGATAAAAGCCTTTGAACAGGCTGTCGCCACGGGCACTGACCACACCCTTGAGGGTGTATTCGCTGTCGGATTCGAACTTACCCTCAGGGACCAACGGACTGCGATCTCCGCTCCCCTGCACTTCATAGATGGGTGTCAGCGAGGCGCCATCACAGCTGAATGCCGTAACTTCAGGGGCTGCAGCCTCATCCAGGCTGCCGAGTCCTTTGAAGTTATCAGTGCCCATAGGTTGCCAATCGGCGGCATTGAATTGCGTCGAGGCAGTGAGCGCCAACTTGCTGCGGGCCAAAGTGATATTCAGGCCCCAGTCGGCTGGGGTAGGCACGGCGCCGACAATATCGACGACGACGCCATCTTTCATCAGGGCTACCGCATCACCGCCATTGAAATAGAGATTGCCCTTGAGACTGTCGACTCCAGCAGGCAAGCTTATTTCTGCATTGGGATGCAGAATCACTTTAATCCCCTTGGCCGCCATGCTTTGGCCATCCAATACCAGCATATCGGAGGCATCAGTAGCGCCATCTTTATACCGCACCAATTTATAGCCGTTTAAATCGACTTGACTATCACCAGAGTTATATAGCTCTATGGCTTTATTATTGGCGCTGCCCTCAACGTATTCGCTGATTAAAACATCAGCATTGGCCATCACTGGAATGGTGGCAGCCACGGCAATAGCAATGGCTGTCAGCTTGTTAACATTATCCATATTATCAACCCCTTTAATTGTAATAATGCCGTTAATTTCTATTAACGTGCCGCGGGATTGTCCCAGAGAAGAACGGTCAATTGAAGTGGTTTAATCACATTTAGGCAACAGTTATACCGAACGCAAATTCTATATAAATCATTAATTAACCACCATGTTCTCAACTGAGAACAAAGCAGAAAACCCTGTTTCAACCCAAGCTGTTATTTAATAAATAAATAGTTAGACAACAAATAAAGCCTGTCTTATATAAAATATAATAAGCCGTATGATATGGTCGATAAAATAGACAAATATTTTTACATCAAATAATCAGTAAACCTCGAAACTAATTATCTCTCCCCGTCATCAAAAATTAATTTTTGCGCGATATGACCATAAAAAAAGCGGCCGGATGGCCGCTTTCATCTATTTGGGTTATCAGAATTGAGCAACAACGGGATCAGAGCAAAGCTCGGCTCCCAGTTCACAAACCTGATAAGTCACGCTATTGGCTTCGGTATTGAAGCGGTCACGGAACTGGCCATCGTTGGCGGTGGTCGCAACCTGCTCACCGTCGCGGAAAATCGCCACTTCATCACCCAGGGCACCATTCCAGTTAACATCAACCATGGCGCTGCCACGACGGGACTTGAGGGCGCGGCTGATATCGGCAGAGATGCTGTGGGCAAATACCTGCACTTCCATGCTGACACTGTCGCTGAGCTCGGTGGCATCGGTCGCTGTCAGGGTCACTGTGTAGGTACCGGCCTCAGCATACACATGTTGAGGGTTTGCCTCGCTGGAGACAGAGCCGTCACCGAAATCCCAGTGGTAGCCAGCGATATCATCATTGATATCAGAGCTGCTATTGCTGAAACTGACGCTCAAACCTTCGGCTTGATAGTCAAAGCCAGCATTAGGTGCTGAAGGACCGGCTTCACCCAGCGCCGTGATCACCATACCCCAGTTGTTCAGGGTGCCTGTGTCACCACCGGCATGGTCAGTCACGCTGAGAGTCCAGGTACCTTGGGCAATTTCACCGTTGAAGTCGCCCAGATCCCAGCTCTTGACGATATCATCATTGCTGCTGCCTTCGCGATTATGCAGCACCACTTCGGTGCCGGATGGCGAAGTCAGGGTCACTGTCAAATCACCAATCCAGGTGTGGCTGATGTTGACGTTGGTATTGACACCAAAGATCTGCAGCGGATCGGCAATCTCAATGGTGCTGGTCACTGTGGTGTTATCAGCAATAGCCACTGGGGTATCATTGCTGTATGGGAAGTCATTCAGCCCTTGAGGGATGATTTCCAGGCTCACCACACTGCTCTTTTCAATACTGCCGTCATTACCCGATACCGTGATGGCGTAATCGCCCCACTGAGTCTCGGCGGTACTGGCTACGTTCAGGGTAAAGCTGTCACCGGCACCCACGCTGGTGGCAGACAAAGATACCCCTTCCAGAGCAGGCTCCACACTGACACTCAGCTCAACACTACCATCCCAACCGGCCACACTACCGACACTGAAGTCATATCTGGTGCTTTCACCGGCTTCGATAGTGCGGGCAGCCGGAGTCACGCTGAAGCGATAACTTGGGCTTGGGTTGGCTTGATCGAGCGCGTTGGCCGCGTTCAGACGGGTACCGGCAACACTCTTGCCAGTCATGGCCGCATTGGCATCACCCGAATTCATCAACAGTTCTTTCATCTCAAGCGGTGTCAGATCCGGGTTGATGGACCACACCAGAGCCGCCACCCCGGTCACCATAGGCGTAGCCATGGAAGTACCCGAATAACTCTCGTAACCACCACCTGGAACCGTTGACAGAATGGCACTGCCAGGCGCCGCCATGTCTACGCTGGTAGCCCCCCAGTTGGAGAACCAGGAGATACCATCCGAGCTATCGGTACTGGCGATAGACATCACTATGTCCGATTCATAGTTGGACGGATAATGAGGGCTGACATCATTGTCACTGGTGTCATTACCGGCCGCAGCCAGGAACAGAATACCGGCTTCACCGGCGGCTTCGATGGAGTCCTTCAGCGCCTGGCTGAAACCACCGCCGCCCCAGGAGTTGTTCGTTGCTTTGATATCAACGCCATGATTCACCTTGAGATCAGTCATATAGTCGATACAGGCGATGGCATCTGCGGTAGAACCTGTACCGGCAGGAGTCAGGAACTGACAACCAATGATCTTCACATCCCAGTTAACCCCGACCACACCCAGACCATTGTTGCCCTTGGCGCCAATGGTGCCGGATACATGGGTACCATGGCCGTTGCCGTCCATGGGATCTCCATTGTTGTTGGCCGAGCTGAAACCGTGAACATCATCAATCACGCCGTTGCCATCATCATCTATGCCGTTACCGGGAATTTCACCCGGGTTAACCCACATATTGGCCTGCAAGTCCGGATGGTTATAGTCAACCCCGGTGTCGATAACCCCAATGATCACATCCGAGCTGCCTGTAGTGACATCCCAGGCTTCGGGAGCATCAATATCGGCGTCAGCCACACCACCGGTTTGCCCAGTGTTGTGCATGCCCCAGAGCTCAGGGAAACGGGGATCATCCGGCATGCCTATGGCCCGCAGAATGTAGTTGGGTTCAGCATATTTAACCGCAGGGTGGCTGGAGATCATCTTGATCGCCTGCTCAATATCGGCGCCTTGACGCAGATTCAGCTTTGCCAGACGGCCATCGAGCAAGCGGGCAAATTTGTCATCTATACCATCGGCATTGGCATCACGCAGAGTGCCACGTACCAGGCGCTGAGCCGCGATGCGCTCCTCTTTGGTGGCATTATCCTTGTAAACCACCAGGATAGAGTCCTTGGCGTAACGGATCTCGTTTTTAGCCATTGCAGGAGCGGCGCCAAGCGCCATAACACCAGCGACAGCCACCGCCAATGGCGAGAATTTTTTCAACATATTCGGGCTTCCTATAGTCCTTATAATCCCTTGGTATCCGGAACGGCTTGCATCTGCGGCACTTCCTTGAAACGACAGGCAAACAATGGCCAGCGAGTGAAATCCGGCGTTTATTTATTGCAAATAGATTGTTACCGCAATGAAAACAAGAGAGAAAGTAGCAAACTGAAAAATACGACTTTGCTACTAGACGGGTTAGGTATTTTGAATCTTAAAAACATCTGAAAAATAAAAATAAAAACTTATTTTTCAACATACTAAATAAAATCAAACCTTCAAACCCAGACAATATCGACTAAAGCCTAAATAGCCTTTAACTCCGATTGCGGCACCCGTCCCATACGCGTAACTTTTGTTGCTGATTTGTTCCACTCTGGTTCAATCAAGGATATGTACGAAAAGGAGTCTTAGGTGTCGGTACTCGCAAAAATCCTGTTTGGTTCAGCCGTTTTGTTGACCAGTCTTGGTACAGCAGCGACAGAGCGCCAGGTAAATGCACTACAGGAGTTGCCAGTCACCCTCCAGACACTGCTGGAAACTCAGGGACGCGACAACTTGGTCGACCTGATGCAACAAGGCAGTTTCAACCAAGCCATCATAGTTCAAGCCGGAATTGACAACAGCGCCATCCTCACCCAGGCCGGGTTTGGAAATCAGGCACAAGTAGTACAACTCGGGGTCAATAACCAGGTTGAAATGATGCAGGTGGGTGACGCCAATAAGGCAAACATCACTCAAATAGGCAATGACAATCTGGTGCAACTCAACCAGCTTGGCAGCGCCAATTTTTCGATACAACAAATTGCCGATGCTGCCACTATCAGCATCACGCAGTATTAAAAACACAGGGAGCGTTTAATGAAATCTCAAGCTAAAAAGTCACTGATTGCACTGGCTATCACAACGGGTCTGGGTATGAGTGCCCAAGCCTTCGCCGGCAGTGTCAACGAAATCTCAGTTAACCAGCAGAGCCGCAGCACTGTAGGTCAGGAAGTCTATGCCGAGCAAACCGGCATTCTGAACCTGGCAGTCATCAATCAGGAAGGTTCTGCCCAGGAAGCCACCGTGGTTCAAGATGGTGTTTGGCACGAAGCCTATGTTGATTCCAAGGGCGACGAAAACAAAGTTATAGTGACTCAGAATGAAGACTGGCACGTGGCCAGCGTCGATGTGGACGGTAACGTCAACACTGCAACTGTCGCTCAATCCGGTTTCTTCAACGAAGCCAATGTTGAGCTGATCGGTGACAACAACAGCGCCGAAGTAAACCAAAACGGTGACACCAACTTCGCAGTATTCCGTGTCAACGGCAACGACAACTCTGGCTATATCAGCCAAAACGGTAACAACAACGAAGCCGGCATGATAGCCGTTGATTTCAGCCCCAACGTAGGTAACGGTAACTCTGTGACCGTGCTGCAGGAAGGCAACAGCAACATAGGTGGCGTGCGTGGCGTTGCCGGTGATAACAACAACATCGAAATCGATCAGGCAGGTGATCTGAACACTGGTTTTGTTTACGCCCTGTCCGGCTCTGAAAACAACATCGAAATGATGCAAACCGGCACTGCCAACACCGCAGTACTCGAATTCACCACAGGTGATGACAACGACGTTGAAATCTACCAGAAAGGTGATGGCAACGCGGTAGGCGATCTGCTGGTTGCCGATATTCAAGGTAGCGACAACGTAGTCGATATCCAGCAGGAAGGCGACACCAACGGCGTTGAATTCCAAATCTGGGGTGACGACAACAACATCGACCTGGAGCAGGATGGCAGCACCAACTTCGCTACTGCCGCCGCCTATGGCACTGACAACAGCATGGACCTGACTTCACAGGGCGATTACAACGAGCTGGTTGCATTCGCCACTGGTGAAGACAACCAGATCGAAATCCATCAGGAAGGCACTGAAAACTTTGCCTATGCCGAGCTGGAAGGTGAGAACAACGAAGTTGATATGGAGCAAGATGGCAGCGCCAACGAAGCTCTGGTCACTGTTGTTGGCTATGACAATGCCGATATCGAAACCACTCAAAGCGGTGACCTCAACCTGGTAGACCTGCTGATCCTCGGTGATGACAACCTGGCTCAAATCGTTCAAAGCGGCGACAACAACTGGGTGAGCGGTGTTGACGGCGGCGCCTTCGCCGTAGTTGGTACAGGTAACAGCCTGATGATCACCCAAAGCGGTAACGAAAACCTGGTTGTCGGTTCTCAGGCCGGTACCAGCAACGCTATCAGCGTAACCCAAAGCGGTGACTACAACGTTGCCACTGTTATCCAGAACTAATCACTCTGGTGCTTTATGCGAAAGGGAGCCTCTTGGCTCCCTTTTTGTTTGCCCAATTGCCAACTAAGCATGAGTCATTATGGCTTGAAAACTTATGGTTCCAGCGGTTTCTTGGGAACCCCATACCATAAGCATCGAATAACAAGGCGAGTATTCGCCGCTGGAACAGCGGCTAACATGGCTTTCAGTTCAATATAGCCAAATAACATTGATAGGGCTTCCAGCGACGGACGTCTCCCATTGCCTGCCGCAGGCTTATGCACAGGCGACCCTGTGACATGGCGAGAGTTGCGCCAGCAACATGCTTTCGAGCGCGAGCCTTGGATGGCGAACTGGCCGTTGTGCATGGAGGCATTTACACCACGACTTTAGGCCGCTGGCACAGCGGCTATCATGGCTTTGAACCAAATATCACTAATAAACCTGGTTTTAGCTGCCAGCTAAGTTACAGCCCATCACCTGCGGTGCGCTCTCGCACAGGCGATCCTGTGACACGGCGTGAATACGTCCCTGTAGCCTCGACGAAAACATCTGACCTACATGGACGTAGGAAATGCCGAATTTGTCAGGAACAAAATTCGGCCCTGTTTTCGACGGTCACAGTTCCGCCTGTGCCTGAAAATGAGGTGTATGTCTGCAGACACTTCAGATGTTTCAAGCTACTCAGTACTAACAGAATTACACCAATTCCCCCTTCGGAGCCGCCGCCGGCGTTGTTGTAAATTGGCGTAGCCGAGACAGGGAGGTCGAGGCTCGAAGGTCGAGCAGGGCGAATGTTGCGAAGCGACAAGTTCATGAGCGCGAGCCAAGGAAGGCGAGCTGGCCCTTATGCATGGATGCATTTGGCGAGTCCTGAGTGTAGCCAATTTGCTTCATAAGCCAGCGGGGATTTCGGCTACGTCGGGGTATCCTTGGGGATGCAAGGGGCTTTGGACAAGCAAAGCCCCTCGTCCAGTGTGGTGTGGAACACCACGACTTTAGGCCGCTGGCACAGCTGCTATCATGACTTTGAACCAAATATCACTAATAAACCTGGTTTTAGCTGCCAGCTAAGTTGCAGCCCATCACCTGCGGTGGGCTCTTGCACAGGCGATCCTGTGACTCGGCGTTAATACGTCCCTGTAGCCTCGACGAAAACATCCTTGTTTTCGACGGTCACAGTTCCGCCTGTGTCTGGAAAATAGGCGTATGTCTGTAGGTATATAAGCAATTTCTAGCAAAGCTATGATTGCACCAATTCCCCCTTCGGAGCCGCCGCTGGCGTTGTTGCAAAATGGCGTAACCGAGACAGGGATGTCAAGGCTCGAAGGTCGAGCAAGGCGAATGTTGCGAAATGAGCGCGAGCCAAGGAAGGCGAGCTGGCCCTTGTGCATGGAGGCATTTACACCACGACTTTAGGTCGCTGGCACAGCGGCTATCATGGCTTTGAACCAAATATCACTAATAAACCTGGTTTTAGCTGCCAGCTAAGTTGCAGCCCATCACCTGCGGTGGGCTCTTGCACAGGCGATCCTGTGACACGGCGTTAATACGTCCCTGTAGCCTCGACGAAAACATCCTTGTTTTCGACGGTCACAGTTCCGCCTGTGCCTGAAATGAGGCGTATGTCTGCAGGCATATAGGTAGCTTCAAACAAGTTAGCTCTCACAGAATTGCTCCAATCCCTCCTCGGTGTCGCCGAGAGCCTTTGGCGCAAATAACGTAGCTGAAGGCGAACACTCGCCGGTGACGAGTGTGCTCATGAGCG
The DNA here is from genome assembly GCF_009183365.2 of Shewanella algae. Taxonomy (NCBI): domain Bacteria; kingdom Pseudomonadati; phylum Pseudomonadota; class Gammaproteobacteria; order Alteromonadales; family Shewanellaceae; genus Shewanella; species Shewanella algae. Next base: position 3,899,246 of record NZ_CP068230.1, read on the forward strand.
CAAGCTATGGACAGATTGGAATACTTAAGCTCCACGACTTTACGCCGCTGGCACAACGGCTATCATGGCTTTGGCTGAAAGCCATTCCCGACGCGCAAAAAAGCTCAAAGCTGCGGCGATTGCCGCACTCTGACAGGAATTTTCCACTGACTTGGCTTACATAAAAGCCATCAAAGCATAAACAAGCCCCATTCGGGGCCAAGTTCAGGCTGGATCTAGCGACAAATCAACTGATGAGATCGAAGTGACTCTGATAGGTCTGGGCCCAACGCAACAATTCGACTCGATTACGAGATTGAGTCTTGCGGAAAATCGATGAAATATGCGCCTTGACCGTATGCTCACTGATACACAGACGTTGGGCTATCTCTTTATTCCTGGCACCACTGGAAACCAGCTGAATAATGGTACGTTCACGCCGGGTCAACATCTGCAGCATGGAAACCGTATCGGCCGACATCTCATTGCCAGTGTCCAAGGTCTTGACCAGCTTACGGAACATCTTGCTGATAAGGGTTCTGTCGTACCAGAGCTCATCGGCCACCATCTTGCGCAGGCCTGTAAGCATAAGATCGATGCGCTGATCTGAATAAAGTACCCCGCGGATCCCCAGCAACATAGCCGATTCCTGATCCAGTGAACCTCTGGCAACTTGGTAGAGGGCGACAGGAACATGAGAGACCAGGCGGCTGGCCAGCAGAGGAATGCCCTTATTGTCCAGCGCCGACCCCTTCTGAGAAATTAGATAGAAAGTACTATCGCTCTTCTGCGGATCCAACTGTTCCGGGTGGCGTACTATACGGGTCTTAAGACCAATGGACTCGGCCAGTATGGCCAAATGACAAGGGGCGGCTATCTGGTTTATAAAAACCAACTCATTGATACTACTCATATTTACTCTTCTCCCTGAAAAGTCTCGCTCATATCCCTAAAGGGATAGCTTCCTTAATCACTTTCCGTGAGCCTACACAAAAAGTATCAGATGATTCTGACCAGATAGTGTCCGGTTTTCATCACCATAAAGTATGATTCTAACAATCTTTAGTCGCATTGCCAGATGAAATATTGTAAAGACTGTATATGGCTCTCTCTGTCCCGACCTGTCAATCGGCGCCAAGACGCTGCAACTGGCGGTCATGAAATGAGGATAAAACCAGCAAGGCGGCGATGGCACCGATAAGAGCCATCAGCATATCCGACTGGGTATCCCAGACATAGCCCTGGGTGCCGAGAAAGGCCTCGGCACCTGTACCTGTAGCCGCGGCAACCCACCATTCAATCAGTTCATAGAAAGCCGACAAGGCCAAGGCAAAACAACTGACCAGAAAAGCACACCAGGCACCAGGTTTCACAGCTTGGTTACGCAGCAGTATCTCCCTGGCAATCATTGCCGGGATAAATCCTTGGGCCAAATGACCCAGTTTATCGTAGTTGTTACGCTCAGAGCCCATCCACTGTGCTAAAGTATCGAACAGCGGCACCTCGGCATAGGTGTAGTGGGCGCCGACAAACAGTATCAGGCAATGCACCAAGATCAGGCCATAAAGCAGCGGAGTCAGCGGAAAACGTTTGCGGGTAAAAAACAGTATCGGCAGCGCCAGCATCCCAGGCAGCGCTTCCAGCCACCAAGTGAAATCATCTTTAGGCGCTATCGCCGACCAGATAAGTACCACAAAATAAATGACCAGCCAGATAATTGTGTTTTTCAAGCCACTTTCCTTATGCCAGTGATTGTTCTCAATTAGGAAAAAATACTTTAGCCATCTAGCCCTCCACTTCACCTGAAAAAAGTGCTACTTTGATTGGGCATGGGCGAAAGCATCATAGCATACGTACATTAGTTAATAATCAAGAGGGTACCTATATCATGGCGAAACACTCGCTGGACAAGGATAAAATTAAAATCCTGTTGTTGGAAGGCGTCCACCAATCAGCCGTCGATGTGCTGGAAAGGGCTGGCTATACCAATATCGAGTATCACAAGGCATCACTCTCCGGCTCAGAGCTTCAGCAGTCGATCAAAGATGCCCATTTCGTCGGAATCCGCTCCCGTACCCAACTGACCCAAGAAGTATTACAACAGGCGGAAAAGCTGGTTGCCATAGGATGTTTCTGTATCGGCACCAACCAGGTCGACCTCAAGGCTGCCGAGCAACTGGGTATTCCTGTGTTCAATGCGCCCTTCTCCAATACCCGCAGCGTGGCCGAACTGGTACTCGGTGAAATCATCATGCTGCTGCGCGGTATTCCGCAGCGCAACGCCCTGGCCCATCGTGGTGGCTGGCTCAAGAGCGCCAATGGCAGCTTCGAAGCCCGTGGCAAGACCCTGGGGGTCATAGGTTATGGCCATATCGGTACCCAGTTGGGGATCCTCGCCGAAACCTTGGGGATGAAAGTGATCTTCTTCGATATCGAAGATAAGCTGCCGCTGGGTAACGCCCAGCAGGTACACTCCATGGAGCAGTTACTGTCTCAAGCCGATGTGGTCAGCCTGCATGTGCCTGAAACCCCACAAACCAAAGAGATGATTGCCCAGGCCGAACTGGCGATGATGCGCAAAGGCAGCATACTGATCAATGCTTCCCGCGGCACTGTGGTGGATATCGACGCCCTGGCGGTAGCCCTCAAGGAGCAACAGTTGGCTGGTGCCGCCATCGACGTGTTCCCGGTTGAGCCCAAGTCCAATACTGACGAATTCCAAAGCCCGCTGCGCGGCCTGGACAATGTGTTACTGACCCCACACATAGGCGGCAGCACAGAAGAAGCCCAGGAAAACATAGGTATTGAGGTTGCCGGCAAGCTGGCCAAATACTCAGACAACGGCTCTACCCTGTCGGCAGTCAACTTCCCGGAAGTATCGCTGCCGCAGCATAAAGATGCCTCCCGCCTGCTGCATATTCACCATAACCGCCCCGGTATTCTGATCAAGATTAACCAGGCGTTCTCGGAGAAAGGCATCAACATTTCAGCCCAGTATCTGCAAACCACGGCTACCATAGGTTATGTGGTGATGGAGGTAGATACCACCCAGGCTGAAGAAGCACTGACAGAACTCAAGTCTATCGAAGGTACTATCCGTACCAGACTGCTGTTCTGATTTTTGAGGCTTTCACAGGGCGCCATATTGCTATCGGCGCCCTGTTTATTTCTGTCAAATCCGCTACAATCGCAGATCTCTTAATGCCTTCAATCTCAGGATCTTGTTATGAGCATTTGCGTTTCTCAGCCCGATTGGCCACTGGATGCCGGCATTCCGGATCTGCTTATTTCCCGCCTCTCTCACTTGGGTCTGCTTGCCGTTACCGGCGAACAGGGCCGCAGCTTTATCCATGGTCAGGTCACCACGGATATCAGCTCTCTCACGGCCGAGCAGTGGCGTTGGGGCGCTCACTGCGATCCCAAAGGCAAAATGCTTTCAAGCTTCAGAACCTTTGCCCTGGGTGATGCCCTGATATTGATGATGCCAAGGGATACCCTGGCTGCCGACTTGCCGCAACTGAAGAAGTACGCTGTGTTCAGTAAGGCCGAACTGGTCGATGTCAGCGACGATTACAGTCTCTTGGGTATAGCCGGCGCCAAGGCTGTCACTTGGTTGGCAGAGCAGTTCCCGGGCTTCAGTCCAGAGCAGCAAGTGAGTGCTGTCGATGACGGCGTGGTACTGCAGGACGACGAGCGCTTTATTCTGGTTCTGCCCAAGGCCCGGGCCGATGCCTTGTGCCAGCAGCAGTCTCCAGTCGATGCCAGTGCCTGGCAAGAGCTGGAAATCCTTGCCGCCTACCCTAACCTGCCGGCATCACACATGGGCCAATTTGTACCGCAAATGTGCAACCTGCAGGCCATCAACGGCATCAGCTTCACCAAGGGTTGCTATATGGGCCAGGAAACCGTGGCCAGAATGAAGTATCGCGGCGGCAACAAGCGAGCCCTCTATATTCTCAAGGGTAAAGCCACTGTCGATGTCACCCCGGAAACCACGCTGGAGATGGCGCTGGATGAAGGTTTTCGTAAGGGCGGCAGCATTATTGAAGCCGTACAACGAAATGGCGAGTTGCTGCTGACCGCAGTGCTGGCCAATGACACAGAAGTCGGCGCCAAATTCCGCATCGCTGATGATGAAAACAGCGAACTGACGGTACTGCCTCTGCCCTACTCTCTGGAAGAGCAGGAGTAACAATGAATGACCCAATAAAGGCGCCGTCGGCGCCTTTATTTTTATCCGCAGTTTGTCGCTATTCAGTGCCGGATTCAGTTTCCATATGAGTATCACGCACCTCTATCACCTGGGGCAGTATCTGTTTAAACAGTTCCACCAGTTCAGGGTCAAAGTGTTTCCCCGCCTCAGACTCCAGTAACGCCATGGTATCTTCTATGCTCCAGGCCTTCTTGTAAGGTCGAATCGAGGTCAGGGCATCGAAGACATCGGCAATGGCGACGATTCGCCCCTCAATGGGGATATCATTGCCTTTCAAGCCATTGGGATAACCTGAGCCATCCCACTTCTCGTGGTGAGTCAGCGCAATGCGCCGGGACATCTGCAACAGAGGATCCGGGTGCTCACCGATAATCTCGGCACCGATTTCGGCGTGTTGCTGCATGATTCGCCACTCTTCGGCGTCCAGTTTCCCCGGTTTTTTCAGCACAGCATCCGGAGTACCTATCTTACCGATATCATGCATGGGCGCCGCATTGTAAAGCAGCTCACAGAAGTTGTCCGGCAGCTTGGCCTGTTGTGCCAGAAGCCTGGCATAGTGGCTCATGCGAATAACGTGTAAGCCGGTCTCGTTATCCTTGTATTCAGCGGCACGGCCCAGGCGACGGATGATCTCGAAGCGGGTCTGTTCCAGCTCGCGGGTACGTTCGCGCACCTGTTGTTCCAGCAAACGCTTCTGATCGTAGAGGGCCAAGTGGTTACGTACCCTGGCTCTGACTATCGGGGCACTGACAGGCTTGGTGATGTAGTCGACAGCCCCCAAATCAAAGCCCTGGGTCTCATCGGCCACCTCAGAGAGAGCGGTGACAAAGATCACCGGGATATGGCTGGTCATGGGTTCCTGCTTGAGACGCTTACAAACTTCATAGCCATTCATGCCCGGCATCATCACATCCAGGAGGATCAGATCCGGAGGGCTCTTCTGCGCCAACGCCAGCGCTCTTGGGCCATCTATCGCCACCTTGAGCTTATAATCGTCGCCGAGGATCCCCACCAGAATATCTATGTTCTCCGGTGTATCGTCCACCACCAGTACAGTGGCTTTTTCCATCTCAATCTCCCTCTTGTTACGGGCTCCACATCCTATTTCAGCGCCACAGCGCTTTAATGGCGGCGCGAATATCCCCTAATGAGTATAGTCAGGCCTGCTCGGTCTCGTTCAGCTCCTGCTGCAGCTCGCGGATAAGATCGGCGGCATCGTCAAACTGATAGCTGCCGACCATGCTGCTGACAGGTTTCAGGCGCTGCCACAGAGGCTTGCTCACCCTGCGGCTCAATGCTTCCAGTTGAACAACGGCTTCGGCATCGGCGTCTTCCAAACTCTGCAGCAGTTGCTCCAGGGCGGTTTTAAGCGCCTCGGGATCAATCTCCTCTGCGGCATCACCTTCCGTCTGAGGATCGCTTTGTGGCTTATCACCCATCCAGTCCGCAATGGCTTCAACAATGGCTGCAACCCGGGTTTCCACCGCCAGCAACTCTTGCTCACATTCTTCACCGGCCGCCAACTTGGCTTCCAATTGCCTGGCCTCTTCCACCAAAGGCTCGGAGCAGAGGTTTCCTGCCAGCCCCTTAAGGGTATGCGCCGCCCTGACCGCTTCTTCCTGCTGTTGTTCCTTGAGCGCCTTGCGAATCCGTTTGCCGACATTGCCCTGACTACCGAGGAAACGCTCGAAGATGCGCCGATAGAGGCGCTCTGAATGCTGTACCAGCTGCAGTCCGCGATCGATATCCAGGCTCTCGTGTTCCGGCCAGCTCACCAGATTCTCAGGAGCATCGCCATTGGCCATACCGGCATCATTATTCCCTGCAGCGGCCGGAACTTGCCCACCTCCCAGATACTGCAACAACACCTGATACAAGAGGCTGACTTCTATCGGCTTGGCGATGTGGTCATTCATGCCCGCTCGCAGACACATCTCCTTGTCACCGGCCATGGCGTTGGCCGTCATGGCAACCACAGGTAACTGCTCAAGCCCAGGCATCTTGCGCAGTGCCTCTGTGGCCTGATATCCATCCATCACGGGCATCTGGCAGTCCATCAGTACAAGATCAAACTGCTGCTGCGCCAACTTCTCCAGTGCTATCTGGCCATTCTCGGCGATGGACAAGTCTATGCCCACCTGCTCGAGAAACTCGGTCGCCACTTCCTGATTCATCTCGTTGTCTTCCACCAGCAACACACGTTTGCCGGCAAGAGCTGCCAGTTGCAGGGATTCGAGATCCAACGCCTTGCGCCTGACAGGAATATGGCCCTGACGCCCAAGAGCCAGCATAATGCCATCGAGCAGCCTGGAGGCACTGACCGGCTTGGTGATATAGCCGTTGATCCCGAGTTGCTCCAACTGTTCGATAAAGTCACTGTTGGCGTGGGCCGACACCATGAGGATCAGCGGCGGCTCTTTTACCTGTAGTATCTGCCGCGCGGTTTCCATGCCGTCCATCTCAGGCATCTTCCAATCGATCAAGGCCATCTTGTAGGACTTACGCTTCACCTTATCCAGCGCCTCCATGCCGCTGCGGGCACAGTCGACGGCAAAGCCCATGCTCTCGAGCGTGGTGCGCAATATATCTCTGGCGGTACCGTTATCATCGACCACCAGAATGGGCATGCCCTCCAGTTCCTGCTCTACATTTAGCTTGTCGTTTTCCGCAACCTTGAGCCGCACAGTGAAGAAGAAACAACTGCCGTTGCCAAACTGGCTCTCGACGCCGATTTCACCGCCCATCAGTTCTACCAGTTGTTTGGAAATCGCCAGCCCAAGCCCGGTACCGCCGTATTTACGTGTGGTCGAGGTATCTGCCTGGCTGAAAGACTTGAATAATCTGGCTTGCTGCTCGGCCGTCAGACCTATGCCACTGTCGCGCACTGCAAATCTTAGGATCACTTCATCCTGCTCGCGGCTGAGCTCACTTATCGACAGCATCACTTCACCCCGTTCGGTGAATTTGATGGCGTTGTTCATCAGGTTAATAAGTACCTGACCGAGACGCAGCGGGTCCCCTTCCAGGTGGCTGGGTACGCTGGGAGCCACGGCAAACAGCAGCTCCAATTGTTTGTCGGCGGCGCGCTCAGAGAACATATCCCCGAGATCTTCCAAAATACTGTCGAGCTGGAACGGCACCACTTCGATATCCAGTTTGCCGGCCTCAATCTTGGAGAAGTCGAGAATGTCATTGATGATCCCCAGCAGGGATTGCGAAGCCCGTTCAATTTTTTCCACATAGTTACGCTGTTTGCGATCCAACTGTGTCTGCAGGCACAGCTGAGACATGCCGATAATGGCGTTCATCGGGGTGCGGATCTCATGGGACATATTGGCAAGGAAGTCACTCTTGGCCTTGTTGGCGGCATCGGCATCTTCCTTGGCAGCCATCAGTTCGTTGGACAAGAGCTTGAGGCGGGTAATGTTGGCGATACTCATAACCACAGAACGTTCACGGCCCTCTTCCTCTTCAAGCTCGGAGGCGTTGATTGCCATCCACATGGGCTCGCCGGAGGCACTGAGCAGGCGCCACTCGCCGCTGACACTGTGATCGTCACTTAGCTTCAGGCGCTCGTACAGCTCGCTGGCATTGCTTCTGTCTTCCGGCGCCATCAAGTCGGCAAACGAGCGACGTTTGAGCTGCTCGGCACTCATGCCCATGTCACTGCAGAACTGGCCATTGCAATCCATTATGGTGCCGCGATCGTCCAGGTTGACTATGCCTATACCTGCGTTATCAAACAGGGCCCGGAAGTGGGCCTCGCTCTGGGCCAGCTCGGTTTCCATCTCCTTACGGCCGCTGATATCGGTCAGATAACCGTTCCAGAGCATGCCATCCTGCTGTTTACTGCCCTTGGCACCGGCCTCTAGCCAACGCACCTCACCGGAAGGATGCCGGTAGCGGAACTCTTTGATCCATTGCAGTCCACTCTCGCCGGAAAGCAGGCGAATGATGCTGCCCCTGTCTTCGGCAACAATCCGCTCGGCCACCAGATCAAAATCGGCCATCACCTCATTCTTGTGGTGACCAAGAGTGGCGATGGCTGCACTGGAAAGGAAAGTGAATCTGCGTTGCTGCGGGCTTTGCCAAAACAGTTGATACACAGTGCTGGGCACAGACTCTGTGATGGTTTCCAATTGCTCCCGTGACTGCTCCATCTTCTCTTGAGCCAGCTTGCTGTCGGTGATGTCATTGAGGCTGCCATCGAACCACAGCGGGTTACCGTCTTCATCATAGCTGGCCTTACCCTTTTCATGGATCCAACGCACACTGCCATCCCGGTGGCGAATACGGTACTCAACATCGAAGGCTTGCTGCTCGGCCAGGGCCGAGTTGATGGTGTCGATACACAGCTGTTTGTCTTCATCTATGACCAGTGAACCATAACTGCGCTTCTTGCTGTCGATGAAGTGCCAGGCCGGATAGCCGCTTATCTCAGTGATATTGTCGCTGACATATTCCATGGTCCACTGTTCATCGACCCGGGTACGATAAACGGCGCCGGGGATGTTGGATACCAGCCCACGAAAACGGCTCTCGCTCTCGCGAATTTTACGCTCTACCGCCAGTTGCTCGGTCAGATCCCGAATCGATGCCGCCACCTGACGTTTACCCTTGTGATCGGCAGGCAACAGGCTCAAACCTATCTGCACCGGGAACTGGGAACCATCGCACTTGAGTGCCTGCAACGCCTTGCCCTTGGCCATCATGCGATCCTTGCCGTCGGTCACGAAGGCATGGCGCTTGGCTGCGTGTTCCAGCCGGTCCACTTCCGGCAACAGTTGGTCGATATTGAGTTTGAGCATCTCCTCGGCGGCATAACCGAACAACTCCTGACAGCGGCTGTTGGAGAACACCAGCATGCCGCCTTCATCGACGATAAGCATCGCCTCCGGCGCCGCCTCCAGCACGGCGTTGGACCAGGCCGCGGCGGAAAACTGCTCGGTGACATCATTAAACAGCATCTCCACCGAAATCAGCTTGCCTTCATCATCGAGCAGAGGCTGCATAAACAGATCCAAACGCCTCAAGCCACCTTCGGCATCGGCCAACTCCACCTGATGCGGCGGCACCGACTCGCCGGCCAGCGCCTGTTCCATATACTGCCAGTTGGCTTCGTTGATACTGTTGCTGGAAAACAGCCGCTGATACTTACGCCTGAGCACTTCAGGAGTGATACCCAAGACCTTCTTCACCCCTTCGCTCGCCTGTACTATGGCGCCGTTGGGATCCATGGAGCAGTAGAAGGACTTGTCACTCATGCCGTCGATAAGCTTGGCAAACCTGTTGCCGCGGGAGTCGAGCAGCGCCTGTTCCCTCTCTTCGAGAATTTCAGCCATCTCATTGAATTTATTGCTGAGAGTCGCAATCTCCCGCACCACGCCTTCGGGTTTTTGCAAGCGTTTGATCAACCCCTTGCTGAAGTCCACTATCCCGGCTTCCAACTGCTCCAGAGGCTGGGTGAGACGCTTGGCGCTCCAGTAACTGGTGACCAGCAGTATCATAGCCAGCAGCAACAGGTTGAGCGTCAAGGAGCTGAAATCCTGCAGGAAAGAACGCAGCAACTGCTTTTGCGGCGTGATCACCAACACCCGCCACTCCAGTGGTGCAACCCTGGCGACACTGGCAAGGTACTGCACGCCGTTGAGATCGCTCAGGGCCACCTCGGGGGTGTCGGCGGCATAGATATGCTGCGCCGCTTCCTTGCCGGCGGCGGTATTAGCCAGCCAGTCTTCCAATTTGGCGTTGCGGGTAAGATTATTGTCCGGGTGATAGATGAGTCGGCCCTGGTTGTCCAATACCAACAGCTTTTTGGGATCTATCCCCAAACGTATCGGCAGGCTGGAAAGTGCCAGATCTGTGGTAACCACGCCCAGCGGCGCCCCTTCGCTGCCAAAGGGTTGCGAGAAGGTGATCATCAGTGCATTGCCGGCACCTTCATCAAAATAGGGGGCCGTCCAGTAGCCTTCTGCATGTTTGAGTGCTTCGGTCCACCAGTCCCACTCGCCACTGGTGTAGTCATAGGCTTCCTGGCCTATGTCCATGGTGACAATCGACAGGTCCTGACGAAAAGCATAGGGAGCAAAGCGTTTTTGCCCGGGCAGAAACCCGGGCTGAAAGGCGATGGCGCTGCCGTAAAAGTTGGGATTGCGCTGCAACCTGTCCCTGAGCAGTTGATAGAGATTGTCCGCTTGTTGCAGACGTTCGAAAGACTCCAGATTCCCCAGGCTGTATGCCAGTGTCTGGCTATCCCTTTGTGCCAAAGACAGCTCAAACTCGAGCCTTTTAGCGGCGAAGTCAGCCTTTTCAGCCAAGTCGGCAAAGAAGGCTTTCTCTTCTTCCTGATAGTTATACCAGCCGGTAATCCCCGAAATCACAGTCATGATGCTGATTAAGGGAATGGCTATCTGCAACAGAATACGGCTGCGAAAAGTTCTGAGTGTCGCGGTATCCGGCATAGCTCTGCCTCTCTGACGATTTCCTTGCGACTCCGCAACTGCAAAGTCCTATTGTCAGACACACTCTCTTGGGCAATCAATGCCGAAGTACATCAGGCGACTGAAGTCAACTAACTGATTAAAGGTCAAAAATTAACCTTGTTATTTAAGCATTAGCCATGCGGTTAAACAAGTGAAGCGGAGCAAATTTCACAAAAAAGTCAGCTGCAGCCAACTGACATAAAACACACAGAAAAAGATAAGCTGGAATTATTTAAATAAACTCTTATGTTGCAGGGAAAGAGAACGGCCAATAGCTGCAAGCCAGCGCGGAAAGCGCCCCTTTCCATACAGCTTGCTATTGGCAGTAGAATCTCTACTATCTGGGTTTAAACAAGGTTTTTGAGTGGCTGAATTCATGGCGAGCTCCTGTGGTGACCAAATGCATTTTGCTGCGGCGCCCACCGTAAAACCAACGATGATTTCTTACCATTAAAATAAGTACAACTTATGGAACACTTAGATCACTTCAAGGGACTGCGCTGCCTGGAAGCGGCGGCGCGGCACAAGAGCTACACCCAAGCCGCAGAAGAGTTACATATCACCCAAGCGGCGGTCAGCCAACAGCTACGCTTGCTGGAGGCTCACCTGGGGATCAAACTCTTTATTCGCCGCGGTCGCAGCATGCAGCCCACCAGCCGTGCTCAGCAGCTGGCCGATACCCTGACGGCGGCATTCGGCTCCATCGGCTCCTGCTGGCAAGAGATACAATGTCAGGGGGTTCCAGGAGAGCTCAACATCACGACAACTCAGTCCTTTGCCTCCTTGATCCTGCTGCCGAATCTTGGGCAGTTCAATCGGCTGCATCCGGAAATCAAGGTCAGGGTCTGGGCCTCGAGTCAGCTGGAAGATCTCCAACACGGAGAGATGGATATCGGGATACGTTTTGGTGACATTGACGCGGGTGAGCTTTACTGTCGTCACCTGTTCGACGATGACACTGTGCCCCTGTGTTCCAGCCAACTGGCACAGGAGCAAGCACTCACCCAAGCCTCGCAACTGAGCCAATGCTGGCTTATTGATGCCGACGACAAGCCGGGACAGGATTGGCTGGCCTGGTTTGCGGCGGCAGGTATCACGCCGGATACCCAGGCGCTCAATTGGGTGCGGGTCGCCAATCTGGATATGGCACTGAGCACGGCGCTGTCAGGCCACGGGGTGTTTTTAGGCTCCCGCCTGATGGCCCAGCAATATATCCGCGCCGGTACGCTCACGGCGCCTCTGCCGCAGGTGCTACCGGGTGGGATCCGCTATCACCTCTTGTATCACGCCGCCTCACCCAAACTGGCCAGGATAAGGCGGTTTGAAGACTGGTTACAGGCCTTGATTGCTTCGCTCAAGGCTCAGGTATCGGCCTGAGGCAGGGCCTCATCACCGCAGCCGCGCAGACGCTGAAAATAACTGCGGGTTTCTGCCAGCACCAGGTGGCGCAGACCTATAATGGCAATCAGATTGGGTATCGCCATCAAGCCATTGACTATGTCGGCGAGCAGCCAGATGAGATCCAGCGTGATAAAGGCGCCCGAGGCAATAAGCCCGAGAAAAACCCAGCGATAGAGCGGGATCCAGCGGCCCTTGGTGAGATAGCTCCAGCAGCGATCGCCATAATAGTTCCAGCCAAGAATAGTGGTAAAGGCGAAACACACCAGCGCCACAGTCACCAAATACTGGCCAATCAGCGGCGTGGTGGCACTGGAAAAAGCAGCACTGGTCATGCCTGCCCCGGCGGTATCGCCATTCCAGACACCGGTAAGAATAAGCACCAAGCCGGTCATGGTGCAGATGATGATGGTATCGAAGAAGGTGCCCGTCATACTCACCAGTCCCTGCTCAACCGGCTCCTTGGTTTTGGCGGCTGCCGCCGCTATCGGGGCACTGCCCAAACCCGACTCGTTGGAGAACACTCCGCGAGCAATCCCGGTTTGAATCGCCAGGGCGATACCGGCCCCCAAAAAGCCACCGCCAGCCGCCACCGGATTGAAGGCGGAATGCAACACCAGCGCTATCGCATCCGGAATCGCCTCGCTGGCGCTCAGCAGCACCCAAAGACAGGCAACCACATAGCCTATAGCCATAGTGGGCACCAACTTTTGTGCCACAGCCGCAATCCGTTTAACACCCCCTAAGGTCACGGCAGCCACCAGCGAGGTCAGCACCACGGCCGTGCTCCAGGCTGGCACATCAAAGGCGATGGTCAGGGCTTCGGAAATCGCATTGACCTGGGCAAAAGTCCCGATACCGAAAAAAGCGACACCGACACCGAAAACCGCAAACAGCTTGGCCAGCCAGCCGAGCCCCAGGCCTTTTTCTATGTAGTACATGGGGCCACCGGCGATGTTACCGTGGCGATCTGTGGTGCGAAACTTAAGCGCCAATAGACACTCGGCATACTTGGTGGCCATGCCAAACAAGGCGGCAATCCACATCCAGAACAGGGCGCCGGGGCCACCGAGTTTGATGGCAGTAGCCACCCCGACAATATTGCCCGTGCCTATGGTGGCCGACAGTGCGGTACAGAGGGCGGCAAAAGAGGAGAGTTCCCCTTTGCCATTGGCGGGTTTGAACAGCAACTGCAGCGCCAGCGGCAGACGCAACAGTTGAATGAATCCCAGCCTGAAGCTCAGATAAATACCGGTTCCCACCAACAAGACTAAGGTGGCAGGTCCCCAGACAATAGCGTTTATCTGGGTAAGAAGTGCATGAAAATCCATAGATTCCTCAGTTATTAAACATCAAAATTAATAAACGGAGGAGGAAAAGAAATGGCTGCGAAACCGCGGCAGCAGAGGCCAAAAGCGAAAGATCACCAGAGGCAAGGCGGTGCAATCATCCTCTCCTCTGTCCTTTTGCCTGAGCGTTTCGCGCCGGCCTAAGCCGGCACTTTCGCCTTCGGCGCCGGGGCATGCCCGGTCTCTCCAGAGGCTCGTCCAGTAACAGTCCACGCCGTCAATGCTGACCGGCACCTGAAAGAGTACCTCCAACCGGGTTAACCGGTGGAAATTGCCTCGTCGGTGTGGGGGCGATTCCCCACTCTCCTGCTACCTTCATCCGAACGGATTGCCACGTTATTTGTGGCAGGTGGCACAGTTTGCGCCTAAATGGCCCCCGGCTCAAGGGGCAAAGCCGACTCGCGCCCTGTTTGCTGCAAAAAATTTGACCTTGGCCTACACCCCGAGCGACCGAACCAGGTTCGGTTTACGCGGTAACAACAGCTGAAAGTCGAGTTCACCGATTGAAAAAACTTGTTATGCTGTAGCAGATTACTGCGGGTCACAGGAGTTCAAATGCAGAGCCAGGTGTTGCTGGAAGGGGTAAGCAAAGGATTTTTGGACGGCGATCGCCCCCACAGGGTGCTGGCAAATCTCAGCCTGGAGATAAAACCCGGCGAGACGGTGGCATTGACCGGCCCCAGCGGCAGCGGCAAGAGCACACTGCTGAATCTGATAGCCGGTTTTGAGCACCCGGATCAGGGCCGCATTCTGCTGGCAGGTCAAGACAGCAGCCGCTGGCAGGACAAACAGTGGAGCGCATTTCGCCGCCGTCATCTGGGGGTGGTGTTCCAGCAATTCAACCTACTTACGCCACTCAATGTTCGCGACAATATTCTTTTTCCCCTGTCGCTGCTCGGTGAAGGCTGGCAAGCCTGGTGCGATCACCTGGTACAGGCACTGGGGCTGACGCCACTGTTGAACCGGGAAGTCGAAAGCCTCAGTGGTGGTCAACAGCAGAGAGTCGCCATTGCCCGCGCCCTGGCCCATAGGCCTGAATTGCTTCTGGCCGATGAACCGACAGGCAACCTTGATGCCGCCGCCGGTGATGAGGTGATGCAGCTTTTGTGCGCTCTCGCCGCCGATGCCGGCAGCGCCATTCTGATGGTCACCCACAGCGAAACGGCCGCCGCCTATATGCAGCGCCGCTGGCACCTGCAGCAAGGGCGCATTCATGAGTGACACAGGGGCGCTAACCACAATCAAGTTGGCCTGGCAGGCCCTGAAAGTCACCCTGGCCCACTATCGCAAGGCACCACTGCAAGCCGGCGCCATACTGCTGGGAGTGGTGTTGGCGGTGACTCTGCTGATTGGCGTCAAGGCCACCAACGACAACGCCATCAACAGCTACCGTGAGGCGGGCGAAGCCCTGGGACAACAGGCCAGCCTGTTTATCACCCCCAAGGCCCGCGGGGCCAGCCTCGATGAAGCACTCTATTTTCAACTGCGCCAAAGCGGCATCCAGGCACTGCCGGTGATCAGCGGCGTCCTTGACGACGCTCAGGGTCGCCAGTGGCAAGTGGAAGGCAGCGATATCATTGCCGCCCTCGGCACCTTCGAGCAAAAGGGCAATGGCCGCAACCATCTGCCCTTGAATAGACTGCTCGCCGGTGAGCCCATCATTGTCATGAGTGACAGCCTGCATCAAGGACTCAAGGCGCTGCCAACCCTATCCCTCGGTGGGCGTACGCTCGAAGTGCTGGCGCTCGCCGACTCACAGCAGCTCGGTAACCGCCTCTATCTGGATATCTCGCTGGCCCAGCAGCTATTAAAGCGCGAAGGCACCCTCAGCTATATCGCCCTCTTTGGCGAGCCGCAAAGACTCAAAGAGCGACTCAAGCAAAGCGGAGTGCCGCTGGGTAAGCTGAATATCAGCGAGCAGGACAGGGGCGCCGCCCTGACCGCGCTCACCCGCAGTTTTCATTTGAACCTCAACGCCATGGGGATGTTGGCCTTCGTGGTGGGGCTGTTTATCGCCTACAACGGCGTACGCTACAGCCTGATGAAACGCCGCCGTTTGTTGCTCTTGTTGCTCAAGCAGGGCCTGGGACGGCGCGCCCTGATGCTGGCGCTGCTGCTGGAGTTGTTGCTGCTGGTGTTCATTGGCTCGGCCAGCGGCTTTATTCTGGCGCTGCAGCTCAGCCAGTGGCTGCAGCCCATGGTGGCGCTGACCTTGGAGCAACTCTATGGTGCGACTCTGCTACCGGGGAACTGGCGCTGGCAATGGCTGGCCGAAGGCGCCGGTCTGACACTTATCGCCGCACTGCTGGCCTGCGTGCCCCTGTATCTTGAGCTGTGTCATCAGAGCCTGGCGCAAAATACCCAGAGCCAATGGCATGCCCACAGGCACAGAAGCATGCATAAACGCCTGTTTCTCATCGGGGTTGCGCTGCTTGCCCTGACTGCGCTGCTTTACCCCTTGAGCCAAACCCACCAACACAGCCTGGGCTTGATGGGGCTCTTGACCCTGGCTATCCCGCTGCTGTTGCCGCAACTGTTGCAGTCTTTACTCGGGCTATTGGCGCGGCTGTTTCCGTCCGGGCTCAGCAAGTACGCCATCGCCGATACCCGAGAGCTGGTGGCACCGCTGGCGCTGGCCATGATGGCGCTGCTACTGGCCCTGTGTGCCAATATCGCCATGAATACCCTGGTAGGCAGCTTTGACAAGACCCTCAGAAGTTGGCTCGACACCCGCCTGCATGCCGAGCTTTATATCCGCCCGGGCGCCGGCAATATGGCGAAGCTGGAGCATTTTCTTGAGCAGCAAGCCCCCGGACTGGCTCACTTCTACCAATGGCAGGCGCCCTTCTATGCCAAGGGGAGCGGCAATACGCTGGAGATAAACCTTATCAGCCGGGACGCCGACTCTATCGCGCGCACCACAGCGCTGAAAACCCCAGCCCAGGCTCAGGTGCAAGGAGCCCAAAACCAGCCACAGCAAGCGCTGCTGACGGTGATCCAAGGCCAGGCTCTGGCTATCAGCGAGCCCTTGGCCCTGACGCTGGGGCTGGCGCCGGGCGACCAGCTCAGCCTCTGCCCGGATAAGGAATGTAAGACACCACTGATCCTACCCATCAGCGCCATCTATTACGACTATGGCAATCCCAAGGGGGAGGTCCTGCTGGCACAATCCCTCTGGCAAGAGCTTAAGCTGCCAACTGAAGCCGTTAGCCTGGCGGTGAGTGGTATAGCAACAAGTGCAGAAAGGGCCAAGGGGGCAGGACTCACAAGCATTGCCGCCCTAGAGCGCGCCCTCATTCAAGAGCTTGGACTCAGCCCGGTACAGGTCTACAGCCAGCAAAAAATTCGCGATGAGGCGATTCGGGTCTTCAACAAGACCTTCAGCATTACCCTGGTACTCAACACCCTGACCTTACTGGTGGCCGCCGTGGGGCTTTTCAGTGCCGTGCTGATGCTGACCCAGTCCCGCCAGGCGAGCCTCGCCATGTTACGCTCGCTCGGGCTTACCCGTGGCCGACTTTTGTCTATGTTGCTATTGCAGATGCTGCTGGTAGTGCTGCTCACCTGTCTGTTGGCCCTGCCCATGGGGGCGATTCTCGGTTACCTGCTTATCCATAAGGTGACGCTGCAGGCCTTCGGCTGGACCATAGCCATGCAGTGGGACTGGCTGGCCTATGGCCGGGTGGTGCTTTTGTCGCTGCTGTGCTGCATCCTGGCGGTGATAGTTCCCCTCTACTGGCAGAGCCGCCGCTCTCTGGTCTCCAGCCTGCAACAGGAGGTGCTCTAATGCGATTGATTACAATGTGGTGGCGTGCCGTAGCGTCCTTGTTAGCGGGTCTACTGCTGGGCGGCGCTGTGCTGAGTGGCTGCGATAAGGCTCAGCAGCAAGACTCACGGGCCATGAGCCGGGTGATGGGTACAGCGAGCGAAGGTTATGCGAAAGTCGAGCCAGGCGCGGCGCTGCAGTTTCCAAAAGATCACCTGTCCCACCCCAAGTTTCGTCAGGAGTGGTGGTATCTGACCGCCAATCTGACCACGCAAAGCGGTGAGCCCCTCGGGCTGCAATGGACTCAGTTTCGTATCGCCCTCTCCCCGGATGAACCTGAATCCAGCTCTCCCTGGGCGACGAATCAGCTTTATATGGCTCACAGTGCACTGAGCTTTCAACATAGTCACCAAAGCGCCGAGCGCTGGGCCAGGGGCGCGCTTGCCGTGCCCCAAGGCAAAGCAGCCCATCCCCAGGGAGCCCAGGACAAAGCTCAAGCCGGAGCCATGGGCTTGCCGCTCAGGGTCTGGCTCGATAACTGGCGCTGGCAAAGCCAGGCGGTAAGCGGCCCCAATAGCGGGCTGTTTCCCGCCAGTTTACAGGTCAGCGAAGAGGACTTTGCCTTCGAGTTGCAACTCGATAGCCAAGCCGAGCTGCAGATTCAGGGAGATAAGGGTTTCAGCCGTAAAAATGCCGCCGGCACTGTGGCCTCTTATTACTACAGCCAGCCTTTTATTCGGGTCAAAGGCAGAGTGCGCCACAAGGAGCAATGGCTGCAGGTATCCGGCAATGCCTGGCTCGATAGGGAGTGGAGCTCAGAATTTCTCAGTCGCGGCCAACAGGGCTGGGACTGGTTCGCCTTGCGGCTCGATGATGGCTCGGCCTTGATGCTATTTCAGCTCAGAGAGCAGGAAAACAAAGCCTTTTTCAGCGGCAAGCGCATGTATCCCGACGGCAGTGGCCACCCGCTGGCGCTCGATGATATCAGCCTCAACGTCAAGGACTGGCAACAAACGGCCAGCGGTCGCTACCCTGTCGCCTGGCAACTGGAGCTGCCGGGAGAGTCTCTGTCTCTGACTCTGGAAGCCCTCAATCCCAATGCCGCCATGAACCTGTCTATCCCCTACTGGGAGGGGCCCATCACCATCAAGGGCACACAAACAGGCGTGGGTTATATGGAGCTGACCGGCTATTGAATAACCCACTTTAGGTAGTAAACAAGAACTATTCTCAAAATGGCGTTGCATTAATATTGCAGGAGTCAAGCGGCTAATCTGTTTAAATTTCAAACTTGGATTCAGATCACATTGAAAATGTTGATCCGGATCGCCAATCGCTTTCATTACCTCTCAAGAGGTATACCCACATTTTTAATGAGGTCTAGACTTTGATTCAGTTCCGGTGACTCGGCCCATGCCGTGCCAGTCGCCCTTACCTGTCGAGGTGAGCCTCAATGAAGCAACAAACAGAGATGGAATACCATGTCACCAGTCTGGTGGTGCATGCCGCTCCGGGAACCCTGGAGGCGGTGACCACTGCCATCCAGGCCCTTGAAGGCGCCGAAGTCCACGCCAGCAGCCCAGAAGGCAAATTGGTAGTCACCCTCGAAGGCGAAAGCCAGGGCGAGATCCTGGATAACGTCGAAGCAATCAACCGTCTGCCCGGGATACTGTCCAGCAGTCTTATCTATCATCAGGTCGATTCTGAGCCTGTCAGTCAAACAAAAGAAATAAAGAGTGAGGAAACACCATGAGCATAAGCCGCCGCGAGTTTCTTAAAGCCAACGCCGCCGTTGCCGCCGCCACGGCCGTTGGAGTCACTCTGCCAGTGAAAGTCGTCGAAGCCGCTGAGCAGAAAGACAATATCAAATGGGACAAGGCCCCCTGCCGATTCTGCGGTGTCGGCTGCTCTGTGCTGGTAGGCACAAAAGAGGGCAAGGTCGTCGCCACCAAGGGCGATCCTGAGAGCCCGGTCAACAAGGGCCTGAACTGCATCAAGGGCTACTTCCTGTCGAAAATCATGTACGGAAAAGACCGTCTGACCACTCCACTGCTGCGGATGAAAGACGGCCAGTATGCCAAAGACGGTGAATTCACCCC
Organism: Shewanella algae; assembly: GCF_009183365.2. NCBI lineage: Bacteria > Pseudomonadati > Pseudomonadota > Gammaproteobacteria > Alteromonadales > Shewanellaceae > Shewanella > Shewanella algae. The sequence goes on from NZ_CP068230.1 coordinate 3,918,532, forward strand.
CGTGAGCTGGGACAAGGCCTTCGATGTGATGGCAGAAAAGTGGAAGCACTCGCTCAACACCAAGGGCCCGACTTCTGTGGGCATGTTCGGCTCAGGCCAGTGGACCATTTGGGAAGGCTACGCCGCCTCCAAGCTGCACAAGGCAGGTTTCCGCACCAACAATATCGACCCCAATGCCCGCCACTGTATGGCCTCGGCCGTGGTCGGCTTTATGCGTACCTTTGGTATCGATGAACCCATGGGTTGTTATGACGACCTGGAAGCCGCCGATCACTTTGTGCTCTGGGGCGCCAACATGGCCGAGATGCACCCCATCCTTTGGGCCCGCCTGTCGGATCGCCGTCTGAGCCACCCCGACGGTAAGGTGCATGTACTGTCTACCTTCGAGAACCGCTCGTTCGATTTGGCCGACAACCCGATAGTGTTCAAGCCCCAGTCCGATCTGGTTATCCTCAACTATATCGCCAACTACATCATCCAAAACGGCGCGGTCAACAAGGACTTCGTCAACAAGCACACCAAGTTTGCCCTGGGTGTGGATGACATAGGTTATGGCCTGCGTCCGGATCATCCGCTGGAGAAAAAAGCCAAGAACCCGGGTAACGGCAAGTTCAGCGATATCAGCTTCGATGAGTACGCCAAGTTTGTCAGCCGCTACACTCTGGAATACGCCAGCGAGATGAGCGGCGTGGAGAAAGAGCGCCTGCTGGAGCTGGCCAAGGCCTATGCCGATCCCAAGGTCAAGGTAATGAGCCTGTGGACCATGGGTATCAATCAACACGTGCGTGGGGTTTGGGCCAACAACATGCTCTATAACCTGCACCTGTTGACCGGCAAGATTGCCACTCCGGGTAACAGCCCCTTCTCTCTCACAGGCCAGCCCTCTGCCTGTGGTACCGCCCGTGAAGTCGGCACCTTTGCCCACCGTCTGCCCGCCGATATGGTGGTCAACAACGACAAACACCGCGCCATCACAGAAAAGGCCTGGCAGCTGCCTGAAGGCACTATTCCGCCCAAGCCAGGTTTCCACGCCGTGTTGCAGAGTCGGATGCTGAAAGACGGCAAGCTCAACTGCTACTGGACCATGTGTACCAACAATATGCAGGCTGGCCCCAATATCAACGATGAAATCTATCCCGGTTTCCGTAACCCGGAAAACTTTATCGTGGTGTCAGATCCATACCCAACAGTAACCGCCATGGCGGCCGACCTGATCCTGCCTACCGCCATGTGGGTCGAGAAAGAAGGTGCCTATGGTAACGCCGAGCGCCGCACCCATATGTGGCACCAGCAGGTGAAAGCCCCTGAAGGTGCCAAGTCGGATCTGTGGCAGCTGATGGAGTTCGCCAAGCGCTTCAAGGTAGAGGAAGTCTGGCCCGCCGAACTGATTGCCAAGAAACCTGAATACGCCGGCAAGAACCTCTATGAAGTGCTGTTCGCCAATGGCGTGATCAACAAGTTCCCCGCCAGCGACTGTCAGGCCGAGCTCAACGATGAATCTGAACACTTCGGCTTCTATGTGCAGAAGGGGATCTTCGAAGAATACGCCGCCTTCGGTCGCGGCCATGGTCACGATCTGGCTCAGTTCGACCGCTACCACGAAACCCGCGGTCTGCGTTGGCCGGTAGTGGATGGCAAGGAAACCCTGCGCCGCTTCGTTGAAGGTTCTGACCCTTACGTTAAACCGGGTTCAGGCTATCAGTTCTACGGTAAGCCAGATGGCAAGGCGGTGATCTTCGCCCTGCCCTACGAACCGGCCGCCGAAGAGCCCAACAGTGAATACGATCTGTGGATGAGCACAGGCCGGGTGCTGGAGCACTGGCACACAGGTTCAATGACCGCCAGGGTACCCGAGTTGTACCGCGCCTATCCGGATGCGCAGATCTTCATGCATCCTGATGATGCCAAGAGCCGTGGCCTCAAGCGTGGTGATGAAGTCATCGTCGCCTCGCCTCGCGGCGAAGTGAAGACCCGGGTTGAAACCAAGGGCCGTAACAAGCCGCCCAAAGGCGTGGTGTTCATGCCCTTCTTCGATGCCCGTCAATTGGTCAACAAGCTGGTACTGGACGCCACCGACCCTCTGTCCAAAGAGACAGACTTCAAGAAGTGTCCGGTCAAAGTGATGAAGGCCTGAGGCAGCAGTAATGGGTGACAAACGCAATAGTGTCAATAACATCAATCGTCGCCAGTTTCTGGCGACCACGGCCAAAGCCGGCTGTGTGATGGGGTTGGCCGGGCTGGGGATATCAGCGCTGGCCAAGTCCCAGTCGCTGGCGCCCCAGGCGATACGTCCCCCGGGCGCCCTCGCCGAGGACGCCTTTCTCTCGGCCTGTGTTCGCTGTGGCCTCTGTGTCGAGGCCTGTCCCTATGACACCCTGAAACTGGCGCGTTGGTTTGAAGGGGCAGCCACAGGCACGCCTTTCTTCAGCGCCCGCAGTATCCCCTGCGAGATGTGCGAGGACATTCCCTGTACCCGCGCCTGTCCCAGTGGGGCACTGGATACCGGCCTCGAGAAAATCGAGGATGCCAGAATGGGCACAGCCGTACTAATCGATGAGAAAAACTGCCTTAACTTCAAAGGCCTGAGATGTGATGTCTGCTACCGTGTCTGCCCGCTCATCGATGAGGCCATCACCCTTGAGCGTGCCCGCAATGAGCGCAGTGGCCACCACGCCATGTTTATTCCTACCGTGCATGCCGATATCTGTACCGGGTGCGGCAAGTGTGAACATGCCTGCGTTTTGGAAGAACCGGCGATCAAGGTGCTGCCGCAGAAACTCGCCAGCGGCAAGACCGCCAAGCACGACACTTACATCGACACGGAAAAGACCACCCTGGAGATGCTCAATCAAGGGCTGCCCGGACTGGGTAACGGAGGGGCAATATGAGTCGAAGAAAACATCAAAGCTCAGACGCCTTTGCCGCCGATGCCATCGCCACCCTGGGTTGGTGGAAGGCACACAGGTTCCTGCTACTCAGACGCTTGTCACAACTGAGCGTTTTGCTGCTGTTTGCCATAGGGCCACTGTTTGGCCTCTGGCTGCTGAAAGGCAACCTGTCGGCCAGCCTGTTACTGGACACAGTGCCGCTGGCCGATCCGCTGGTGACGCTGCAGAGCCTGGCCAGTGGCCATCTGCCGGAACTGAGCCTGCTGCTCGGCGCCGCCATTGTCGCCCTGGGTTATGGCCTGCTGGGTGGACGGGTGTTCTGCAGCTGGGTCTGCCCGGTCAACATGGTGACAGATACGGCCGCCTGGCTCAGACGCAAGTTGGGCTTGCCCAGATTGCCCGAGCTGCCAAGGTCGCTGCGCTACTATCTGCTGGTATTGGTGTTGTTCTTGCCCCCACTGACCGGCCTGTTGGCCTGGGAGTGGCTCAACCCGGTTCCCGTGGCCTACCGAGCCTTGTTGTTCGGTGGCTTCAGTGGCCTGTGGCTGCTGCTGGCGATACTGCTGCTGGATCTGTTCGTCAGCGAACGCGCCTGGTGCAGCCACCTGTGCCCAAGTGGCGCCCTCTACAGCCTGCTGGGCAAGCTGCGACTGGTCAATATCGAGGCGGTAAGAGCCAACGACTGCAACAACTGTATGGACTGTTTTACCGTGTGTCCCGAACGGCAGGTGCTCAAACCCGCCCTCAAGGGAAGCAACCCTACGATAACCAGTACCGATTGCACCCTCTGCGGCCGTTGTATCGATGTCTGTGCCAAGAAGGTCTTTGAGTTTGATACGCCATTAACCCGGCTCTCACCCAAGGGTGAAGCCAAAGACAAATCCAACAAAATAGATTGCAACCGAATTGCCACCAAGGCGGAGAACAAGCAATGAAAAAAACACTCAGCGCAGCCGCGATGCTGCTGGCACTCAGCGCCTGCTCAGGACAGCAGGCAGAAACGGCTCAGCCGGTTAACGTCAGTTCTCTTGGCGGTGGCGATGCAGAGATTAGCTCTGTACGCCCGGCCGATGCCATGCCTTCCTATCCAATGCGTGGCAATGTCATAGAGCGCAACTACGCCGAGCAGCCGCCGCTCATTCCTCACAAGGCCGACTACCCCATCAGCCTGAAGAAAAACAGCTGCATGAACTGCCATGACTGGAGCAAGGCCAAGCGCATGAAGGCAACGCCTGTGGCCAAGTCCCATGTTATCGACGACAAGGGCACCCTCAATGGACAGAACTATTTCTGTACCCAGTGCCATGTGCCTCAGGCCGATAACAAGCAACCGCTGGTGGAAAATAACTTCAGCACTGGCGCTGCCAACTGATAGCGAGAAAAACCGGGTCGCTGCTTCCTGGAGGCGCCCCGGTTTCAAGGTACAGCCCCAAAGGGATTGGGGCTTGCCTGCCCTTTCCAGCCCCTCACTTTGATGCCTCAGTTTTTCTGAAAAATGGCAATCCGTCGCTCATCGACAAAACATAAGTTCAAAGCAAACGTCTCACAGAGCCAGTCCAATGTTGCACGATGGAAGAAACTGCAATGGGTAGGATCCCGGGTATAGTGCCAGTCATAAAACTGGGCTTCACTCTGCCAGCGGTCTGTCATTATGCCTAAATAGCCCCCAGGAACCAGACGTGCCAGCAGCGCGATTATCTCGGCGGCAGGCCTGTGCAAGTGCTCGAAACACTCGCTGGAGAGAATAAAGTCATACTGCGCCTGCAATGGATTGGGGAAAAACAGCGGGTCGAAATCGTCACACGCTATCCCTTCCCGGGCAAGGAGTTTTGATAGTGTCGGCCCAGGGCCACAGCCAAAGTCCAGTCCCTGCATACCCGGGCGCAGAAAGGTCATCGCCGGCGTCAACAGGCGCTGCAAAAAGCCCACATAGCCGGGGTCGTCAATGCTGTTCTCGTGGGTATCGTAAAACTGCTGCTCCTCATTCAAGGGCAGCAAATGCGCAGGGTCGAGAAAGATGAGCCGACACTCTGGGCAGAGAAAATAACGTCTGGCAACCCTGGCGGGAACTGTCTGTTTAGGCTGGGTGTTGGCACACAAGGGACATGGATTCATCGATGACTCGGTTCACTTTAACGGCTTTGGTTTTACAGCCTTGGCCTAAAGGCTTTAACTCGGGCTTGGCTCAGTACTTTAGCTCGGCGTTTGGCTGTCAGGCTTAAGCCTTCTCGTTTGCCCGCAACAGCCGCCGCCAAAAACTGCGCCTACTCTAACAAACCCCAACCCCGGCTCCTAGAGCTTAATCAGCAAGACGCAACAACCACTGTTCCCAAGATTCAGGCAAAAGTCGTAGAGTTTCACCCCACAGCTGCCGCGGGCTTTCGTCCTGGCGACTTTTCGGCATGCCATAAAATCATCCCTGATGGCGCCACTCTGGCATCCCAGCCTCTCTCGTAAGCCTGTCACTACGCGCCCAAGAGGGGCTCAGCGTCCTACGGATGATTCCCGGCGAACATACTGTCAAACATGCACGCGACCTTAGGTTTACACTCCACAAAATCACCACAACCATATGATAGATAATATTTTTTTAATAAAATCTGTTATAGAAAATAAGTTTGGGCATTATCCGTTGCGCAAATCCTGTAAGATGTGGGCATCGCGCATGGTGCTGTATCTGATAGTTTTTTGGAAAAATGAGTTACATGGCCATGCGTGTCTACTGAATTGAATAAAAAGGGAATTGTCCGAATTTCCATGGAAATAATTGTCACACAGTTTAGATAGAGGAACTTTTTTGAATATTCATGAAGAATCTTATTACATTGTTTACCCAGACTATGAATTTGATGAATATAAAACTGACTTAATCCCAACATCATATACTGCCAATACTAACTGGGATTTTGAAAAGCTAAATGTGGAGTCGGAAACCCTCTCTTTTGTATCAAAAAATGATAACTTAAATTTCCTAATGGAAGATTACGCCTTGGCGTTTAGTGTTCCAAACTTCATAGTGACATCAAAACTTAAAGAGCTTATTGAATCAGGTCTTTATGGTAGCCAGTTTGTCCCAGCAATTATTCAGGACAAGCAAAACAACTCAGTTAAAGGGCTGTGGGCACTCAATACATTTAAGACGTTAAATTGTATTGATCTGAATAGAAGTAAATTCTACATGCCAGGTAATGGCTCGACTAACATTGATGGATTTACGATTCATGCTGATATGGATAACTATCGTTTTCGTGAAGATGTCTTAGATGCAATACCAGAAGCTGAGCGATTGATTTTCCAAGTTGCGGGTACATCATTAGGGGAAATATTCGTCCATCAAAAAGTGGTTGATATATTTAAAGAACATAATGTAAAAGGAATAAATTTCTTTAAAGTCAGTGAATTCGTGGATGGTGAACAATATTAGGGAAGATGCGAATAAGTCCTCGTGGCCTTTTCTTTTGTAGAGAGTGGCTTACCATTCCTGGCTATTGCTCGTAGCCAGTCGCTACAAGACACTCGCCGCTCCCGAGGGCATGGTTCGGTAGAAATGGGGCGGTATCCACTCGCCCCTTTCCAAACCTCCGCCCCCTGCACTCAGTGACGTAGCGGCCCTGACCTATGGTTAAGGGTTAGGCACAATTGAACTTGTGTAAAGCTCCCTTCAAGTTAACCCCACTACTCATTGGGTAACAGCGGCATCATCTGTGCGCCATAACGGCTCCCAGCTACTGCTATGATGGGAAACGCCTCTTCGATGGCCGCCAGCTCGTCTCGGCCTAGAGTCAGAGCGCAAGCCTGAATATTATCCTCAAGATAGCGCCGCCGTTTGGTGCCAAACAGAGGGATCAGATGCTCATTGCGGCTGAGCAGCCATGCCAGCGCCAGCTGTGACGAACTGCAACCTCGGCTTTCAGCCAGTGCCTTGATGGCATCCACCAGTGCCAGATTACGTTCAAAGTTCTCCCCCTGAAATCTTGGATGAGAGCGCCTGAAATCATCGGCAGCAAAGTCGTCTATGCTGCGAATAGCACCGCTGAGAAAACCTCTCCCCAGAGGGCTGTAGGCAACAAAACCTATTCCCAGCTCTTGGCAAAGCGGCAATACCTTGCTTTCAGGATCCCGGCTCCAGAGAGAATATTCACTCTGCACCGCTGTAATGGGATGCACCTTGTGGGCGCGGCGCAGCCTGTCGCTGTCCACTTCACTCAAGCCCAGATAGCGCACCTTGCCCTGCTGCACCAACTCGGCCATGGCACCGACAGTTTCCTCTATCGGTACCTCGGGATCCATTCTGTGCTGGTAATAGAGATCGATATAATCTGTCCCCAAACGTTTGAGACTGGCTTCCACAGAGCGGCAGACATACTCGGGGCGGCCATTGACGCCGCGCTTGTGCACATCTGCTTCATCCCTGACTATGCCAAATTTACTGGCAAGAAAGATCTGCTGCCTACGGCCTTTGAGCGCTTGTGCCAACAGTTCTTCATTGCGAAAAGGTCCGTAAACATCGGCGGTATCCCAAAAGTTGACGCCGCGCTCCAGCGCCAGATCCAGCGTTGCCAAGGACTCTGCATCACTGGCCGGACCGTAAAACTCACTCATGCCCATGCATCCCAGCGCCAGCGCCGATACTTCCGGTCCCTTGCTACCCAGTTTTCGTGTTTTCATCTGTTACCTCCATTGAACTGCCAACAGCATCTTTGTTTTTACCTTTGGGATAAATAACGCTATAACAGCCAGTGTATTCCAAAATCACGAACAATCATGGATAGACTGCAAACCCTGAATATCTTTCGCCGGGTCGCCGAGACGCGAAGTTTCACCAAGGCTGCCAATTTACTCAATCTACCACGCTCGACCGTAACCCAGGCGGTGCAGCGGTTGGAGCAGCAACTCAAGGTACAGTTGCTGGTACGCACCACACGACAGGTCAGGTTGACCGAACAGGGCGAACAGGTGTTGGATAAGGCCTCGGCGCTGCTGGCAGACTGGGACGATCTTCAGGGCCTATTTGCCAAAGAAAGCTGCCCGGCGGGGCTACTTAGGATCAACATGCCCGCCAGACTCGCCCGATTGCTTATCTTGCCGGCCTTACCGGAATTTCATCAATGTTATCCGGACATAGAGCTGGAGCTTGGCGTTTCGGATCCGCGCATCGATATCATAGGTGAAGGGGTCGACCTGGCACTGCGGGCCGGCACACTGGAGGATAGCAACCTTATTGCCAGAAGTTTGGGAAGCTTTAAGATAGTCACGCTGGCAAGCCCGGATTATCTGGCGCGCTTCGGAGTTCCGCAAACGCCTTCGCAACTCAGTAACCACAAGATGGTGGGCTATCTGTTACCCGCAAGTGGTCGTATCGAGCCGCTGGAGTTCAGGCAAGAGGGGAAATACCATCAATACACCTTGCCCCAAAGCATAAGAACCAATGGTACAGATGCCTATATTGCCGCCGGATTGGCAGGCTTTGGTCTTATCCAGGTACCCACTTACGGTATAGCGCCACATTTGCAAAGTGGCGCTCTGGTGCCAGTGTTACAGCAGTATCCGCCGCAAACCATGCCACTGTCGCTTATCTATCCACGCAAACGCCACCCCAGCCACAGACTGAAGCTGTTTATCGACTGGCTGGTGCAACGCTTCGGCGACAAGTTACCACATGAGGCCGACTCGGTACCGCTAACCTGGGACAACTGACTTGCCTCAGTTCAGCTAAACCGCACTCAGACTCGAGTAACGACCGGCTTGCCGGGCAACAAGCTATTTCCCGGGGGCTTTTCCCGCTTCCAGCAAAGGCAAGCCGGCCTCGGTTGGAATATAGATGCGCTCGCCCTTGCCTTCCTGCAGCCCCTTGATCCACACGTAACGCAGATAGGCTTCATTGCCCTTGAGTGACTCGCCGATAATCTTGTTGGCCTCGGCAGCCGCCTTGGCGCGCTCGATATCGGCCTGCCCTTCGGCCTTGGCTCTGGCGATCATTGCCCGTCCTTCCGCTTCAGCCAGGGTGACTTTGGCCTTGGCCTGCATCAGGGCCGCCTGTTCCCGAGCCTTGGCTTCCTCAATCAGGATCTGCTTGCTCCACTCTGCTTCCTTCAAAGCGGCGATGCCGTCCAGCTCCAGCTTATAGACCTTGTATTTAGGCCAGGCCCAAAAGGCCAGTAAGATCAGCAGTATGGCAACGGCTGCCATCAGAGCCAGGCTGCCGAGGGCTACGGCTTGTTTGTTTTGGTACATGGGCGCTCCTGCCACTTGAGATTATGCGGCATTTTAAAACATGGAGCGCTGTGGCACCACTTGGCTTTTCCCAATAAAAAACCGCACCCCAAAGGCGCGGTTTTTGCCTGAAGCAGCTGGGCTATTCGGCGGCCAAACGCTCCAGCACATACGTCAGCACACCGCCGGCACGGTAGTAGGCAACCTCCATGCCGGTATCCAGGCGGCTGAGCAGCGCTATGGTTTTGGACTCTCCATTGGGATAATGGATCTGCGCCTGCAGCTTCTGGTTTGGCTTAAGCTCGCCATCCAGGCCGAGAATATCCACTGTCTCATCACCAGTCAGGCCCAGAGTCTGACGGGTTTCCCCGGGCAGAAACTGCAATGGCAGCACGCCCATACCCACCAAGTTGGAGCGGTGAATACGCTCAAAGCTCTCCACTATGACCGCCTTGACCCCGAGCAGCAGCGTACCCTTGGCGGCCCAGTCACGGCTGGAACCTGTACCATATTCTTTACCGGCAATAACCACACTCGCCTGCTTTCTGGCGCGATAGGCCATGGCAGCGTCATAGATAAAGCGCACCTCAGATTCGCCCTGCATCCGGGTAACACCACCTTCATGCCCGGGCACCATCTCATTGCGGATACGGATATTGCCGAAGGTACCGCGCATCATCACCTCGTGATTCCCGCGGCGTGAACCGTAGGAGTTGAAGTCCTTGTCGGCTACACCATGACCGCGCAGATAATCGGCTGCCGGACTGTTTTTGGGGATCACCCCGGCCGGGGAGATATGGTCTGTGGTGACAGAGTCTCCCAATAGCGCCAGAATCGCGGCCCCCTTAATGTCGTCCGCACTACCGCCGTATTCGGCTTCAAAGAAGGGCGGTAACTGAATATAGGTGGAGGCGGGATCGAAAGCATAGGTTTTGCCCGAGCCCGAGTCTATGGCGCGCCAGGCATCATCGCCATGAAACACATCGGCATACTGCTGCTGAAACAGGCTGCGACTCACCTTGCCCATTACGGCGGCTATCTCGGCATTGCTGGGCCAAATGTCTTTAAGGAAAACCGCTTTACCATCGCGGCCTTGGCCTATGGGATCGCGACTGAGATCGATACGGCTGGTTCCCGCCAACGCATAGGCTACCACCAGAGGAGGCGAGCAAAGCCAGTTGGACTCCACCAATGGGTGGATCCGCCCTTCGAAGTTACGGTTACCGGAAAGCACTGAACCCACATGGATCTTCTGTTCGCTGACCGCCTTGGTGACCGCCTCCGGCAAGGGGCCCGAGTTACCTATACAAGTAGTGCAACCATAACCTACCAAGTTAAAGCCCAGGCTATCGAGTGCCGTTTGCAGTCCGGCCTGTTGCAGATACTGGGTCACCACCTTGGAGCCTGGGGCCAACGAAGTCTTGACCCAGGGCTTGCGCTCCAATCCCAGTTCCACCGCCTTTTGTGCCAGCAAACCGGCTGCCAGCATCACCGCCGGGTTGGAAGTATTGGTACAACTGGTAATGGCGGCAATCACCAAATCGCCATGGTGCATGGCAAGCTCGCTGCCTTCGAGTACAAACGCCTGCTCAAGCTCGCTGCGCCCCGAGAGACGAATGGCATCTTCGGCCGCCTGCTTGAGCTGACTGACGGCGACTCTGTCCTGGGGCCGCTTGGGCCCGGCCAGGCTGGGTTCAACACTGGCAAGATCCAGGCTCAGGGTATCGGCAAACTCGGGGGCGCTATCGCCAGTCTCTCGCCACAGCCCTTGCGCCTTGGTGTAAGCCTCCACTAAGGCAACCGTCTGTTCATCTCGGCCACTGAGGCGCAGATACTCCAGTGTCTGCGCATCCACCGGGAAGAAGCCACAGGTCGCACCATATTCCGGTGCCATATTGGCGATGGTGGCTCGATCGGCCAGCGGCAGCTGATCTAGGCCATCACCATAGAATTCGACAAATTTGCCCACTACCCCCTGGCGGCGCAGCATCTCCACGACTCTGAGCACCAGGTCGGTGGCTGTAATGCCTTCACTGAGCTGCCCCTTGAGCTCGAACCCCACCACATCCGGGATCTGCATTGAGATGGGTTGCCCCAACATGGCCGCTTCGGCTTCGATACCCCCGACACCCCAGCCAAGTACCCCCAAGGCGTTGATCATAGTGGTGTGGCTGTCAGTGCCCACCAGTGTATCCGGATAGACCCAAGTGGCTCCTTCTTCGCCAAGCCCCTGCCAGACACCTTTGGCCAGATACTCGAGGTTTACCTGATGGCAAATGCCGGTACCCGGTGGCACCACGGAGAAGTTATCGAAGGCGCCCTGGCCCCACTTGAGAAATTGATAACGCTCGAAGTTGCGCTGCATCTCAATCGCCACATTGTCCCGATAGGCATCCGGATTGGCGAACTTGTCGATGCTGACCGAGTGGTCAATCACCAGATCCACCTTGGACAGAGGATTGATCTTTTGCGGATCACGCCCTTTTGCCACCAGCGCCGCCCGCATGGCGGCCAGGTCGACTATCGCCGGGACGCCGGTAAAGTCCTGCATTAATACCCGCGCCGGATGATAGGCGATCTCCTGCTGGCTGCCGCGGCCGCGGCCCTTGGCAAGCGCCTGCAGATCGTCAATATCACAATGGTCGGTATCCAGATGCCGCAGAATGTTTTCCAGCAGCACCTTGCAACTCTTGGGTAATGCGGCAACCTCGGCAATTTCCGCCAAAGGCCCTTCATTGAGGCTGTAGTATTGGAATGAGGTGTTTTTGACGGTCAAGGTGCGTTGCGCCTTGGCTTGATATTTGACTTTGGACATCACTTCTCTCCCTACGTTGAGGTACGCCATTCCGTGCAGAAGCTGGCTCACCGAGCGAGAATGAAAAGGTATGGAGGCAAGTAGGACAATGGAAAGTTTATCGGGATAAATCGACATTGGCCTGCGCCGTACAAGCACCTTTTCAACACGCCTCAGGGAAGCTTGTTGGAAAATCCACCTTCTATCGGGAATGGTATTAATCCTTGTCGTTCCAACGACCAGCTTAAAGTATGCTCAAATAAGGTACAAGGGCACCTGAGGCTGTCGAAGGATTTTTAAGTGTAATCTCAGTCACTTTGCGTTAGCTTAGGAGCAGGCACAAGCTGGGAGCGATACAGATGAAGAAACACAAGAATGAAGCGGCTCTGTTGAAACTGGCGTTGGAGATAGGTTTGGGATACTCGCTCAAGCGTGGCTTTGCCCCGCTTGGGGACAAGGTGCCGGAGAAAGAGAAAGTCGAGTGCGTCTATCGTCTCTTGGTGCAGGATAAACTGATAGGACCATTGCCATCGGACAAGGAAGATGGCCCCAATATGAAACATAGGTTGGTAATGTGGATCAGCGGCAAGTTGCCCAAGGAGCATCCACTGCTACAGTAGCCGCAGCACTCAGGACTGCGGCGGTTCGATTCGGTTACGGCCATTGAGCTTGGCCTGATACAGGCGCTCATCGGCCTGACGATACAGCTGGCGCAGCTCAGGTTTTAGCCTGGAGCTCGGCTCTGGTGACAAGGCTATGCCAATACTGACGCTTAGGCCCTGTGCTGTGGCCAAGTCCAGGGGCAGAGACTCAGCCGCCGCTCTGACAGACTCCGCCTGCCTCTGCGCCTTGGCCATGTCCGCCACCGGCAGCAAGAGACAAAACTCTTCACCGCCGACGCGAAAAACATGCTCAGGGGATGGCACAAACTCCTGCAGTAGCCGCGCCAACTGCTGTAACACCCTGTCGCCGGCATCGTGGCCCAAATTGTCGTTAATCTGCTTGAAATGATCGACATCCACCAGCAAGAGTGCCAAACGCCCCGTCATCTGTTGCTGCAGTAGATTGAATACCGGTTCCAGATGCAAGCGGTTGTAGACAGAGGTCAGTGGATCCAGCGCCGCCATCAGTTGCAAACGTTCAACCATTTCGGCCCGCTTGCTCTCAAACACATGACTCATGATCCACAAAGTAGACAGACACAGACCCACATTGATAAATAGGGAAAAATGCAGCTCCGACTCCAGCATAACCAGCCGCAGCAGCAATAAACTCATACCGCCAAAGATAAATACCGCGTTGAACCCCACGCCCCAACGTTTACCCAGCAGCAGATAAGAAAGCAACGGAAAGATAAATAACCAGCTGTAGAGAATTGAGCTCAAGCGCGCCTGCCAAATTCCCAGCAGCACGATGAAAAAGAGCAAAGACAGAAAGCATAACGACCACTCTTTCAGCCTGGAGGTTGTGGGCAAACGGTAGAGCAACAACAGACAGAAACCGGCCATGGCCAGTTCCATCAAAGACAGTAATGGCAACCCCATATACCAGTTAAAGCCACTGAACAGTACCCCGAGGCAAAAAATAGTCCATGCGCTGACTTTGAGCGCAACCCGACGGTACTCGGATTCGTCCGTCCATATCTGGCTGAGATCCACAAGCTTCCCCTTGAATTAATCAGGCAAATACTAACCCAAAGGGCCAACAGGGCAAAACAAAGGAAGAGGTATTGGCGGGATAAAAGAAACCCGGCACGGGCCGGGTAACTTTAGACTGCTTTGGCTTTTTTGTGGAACATCAGCTTCCAAAAACTCTGGGACTTGGCTTTGGCAGGCTTGGCCTTGTGTTCCTGAGTTTCAGTGGCGGTTTGCCACAGAGAGCTGACCCACAAACCTTGATAGGCTTTCATCGATTTTTCCTCTTTACTTGGGACGCTGATCAAATTAACGCCGCCATGACTATTAGTAAAATGAATTAATTCCATAGCGAGAATTCCAAATAAGCATGAACGTACCTATCAAGACCTTACACTGCTTTCTGACCCTGGTGGAAACCGGCAACTTTACCCGCGCCGCCGAGCAGTTGTACCTGACTCAGCCGACATTGAGCAAGATGATCCAACGTCTGGAGGAATCCCTGGATCAACAGCTCTTGATCCGCAGCAATCAGAAGGTAGAGCTCACTCAGGCCGGAGAGATATTCCATGCCAGCGCCTGCCAGATAATAGGTCAATGGCACAGAATGGAGCAGGACTTGAGTAACTTGAGTGGCCTCAAATCCGGCCACCTGCGTCTCGGGGTCTGCCCCATGATGAGCAGTCTGACCATAGATCTGTTGACCGAGTTTCGCCGTACCTATCCGGCGGTCGAGTTGCAGATGCATGAATACGGTGGTTTTGGTTGCGAGCAGGCACTGCTGGCCGACACTCTGGACATCGCCTTCACGGCGCTGCCGGCCACCCATGGAGAGCAGTTGTCTTCATCGCCGCTGCAGGGTTATCCACTGAAGGTCTGCCTGCCGGTAGGTCACCCACTGACCAGCAAGCAGGCGATAGAATGGCGGGATCTGGCCGAGTATCCTTTCATTCTCTACAACGAGGACTTTTCACTGGCAAAATTATTGACCCGCCTGAGCCGCGAAGCCGGGGTCACGTTGAATATCGCTTTTCGCAGTGGTCAATGGGACTTTCTCGGCGCCATGGTACAGGCCGGAATGGGGCTGGCGCTGCTGCCGGAGCCCATCTGCGACAAGCTCGGCGAGCAAACCCTCAGCTATCGGCCCATGGCTAGTGAGATCACCTGGCAGCTAGGGCTGATTTGGCGTAACAACCTACCCTTGACCCCGGCCGCCGAGGCCTTGGTTGCCCTCAGCCAAAAGGGCTTGTGAGCAGGCAAGCTATCAGCTTGTCTGTTCCTCATCGGTTGGGATCACCAGCACATTGCTGCGCACGCGCCGCAAGATCTGCTCGGCGGTATTGCCTATCACCCGCCCCATCAAGCCCTGGCGCTGACGAGCACCTATCACCAGATAGTCGCTCTTGAGCCTGCAGGACAACTGATACAGACAAAGATCCGGATCGCCGGCAATGATATGGATCTGCTCTTTGGGAAGCCCGGTCTGGTCCAGCATGGCCTGATGCTTACGCCAGGCCGACTTGACCATTTCATGCAGGTTGAGCACCTCAAGATCGCGGATCACCTTGGGTACCCGGATGATATGCGCCAGATGCAACTTGGCACCGCTGGCCTCGGCCAACTGGCGGCCATGTTGCAACACCAGTTGGTTGAGGCGCTGTTTTTGCTGGCTTCTGGCATCGAGATCCACCGCCATCAGAATACTTGACGCCTTCTTGATCGGATTGTCGCTGAGCAGCATCAAGGGCACCTTGGTACTGCGAATAAGATGCCAGTCGGTCGGCAGAAAGTGCTCGCTCTGGTGAACTGTCTTGACCACCATATCAAAACCATAGCGGCCGGCATGGTTGCTGACATGCTCATAGAGATACTTGCTCCAGATGATATGCAGCGGTACATCTTCGGCATCCAACTCCTTGAGATGAGCCGACACCTCGGCTTGCTTCTCCTTCATCAGCCGCTGCTGGGCGGCCCCGGCAAGCCGTGGGCTATAATAATCATCACCGGAAAAATATTCGTAGCAATAAGCAAATACCTGTGGTTGCTTACCAAGTAGTTCCGCTACTTCCAGTCCCTTGGCAATCGCATCAGTGTTAGCCTCTTCATGTTGTTCGATGATAAAAAGCTTACCCATTTGTTTTCTCCGGATTTTTTTGGTAATCGGCTATTTTTTAGACTCTAATCTGATGCAGAATAAACCATACTGATCCCGATCAACAATTGCACCTATGGGGGATACTCAATGTCGATAGATAGCCTGTTGATCGCCTTGTTCCTGATCTTGCTGTTCTCCCGGGTGCTGGGAGAGTGCTGTAACCGTATCGGTTGGCCGCCGGTGGTGGGGGAAATAGGTGCAGGCTTGTTGCTGGGCCCTTCAGTGCTCGGCTGGCTCGAACCGACCCAGGTGCTGGCAAATATCGCCGAACTCGGGGTGATACTGCTGCTGTTTTCCATCGGCGCCGAAACCTCGATAAAACGCCTCTACAGCGCCGGGCGCCAGGTGGCGGCGGTGGCCATTATCGGCATAGTGGTGCCGCTGCTGCTCACCGGCCTGGCCGCCTTTTACTGGCTGGAGTTGTCGCTGTTTGCCGCCCTCTTCTACGGCTGTACCCTGACGGCTACCAGCATAGGCATCTCCCTCAGGGTGCTAAGCGACAGTGGCCAACAACAATCCAGTGCCGGTCATTTGATTCTGGGAGCGGCGGTATTCGACGATATTGCCGGGGTAATACTGCTCAGTTTGCTGTTCAACTTTGCCAGTGAAGGCCAACTGGCACCGCTGGCAATTATCAAACTCTGTGGCTTACTGCTGCTGTTTCTGCTGCTGGCGCCGCCTCTTGGCAGAATGCTGGTCTATCTGCTGCGGGTATTCAGCTACCAGTCCCAGACACCCGGCTATGAAGCCGTGGTTATGCTGACACTGATCTGCCTGTTTGCCTGGCTGGCGCACCTTTTCGGCGCTCCGGCACTGCTCGGCGGTTTTGCCGCCGGTTTGGCGCTATCAAGGCAGTTTATCTGGCCCTGGCAGAAGTATCTGCAAAACCCCTTCCCCTTTACCCACAAGCTGGAAAAATCGATGCAACCGCTGACCGATGTGTTCGCGCCTGTGTTTTTTGTCTATGTGGGGATAAGCCTCGACTTGAGCCAGTTGAACCTCAGCCCCTACAGCTTGTTACTCTTGCTGGCGATGATACTGCTGGCATTTATCGGCAAGCTGGCCGCCGGTTTGGTGGTTAGCGGCACTTGGCGGCAAAAGCTGATAGTCGGCAGTGCCATGGTGCCCAGAGGTGAAGTCGGTTTGGTCTTTGCAGAAGTGGGGCGGCAGTTGGATATCATTCCGGCCAAGGTATTTACCGAATTGGTGTTGGTGATAGCCATCACTACCCTGCTCGGCCCCTTACTGCTCAGACGCCTGTTGCCCAAGGAGGGCGAAGCATAAAAAGCCGCGCCATATGAGGAGCGGCATTTTATGCTTCCAGATAACTTCAGCTTACCGGCTCAGTTGCCTTTCAACTCTGTCTCGAGGAAGTCGGTCAGCGAACGGTACAGATGGGTGCGCACCTTATCGCCCCGCATCGAGTGCTTGGAACCGGGGTAATCTATCATGCGGAACAACTTGCCTTCATCCTGCAGCGCCTTGTATACCCGGGTGCTGTTCTCGAACAATACATTGTCATCGGCCATGCCGTGATACATCAGCAAGCCTGAACCATACTTGCTCACATAGGGGAAGACACTGCTGGCCTCGTAGCCCCGGGCGTTGTCGTCAGGATGGCCGAGGTAGCGTTCGGTGTAGTGGGTATCGTACAGGGCCCAGTCGGTTACAGGGGCGCCACTGATGGCCGCCTTGAAGTAGTCAGGCGCCTTGAACAGGCTCATCAGCGCCATATAGCCGCCATAGCTGTGGCCATAGATGGCAATGCTGTCGGCCTTGACCCAGGGAAGGGTGCGCAGGAAATCGACACCTGTCTTCTGATCTTCCACTTCGGCTTCACCAAGATGGCGGTAGATTACCTGCTCGAAGGCCGTGCCTCTATGCGCCGAGCCCCGGTTATCCAGCTGGAACACGGCAAAGCCCTGCTGCAACAGATATTGGGTGTAGTAATCCTGCTCACTCCAGCTATTGACCACCAACTGGGCGTGAGGCCCACCGTAAACCCGCACCACCACGGGGTATTTGGCCTGACTATCGAAATTCACCGGCTTGAACAGGCGGTATTGCAGCGCCTTGCCATCTTTGGCCTTGAGGGTCCCAAACTCGGGCAACTGCCACAGCCCGGCATAGTCATACAGAGGGTGTCCGGCCTTGACGGCGTTCTCTTCCACCCAAGCCAGATGCTCACCGCTTTGGTTGTGCAGACTCACCTGGGGAGGCTGCGACAGACTGTTGAAATAGTCGAGGTAAACAGATTCCTTGTCGGCAAACACGGCATTGTGCATGCCGCCACGCCGGCTGATCCGTTCTATCTCACCGCCATTGAGGCTGACCCGATACAGATGGCGCTCGACCACACTGTCTTTACGGCCACTGAAATAAACCCAGCCCTGCTTTTCATCTAGGTGTTCTATCTCATCGACCGCCCATTTCCCCTGAGTCAGTTGCCGTTTGACCTTGCCCTTGTCATCAAACAGGTAGATATGGTTGAAGCCATCACGCTCGGATGCCCAGATAAAGCCGGGCTGCTGCTTGAGAAAATAGAGGTCGTGGTTGAGGTTAACCCAGGCATCGCTGCGCTCGGACACCAGAGTCACGGCGCCTTTGCCCTCGCGGCTGTCTACCTGGCGCAGATCCAACTGCTGCTGACTGCGATTCTGCCACTGGAACGACAAGTGCTTGCTGTCCGGCAGCCATTTCACCCGCGGCAGATAGATATCTTTCTCACTGCCGAGATCCATCCATTGGGTCTGCCCGGACGCCAGCGACACTACCCCCAGGGCAATCTCGACATTGGGCTTGCCGGCATAGGGATAACGTTGCTCGGTCAGCTTGATGCCATCGGCATAGATCTCATTGCGGGTCACCAGCTCCACGCCCGACTCATCGATGCGGGTATAGGCGATGGCCGATTCATCCGGTGCCCACCAGTAACCTGTCATACGGTCCATCTCTTCCTGAGCCACAAACTCGGCCATGGCGTTCTTGATGGCCCCGCCACCATCCTGGGTCAGCGCCGTGAGCTTATGGTCTTTCAGCTGGAGTACATAGAGGTTTTGTTCGGCCACAAAGGAGACAAAATTACCCTTGGGCGACAGTTTGGCATCTGTAGCAAAGGCATCCCCAGTGGGCAGCAGAGTCACCTTGGCATCGGCCAGGCTGAAGTAGTAGAGCTTGCCGGCCGCCGGGATCAGCAGTGCCTGGCTGTCGTCGGCCCAGAAGTATTCCATGATCCCCTGGCCATACACTCGCTGCCGCTCGCGGCGGGCCTTCTCTTCATCGGAAAGTTCACCGGCTTCGAGCCTGGAGGCGTCCAGCAGCAAACTGACCTGGCCGGTGGCGACATCCATCTGCCAAAGATCGTAGAAATATTGATTGTCTTTACGGCCCGCCAGGTAAGTAACCCGCTTGCCGTCGGGAGAGAGTTTCAGCCCTCGGGGGCTGGCACCGGCCAGTGCCGGTGAAGAATAGAGACGCTCAACCGTTAAGGGCGTTTTGCCCCCTTCCAGAGCGAAAGACTGGCCGGAGGCCAGTGTCAAAGGTATTGCCATAAGCGCCGAAGCCATCCAAGTTTTTTTCATTATTATTTCCGGAATTGTAGGATACAGGGGCTTTGGCATCCGGCCACAGCCCAAAAAACAGCCCTCATTCTGCCCCAATTGACAAGGGATCGGCAAACCCGTGCAATTGGCCGCTGAAATATCGCCGGTTCTCGGTTATGATCCTGTCCCAGAAAAAGCTCAGACCTCTTTTAAGGAAACAAGATGCAGACTCTGGCCCAAACCCTCAAACAGCAGGCTGTCAGCCCAGCCTTGTCCCAATTGCTCCTCACTCTGGCCCAAAGCTCAGTCGCCATCAGTCAAGCGGTAAGACACGGTGCACTGGCCGGTGTGCTGGGCGCCACCACCCAGGAAAACGTTCAGGGTGAAACCCAAAAGAAACTGGATGTGATCACCAACGAAATGCTCAAAGATGCCCTCAAGGCCGAAAGCACAGTGCGCGCCCTGGCATCGGAAGAGGAAGATCATATTGTTGAAGTCGGTGACAGCGGTGAATTTCTGGTGTGTTTCGACCCACTGGACGGCTCTTCCAACATAGACATCAACTCACTGGTGGGTACCATATTTTCTGTACTACCGGCACCCGAGGGGGAGATCAGCGAGCAGAGTTTCCTGCAAAAAGGCAGCGAGCAACTGGCGGCTGCCTATGTGCTCTATGGCCCATCGACCATGCTGGCCCTGACCACGGGCCAAGGAGTACAACTCTTTACCCTGAACCCGGACAGCGGCGAGTATCTGTTGACCAATGAAGCAGTGAACATTCCCAAAGACACCGCCGAGTTCGCCATCAATATGTCCAACCAGAGATTCTGGGAAGCACCGATGCAGACCTATATCGCCGATCTGCTGCTCGGCAAAATAGGCCCGAGAGAGAAGTCGTTCAACATGCGCTGGATTGCCGCCATGGTGGGCGATGTGCACAGAGTATTGAGCCGCGGCGGCATCTTTACCTACCCAACTGACAACAAGAACCCGGATAAGCCCTACAAGCTGAGACTAATGTACGAAGCCAACCCTATGGCACTGCTGGTTGAACAGGCCGGCGGCAAGGCCAGCACAGGTTATCAGCGCATTCTCGACATCCAGCCGGAGCAAATTCACCAGCGGGTAGCTGTCATCCTGGGCTCGGCCAATGAAGTCGATGCCTGCCTCGAGTACCATCAGCAGGATTACAGCGGCGAGCCTGAACTCTAAACGCCGCTTGGGGCTGCCGGGGTCGGCAGCCCTGAATTGACGGTACAATTCAAGGCCTGAGACAGATAGCCTGGGATGAACTGTTGGCAATTAGTCTTAAGACTGCGGCCTTTCATTGGCAAGCCGTCAAATCGCGCTATAATACGCGCCACACTGAACTTCAGGCCGGACCTGAAATAGATTTATACACAGTCTAAGGATACTTCCATGAGCTTAAATGCAGTGCCTGCGGGCAAATCCCTGCCAGATGACATCTACGTGATCATCGAAATCCCACAAAACCACGACCCTATCAAGTATGAAGTGGACAAGGACACAGGTGCCTTGTTTGTGGATCGCATGATGACTGCGCCTATGTTCTATCCTTGCAACTACGGCTATGTGAACCAAACTCTGAGCCTGGATGGTGATCCGGTAGACGTACTGGTTCCTACTCAGTACCCACTGCAGCCAGGCAGCGTTATCCGTTGTCGTCCAGTTGGCGTACTGAAAATGACCGACGAGTCAGGTGAAGATGCCAAGATTGTTGCCGTACCACACGAGAAGATCTCCAAGGAATACGGTCATATCCAGGATGTGAACGATCTGCCTGAGCTGCTGAAAGCCCAGATCAAACAGTTTTTCGAACACTACAAGGATCTGGAATCCGGCAAGTGGGTTAAAGTTGATGGCTGGGAAGATGCCGAAGCCGCCCGCGCCGAAATCCTGTCAAGCGCCGAGCGTTACAAAGGCTAAGTGGCCCTGTAACCCGAGGATAAGCATAAAAGCCAGCCAACTGCTGGCTTTTTTATTGGCATTTCACAGCTTCAAGTGCATGGGTTTAAGTGCATAGGTTTAAGTTGGTTACCAGGAAGAATACCCCGCCTATCAAGGCTCGCTGCTCCCGAGTCATCAGCCCTATTCCATCCAGCTTTGGTCCAATTGATAGCCATTAATGAAAACCGTCTCTCAGGACCAAACTTCCAGACTACAGGCAATGAGTTTCAAACAGGATAAATAGACAAAAGCCATATACAGTACGGCATGTAAACCTAAAGTCATACAAATGAGAAGTTACCAGCAAACGAAAAAATAATAATTACCCAAAAAACAACCTCTGCTATAAAATCGCCAAGCTTTTGACAAAAGTAATTAATTTGACGTCGTTAGTTAACCTTTCCAAGAGACACTATGAATAAGTTGCTGCTGTCTGCACCTCTGCTAAGCGCGTTGGCTTTGATGGCATTTCATTGCCGGGGTGATGTAGAACATTTCCACCAGATATCCTTCCATCAGGATGCGACTCAACTGCAGATACAGTGCTCAGTGCAACAACCCCAGCCGAGATTGATAGTGAGGGTGCCTCAGTCTTATGCCTATAGTCAGGATCCCAGTGTCTTGGTGTTAAGAACCGCCGATGGTGAGATCCTGCAACTGGCCAGCGTGAGCTCGTTGACGACACTCACCACCCAGGCCCGCGCCGATGAAGATCTCTGGGCCGAACTGACCTCGCTTCACAGTGAGCCAATTTCGCTAGAAGTTATCTCGTTTCGCTCCGGTGGCTCTTTCTCATCGGCTATCCAGATGAGCGATTTCCAAACCAGTCTGGCACAGCTCAAATCCAGCTGTCAGCCATAAAAGAATCCGGCCACTGGCCGGATTCTTTATCAGGCGTTAACCGCCTCTGTCTGATGCACCTTCTCGGTTTGGTCCACTATGGTAAGCACTGCAGCGTCGCCCACCACATTGCAGGAAGTCAGCACCATATCTATGATTCTGTCCAGCGCCGCCACTATCGCAAAAGCTTCCACGGGTAAGCCCAGTTGATGGATTAATACACCTATCATCACCATACCCCCACCGGGAACCCCGCCGGCGCCCACCGACAGCAGAAAGATACTGAATATCAGAGTTGGCAACTGCTCACTGGAGATAGGCTGACCAAAGGCGTTGGCGACAAAGAAGATGGCGATAGTGATATAAATCGACACGCCGCCCATATTCATGGTGGCACCCAGAGGCACGCCAAACCCAGCCACTGCTTTGTTAACCCCGAGCTTTTCGGTCAAGGTTCGCATGGTCACCGGGATGGTGGCATTGGAGCTGGCAGTCGACAGAGAGAAAAGGATCTGCTCTTGGGTCTTGGCACGAAAACTCTTGGCGCTGACCGGAGTGAACACAGCCACAGCCAGAGGATAAACAATGAAAATCCACAGCAGCAGCATGGTTAGAATAATCGCCATATAACCCAGCACACTGAGAAAGACTTTGGCTTCCAGGGTGGCACCCAGTTTGAACATCAGCGCAAACACCCCAAATGGCGCCAACTGCATCACAGTCATAATGAGCTTCATCATGATCCTATTGGCGACCTGAAAGCCTCTGACAGCTGAGCTGCCGGCTTCATCCAGCGACTTGATAACTCCGCCCAGCAGCAGCGCCATAAAGATCACCTGCAACATGTTGCCCGACATAAAGGCATCGACAGGATTGCTTGGCACTATGCCGACAATCAGGCTCATCAAATTGGGCAGTTCAGTCGCGGTAATGGCCACATCCGTGCCACCACTCATATCAACCCCGATACCTGGCTGCAGCAATAATGACACACACACCGCCGCCAGGATGGCGACCAGAGTATTGATGATATAGAAGCTGAAGGTCTTGCCGCCCAAGCGGCCGAAGCTCTTGAGATCCTGCAATTCGCAGACACCACAGACTATGCTGACAAACACCAGTGGCATCACCAGCATCATGATCATATTGACAAACATGGTGCCTGCCGCGGTGGCTACCTCGACCAGGGTACCGGAAAAGAAGCCGATATGGCCCAGCCCATATTGCACCACAGAGCCCAACAACAGGCCGCTGAACAGACCCATAAAGATCCGTCCGGAAAGAGATTTGAGTATCGCCATTGTACGTTCCAATTCGGCATCGTTCCTGATGCACAACTGTCTTCCCTGTTCGCTCTGGGAAGGGATAGTGAAACATGCTGCTCAAAAATTCAATGACAAAATGATCAAAACTCGCCTGGGCAACATGCAACAGCTGTCAAATAAGATGCAGAACATATTGTTTTTAAATAATTTTTAAACTTATTAAATAAATTCACTCAAGAATAGCGCGTTCACAAAAGAACAAACTGGAAACAAATAGCAAACAAATACAAAATACTTGACAGTGAATAACTCCAAAAAATCATATAGAGAAGCATTAAAAACTAATAAATAAAGAAATAGCAGTGAGCTAATTAGCCAAGCCGCTATTTTACTGCAGATCCTGCTTGTTAATTTCGCCATCAAACCGGCATTTCCTGCCTGCACAGCTTCAGACACAAAAGCAGCCACAGAGCAAACCACGCATAAAAATACGAGATAAACAGCGAAGGAGGAAACCACAAATACGGGACAGGGGAAGCATAAACGCGCTATCGGAAAAGATAGTCATTTAGCTAAAAAATGGACAAAAAAAAGCCGGTGGGGCGCACCGGCAAATCAAGCAACATATTACCTGAGAGGCTCAGGAAAAACGCCTGACGATGCAGGCGGTCACCACAAGAAAAGGCCATCGGGTGATGGATAGACTCAAAAACGGCAGTAACCCTTGTGGCCAGGTCACCTACTTGAATCAAATTCGGTTAAATCAAACAAAAATCAACGCAAATAAGGGCGCGCCGAGCACCATGGCAATACCGGTAAAGATCATCGTCAAGCTGGCAATCACGCCTTCCTGCTGACCAAACTCACTGGCTTTGGCGGCGCCGGCCCCATGGGCAGAAGCACCGAGTGCCACCCCTTTCCCAAGAGATGTTTTTATCCTCGCCAATTTAAACAGCGGCTCACACACCAGCATGCCTATTACGCCGGTGAGCAACACCAACATGGCGGTTAATTCCGGCACGCCACCGAAGGCACCAGTGGCCTCCATGGCAAATGGAGTCGACACAGAGCGTACCAGTACGCTGTGGCTCAGTTCACTGGGCAGAGGCACCAACTTGACCAACAGCCAGGATGACACCAGGCCCAACATGAGTCCGGCCATAACCCCAAGGCTAATGGTGATCGGATAACGGCGGATTAACTTGCGCTCGCGGTAAATAGGTACAGCGAAAGCTATGGTCGCCGGAGCCAGTAATGCCATCAGCCAATGGGTGTACTCAAAATAGGTCGGCAGAGGGATCGCCAACAGCAGCACCACGGCCAGCACGGCCAAAGGCGCCAAAAATATCGGTGCCAACCACCAGCTACGATGCCTGCGATATAAAGCCTTGGCGCCGTAATAACAGATAAGAGTGATCAGCAGACTCAAGAGAGCAAGCAAGGTATGAGACATAGAGTTACCCTTGCACTCCATGTTTGGCCAGTTGGCGTTTCAAATTGAGGCGCCGCTCGAAGCGAAACACCCTATCCACCACGAAACCGGTTCCCAGCAATACCGAAGCGCTGCCGAGAACCAGGGTCAGCATAATATTGAAACCATACTCCTCCAGCAGAGTTTCATACTTGAGTACTGAAATCACGGGTGGAATAAAAAACAGCAAGAGATCGCCAATCAACCAGGCCGCTCCCAGTTGCAACGCCTTTTCCGGTATAAGCTTGAGCCCGAGCGCCAACAACACTACCAGCATCCCAAGTACACTGCCGGGAATGGGAGAATGCAAAGCGGCGGCCAAGGCATGAGTGGCCCATGCCAGCAAACAGATAGCCGCAATTTGCAGCAAGGTCGCGCTTATGTGTTTGCCTTGGAGCCAAATGACTTTGGCCACTCTGTGAGGAGAAGCCGGGCGTTTGCTGAGGGAGTGCATATCTTTACCGAATAACTTAACTGGGGTTTATTCTAGGCTTGCAATATCAATAAAAAAAATGAATATTAAGCATAGTTTGCATTCCATAAGGTTATTCAATTGGATCTGAAAGTTGTTCGCTACTTTATTGAGATAGTGGATGCCGGCGGATTTGCCAAAGCGGCGGAAAAGATCCACCTGACCCAACCTGCGCTGTCCAAGTCTATTCGCCAGTTGGAACAGGATCTGGATCTTGTGCTCTTGGAAAGGGGCAAACGCGGCAGCCAGTTACGTCCCACAGCAGCCGGAGAGGTCGTCTACCGTCACGGCCAGGAACTATTGAATGTACGTCGCAACATGCTCAGAGAGCTGGCGGCGCAGCGCAGTCTCAACTCGGGTGAACTGCATCTGGGACTGGCCCCCCTCGGCAGTGCCGAACTCTTTGCTCCTGTCATCGCCCGCTTTCGCAGCCGTTATCCCAAGGTGCAGATGCATCTCTTGGTTCGCGGCGGCGTAGAGCAAACCGCGGCCCTCAAGAAGGGGGAAATCGAGCTGGCAACCGGGATCATCTCCTTTGAGGATGAGTTTGATGGCATCAGGATCCGCCGCGATCCCATGGTGGTGGTATTGCCAAGACAACATCCTTTGGCCAATAGCCAAGAGCTGACTCTCAAGGCATTGGCAGATATTCCACAGATACTGTTCGAACCCGAATATGCCCTGCATGAGCTGGTGATAAATGCCTGTCAGAGAGCCGGCTTCAGCCCCAAAGATGTGACCCGGGTCAGTCATCCCGACTTTGGTATCGCCCTGGTGGCAGCAGGCACAGGTGCCATGATACTGCCCAGCTTTATTGCCGAGCGCCACGCGGTGGCCGGGGTGATCAGTATTCCTCTGGCCGCCTCAGATCTGATCTGGGAACTGTCGCTGTTTTGGCGCCGGGGGCAACCACTGTCTTTTGCCGCCCAGGCCATGGTCGAGCTGGTCAGACAACGGCTGGCGCTGAGCTGAAATCCCGACGCTTCAAGCGCTGCAGCCGAGTTAATTTTCGCCAACCGAGTCACAGTGTACCGTTACAGCATTACAAACTCATTGACACCCTCTTTTCGCGCCGCTAAGGTGAATCACACTTTTCCGGGCCCAATGGGCCCGGGGTTCATTTACACAACCCGAGGTTCGCAATGCGGCCAATACACAAGCTTTATCTCTATCCCAAGCCACGGTGGCTTTGATGGGGATAATGACCTGAACTTCCCTCTCCTGTGAGCCATTGTGGCTTTGTTGTCAGGTTTCGTTACCGGTTATCCGGCTCTCTTGGGGCCCCCTCAAACCAAAACCCTGGGGACCCAGTACGAAAATGCTTGTTGAGAATGTAATAAAATGAAGAACAACAAAACCTTCGGTAGCATGCTGATCATTGCAGGCACCACGATAGGCGCCGGGATGCTGGCGCTGCCGCTGGCTTCAGCCGGCCTGGGTTTCGGGGTCGCCTCAATACTGATGCTACTACTCTGGGGATTGATGAGCTACACAGCGCTGTTAATGCTGGAAGTGCATCAACATGCCCCGGCTCATGCCACTCTGCACACCTTGGCGCACAAGTTGCTCGGCCGTAAGGGGCAGTTGCTGGCCAGCCTGGCGATGATGTTCCTGCTGTACGCCCTGTGCGCCGCCTATATTGCCGGTGGTGGTGCCCAGCTCAACGATAAATTGGTTCGCTATGCGGATTTAACACTTCCCCCCCAGGTGGGCGCCATTAGCTTTGCCCTGCTGATAGCCCTGGTGGTCGCCATAGGCACTCATTCGGTCGATATGATTAACCGGGTGTTATTTGCCTTGAAGATTATTGCCCTGGTCATCATGTTGGCGCTGCTGTTGCCCCACGCCCAAGGCGGATACCTGCTGGAGCTGCCGTTGCAGCAAGGTTTGGTCATCTCTGCCCTGCCGGTAATCTTCACCTCTTTTGGGTTTCACGGCTCGATCCCCTCTGTGGTGCGCTATGTGGGGTTGGATATCAAGGCGCTGAAGAAGATCATGATTGTCGGCTCGGCCCTGCCGCTGCTGGTTTACCTGCTTTGGCAACTGGCCAGTCAGGGCGCCTTGAGCCAGAGTGAATTGATGGCCTCCAAGGAGCTCCCCAAATTCATCAATGGCTTGGGGCAACTGCTGCATAACCCCATGATAGGCCAGACTGTATCCATATTTGCCGACCTGGCACTGGCCACCTCCTTCCTGGGAGTCAGCCTGGGGCTATTTGATTTTATGGGCGATATTCTGCGCCGCAACGACAGTGCAGGCCACAGGCTGCAAACGGCGGCCATCACCTTCCTGCCTCCGCTGGGATTTGCCCTCTTCTACCCTCAGGGATTTATGGCCGCCCTGGGCTATGCCTCGATAGCTTTGGTGATACTGGCAGTATTCCTGCCCGTCGCCATGGTCTGGAAGCAAAGGAGCCAGCCAATGTCCGAGGGCAGCTACCGGGTTGGCGGCGGCAAAGTGGCACTCATGCTGGCAGCGCTGTGCGGGGTGGTGATTATTCTCAGCCAACTGCTGCAAATGGCCGGGATACTGACCAACGTAGGCTAACAAGGGATTGTATGGAGTCGGCAAACTGGCCGCCGTCCATACTTAAAGTAAAACGCAGCTCTCGGGCTGCGTTTTACTTTGGTTCATCCTTCAGTTTATCGGTTCCAACGATACTCTGAAGCGACTGGCTGACAGCTGGGAAAAAACCAGGTCAAACCCTTCCGGGATCTCTTGCTCACTGATGACGACTCGCTGATCCAGCTGCTGTTCCAGGGCCTGTTGGCGCCGCTGCTGCCTTTGCTGCATTGCGCTCCTGCCACTGATAAAACTGGCGCCGCCAAGCAAGACTCCAACCAGCGCCAGCAGATTAGCCACCATGGGATTGCCTATTTGCAGCGCACTGGCGTCATCCAGCAGCCACCAGAGAATGGAGGCACTCAGCAGTAATACCCCAAAGGCCAACCTGGCTATCGCGCTCGGCGCATTGTCTATCGGCAATACCAATTGGATATCGGCGGGTAAGTCTGCAAGGGTTACAGTCTGGGGTAACGGCTCGTCCTGCGCTGAGGCACTCTGGGGATCGGGCATAAATCATCCTTAATTTGAATGGAATGGGCTGAAACACGCGGGTCGGCTTCA
The DNA here is from genome assembly GCF_009183365.2 of Shewanella algae. Taxonomy (NCBI): domain Bacteria; kingdom Pseudomonadati; phylum Pseudomonadota; class Gammaproteobacteria; order Alteromonadales; family Shewanellaceae; genus Shewanella; species Shewanella algae. The sequence goes on from NZ_CP068230.1 coordinate 3,946,900, forward strand.
ACCCAATTTAACGACATCTTGTCCTTATGTCTGTGGTTACTGCCGTTCACAACGGCCAGTTCATTATACGCAAGCATCAAGAAGCGCCGCAAACTCAATGTGTTATCAATTTGAACTCTGCTGGAAATCTGTGCATTTTGTGGCGGCAATAGCGCCTGCTGTACTCACTTGGCAAACTTGACCCCAATAGTGACGGCAGACACAATAGCGCCGGAGACTCATTTGACGGAGCCCGTGGTGAGCGGTCAGCAACAGATACCAGAGCTGAAATTGGGACTGGCCATGTGGTCCCATAACCAGTGGCAGCAAAGCCTTTATGGAAAGGGGACGCCTCAAGCCGAGCGTCTGGCGCGCTACGCCGAGGTTTTCAATACGGTGGAGGGCAACACCAGCTTTTATGCCACCCCGTCAGCAAACAGCGTCAGTAACTGGCGCGATGCCGTGGGTGAGGACTTTCGCTTTACCTTTAAACTGCCACAGGAGATCACTCACAAGTTGCAACTGAGGCACTGTGACGATGAACTCAGGCAGTTCCTGCAGGTGATGTCGCCACTGTTTGCCAAGACAGGCCTGTGGAAGATTCAGTTGCCCGGCTATTTTGGCCCCGAAGCCCTTGGGGCACTGGACGCCTTTCTTGGCAAATTGCCAACCGAGTTGCCTCTTGGGGTTGAGGTGCGCCACCCGGCCTTCTTTGCCAAAGGGGAAGCCGAGCGTCAACTCAACCGCTTGCTGCTGCAGCGCTCGGTCAACCGCATCATAATGGACACCCGACCGGTATTTGCCGCACCACCAAACAGTGCCGCCGTCATCGATGCCCATGAAAAGAAACCCAAAGTACCGGTACATGCCATAGCCACCGGCCGCTATCCCACAGTGCGCTTTATCGGCCACCCTGAGCTTGAGGCCAATCAGGGCTTCTTCAAGCCTTGGCTGGACAAGCTATGCCAATGGCTGGAAGAGGAGCGCCAACCCTATCTGTTCATCCACACCCCGGATAATGCCCAGGCACCTGAGCTGGCCATAAGCCTGCAGCGTCTGCTGAGCGCTCGCTGGCAAGCCAAACACGGCCAACCTCTTCAGGCGTTTCAGCTAGCTGAACAGGCAGACTCCCAAAACCAACAGCTGGGTCTGGCACTGTGACCGGCACAAGCTATTTATCCGCGAGGTCCTTATGCTGAGTTGTCTGGCGATAGAAAATTACCGCTCGTTACGTGAAGTGGTGTTGCCGCTGGAGCGCCTGAACCTGGTGACAGGCAGCAACGGGAGCGGCAAGTCCAATCTCTACAAGGCGTTGAGACTGCTGGCGCAAACAGCTGATGGTGGCGTGGTCAAGGCATTGGCAAAAGAAGGCGGCCTGGAGTCCAGTTTCTGGGCCGGTCCGGAAAAGTTCAGTCGCGATATGTTGGCAGGTACGGCCAACATAGAAGGAACCGTGCGCCACCAGAGCAAACGTCTTAAATTGGGTTTTGCCGCCGATGACTTTAGTTATCTCATCGAACTTGGACTCCCCAAACCTGACTCTACGACGCTATTTGGCCTGGATCCCCAAATCAAACGCGAAGCCATCTGGTGCGGCTCCCTCTATCGGCCTGCCTCTGTGTTGGTCGAGCGCCGCGGTGCCCTGGTGAAAAGACGCGGGGAGCATGACTGGCAACTACTGGACAACCATCTCCATCTCGGCGACAGCATGCTCAGCCAACTGGCCGATCCTGAACGCAGCCCAGAGATCCTCACCCTCAGGGACAGAATTCGAGCCTGGCGTTTCTACGATCATTTCCGCAGCGATCAACAAGCACCGGCCCGTCGAGCGCAACTGGCGACCCTGACCCCAGTGCTGCACCATGATGGTCGCGATCTGGTATCGGCGATTCAAACTATTTTCGAGATAGGTGATGCCGACGCCTTCCATCATGCGATCAAAGATGCCTTTCCCGGTGCCACTATCAGCATAGCGGCCACGGGTGCCGGCATGCTGCAACTGGCATTTCACCAACAAGGCCTGCTAAGACCCCTGTCGCTGAGTGAATTGTCCGACGGTACCTTAAGGTACTTACTTTTGGTGGCGGCTTTACTGACTCCCAGACCACCGGAATTAATGGTGCTTAACGAGCCCGAAACCAGCCTGCATCCCGATCTCTTGCCCGCGCTGGCGCGTTTAATCATCAAGGCCTCTTCTGTGTGTCAGCTCTGGATAGTGTCACACGCCGCAAGATTAATCCATGCGCTGGAAACCCAGGGAGACTGCAACACATTGCAGCTGGATAAACAGCTGGGGGCCACTTGTGTCCAGGGGCAAGATTTGCTCTCAACTCCGCCGTGGCGCTGGCACAATAACTAGCCCGCGATTGCGGGCTAAGGTGAGTAACTCGAATCCTTACTTTCTGGCACCGACCGGGATCATTATGTGGGCATAGGGCGTGCCCTTCCACATCACATAGGGCCCACCTTGAGCCGGGTCGGTCGGCAAACTGTCGAGCATGGCAGGATCCGGCAGCAGAATCATCAGGTGCGGCCCTTCGACTATCCATTGATTATCCGCGGTTTCCATTTCGGCATAAGGGTCGATATTGCTGGCCCCACCATCACCGGCCAGCATGTAGGAAATACCTATCGCTTTGGCTTGAAATGGTTTTTTCTCCATCCAAGCGTGTGCCCATTCCATCCAGGGACCATCCATACACATGGGAGCCGTTCCCTTGAGCTGTGGCGGAGTTGGAAAGCAGGTGTAGCTGCCATCACCTTGTTGCAGAACATTCTTGTTCCAATCAACAACGGTAACACTGGCACGTATGGTGGGCGGAGCGGCACTCAGGGCGTCATCCAACATCATCTGCTGTGCTTCAGTGAGTGCGGCATGGGTGGCACTGGCGAAGGAAGACAGGGTCAAAGTCAAAATTAGAGCTGAAGTTTTCATCAAACCAGCCTCCAGGTTGAACTCGGATACAACAACACCGAGATCTCCAGTATAGTTTCTGCAGAAAAAATCGATTTTGCCCCGTAAATTCAATATATTGGACTAAGATAAAACTAAAACCCCATGAGGAGACAAAATGTTTTCTCTGTCCCAGACCTTATCTATCTTCGCCGCTTTACCGGATCCCGTGTTTATTCTGACCCGCAGTGGCCGCTATGCCGCGGTACTGGGAGGTTCCGACAGTCGCTACTATCACGACGGCACAACCTTGATAGGGCAATACATCTCCCAGGTCATCCAGCAGCCCAAGTGCGAATGGTTTCTGAGCCAGATAGCGCAAGCCTTGCTGAGCCGCCGTCTCTGGGTGGTGGAATACAGCCTTGGCGGCAACGACGTCAAGGGACTCACAGAGCAAGGCCCCGCAGAGCCCATCTGGTTTGAAGGTCGGGTACAGGCGCTGGATTTTCAAATAGAGGGTGAAGATGCCGTGGTCTGGGTAGCCAGCAATATTACCCGCCGCCATCAATTGGAGCAGGAGCTCAGGGAAAGATGCGAGCGCGATCCGCTTACTCAGTTATACAACCGCCGTAAATTGCTCAAATTGCTGACAGAAAACCTAACCCTGTTTCAGCGTTACCGAACCCCGACCAGCATATTGATCTTCGATCTCGACAACCTCAAGAAACTCAACGACAGCTCTGGCCATCTGATGGGCGACAAGGCGATAGTTACTCTGGGTGAGGTCTGTCTGGCCAGCCTCAGAACTCAGGATATCGCCTCCCGTTACGGCGGCGATGAATTTGTCATTCTTATGCCCCACACTGCTGCCGAGCAGGCATTGCCCATAGCCGAGCGCCTACGAAGCGAGTGTGCCCGGCGCCTCAGAGCCTTGGGGATTGCCGCTGAATGCGCCAGTATCAGCGGCGGCCTCAGCGAGTTTCAATGCAGTGATACCAGTATAGATGCCGTGGTTTCCAGGGCCGATGGCGCCCTTTACCAAGCCAAAGCACAGGGTCGCAACCGGATTGTGCTGGCCAAGGGGCCAGAGTGCACTGAATCGCCCTAAAAAACACGGGCAAACAAAAAGCCGGCACTTGGCCGGCTTCTTCATTGCATAGACTCGTCTAATTCGAGCGACTGAACTTAAGCCTGTGGGCGCATGGCCGGGAACAGGATCACGTCACGAATGGTGTGAGTGTTGGTAAACAACATCACCAGACGGTCGATACCTATGCCCTGACCGGCTGTCGGTGGCAGGCCGTGCTCCAGCGCCGTAATATAGTCGGCATCATAGAACATGGCTTCGTCGTCACCGGCATCCTTGGCTTCAACCTGAGCCTTGAAGCGGTTGTCCTGATCTTCGGCGTCATTGAGCTCGCTGAAACCGTTGGCCACTTCACGACCACCGATGAAGAACTCGAAGCGGTCAGTGATAAAGTCGTTGTCATCGTTGCGACGGGCCAGTGGCGAGATGTCAGCTGGGTAGCCGGTGATAAAGGTAGGCTGCATCAGTTTAGGCTCGGCGGTTTCACCGAAGATCTCTTCCAGCAGTTGACCACAGGTCCAGAAAGATTCGATTTCCAGTCCTACATCCTTGGCCAGCTTACGCATAAACTCAAGATCCTTGACCTCTTCATAGGTCATGGCCTGAATAGTGGCGTTGTCTGGGTTGTAGTGCTGAATCGCTTCCAACATGCTCATGCGGGCGTAAGGGCCGCCGAAGTCGATGCTGTGCTCGCCGTAAGGCAGCTTGGTGTCACCCAGCAGATCCTGAGCGATGGAAGACAGCATCTCTTCGGTAAGATCCATCAGATCGCGGTAATCTGCATAGGCCATATAGAATTCCATCATGGTGAATTCAGGGTTATGGCGTGGCGACAGACCTTCGTTACGGAAGTTACGGTTGATTTCGAACACTCGCTCAAAACCACCGACAACCAGACGCTTGAGGTACAGCTCAGGCGCAATACGCAGATACATGTCGATATCCAGCGCATTGTGGTGAGTGATAAATGGACGCGCAGAAGCACCACCCGGGATGACATGCATCATAGGGGTTTCCACTTCCATAAACTCTTTTTTCACCATGAAGTTACGTATGGCGGCAACCACTTTGGAGCGCATTACGAAGGCGTCACGGGAATCCTGGTTGACGATTAGGTCAACATAACGCTGACGGTAACGGGTTTCCTGATCGGTCAAACCGTGGAACTTCTCAGGCAGTGGGCGCAGCGCCTTGGTCAGCAGCTGATACTCTTCCATATTAACGTACAGGTCGCCCTTACCGGACAGGTGCAGAGTGCCTTTTACACCAACTATGTCGCCGATATCCAGGCCCTGATAGCGTTCTTTCAGATCAGCCTGTACTTCTTTGCCGGCATAGGCCTGAATGCGGCCGGATACGTCCTGCAGAACCAGGAAGGGGCCGCGTTTGGCCATGATCCGACCGGCAATGGCGGTCTTGAAGCCCAGAGACTCGAGCTCTTCTTTGCTCTTATCGGCGAACTGCGCCTGCAGCTCGGCAGCCTTGTGGCTGCGACGGAAAGTGTTAGGGTGACCATTGGCCGGGCAGCCCTGGCGTACATGTTCCAGCTTGGCGCGACGTTCCGCGATCAGCTTGTTCTCATCCAATACTTGTTCAGTCATTTTCCGCTTCTTCTCTGTTACAGCCCGGACTTCAGGCTGGCTTCAATAAATCTGTCCAGATCACCGTCCAACACGGCCTGGGTATTACGGGTTTCCACCCCGGTGCGCAGATCCTTGATGCGGGAATCATCCAGCACGTAGGAGCGGATCTGACTGCCCCAGCCGATATCCGACTTGGCATCTTCCGCCGCCTGCTTCTCGGCGTTCTGCTTTTGCATCTCCAACTCAAACAGCTTGGCTTTCAGCTGTTTCATTGCCGTGTCTTTGTTCTTGTGCTGTGAACGGTCGTTCTGGCACTGCACCACGGTATTGGTCGGAAGGTGGGTAATACGCACCGCAGATTCGGTTCTGTTAACGTGCTGACCACCGGCACCCGAGGCGCGGTACACGTCGATACGCAGATCGGCCGGATTGATGTCGATCTCGATGGAGTCGTCAATCTCAGGGTAAACAAACACAGAACAGAATGAAGTATGGCGACGGCCACCCGAGTCAAAGGGCGACTTACGTACCAGACGATGCACGCCGGTTTCGGTTCTCAGCCAGCCATAGGCATATTCACCGCTGAACTTGATGGTGGCACTCTTTATACCGGCCACATCGCCGTCTGAGACTTCGATAAGTTCAGGGTTGAAGTCATGTTCTTCACCCCAGCGCAGATACATGCGCAGCACCATGTTGGCCCAGTCCTGTGCTTCGGTACCGCCGGAACCGGACTGAATGTCCAGATAGCAGTCGGAAGCGTCCTGTGGACCCGAGAACATACGGCGGAACTCCAGCTCTTCCAGGCGCTTTTCCAGATCGCCCAGTTCACTGTTGGCATCATTGAAGGTTTCTTCATCTTCCTCTTCAATGGCCAGCTCCAGCAGCCCCTCGACATCTTCGAGGCCCGCATCCATATCGTCTATGGTCTTAACCACAACTTCCAGCGCCGAGCGCTCTTTACCCAGGGCCTGAGCACGCTCTGGCTCATTCCATACTTCGGAGCTTTCCAGCTCGCGGCTTACTTCTTCCAGACGCTCTTTCTTGGCGTCATAGTCAAAGATACCCCCTAAGGAGCATTGTGCGGTCGGCAAGCTCCTTGATTTTGTTTTTTACCGGATTGACTTCAAACATGCGATTTCAACTTTCTTTGGTGTTAAGGACGTATGCAAACGAGGGATTTTAACCCAAGCAGCCGCTGAAACCTATGCCACAGCGGGCAGAAGCTTGTTTTTTTTTCGTCGGCGCCGTATTCCGCGTCTGTTCCGATAAAGCATCTGACACACTCTAGCCAATTCCGCGGTGAAAAAACTGTGACAAAAAATCAAATATGCCAACTCAATCAGTAAATAAACCGGACGAGCATGCCGATCAGCAGCTTTCAATGACAGGCTATACTTGCAACCATGGAGCAGAAAAATTGCTGTTATCAGGAAGACGAGGGCTTTTGCTGTGAGGAACCAGCCGGTGAGTCAGGCCTCTGTTACTGGCACGACCCGAGAATCGTCAAAAACCACCCCGAAGACAGGGCCAGGCTCGAAGCTTTCGCCCGCGGCGGCGGCATGCTCAGAGGCATCTGCCTCAAGGGTGCTGAACTGGCCGGTATCGATCTGGTAAAACATCACTCTAAAACCGGCTATGACATGAGTTATGCCGAGCTGTATCGGGCCAACCTTCAAGGCGCCCACATGTTCAATCTGACTCTGGATAACGCCAGCCTGATGAAGGCCGACCTGCGTGACGCCAACCTGCACTGCGCCAAGCTCAACAACTGCAATCTGCTGGGAGCCAAATGGAATGGTGCCCGTATCGAGAATATCTACACTGGCAAGCTATTGCGTCAGGAACGCATGGCGCTGCAGGCAGAAAGAGTCGGTGAACGTGAAATCGCCCACGACTACTTTGAACAGGCCGAAGAGATCTACCGGGATCTGCGCAAGGCGGCCGAGCGTGAAGGCCTGTTTGCCATGGCCGGCCTCTACATTCGCCGCGAGCTCACCATGCGGCGCCATCTGCTACCCAAATGGAGCGGCAGAAGGATGTTGTCCAAGTTGATCGATCTCTTCTGCGGTTATGGCGAAGACCCGCTCAGGGTGGTGATTTTCTCGCTGGCTTTGGTGTTTGTCTGTGCCTTCATCTACTGTTTTACCGGCGTCAGTTATGATGGCCGGATCCATCAGTTTGCCCCGGGCCGCGCCATCACAGACTATATGTCACTGTTCGGCAACTGCCTGTATTACTCGGTGGTAACCTTCACAACCCTGGGATACGGCGACTTCACCCCTGTGGGTTTTTCCCGCGCCGTGGCCGCCATTGAAGCCTTCACCGGCAGTTTCACCATAGCCCTGTTTGTGGTGGTGTTTGTCAAGAAGATGACCCGCTGAGCCAGATCACACTGGCCAAAATCCATTTTTCAGATGAGTGCACAGAGTCGATAGGCTTTGTGAATTCCCCGGCAAAAGCCTGTTCCAGCTCAATGAAGCAAACCCCGCGATCGATATACTGCATGGTTATCAGCTTAATTAGTCCCTACTTCACCGCCATTAAGGTGAGCAAATAACAAGGCTGCCCATGTTTGAGATCTATATCGACGGTCAGGCCGTCAGCGCCTTTGAGGGCGAGACCCTGTTGCAGGCGGCCCAGCGGGCCGGCATCGACATTCCTTGTCTGTGTCACCATACAGACCCCGGTTCGGCTACCACAGAAGGCGCCGATGAACACCTGTGCCAACTGACCCGGCTCGACCAGATAATGGCCGACACAGACAGGCCGCTGCTGGCCTGCTCGACTCCGGCAATTGCCGGAATGCAGCTCAAGAATCATACCCAGGCAGTGCACAGCCATCGGCAGCAGGCGCTGAAACGGATATTGAAAGATCACTTCGCCGATTGCGAAGCCCCCTGCCAGCAAGCCTGCCCGGCGGGCGTCGATGTGCAGTCTTATCTGTATCACATAGGTCAGGGCAACCATACAGAAGCAGTGCGCATCCTCAAGCAGACCCTGCCTCTGCCACTGTCTATCGGCCGGGTCTGCCCGGCATTTTGTGAAAGCGCCTGTCGCCGCGCCCTGATCGATGAGCCACTGGCGATACGTCAGCTCAAGCGCCACGCCGCCGATCTGGACTTGGCCGATACCGAGCCCTATCAGCCGCCCAAGGCCGACCCCAGCGGCAAGAAGGTGGCCATAATCGGCGCAGGTCCCGCCGGGCTCAGCGCCGGGTTTTTCCTCGCCAATCAGGGCCATGACGTGGACATCTTTGAGGCCGCTCCCAAGGCCGGTGGCTGGCTAAGATACGGCATTCCCGAGTATCGCCTGCCCAAGGCGATACTCGATAGAGAGATAGCTCTGCTGGAGCGAAGCGGCATCCGCATTCACACCAACACAACCATAGGCGAACAAATACTGCTGCCGAAACTGGCCAAGGAGTATCATGCCCTCTGTCTGGCGATGGGCGCGCAAAAGGCCGTACCACTGGACTATCCCGGCAGCGACCTGCCCGGCTGCTATCTCGGGGTCGACTACCTTAAAGATCTGGCAATGGACCACCAACTGGTCACGGGCAAGAAAGTGGCCGTTGTCGGCGGCGGCAATACCGCCATCGATTGCGCCCGCAGCGCCAGACGCCTAGGCGCCGAGGTGACACTGATCTACCGGCGCACCAAAGAGGAGATGCCGGCCGAAGCCTTTGAAATTCATGAAGCTGAACAGGAAGGGATCCACTTCCTGCTGCTGACCAATCCTGTGGCCAACCATGCCGGCAGTGACGGCCGTCTTGCACGAGTCACGCTGGAAAAAATGTCCTTGGGCGAACCGGATGCCTCCGGCCGCCGCCGGCCTCAGCCCAGCGGCGAAACCTTCGACTGCGAGTTTGATACCCTGATCGCCGCCGTGTCCCAATCACCGGAGCTGGCCTTTCTGCAACAGGCCGAAAACCGTCTGCTGCAAGGCGCTCCGGCGCTAAGCCGCTGGAATACGATCAACGGCTGTGACATCAGCATGAGCACCGGGTTGGAAAAACTGTTTGTTATCGGCGATGTGCGCCGCGGACCCGCCACTGCGGTGGAAGCGGTCGCCGATGGTCGCCGCGCCGCCGAGGCCATAAACGCCCTGTTCAATCAGGGGCTCAGTTGCCCGCTCACGCCGGTGGCGTTCAATGCCAGCAAGGCGATAGGTCTCAAGTCCCAACTGGATTTACCCAAAGATCTTTTCCCTTCACAGGTCAAAAGTGCCAGAGTCAAGATGCCGGAGTTACCTGTGACCGAGCGCCTGAGTAACTTTGCCGAAGTAGAGCTGGGACTGACGCCGCAAATGGCCGAAGCCGAGGCCAAACGCTGCCTCGAATGTGGCTGTCAGGCCAATATGGACTGTCGCTTGCGGGACTATGCCAGTGAATACAAGGTCAGCAACCAGGGCTTGCTTGAGCAGGATGCCAGTGGCGACTCGGCACTGCTGGCCAGACACTTTGCCCAGGATTTGAGTACTCCCTTTATCCGTTTCGATGCCAACCGCTGCATCAGCTGCGGAGCCTGCGTTGACATCTGCCACCGCCGCAGTGGCCACAAGGCCATCAGCTTTGAGGCCAACCAATTCTCGGCGCTACCGGGAGGCAGTAGCGAGCGCCGGGCCCCCAGAGCCGGTTTCAGCGTTTCCATGGCCGACAGCGATTGTGTTCAGTGCGGCAACTGCCTGCAGGTGTGCCCAACCGGCGCCCTGGTCGATGCCCGCCACAAGACCCAAGGACAAGCCCCCGACACCAAGGTGACCAGCACCATCTGCACCTATTGCGGCGTGGGTTGCCGCATCCGCTTCAAGGTCGGCACCACCCAGAATCGTATCCTTGCTGCAGAGGGCGATGTGCGCTCACCTGTGAACCAGGGCATGCTCTGCGTCAAGGGCCGCTTCGGCTTTGACTTTATCAACAGTGAAGAGCGCCTTACCCAGCCGCTGGTTCGCCGTAACGGCAAATTGGAACCCTGTAGCTGGCAAACGGCCATCAGCTATATTGCCGCCCACTGGCAAGAACAATTGGAACAGTTTGGCCCGAGTTCATTCGGCGCACTGGCATCCGCCAAGGCCACCAATGAAGAAAACTTCCTGCTGCAAAAGCTGTTCAGAGCCGTTATCGGCAGCAACAACATAGATCACTGCGCCCGTCTGTGCCACGCCTCCACAGTGACCGGGCTCTATGATGCTCTCGGCAGCGGCGCCATGACCAATGATATTCCCGGCATAGAGGATTCAGATCTCATCTTTATCCTGGGCTCGGATACCGACTGCGCCCACCCCATCATAGCCTCGAGGATCAAGTCGGTCGTCAGCCGCGGCAAGGCAAGGCTCCTGGTCGCCGATCCCAAGCGGGTCAGCATAGCCGACAGCGCCGAGCTGTTTGTGCGTCATCGCCCCGGCACAGATGTGATGCTGCTCAACGCCATCATGCAGCAGATACTGCTTAACGATTGGCATGACAAGGCCTGTATCCGCAGCCGCACAACAGGCTTTGAGGCCTTGCGCGAAGAGCTTTTGCGGCCGGACTACAGCCTGGAGCAGGCCGCCAGGGTGACCGGCGTCAGCAGCAGCGAAATCGCGGCCATGGCTGAGATGCTGGGCACCGCCCAAAAGACCGCCCTCTACTACGCCATGGGAATTACCCAGCACACCACAGGCCATGACAATGTCACTGCCATTGCCAACTTGCAGCTATTGCTGGGTAACCTCGGGCTCGACGGCGCCGGGATCAACCCTTTGCGCGGCCAGAGCAATGTCCAGGGTGCCTGTGATATGGGCGCCCTGCCCAACTATTTCAGCGGCTATCAACGTCTGGATGACGATGCTGCGCGGCTGAAACTGGCGCGGGCCTGGGACACAGATAAGCTGAGCCCTGAGACAGGTATTCCAGCCTCTCATATGATGCAGGCGATTTTGGATGGCCGGCTGCAGAGCCTGTTTGTCATGGGCGAAAACCCGGTACTGAGCGACCCTGACCAGGCCCATGTTCTCAAGGCGCTGAAAAAGCTGCCATTTTTGGTAGTGCAGGATATCTTTCTCACCGAAACTGCCGAAATGGCCGATGTGGTATTGCCGGCAGCGGCCTTTGCCGAAAAGCGCGGCCACTTCACCAATACCGAGCGCCGGGTTCAACGACTGGAAGTCGCCTTGCAATCGCCAGGGAATGCCCGCCCGGACTGGCAGATACTGCAGCTGCTGGCCAATGCCATGGGCGCCGACTGGCACTATGGCGATGAACAGGCAATTTGGCAGGAAGTCACCGCCCTGACCCCTAGCTACGCCGGGATCAGTTGGCACAGAACCACGGATAATCCGGCCGGGTTGCAATGGCCTTGCCCAGATGAGCAACATCCGGGTACCCGAGTATTGCACCGCAACAGCTTTACCCATGGCAAAGGACGACTGCAGCCGGTCAATTATCGTTTACCGGCTGAGCTGCCGGACGATGACTATCCCTTGATGCTGTCGACCGGACGCCTGCTGGAGCAGTTCCACACAGGCACCATGACTCGTAAAACCGCCGGGCTGGACGAACTCGGCTCCCCCAGAGTGATGATCTCGGTTGAGGATGCCGAGCGTTTGGGCGTCGGCAAGGGCGACTGGCTCAAACTGGAAAGCCGCCGCGGTGAAATCTTTATTCAGGCCTTTGTCAGCCGCCGGGCTCAGCCTGGGGTGCTGTTCCTGCCATTCCATTTCGTGGAAGCCGCGGCCAACAAGCTGACCATCAATGCGCTGGATCCCGTGGCCCATATTCCTGAGTTCAAGGTGTGTGCCGTCAAGGCAGAGCGCGCCGAGGCGCCCCCAGCGACTTGAAATTGAGCCACATTAAAAACGGCGCCATAGTTGGCGCCGTTTTTTTATTTCCTTATTTTCCTACTGAGCACTGAAGCCAATGGAGGATGGGTGTTAGACCCGAAACTGGTTGACCAACTTGCCGAGGTTATCACCACTGTGGGACACAGTCTGACTGACCCTGGCCGCATCTTCGCTGGAATGCAGCAGCTCGGCGACTATCTCCTGAATGGCGTAAATATTCCGGTTAATCTCCTCAGTCACTGAACTCTGCTCTGTGGCGGCGGTGGCAATTTGGGTACTCATATCATTGATGGAGGTGACAGAGCTGGTCACAGCTCCCAGGCTTTCGGAGATAAGCTTTGACGACTCGACACTGCGGTGGCAACTCTGCTGACTCTCTTCCATGGCACTCACCGCCTGACTCACCAGACGATGCAGCTCACTGAGCATCTCGTTGATCTCCAAAGTGCTGGCCTGGGTACGACTCGCCAGACTGCGCACTTCATCGGCCACCACAGCAAAACCTCGGCCCTGCTCACCGGCGCGAGCCGCTTCAATGGCAGCATTCAATGCCAACAGGTTGGTCTGCTCGGCAATGCCGCCGATGACAGACAGCACGCTGTTGATCCGCTGTGATTGCTCGCTGAGCGACTGAATATGGTTGGCGGCGCTGTTGATTTCCGCCATCAGGGTGGAGATCTCGGTCAGCGAGGTATCGACGCACTCCTGGGCCTTGGCCACTTCGTCGGTAGCCACATGAGTGGCTTCCGCCACCTGGGTAGTGTTCATCGCCACTTCCTGAGCGGTAGAAGACATCTCGGTAATGGCGGTCACCACCTGATCGGTTTCATTGTTGTGATTCACCAACTGGGATGCTATCGCCTGGGTCTGGGAATGGATGGAACCGGCGGCATCCTGCACTTCATGGGTGGCCGTGGTGACATCGCGGATGATGTGCTGCAGTTTTTCGACAAAGCGATTGAACGCCAGCCCCAACTGGGCAATCTCATCTTCACCGCGCACCTGCAGGCGCTTGGTCAGGTCCCCTTCCCCCTGAGCGATATCGTTGAGGTTATCCAACATATTGCGGATAGGGATTATCATCCGCTGAGCAGTAAAGAGAATGGCAAACACAGTAACCAGAGTCAGCACCAGCGACATCAACAGCACCCCTATGGTCTTGGCCTGCATCTCCTCGGTGGCGGTTTGTCGATAAGCGGCAACAGCCGCCTCTATATCATCCACATAAACACCTGTGCCTACCAACCAGTCTTTCCCGGGGACCCGTATGGCATAAGCTATCTTTTCCACCAGGCCAGTCACTCCGGGCTTGGCATGGAAGTAGTTGATAAAGCCTTTACCACTTCTGGCGGCATCGATAAGACCGCGCACAATTTGTGTGCCATTGGGGTCTGTCATGCCGCTTTGATCTGTGCCTTCCTGCTCAGGCTTAACCGCATGAAATACACTGATCCCATTGAAATCATAAATGAAGAAGTATCCGGCACTGCCAAACCTCTGTTGCCGCAACGCCGCGTTGACATCACCTCTGTCTCCCAGACCGAGTTGATAGTTGATGTTTTCCAAAGCCAGCCCTGTCGCATCCTTGAGTTGCTGTTTTCGTTCATCGACCAACTTTTGTTTGAATAAAGCGATCGAATTTTCCAGTGATTGATGTTCGGCACGATAGGAATACCCCATCACCAATATCAAAGTCAGAATTAAAGGTAGTAAAGCCAGCAGCAAGAATTTGCTTCTCAAGCTCAGAGCAGACAAGGACATAACTTCCCCCCAGTAGCTGTCAGACACTCTTTACTGAGTATAGTCCCGCGCCCCAACATGCAATATCAATATGATTACAAATAAAACAATTAACAAACAAATGATTCAAAATGTTACACAAATTACTTTTTTACCTTACGACCAACCGAAAGGTTCCACGATTGGCGGGGAATGGTTACTGGGAAACATCATAAGCGGTACGGCATCTTGTGCTGGATGGTCGAGATAAAGAAACAGCGCCAAATGGCGCTGTTTCTGTTTTCTTCATATAGAATGATTAAACCCGGAACTGATTGACCAGTTGCCCCAGATTATCACCACTGTGAGACACGGTTTGACTGACCCTTGCCGCTTCTTCGCTGGAGTGCAACAGCTCGGCGACTATCTCCTGAATAGCGTAGATATTACGGTTGATCTCTTCGGTCACCGAACTCTGCTCTGTGGCGGCGGTGGCGATTTGGGTACTCATATCATTGATGGAGGTGACAGAGCTGGTGACGGCTCCCAGACTCTCGGAAATCAGCCTGGAAGATTCGACACTGCGATGGCAGCTTTGCTGGCTCTCTTCCATAGCACTCACCGCCTGGCTCACCAGACGATGCAGCTCGCTGAGCATCTCGTTGATCTCCAATGTGCTGGCCTGAGTGCGGCTCGCCAGGCTGCGCACTTCATCGGCCACCACGGCAAAACCGCGCCCCTGCTCACCGGCACGAGCCGCTTCAATGGCCGCATTGAGTGCCAACAGATTGGTCTGCTCGGCAATGCCGCCGATGACAGACAGCACGCTGTTAATCTTCTGCGACTGTTCGTTGAGCGACTGAATATGGTCGGCGGCGCTGTTGATTTCCGCCATCAGAGTCGAGATCTCGGTCAACGAAGTATCGACGCACTCCTGAGCCTTGGCCACTTCATCGCTCGCCACATGGGTCGCCTCCGCCACCTGGGTGGTGTTCATCGCCACTTCCTGGGCAGTGGAAGACATCTCTGTGATCGCAGTCACCACCTGATCGGTTTCATTGTTGTGGTTGGCCAACTGCGCCGCTATCGCCTGAGTCTGGGCATGAATAGAACCAGAGGCATCCTGCACCTCGTGGGTAGCGGTAGTCACGTCACGGATGATGTGTTGCAACTTGTCGACAAAGCGGTTGAATGCCTGCCCCAGCTGGGCAATCTCATCTTCACCGTGCACCTGCAAACGCTTGGTTAAATCCCCTTCCCCCTGAGCGATATCGTTGAGGTTATCCAGCATGTTGCGGATAGGAGTCACAGTGCGCTGAGCAGCAAACAATATGAGCGTTGCGGTGATCAGAGTGATGACTATGACTATCATCAACGTCAGCCACAGCTTACCTTCCATGTCTTCCAATGCGGTCTGTCGATATTCGGCCACTGAGGCTTCGATATCATCCACATAGGCGCCGGTGCCTATGATCCAGTCGGTGCCTGGAACCATGGCGGCATAACCTATCTTTTCCACCAGCTCGTTGGTGCCGGGCTTTTGGTAGTAATAGGTGAGAATACCGTCACCACTGCGGGCTGCATTCAGCAAGCCTACTATGATCTTGGTTCCCTTGGGATCTGTCATCCCTATCTGATCTGTACCTTCAAGCTTGGGCAACAGGGCATGAAACAGGTTTTTACCTTTGCCATCATAGACAAAGAAATAACCTGCGCTGCCAAAGCGAACATCCCGCAAGGCCGCCTTATAGTCTCCGCCCTGACTGCGCTGAAAGCTGACAATCTCTTTGGCGACTTCGGTCACATGCACCAACTCCTGACGACGCTCGTTGAGCAGCTTTTCTCTGAAATTGGTAATTTCGCTTTCAAGCGCATCCGACTCTACTGTCCAGGACGCCAGCATCAAGACAATGGAAACAGTCAACAATGGCAACAGGGCAAGCAGCAGTAACTTATTTCGTAAACTCAGACTGGACACTTAGGTTTCCCCCGGGAATGGAATATCTGCAAATTATAGTAACTTTGTTCACTTTAAGTTCGTATAAAAAATGCCTGAGATCAAAGTTTAACCATTTGTTTTACATGAAGAGAGTGGAAATAGCACCCATTGCTGCAAATCCGAGCACCAAAAACACCAGGGGCAAACGCCACAGCTTGAGCAACATAAAGCCCGCCAGCACCATGGCCATATCAACCGGGCGGGTCACAGCACTGGTAAATACCGGTTGATAGAGGGCACTCGCCAACAAACCAACGACAGTGGCATTAATCCCCATCACCATGGCAGCCATTTTCGGGCGTTCGGCGATTCCCTGCCAGCCTCGGATCACCGCCAGCAGCAACAGAAAACCGGGCAGAAAGATGGCTAACGTTGCCACCGAGGCGCCAACTAGGGCATCTTGCGGCCACAGTTCGGCGCCCAGATAGGCGGCCAGACTGAACATGGGGCCGGGAACGGCTTGCGCCAGGGCGTAGCCGGTGAGGAATCTGTCATGATCTATGCTGTTTGCCAGTTGGCTCTCCAGCAAGGGCAGCACCACATGGCCGCCGCCGAATACCATGGCGCCGGTCTGATAAAACTGTTTGAAGAGTTCAGCCAGAGGGTGAGCAAGCAAGGGGCTGGTGAGCAGCAGTAAAAATAGAAATATCAGTAAAGCACTCCAGTTGAGCTGCATACTTCCCGACTTGGGCGGCGCTGGTGCCTCACGAATGAGCCCATAAAGACCGACAATGGCACCGGCAAGCAACAGCAGCAATTGGGTCAAATTCCCCGGCCACAAAAGCAGAATCACAGTACTCAGCAAGGCCAACATCCGGGTGATATGGCTGCGGCAAAACTGTTTGAACATACCCCAGGCAGCATCGGCGACCACCACCACAGCCAATAACTTGAGTCCGGCGATAACCCCCTGAAATAAATCACTGGAGAGGTATTGATAGCTGCTGACCGCCAGCAGAAACATCAGTAGAAACGAAGGCAAGGTAAAGCCGATAAAGGCCAGCATTGCACCGGGCAAGGCGCCGCGGCGGTAACCTATGGCAAAGCCGACCTGGCTGGATCCCGGGCCGGGCAGAAACTGACTCAACGCCACCAAAGAGGCGTAATCTTTGTCATCAAGCCAGCCCAAGTCTTCGACAAAAGTCTTGCGAAAGTAACCTATGTGCGCCGCCGGGCCGCCAAAACTCACCAACCCCAAGGAAAAAAAACGTACAAAAATCTGCCACATCTGTGTTCACTCTACCCTTGCTCAGTTCGGCTCCATTGTATGACATAAGTGTGACACTTATCTTATTATCAACAGCTTTTAGTCTGTGGGAGCCCAATAAGAAAAACCCATGAACAGACGACTGAAAGTCCATCTTCGCCTGTCAAACAGCCACTATTGAGGCAAGAACAGCCGCCAAAGTCCGTCACTTCCCAAGAGTGAATTCCGAGACGGAAAAGAGAGTCAAGTTGACGGGAAATCATCTCACTACAACCCAGATCTGCACCCACTAACCGGCAAGTGTAATCGCTCGAAATCAGCCACGGTTTCCAAGCTGCTTTCTCTATGCCAGGTTCCACCCTCTAAATGAAACATAATTCAAACATTTAATATTTATTCAAAATGATTGCTAGCCAATGCAGTTAAAAAAGCCTCAACCATAGTTTAGCCACAAACACAAACCCACTAAAAATAACATAAAGAAACCATAACCCACCATATAGCAAAGCAGTACCACTTTTGACACCTGTCAATTTTAATGCATAGATATTCACACAAGCATCAAATACAATCACCGCAAAAGAACCAAAAACATAATACTTATGTAGCATTTTGTAACTTGGTTAAATTTTTACAGACTTTTAACAAGCGTTTGTTTAGATTCACTGAGAGTTCGCAGGAAGTAAGAAGTAAGCTATGAAGCTATGGTGGTACGCGATATTGATGCTTGGCCTTCAGTTGCCCCAGACTGCGGCAGCTGAAGAAAATGCGACGGAAACTGTCCCTGTGGATGAGTTCAGGCTTGCCCTCGCCCTGGGATATGGCCGCCTGGATAATCCCAGAGTGCATGCCAAGCCGATAGAAACCTTCCTGCTGCCATCCTGGAGCTACTACTCAGAACGCTTCTATCTGGAAAACTTTACTCTGGGCTACAGCCTCTATGAGTCGGACAACTGGTTATTCGATCTGCAAACCAAGCTCAATGAAGATGGATTCTTTTTCGAGTTTGATGGCCTCAACAAATTGTTTTTGAGCGACATCATAGGCTTCTCCCCCTACAAGGGACAGGTCGTACGCCCCAACGGTAACAGCGAACCTATCCTTGATGAAATCCAGCGTCACATCTCCTATCTGGGCGGAGTTTCCGTCACTTGGGTCACGCCCTACACGGATATCAATCTGGGCTTGTTTCAGGACATTTCCGGGGTACATGACGGCAATGAGCTGCAGCTCAGATTGAAAAAGAGCCTGCTCTACTCCTGGGGAGCCCTTGGGCTTGAGCTAGGCGCGATTCGCAAGAGTGAATCCCTGGTGCGTTACTACTATCAGCTTACGCCGGAAGAAAGCGGACCGCTGAGACTGAGTTACACCCCCTCGGCCAGTATCAATTATCACGCCCGCCTGCTGGTTAATCTGCCACTGTGGCAGGATATCAACCTGGTGATGGTAACCGAATACACCTGGCTTGACTCGGGGATCACCAACAGTCCCATGATAGACAAGGATGGCTATCTCTCAGGTTTCATCGGTTTGAGTTATCGGTTTTGAGGGCTCTATGAATCGATGGCTACTGTGGTTACTCATGCTGATAAGTCCCTGGGCAAGCGCCTTGGGAGAAGAGCTTTGGCTGGCGCCAGATACCTGCGCCATGACCAATCAAGAATCGGAATGCAAGCTGCAACTGCAACTCGAGTTTCACAGTCAACAGCCTCGCTCTCTGTGCCTTTGGCTGGCCAACAGCGCAGCGCCTTTGACCTGTTTTCATCAACGCCGTGACTTCAGTTACAAGCTGCAATTAAGCCTGGTCAGGGATACGCTTATCGAGCTCAGGGATCAGCAAAACCGCACAGTTGCCAGCCGCTTGCTCAGAGTGGCTATCTACGAGCCCGTCAGTCGCAGACGGCGGGGCCTGAGTTGGGATCTGCTATGAAAGAAAAAATACTCCTGATTGAGGATGATCTGCCACTGGCGGAACTTATTTGCACTTATCTGGCCAATGAAGGCTTCGAGCTGGTTCATCTGGACAATGCCGAAGCTGCGCTTGCCCGTCAGGACAGTGACAGTTTCAGCCTGATCCTCTGCGATGTGATGCTTCCCGGTGAAGATGGCTTTGGTATCTATCCCCGTTTGGCGGCCTGTTATCCCTGCCCGCTTATCTTCCTCACCGCCCGCGACAGTGAAGGCGATCAGATCCTGGGGTTGGAGCTGGGCGCCTGTGATTACCTGCTAAAGCCCGTCGTCCCCCCCTTGCTGCTGGCACGAATACGTACTCAACTTCGTAACAGGCAACAGCTGCCCGGACGCAAAACCTTGTGTCTGCACGATCTGCAGCTTGATCCCAATCAGCAGCAGGTGTTTCTGGCGGGCTCGGCATTGGCCTTTACCACCAAGGAGTTTGAACTCCTGTGGGTGTTTGTGATCAACGCCGGGCGGGTATTGTCACGGGAGTATCTGTTCGAGCAGTTTATCGGCCGCGCCTATGACGGCCTGGACAGAGCCATAGATCTCAAGGTCAGCAGGCTGCGCAAACGCCTGGATGAGCTGGAGATAAACGGCCTGCAGATCACCACAGTGCACGGCAAGGGCTATCTGTTCAACTACCAGCCCAATCAAGCCATGCTCAGGATTCAGGCATGAAGTTTCAGTTTTACCGACTGTTTGGGTTTCTGCTGCTGTCCTGCTCCCTGCTGCTGTGGAGCTTTGGCCAACTGACAGATCAATATCGCAGCGAAGAGGCCAGCTATTTGATCTCGGTGGACGACTTATTGCAGACCCGGGGACAGGGCGCGCATCTCTCAACTCTTGCCGCCGGCAGTCTGGCACTGCCCACTAGCCTGAGACAGCTACTCAATGAGGGGCAGACCTTGGCGCTGCGTCACTCCAGTGGCGAGCTCTATTACTACAAGCAAGGCTCAGGCACTGAGCTACTCAGATTTGGCCCGGTAACAGAGAAGCAAGACAGGGAGGATGTCACCAGTTTGATCTTGCTCGGTTTCTATTCCAGCCTGGCCCTGGTCGCCATCTTGCTTATCTGGCCTGTGTTTCGCGATCTCCATACCCTGCAACAGAGCGCCATTCGCTTTGGCCGTCAGCCTTCGCTGCAACCGCTAACCATACGTAAAAGCTCGGCTATCTTTCCCTTGGCTCAGGCGCTTTATAGCATGAGCCACCAGATAGTGAGTTTTGTCCAGATGCATAAAGAGTTATCCCATACCATCTCCCACGAAGTACGCACTCCGCTCGCGCGGATGCGCTTTGCCCTTGAGCTGAGCAAGCAGCAGATGGAGCCTCAATACGCAGCGCGCCTGGCCCAGGACATAGATGAGATAGAACAGTTGGCGGCCAACTATCTCTCTTTTGCCCGCCTGGAACATAAACAGGGAGAACTATGCCATTCGCCTCAATCCATCGCAGACTTTATGCAGACTCTAGAGCAAAAATACAGCCTCTATGGCCGTGACTTTCAAATAGGATTTCACTCTGTGCCGGGCCAGGCACAATTCGATAAGACGGCAATGAATGTGGCCTGCCAGAACCTGATCCAAAATGCCATGCGTTTCGCCGAAAAAGAGATACAGGTGAGTTTCGAGCAAAGCGAAAGCCATAACTGCCTCAGAGTCGAGGATGATGGCCCGGGCTTTGAAGATAAAGGCAAAAAACTACTGGCGGCCTTTGCCAGAGATGCCAAACAGAGTGATGGCAGCGGCTTTGGCCTGGGGCTTTATATAGTGCGCAAGATTGCCATCTGGCACGGCGGCAGGCTGGAGCTGAGCCACTCGCAAACTCTGGGCGGCGCCGCCATCAGTCTGTGTTGGCCAAGAGAATAAGCGCCACTGTCTTAGCCTCGACTCAGCAGCACCAATACCTCATAATGATCCGTGTGCGGAAACATATCGAACAGCTGCACCTTGCGCACACGATAACCACTGATGGCCGCCAGATCTTTGGCCAAAGATTCAGGGTTACAGCTGGAATAAAGCAGATGCGGCGGCGCAAAGGTCGAAATGGCCTGGCAAAGCTCGGCGCCTATGCCACGTCTCGGCGGATTGACTATCATAAGATCCGGCACTTGTCCCGAGGACTGCGCCGCGGCAAAACTGCCCGAATCCAGCGCCTTGAAGTTCACCCGCTCAAGCCCCAGCTTTTCGGCGGATAACTTGGCGCAGGCGATGGCTTCAGCCTCGATTTCAATCCCTGTAAGCTCTGTGTCTTTATTGGCACAGTGCAGCCCAAAACCGCCGACACCACAGAAGAGATCCCAAATCGACTCAGGCTTCAGCTCACTGCCCCAGTCTTTGGCGATCTGATAAAGGGCCGCCGCCACTTGTGGGTTGGTTTGAAAGAAGCTCTTGGGGCGGATATAGAGAGGCACGCCATTGAAGGACTCCTCCAGACGCTGCGCCTCGGTAAGAAAAATCTCCTGCTCACCTTCGAGCCTGGCCATATGAACCGGCTGCAGATTCACAGATACCAGCTTGATGGCAGGAAACTCGGCCAGCAGCTTTGGCAGTTCACGCTCAATCCGTTCGATAGATTGCCTGGAGCGCAACACAAACCTGAGCATAAAGTCGCCGCTGATTTCGGCGCGGGTCAACAACACAAACTTGAGTTCGCCCTTGGCCTTATCTACCCGATAGGGTGGGATCCCGGCCTGACGCACAAACAGCTCAAGCCGATGCAGCAAGGCCTGCATATCGGCAGGATAAAGAGGACAATCGCACAGGCTCACGGCCTCACCACTCGGGGAAACTATCCCCAGAATGGGTTGATGGGCGGCCCCGAGTGCCACCATCTTGGCCTTGTTGCGGAAACCCAGGGACGGCCCGCTGACAGGTACCAAGAGTTCAAAGGGCGTAAAGGGGCTGAGCAACCGCGCCAACTGCTCACTCTTGGCGGCCAGTTGTTGCGCCATTGGCGTTTCTATGTGAGTACAGGAGCGGCACTTGCCCTGCGCAAAAAAATCACATCTCACTCTGATATATCCCAAGTTTCCAATTCAGCCCGGCGGCAAAAGCGGCACACTTTAGCCTGTTTCACCCCAAAAATCATCCCAGCATCAGCTTGTCGACATCCGCTTTGGGGCTGCGTTTGCCAAGTACCTTGCTTATCTCTGCCGTCACCGCCTTGGCAGTGGCACGAAAAGTGGTTAACTTGCCGCCGTAGAGCGTCAGCAACCTAGGATGGGAATAACGCTGGTACAACTGTACCTCCCGCGGCCGACCAAAGGCATCGCCATCGCCCTTGGGCAGCACCCGCATGCCACTGAAATGCGCCAATACCTTGGCTTCAAGCGCCTCTGTAGTGACCGAACCCGTAAAACTGCCAGAGCCTCCAAAATAGTGCCGATAGATCCCCAGCAGATAAGCTATCTCCTCTCGGGTGATCTGCGGAATCGGTCCCTGGCAGAGGGTTTCCGTAGTGCCTATCAGCGTCTTGCCGTACCAAGGCATCACGAATACCACCCGCTCATCGAAGCAGGATTCCAGATAGAGCACCCCGGGCGGCGCTGGAATGTCCAGAAGCAAATGACTCCCCTGCACCCAGTCTATTGCCGTCTGGGATATGGGCGGTGTCACCCGCGCCAGCAGTTCGTTGACAAAGGCGCCGGCGGCGTTGACCAGAAAGCGGCAGTGCAGCATTTTGTCGCCATCCGCATCCCGGTAACTCAGCTTACATCCCTGAGGCTCATGCTCTATTGTCAAACACTCGGCGCCCTCGCGGATATCGGCACCGAGCAACCTGGCGCTGTCGGCCACCGCCTTGGTCAGCAAGGCATCATCCGTCTGGGCATCCCAGTATTGGAACATATGGGTCATTCCCGCCAGCTTGAGTCCGGGAAAGCTCCCCCAAGCCCTGGCAGGCAGGCTACGAAAACGGCCCAGGCGGTCAAACTCGCTCAGCAAGCCGTAGAGGCTGAGGCCGGCCCTGAGGGTCAAGGCGCCGCGGCGACTGTCACGATAAACCGGGATAAAGAAAGGGACGGCCTTGACCAGTGTCGGCGCCAGACGCAATAACTCGCGCCGGGCCCGCAGCGATTCGCGCACCAGATCCAGTTGCCCGGATTCGAGATAACGTAAGCCGCCATGGATCAGTTTGCTGGACTGGGAGGAGGTGCCTGCCGCCAGAGTGGACTTTTCCAATAGCACCACGGAATAACCGGCTGCCGCCGCGCACTGCGCCACCGCCACCCCGGATATGCCGCCACCTATGATTGCCAGATCGACCTGTTCCATCAGCCTCTTTCCGTTAGCGTTCCAATTGCAGCCACAGGGTGTCACACAAGTTTTTCAGTTGTTGCAGCTCCGCCTGCGGCATGGCGCTGCGACACAGCATCTGCTCGGGCACATCGGCGGCGCGCGCTTGCAAAGCCAGCCCGGCATCAGTGAGCGTCAATACCCGCACCCGCTCGTCCTGTTCACTGCGGCCTCTTAACAGCAAGCCTTTAGTTTCCAGGCGTTTGAGCAAGGGCGTCAAGGTGCCTGAGTCCAGATGCAAACGCTCACCCAGCGCCTTGACACTGATGCCCTTGTGTTGCCAAAGCACCAGCATGGCCAGATATTGCGGATAGGTAAGATCCAGGGCATCCAGCACAGGCCGGTAGGCCCGCACCATAGCATTGGCGGCGCTGTATAGCGAAAAGCAAACCTGGTTTTCCAGGCACAGGGGCTCGTTTGACATATGCAAACCCTAAACACAATTTAATTGCGCACAATATACTTGCTTTTAGAACAAATATCGATCTATCATTGCCAACAATTAGATTGTGCACAACTTAAGTTAAGGAAACTATTATGCTCTATCACACTCAAGCCACAGCCAAAGCCGGCCGCAACGGCGAAGTAGCCACTCATGACGGTGCCCTGTCATTGACCCTAAGCTATCCCAAGGAGATGGGCGGGACAGGAGCCGGGGCCAATCCGGAACAGTTGTTTGCCGCCGGTTACGCCGCCTGTTTCTCCAACGCCATTTTACATGTGGCGCGCCTGGGCAAAATTAAGCTTGCCAGTGCTCCTGTCACCGCCGATGTCGGCTTGGTCAGTCAAGATGGTGGGTTTGCGCTGCAGGTATCTCTGGCTGTCACTCTGCCGCTCGCGCAGGCCGAGGCCGAAGCCTTGGTACTCAAGGCCCACAGTGTTTGCCCCTACTCCAATGCTACCCGCAACAACCTTGATGTGGGGCTCACTGTGAATGATATTAAGATCAACTGAAGCTCTGATATTATTTAGAGCTAAGGAAGGTGCGAACAAGTCCCATGTGTGCTCTGCGTCGGCTTACAGGCCTGGATGCAAGGCGTGATTCGCAGCAAATGGCTCTAGTCCTTTGCAAGAAGCACAACACAGCAGGCTGGCCCGTAAGCCACGCCCTTCGGGGCTTTCACAGCAACCGGCTCTCTGCGTTATCCGACTTCGACAGGCCCCGGCATGCCTTCAGTCAGATGCCTTGAACGCCAATTGCTGTGTAAGCCAGAGTGCCACGAGGACTTATTCGCACCTTCCCTAATATTCAGTCAATTTATTGGCAAGAATATAAATAAATGTCGCAACAATTGAAATTATATTTGTTGCGACATTTTTCCGTCATTCATTCTGTATTATGACGCTATCATTCAGCAAAGGTTGATATTCATATAAAATTGATTTTTCCTGGACAATCGATTAAATTTGCGCCTCAAAAGTGGACGTGAGCAATAATAAAGTCATAGTCAAAGGAGAATGATATGCGCGCCCTGATTCTGGGGTTACTGCTGTTTACCGGCGCGACCCAAGCCACCTGTGAGAAAAGCGTTTTGCTTGGCAATGTCGATTATGCCAAGAACAGCTCTTATTTCAGTACCCAGGATTCTTTGCAACTGGATAAAATTGTTGCTGATAATAGCGATAATTCAAGCGGCTATCTGTTATTGGAATTCAATATGGATAAGTCTATCGGCGATGAAGATTTACAAAAATATAATATGTGGCTTGCCAATAGACGAATTGAAAGGGTTAAAGAATATTTAACCGCAGCACACTTCTCTCACCCCATAGTCACTCGTATCCGCACGGCAACCCATAAAGACAATCGCGAAGTGAGTATGCATTGGTGTAATAACCAACAGATGATGGCGACGATTGAAAAGCCAAGCGCCGCCGAATAACTAAGTACTTTCAAGATCCACAAATAAATGCCCCTTAGGGAAGGTGCGAAGTGGCTTACAGGCCCGTAAGCCGATGCAGAGCACACATGGGACTTGTTCGCACCCTCCTTAGGCATTGCGCTAGAGTTTAAAACGGCCGACTTCACGGCGCAGCGAATCTGACAACTCCGCCAACTCCTGCGCTTTGACAGTGGCGCTGTTGGCCTCCAGTGACAGGGTTTGAGAAACCTCACGAATCGACTCGGTATTACGGTTGATTTCGCTGGTGACAGAGGTTTGCTCTTCGGCCGCTGTAGCTATCTGGCTGGCCATATCGGATATCTGGGTGATCGCTTGGCTTATCTGCTCCAGGCTGGCACTGGCCGATTCGGCATCCATCACACTGGTTTCGGCCATCTGATGACTCTGAGCCATGGAATTCACTGCCTTGGAAGCGGTTTTTTGCAAGGTCTCAATCATGGTCTGGATCTCTTGTGTCGACGCATGAGTGCGCTGCGACAGCACCCTGACTTCATCGGCCACCACGGCAAATCCGCGCCCCTGCTCACCGGCTCTGGCGGCTTCGATGGCGGCGTTCAAAGCCAACAAATTGGTCTGCTCGGCAATACCGCTGATGGTCAGCAAAATGCTGTTGATCTTCTGTGAGTGCTCGTTGAGCTCGCCGATGATCTGACTGGCGGTATCCACTTCCTGCGCCAGGCTACGAATCGACTCCTGGCTCTGCAGCACTTGCTGTTGTCCACTGCCTGCCAGGCCGACCGCCGACTGCGCCGTCTGTGCCGTCAGTTCGGCATTGCTGGCGATCTCCTCGGTGGCACTGGCCATTTCGGTCACAGCGGTTGCCACCATAGTGACTTCGTCCTGCTGCACTTCGATGCTCTGGCTGTTACTCTCGGCCGAATGGCGGGTCTCCTGTGCCTGGCCTCCCAACTGCTGGGCTATGTCACTCATACGGGAAATCATGCCGTGCAGGCGTTCAACAAAACGATTAAAGCCGGCGGCGAGCATGCCTATCTCATCGTGCTGATTACGGGTCTCGATGCGAACTGTGAGGTCCCCCTCCCCTTCGGCAATATCGTTGAGCGCCTTGGCCAGACGTTCCAGATCGCGGAACTGGCTCTTGAACACCAATACCAGCACCAGACCAAAGCCCACCAAAAACAACACGCCCACCGCAGACATCCACCATGCCAGCTCGGTAGCCTCGGCCATGATGCTTGCCTTGTCCATCACAAACATCAGTGCCCAATCTGTATGAGGCACCGCCGCCACGTAAAACAGCTTGCTGCTACCGTCGAATGCCATCTCATCCAGGGTATTGGCGCTGATCCTGGCGCTGAGCCACTGAGGATTGAAGGCACTGCCAAGACGGTTGAACTGCTGGCCGTTCAGGTCCTTGTCCGGATGACTGATAATCAAGCCTGAGCGTTCAAGCATCACGGCATAGCCGTCACCCGGCACCTTGAGGGTTCGCACCGCATCTGTCAGTTGATCTATGGTGAGATTAGCCGCTGCCACGCCCTGCAGGCGACCGCTGTTCATTACCGGTTCGGCTATGGTGACCACCAGCTTTTGCAATGTGGCACTGACATAAGGCGCCGTCATTATCATGGCTCCTTCCCGCTTGGCATCCTGATACCAAGGGCGAACCCGGGGATCATAACCAGCCGTATTCAGGCTGGGATCCTGACGGTACATGTTGCCCTGCTCATCGCCGTAGTAGGTCAGCGCAAAACCGCTGGCCTCATGGGCCTGCATCAGAAAAGGGGTGATATTGACCTCAGGGTTCCGCTGCAGCGTGCCCTTGATGCTGCTGATCGCTTTTTGTCTGTCATACATCCACTGCCCTATACCGCCGGCAAAGGTGTTCGCCAATTGATCGACCTCGCGCTGGGTTCGCTGCATGGCATTATCACGAATGGAAGAGGAGGAAAGGCCAACCAGGGCGGCAACCGTAAGCAAAACGGCGCCCAGACTGACCAGCAGTAAGCGGGTTTTAAGCGTGAACTGCATAAGAAGTCCTATAAATTTTTAGGGTGGAGTAAAAGTTTAGCGGCAAAAAAGTAAATTACTGAAGTCGCTTACCACAATGGCACTATTCGAATGCGGTTTTATTACTCAAAGCTTAACAAATGTCCATGTGTCTCACTTTAGGGACTTTTTCGAGTCTGCTAACAGTTTTGATGCTGCTTTATCATGGATACCAAGGGCTTGGAGTAAAGTATTTGTAGGGTACTTGTAGCCTGAACCGGGCTATGGGTCATTCAGATACAGTTTAATCCCTCTTACACAGGTAAGCTTATGTTAAGAACCCTCTTTCTCTGCCTGTTACTGAGTTTCAGCGCAGGCCTTGCCGCAACCGAAAATTCGGCGTCGCAGATCCAGTGGCAACAGGTGGATCAGCAAGGGCAGATCAAAATTCCTTTATATTTTGTCTGGTCCAAGACCTGTCCCCACTGCGCTGAAGCGCATCCATTCATCGACTCTCTGCCGGAGCGCTACCCCTGGATAGAGCTGCACTCTGTGATGGTGGGCGCCACGGGTACTCAGGAGCTGTGGCAGCAGTTGGCCACAGAGACAGGAACAGAAGCCCGCTCAGTGCCCTATATGGCTACCTGTGGCAAGGCGATAGTCGGTTATTCCAGTGAAGAGGTGACAGGTCAGTTCCTGCTCAACCGCCTCAAGAACTGCTACCTGCAGGCTGGCGGCCAGTTGAGCCCGGAAGATATGCCGGGACAAACAAGCACTCAGGCAAACACAGGTTCAACTCAGGCGCCGCTGTTTGGCACCTGCGCCAATGATGGTGGCGATGGCACCTGTGATGCCACGGCTCTGGCGGCAGAGCCCGAAGTGCAGCCGGTGGAATTGCCTCTGGTTGGGGTGGTGACACCTGAAACCATGTCGCTGCCAATTCTGACGCTGGTACTGGCCGGTGTCGATGCCTTTAACCCCTGCGCCTTCTTCGTGCTCTTGTTCCTGCTGTCCATCATGGTCAACGCCAAGAGCCGCAGCCGTATGCTGTTGGTTGGTGGTATCTTCGTGTTTTTCTCGGGCTTTATTTACTTCCTGTTTATGACCGCCTGGCTCAACATCTTCCAGCTGTTGGGGGCCGGCAGTGATGGCGGGATGATTATTCTGGCGGCGGGAATACTGGCGCTGATCGCCGGCAGTATCAACGTGAAGGACTACTTCGTTACCAAAGGAGAAGTGACCCTCTCCATGTCGGCGGAAAACCGCACCGGGCTTATAAAGCGCATGGGTAAGCTGTCCAGCGCATCCAGCCTGGCGACCATGATAGCCGGCACCACAGTGCTGGCGATTCTGGCCAACGCCTATGAACTCTTGTGTACTGCGGGTTTCCCTATGATCTACACCAGCGTGCTCTCCATGCATAACCTGCCGAGCTTTGAGCGCTATATGTACCTGGTGCTGTACAACATTGTCTATGTGATCCCACTGGCCATCATAGTGATTGCTTTCAGCATGACGCTTGGTAAACGTAAGCTAACCGAGAAAGAGGGCCAGACTCTGAAGCTGATGTCCGGCATCATGATGCTTGGCTTGGGCGGCACCCTGGCGGTCAACCCGGCGGCGCTACAGAGCGTTACCCTGGCATTGGGGCTGATTATCGGCGCCATAGTCGTCACTATCCTGATAGTCAGCGGTAGAAAACTGCTGGAGCGCCGCCGTAAGGCCGCTTGATGGCTCACGACTTGAAGTGCAGAGCAGCAGCAAGAAGCCAAGTCGCCCATTGGTGGCTTGGCTTTTTGCCGGACAAGCGGGATTTAGGCTAAAGTTATAGCTATTGATGCCGATAACAGTATCATGCCCGAGTCCCGAAGCGACTCTCCAACCCAGAGGAAAGCCATGACAGTTTCTCTCAACTCCCAGCCGCTGTCGGTCAATATGGATACCGGCGCTGTCGGTGTTAAAGTCGCGCAGCTGGCCAAGCAGCAACAAGAAGCCGAAGGCGAAATCGCGCTGCAACTTATTCAGGCCGCCACGCCGACACAAGAACCTGCCGGCCCGGTTGGTAACATAGGCCACAATATCAATACCACAGCCTGATATTCCCAAGGCTCTGGCGATAGCAAAAAAACCGGCAAAGCCGGTTTTTTTATTGTGGATACATGGGCGAACCTAAGACTCACTTATGCTGCGCCAATGCCTCCTGCAGCGCCTGACGTGTCGCAGTATCCTGCTGCCTTTGCTGTTCTTGCTGATGACGACGTAAGTTGTCTTCCGCCTGACGCACACACTGATTGTGATCCTGCCAACCATCGGCAACCGCTTCATCGGTACGGGCAGAGCAGAGAATATCGGCGCAGCCACCGAGACTCCCCAAACCCAACAGCAAAGGCAACAGGGCGCTCTTTGCCAAATAAGATGCAGACATTGTTATGTACTCCAAACCTGGAATGCCAAGGCAATCGAGTGGCAAGGTCATTTTCCACCAACCGGCATCGACCCTAAACAGTTCAAATTAACCCAAAGAGACTGACGCTCAGCTGAACCAAAGGTTTGCCTTAGAACAAAAGAAGCCGGCACTTGGCCGGCTGCTGTGTTGCTAAAGGCTGTTGAGTGGTTAACCCATCAAGCCGCTGCCGATTCATCCTCTGAATGGCGGATCAGGTAGTCAAAGGCTCCCAGAGAGGCGGTTGCACCGCTACCCATGGCGATGATGATCTGCTTGTAGGCCGAGTTGGTCACGTCACCGGCGGCAAACACCCCTGGCAGTGAAGTCTGACCGCGTTCATCGACAATGATCTCACCGCGCGGAGTCAATTCCACAGTGCCGCGCAGCCATTCAGTGTTGGGCACCAGACCTATCTGCACAAAGATACCTGCCAGCGCAATATTATGCTGCTCGCCACTGGCTCTGTCTGTGTAGTTGAGCCCGATAACCCGACTGCCATCACCAAGGACTTCTGTCGTTTGCGCCTGGGTGATGATGGTGATGTTACCCATAGATTTAGCCTTGCGCTGCAGCACGTCATCGGCGCGCAATTTGCTGTCAAACTCGAGTACAGTCACATGCTCGACTATGTTGGCCAGATCGATAGCCGCCTCAATACCCGAGTTACCACCGCCGATCACCGCAACCCGTTTACCCTTGAACAGCGGGCCATCACAGTGAGGGCAGTAAGCCACACCGCGGCCACGATATTCCTGTTCACCGGGGACATTCATTTCCCGCCAGCGAGCTCCTGTGGCCAACAGGACAGTACGGCTCTTGAGTACGGCACCATTTTCCAGTTCTACTTCATAGAGACCATTGCTGCCAAGGCGAACCGCCTTCTGGTTATCCATCACATCCACTTCATAGTCGCGAACATGCTCTTCCAGATTTGCCACCAACTTGGGGCCTTCAGTCGCCTTGACCGAAATAAAGTTTTCAATGCCCACGGTTTCGCTGACCTGGCCACCGAACTTGTCGGCCAACAGCCCAGTGCGCAGTCCCTTACGGGCGGCATAGATGGCGGCTGATGCCCCGGCAGGCCCGGCGCCAACCACCAGTACTTCGTAGGGCTTACGCTGGTTAAGGCTCTCGGCCTGGCGGGCAGAGGCATTGGTATCCAGTTTATTGAGTATCTCTTTCAGGCTGATGCGGCCGGCAGAGAAAGGCTCGCCGTTCAGATAAACCGAAGGCACGGCCATGATGTTGCGCTGCTCAACCTCATCCTGGAACAGGGCACCATCTATCATGGTATTGCTGATCCGCGGGTTGATCGCCGCCATCATATTGAGCGCCTGCACCACATCCGGGCAGTTCTGGCAGCTCAGAGAGACAAAAGTTTCAAAATGATATTCCCCTGGCAGGCTGCGGATCTGCTCGATCAGCTCGGCCTCCAGCTTGATGGGATGCCCACCTGTGTGCAGCAGAGCCAACACAAGTGAGGTAAATTCGTGCCCCATGGGCAAACCGGCAAAACGTATGTCAGAGCCCTTGATTGAGGTAACCTGCATCGCCGGGGTACGGGACAGTGACTGCTCGGTCACACTGACCAGGGAAGACAGCGAGGCAATATCCTGTGCCAGAGCCAACAGCTCTTTGGACTTTGGGCTTTCATCTGCAGATACGACAAGTTCAACTGGTTGCTTGAGGTTCTGCAGATAGGTTTGCAGTTGATTTTTCAGATTCGCATCCAACATGATGACTCCAGAATCAGACTAAAGGAAAACAGAAATAGTGCGGGGAAAGAGGCTCCGAACCCTTGCAGGGGGAGGTTCGGAGCCTTCTGGGTCAGACTGGCAGTTTAGATTTTGCCAACCAGGTCCAGAGAAGGAGCCAGAGTTTCGTCGCCTGGCTGCCACTTGGCTGGGCAAACTTCGCCGTCGTGAGTGGCAACATATTGAGCAGCTTGAATCTTACGAACCAGCTCGCTGGCGCTACGTCCGATACCCAGGTCATGGATTTCAGCGACTTTGATTTCACCTTCAGGGTTGCTGACGAAAGTACCGCGCAGGGCAACACCGTCTTCCTCAACCAGCACGCCGAAGTTACGGCTGATTGCGCCGGTTGGGTCACCTATCATTGGGAATTGGATCTTGTTGATGGTGTCGGAAGTATCGTGCCATGCCTTGTGAGTGAAGTGCTTGTCGGTAGACACAGAGTAAACTTCAACGCCCATGGCCTGCAGTTTTTCGTAGTGGTCAGCCATATCACCCAGTTCAGTTGGGCAAACGAAGGTAAAGTCGGCTGGATAGAAGAAAACTACAGACCACTTGCCCAGCAGATCCTGTTCGGTCAGCTCAACGAATTCACCTTTGTGGAAGGCGGTAGCTTTAAAGGGTTTGATTACAGAGTTGATGATTGACTGAGTCATTGTATGCTCCCATTTTCAGTTTGAATTGTCCGGGTCAACTTCATTGCTGCCCGTCGATGGAAGTCATATTAACCAAAGGGTTTAAAATAAGATAACGGATAAAAGCTGTTGCCTTAATCGGTTTTTCAGAGGAACTTGTGTCGGGAGCGAAAAAAGCGATTACCCTTCGCTCCCGGGCAAGTTATTGATCTATTGGTTCTCACTGAACTTATGCTGTTCCAACCAATGGCTCAGCAGGCGTACACCATAACCGGTAGCACCGGCCGGAGCCAGTTGAGTGTCGCTCCTGACCAGGGCATTACCGGCAATGTCCAGATGAGCCCAGGGTTGATCACCGGCAAAACGCTTGAGAAACATCGCCGCCGAAGAAGCTCCGGCGCTGCCTTCACGGCCTGTGTTGGTTAAATCCGCTATGCTGGAATGCAGCTCTTCGCCGTAGGCCGGATCCAGCGGCAGACGCCACAGCTTTTCCCCCACCTGCTGTCCCGCGTATGTCAGTTGCTGCACCAAAGGTTCCGAGTCACTGAACAGGCCGGCATACTCCACCCCTAGGGCACGCACCTTGGACCCTGTGAGGGTCGCCACATCCACTATCACTTGTGGTTGGTATTTCTCGCGGGCATACCAAAGACCGTCGGCCAGCACCAGGCGTCCTTCAGCGTCGGTATTGAGGACTTCAACCGTCAGCCCCTGGGCAGTCTTGATCACATCCCCCGGGATCATTGCACGACCCGAGACCATGTTTTCCGCCAGCGGCATGATACCCACCAGATTAACCGGCGCCTTGGAGGCGGCCATCGCCTTGACCGTTCCCAACACTGTGGCGGCGCCGGCCATATCTGACTTCATCCGCGCAATCGAAGTGCCGGTCGCCTTGATGTTATAGCCGCCTGAGTCAAAGGTAATCCCCTTCCCCACCAGCGCCACCGGAGCATCATCACTGCCCTGCCAGTGCGCGACTACCAGCCTTGGGCCTCGCTCGCTGCCTTTGCCCACGGCCAGCAACGCGCCCATATTGAGTTTGGCCAGTTCTTTGGGTTCCAACACCTTGATCTTGACGCCAAGACGCTTGAGTTCCTTGGCCGCATCGGCAAAGGACTCGGGATAGAGTTCGGCGGCCGGTTTGTTGGTCAGATCCCGCGCCAGCGCCACCCCATCGGCAATCGCTGCCGACTTGAGGTGATTGGTCTCGGCTACCTTGGGCTCGGCGACCGCAAAATGGTACTGTTTTTCGGTACGCGGCTTGGCCGTGAAGTCACGATAGCGGTAGCTGGCCAGGGAAATCCCCTGGGTCAATTCTGCGATAAATCCCTGGCTATTTGGGATATCAGCGGCCCATACCGCCACCTTGGGTTGTTTGACGGCTTCCAGGTGATTTGACAGCTTGCCCCCCAGCAAGGCTGTCTCCCCCGGCGTCAGTTCAGCATCCCCAAGCCCAAGCAGCAGCAGGCGCTCTGCTTGGGTACCAATGGGGGCCAGCAATTCGAGCAGCTCGCCCTCCTGGCCTTTGAAGTTGGCGGCCGCAATGGCGCGCTGCAGTTGTTTGCGGGTATCCGCCTGCAATCCGGCGGCCGAGTATAGGGTGCCATCCTGATGCTGGAACATCACCAAGGTGTTGGCCGGGGCGACTTGAGTGGCAAACTCATACTGTTCGGCCTGTGTCGTCCCAGCGCCCATAAGGCAGGATAGGGTCAGAAGTTTTACTGCTAATCTTTTGTTTTTATTCATTTGTACTGCTTATCATTATTGAGGGGCAGACAAATATAACATCAGGGCTTTTACGGACTAGTGCCCTTAACAATCCCTTACAAATTAGCCTACTGCCAGAGTTCGAAGCGACTGAGAGAGCGGCCGAGATCGCAGTCCAGCACAGCAGACAAGCCGGCGGCGCCCTGTTTGAGCCCGGCACTGGTAAAGTTTTTCGGTGTCCTTGAGGCAAACACTACCCAGTTGCCGCCCCCCGTGAGGCAGGCCCGCACATCGGGGAAATGTTGCTGCAGGCGAGCCAGCAGGCCTCTGTCCTGACTGTGCTCTTTCCAGCAGTTGAGCACCAGCAAACCTTCACTCTTGAGCAGTGCCAGGCTCTGCTCGATAAAGGCTTGGCTCAGCTGACCGGCATCCACCCCTTCAGAGCCGTAGAGATCGGCGAAGATAATATCTACCTTCTTGTGCTCGGCACTGGCCAGAAACTGATTGGCATCCTGATTGATAAGGTTCAGCTTTTTCGACAGTGGCAGTTGAAAATGGCTCTTGGCCAACTGCAGCACCAGGGGGCGCAACTCAACCGCGGTCAGCTTGATAGCGGCATCAAAATGCCTCAGAGCATGCACCAAGGCGCCGCCGCCCAACCCCAAAATGATGGCACTCTTGGGTTTGAGGTACAAAAGCGCCAGCAGCATGGCCTGCACATAGGTGTGCTGCGGTACATGGGGGGCCTTTTTCAACAGTTTGCTCTGCTCGTCGTGTTCGCCGAAGGCCAAGATCCGACAGTCGCCATCATCGAGGACAGCGACGCTGCCCCATTCATCCTGTTGCTGCACTAAGGTGCGATAATCTGCCATGCTTGAATAATTCTCGGTTGGGGAGTTTATCCCCTGTGACAAAGTCGCTAGTATGCCAGCAAATGCCTTATTTCTCACAGAAGCATACGCCATATGACTCACAATATTCTGATTGCCTGCCTCTATCTCGGGGTGTTTTTCTTTCTGCAGCGGGCGCTGAAAAATGCGGTGCAAACCCTGGCGGACAAGAAACAGGTCAGCGCCGCCCGTACCAGCCTGGTGACCCGCTTTATCAGCTATCTGTTGTTCTTTGTCACTCTGTCGTTGATGGCCGTTTCTCTGGGACTCGGCTATCAGGAGGTTTCACTGTTCGTGTCTTCGGCATTTGCCGTGCTGGGGGTGGCTTTGGTGGCCCAGTGGTCGATACTGAGTAACCTCACCGCCGGGGTGCTGATCTTTTTTGTGTTTCCCTACAAAGTCGGTGAGCGGATCAAAGTCGTCGACAAGGATGAAGATATTACCGGGGTATTGTTGGAAGTGGGGCTGTTCCACGTGCTTATCCGCCGCGACAACGGCGATACTGTTACCTACCCCAACAACCTGATACTGCAAAAAGCCGTGCTGAAGCTGGCACCCAGCAATGCCTCGGCGCCGCAGGCACAAGAGACAGAGCCGGAGCAACTGACCAAGCAGGACTAATTTAGCCTGCGCTGAAACAGCGCCAGCGCCTGCTGATACATCTGCAGTGCCAATGCCGGGTCATAACGGGGATCGCCATCCCTCATAAAGGCGTGCTGGGCATTGAGCTCCTGCCAGCTGTATAAGGTCTGGCATTGCTCCAGCCTTTGCTGGATGAGACGGCGCCCTTCACTCGGCACATGGGGGTCCTGCTTGCCCCAGATCATCATCAACTCGGCGCGAATATCCCGGCAGCGGCTCAGAGAGTCATTCCCCGGCGCACTCGGGATAGCTCCGCTGTGAATATCTGTGGCATAGAGACAAAATGCCGCTGCTATGTCGGGGTTAAGGGCGGCGCGAAATGCCAGGTGACCGCCAACGCAGACGCCCATGGCACCTATCCGGCCACGGCTCCAGGGCTGAGCCCGAATAAAATCCACCAACGCCTGAGTATCATTATCGTGGGCTTCCAATGGCTTGCTCAGCTTATCGCTGTTGCCTTTGTCCTTGCCACTGTCATCATAGCCAAGCACAGTGCCCGGCAGATTGAGCTCGTGGAAAATCTCCGGCACCAATACCACAAAGCCGTGACCGGCCAGCATACAAGCCATGCGGCTTATGGGTGCGGTTTCCTGAAAGATTTCCGAGTAAAAAATGATGGCGGGAAAACAACCCTCGCTATCGGGACGATAGACCCGGGTTTGCATGCTGCCGCTTGCCGTCGGCAGTTGATGAAGACTCTGTGTAACCAGCATGACACCTCCCTATGAGCATCTCCCCGATGCGGTAACCTCAATCTAGCAATCGGGGAGTCGGGTGTCAGTATTTATCTTTAGGGAAGGTGCGAATAAGTCCTCGTGGCACTCTGGCTTGCACAGCAATTGGCGTTCAAGGCATCTGACTGAAGGCATGCCGGGGCCTGTCGAAGTCGGATAACGCAGAAAGCCGGTTGCTGTGAAAGCCCCAAAGGGCGTGGCTTACAAACCTGTCTGCTGTGTTGTGCTTCTTGCAAAGGACTAAGGCCATTTGCTACGAACCACGCCTTGCATCCAGGCCTGTAAGCCGACGCAGAGCACACATGGGACTTGTTCGCACCTTCCTTAGAAAAGCTCGTTACCCGAACGCTCACCGCTGAGGAGTTTCTGTACATTGGACAGTGTGGTGTGGGCGATGGCGCCCAAGGCCTCTTCGGTCAAAAACGCCTGGTGACCGGTAAAGATCACATTGTGGCAAGCCGATAAACGCCGGAATACATCGTCCTGGATCACTTCGTTGGACTTATCTTCAAAGAACAGCTCTTTCTCGTTCTCATACACGTCCAACCCCAACGAACCTATCTGTCCGAGCTTGAGCGCTTCCATGGCATCTATGGCGTTGAGCAAGCCGCCACGACTGGTGTTAATCACCATCATGCCTGGCTTCATCTTGGCAAAGCTGTCTGCGTTGAGCAGATGGCGGTTTTCCGCCGTCAGCGGGCAATGAAGACTGATGATATCGCTCTGTTGGTACATCTCATCCAGTGTGACATAGCAAGCCCCCAGCGCCTCTACTTGCGGATTGGGATAAGGGTCAAACGCCAGTACTTTACAGCCAAAGCCCAGCAAGACCTTGATGGTAGCGATACCGATTTTCCCTGTGCCGACCACGCCCACGGTCTTACCGAACATGTTGAAGCCCACCAACCCTTCGAGAGAGAAGTTGGCATCCCGGGTGCGTTGATACGCCTTATGGATCTTGCGGTTCAGGGTCAACATCAGGGCGACCGTATGTTCGGCCACAGATTCTGGAGAGTAAGCAGGGACATTGACAACATTCATTCCCAGACGCTTGGCCGCATCCAGGTCGACATTATTAAAGCCTGCACAGCGCATGGCGATGATCCGGGTGCCGTTGACGGCCAGTTCTGTCAGCACCTCGTCATTGAGTTCGTCGTTGACGAAGGCGCAGATCACTTCGAATCCGTAAGCCAGTTTCACTGTTTGCATGCAAAGGCGCACGTCGAAGTACTCTATTTGAGCCCCAAAGGCCTCGTTGGTACGGTTGAAATGCTGCATGTCGTAACGCTTGGCGCTGAAAAAACCTATCTTCATGCTGTTTATGACCCGGTAATTGGAATGATAGCTAAAAGTGTAAGTGAATTACCTAAACTTGTCTTTGCCTGGCACAGACAATCTCACCGGAAACATGATGCAGCGCAACAAAAAGAAAAAAGCGGACTCCTGACAGTCCGCTTTTTTGATGAGGGGCTCAAGCGCCCCGACTCCGTGCTATCGGAGAATTAGTTTGGCCTAGTGCTCTTTAGCGTACTTGGCAGCTTCAGCACCGGCGATACGACCGAAGGTTACGATATCAGAGATAGCGTTACCGCCCAGACGGTTGGCACCGTGAACACCACCGGTTGCTTCACCGGCAGCATACATACCCTGGATCAGATGACCATCTTTGGCTTTCACTTCAGCCTTGGTATCGATCTTCACGCCACCCATGCTGTGGTGTACAGCTGGCTTAACTTCGATAGCGTAGTAAGGGGCAGTACCCAGTTCACGAGGCAGGTTAGGACGCTCGAATTGAGTGTCTTTACCAGACTTCACGAAACCGTTGTAGCTGGCGATAGTCTTGGCCAGTTCGGCACCTGGAACACCAATTTTCTTGGCCAGTTCTTCAGGGGTCTTACCTTCATCAACAATGCCCAGGTGGACATAGTTTTCAATCTTCTTCAAGCTCTTGCGAACTGAGTCATCGAACACCAGGAAGGCGCTGGCACCTTTCTGTTTCAGGATGGCCGCAGAAGCCTTGTCACGAGTAGTGATTTCGTTGACGAAACGGTCACCTTCACGGTTAACCAGGATAGCACCGTTACCGCGTACGGCTTCAGTTACCATCACACCACCACGTGGAGACAGAGTTGGGTGAGCCTGTACCCATTCCAGATCGCGGGTATCGGCACCGGCTTGCATGGCAACATCCAGACCGTCACCGGTTGCACCTGGGTGGTTGGTAGCAGCAAAACCTTTCAGCTTAGGATCGTACTTGGCAACGCGGTCGTTGTTCTTGGCGAAACCACCGGTAGCCATAACCACGGCATCAGCCTTGATCACGTAGTAACCAGTGTACTTACCTTCAACCAGAACGCCGGTCACTTTGCCTGAATCATCTTTCAGTACGCGTACAACGCGGCTGTTCAGACGGATATCGGTACCGCGCTTAACAGCGTTGTCCCACAATACTTGGGCAACGTGAGCACCTACACCGGCACCACCGGTTGGACGGTGACTACGGTTAACACTGGCACCACCCATACGACCTACGTCAGTCATATCGGCGCCCATAGAAGTCAACCAGTCGATAGAATCGGAGGAGTTGTTGGCCAGAACTTTAACCAGCTCAGGATCGTTGATGTTACGGCCACCTTTCATGGTGTCCTCAATCATGATCTCTTTCTTGTCTTTAATACCCAGAGCCGCTTGAGGCTTGGTTTCAGCAGCGTTCATACCGCCGGCAGCCAGCTTGGTGTTACCACCTGGGATAGGCTCTTTTTCCAGCAGAATGACTTTGGCACCGTTGTCGCGAGCAGATACTGCGGCGGCCAGACCGGCACCACCAGAACCTATGATAACCACGTCAGTGGTTTCACGAGGACCGGCTGCAATAGCTTTGTCTTGAGCATCTTTCTGCACATCGATAGGAACGAACTTACGCTCCCACTTGCCGCCGAATGGCATATCGAAGCCGAAGCTGTGGCAAGCGTCACAGTAAGCAACTGATTTTTCATGGCCTTTGTGGCAAGAAGTACAAGCGATTTCACCGATCAGGTGAGACTTGTGTGGAGAAATCTTCAGATCTTTTTCACCGGCAGCAATCTCTTTCAGATCACCGTGGCAGCTAACGCACTGGGCGTTCTCATGGGTCAGGTTGTCATCGGTCGGGCCTTTCTTGGAAACGTGGCAAGTATCGCAACCGCCCATTTCACCATGAAAATCCGCCAATACATCTGCGCCGGCATAAGCTGTACCGGCCATCATGCCGGAAATCAGAGCAGCCAGTGCTGTTTTCTTAAGTGCTCCCGTGAACATAGAGTGTTCCTCCACCATATTATTTCACATACTCATATATAGCTATTTCGTACCACATTGCTTTTTAGTTATTTATACCAAGGCTGTAGCACGACATATCTCCCATGGCAGAAGATATCACTACCCCTTTAGGCATATATTTAACTGAGTCACAAAAAGATTTCTCTCGACGCCACCTATCCGCATTTCTGTGCACTCTTGCAGATTAGTCGGTCACATATTGATACAAATCACGGCTAACGTACCGTATAGCTGACGAAGTTAACGTTTTGGGGATCTGCATTTCCATGTGAGAAGACTCGACAAATACAGGATCAAGCATAGTCGCCAATTGGCGAATGCTGCTAAGCTAACGGAAAATTTGTATTCTGGATCACAGATATAATCGCCATGGCTAAAGCACAGATGTCTGAAAAGCAGTTTTGGCTGCAGCGCCTTTGTAAGACCAGCCTCAGAGCCCTGCACATTTTGGGAATTGTCGGAGCCGGTGGCGGTATTTTGCTGTCGGTACCCAGAGAAAGCTGGCAGCTCTATTGGATAATGGCCATGGCCAGCGGCAGTTGCCTGATGCTGTGGGAGATAGTCAGGGATTGGCGCTGGCTTATCCAACTCAAAGGGGTATTGACTCTGGTGAAGCTGCTGCTGATCCTGCTGTTTATTCCTCTGGCAAGCTACAAGAGCGAGTTGCTTGTGACTGTGGTTTTGCTGTCGGTCATAGTGTCACACGGACCCGCGGGCTTGCGGCATTATTCTATAGTTCACAGACGCAGAATAGACAGCCGCAAGGAGATCAAGGGATGAACACAGCAGAACTGATCACAGCCTTTGAGCGGCACACTGAGATAACACCTGAGCTCAGAGTACTGGACCTGGCCTGCGGCACCGGGCGCAATGGCCATTGGTTTGCCAAACAGGGCGCCGAGGTTACCTTCATCGATCGCAATCCCGAGAGCTTTGATGACCTATGGCGCCAGTTTCCTCACTGCCAATTCATTGAATGGGACCTTGAGCAGGGCGACAAGCCCGAGCTTCAACCTTTCGACGTGGTATTGGTGTTCAACTACCTGCACCGCCCATCGCTGCCCTGGATAGCCAAACAACTCAAACTCGGTGGTTTGTTGTTTTACGAGACCTTTACTCAGGAACAGGCCAAGTTTGGCCGTCCCAGTAACCCGGACTTCTTGCTGAATCAGAGTGAGCTACAACACAGATTTGCCAAATTCGAGACTTTACATTACTTTGAAGGCCATATGCCCGGCGGAGAAACGGGAATGCTGCAAGCCAAGGCTCAATTGATAGCCAGAGCCGTTCGCTGATCCGCCTTTATTCAGCTGTATCAAGGACCTGTAATGTTTCCCTATCCCGAGCAGTATCGGCTTGCCCTGCCCCCGCTGATCACCGCCTTTATGGTGCTCTGGTCGTTGTTGACCCGACCTCTGCTGGGAGATGCCAGTCCATTCGCCCTCTATCCCTTGTTGTTGCTGTTCCCTCTGGCGCTTGGACTGCACCTGCACCTTATCTGGCAAGCAGCCGGCCTACGTCGCCTGGATCAGGCCTTCTATGCTCTGGTACACGGTATTCTGGCTTTCGTGGTCTGGACCTTTTGCATCATGCATGTGGGCGGTCACAGCTTCTCCTAAGCTTCCGGATAAATAAAAAGGGGCGCGGTTTACACCGTGCCCCTT
Organism: Shewanella algae; assembly: GCF_009183365.2. Taxonomy (NCBI): domain Bacteria; kingdom Pseudomonadati; phylum Pseudomonadota; class Gammaproteobacteria; order Alteromonadales; family Shewanellaceae; genus Shewanella; species Shewanella algae. The sequence goes on from NZ_CP068230.1 coordinate 3,988,090, forward strand.
TGGCTTGGAAAGGGAGAGTTATTTGTCCTTAGGGTCGAGCAACCTTGATTCTTCGGACGCAAGAACCAAGTTTAAAAACAGGTAGTACACCAATACAAAAGCGCTCAGTGAACCAACCAAATAGAGAGTAACCTGCAACATGATGGCCTCCACTGACGGTTATAGATTGATGGACTCATCGGGGATCTTGTAAATCACACACTCTGGATACGGCTCACACAGAGATGGCGTATTGACTTCATCCTTGCCCTTTGTGGGTGTCGACGCCAGCAGTAGCGGTAAAGCAAACAGAGTAGAAAGTAACGCAAATCCAATCGCATTCTTCACAAACTGATTCAAACTTTTCATCGTCTTTTCTCCTGCTGGGAAATGGGTGGGCGCAAACTGCGCCCGAGATTGCTTTGACCTTTTGGCCCGGTACTCAGGGTAAAAACCAAGCGCTTTGGTGGTCAGGCAATCAACCTTGTCCCTAAAGCTATCTCAGGCAGGGAAAAGCACCATAATGAAAAGGTGACGGAAAGGTGATGTCTTATAAATCAGTTAATTACTTCAACTATATCTGTATTGGCAGGCCCCAATAATGCCAGCGAAATCTGGCCGTCATCTGTCACTGACAGCAATCTTGGGGAAACTTTCTCCATCGGAATGTCGCGCCCCTCTCTCTTGCCCGTGTGGAGATCTATCTTGAGAATGCCCATGGCATTGTCGTTGGGCCGCAGCAACCAGAGTGCCTCGGAAGCCAGTTGCCAACTGCTGCCGAAGTGGGGGGTGTATTGGTCATAAAAGAGTTCTTCGACGCCCTGTTTCAGGCGCCAAATCCCTTTCTTGTACAGGCGGGTAAAATAAAGAGTACCGTCGGCGGCGTACTTGGCGGAAAAGCCATCCGTCAGCAAAGGTTGCTGCTCGCCACTGTCCAACAGCAGACTGTTTATCTGCCAGCGACCATCGACGCTGACGGCTGCCAGCAGCTCATTGCTGCTGCGCCCCCAACTGACATTACGAACATTGCCCAGCTGAGGGAAAAACTTGAGTTCACCGTTTTCAGGGTTGAGGACAAACACCTGTTGGTTGAGGCTGCCGGCCACCAGCTTGTCATCGGCTGAATAACTGAGTTCATCTATATGGGAAAAAGTGCTCAGGCGACTCAGTTGTTTCTCCGTGCCCTGTTCGTCCCGACGCCATAGTTGTGGCAATCCGCTGCGATTGGAAACAAAGATCAGCTCCTTGCCATCGTGGCGTAAGGTACCGGCGGTATCACGGCGACTGGACGCCACAAAGCGCTGCGGTTTGGAAGTCTCATCAAAGGGCGATGACCAAAACCAGATCTCCTCTTCAAACAGTTCACCGACAACCGCTGCCATGCGTCCGGCACTATTGGCCGAGGGAGAATTGATTTCCTGCAACACGCTCGTCAGCCGGGTTAACTTACGGGGTTTGAGTTGCAAGCGGTGAAGTTGTCCCTCTTCACCTCGGTATACCAAGGCGTTACCGCCTTTATCCCAGGCGATACTGCGCAGTGGATACCCCACCCGCTGCAGGTTTTGCCAATCACCGGATTCGATATCGAACAGTAAGATCTGGGTGTCGAACCAGTTGATACTGCGCAGCACGGCCAGACTGTGACCGTCGGGAGACAAGGCCAAGGCATAGTCACCGCGTCCCACCACATGAGGTTGACTCAACTGCTGACGCCGACCATCGCTGAGGCTGAGCAGAAAAACGCGCTTGAAACCTTCAACCCCTTCGGCATCGACATAAAACAGCGAGCGGTTAGAGGGACTCCAGGCGATGCTGGTCGACTGTGTCGTCTGATGGCACTGGCTGACTATGCGGCTTCGCATCCCCTCTTCGGTCAGCTCTGTCACCATAATGCGACAGCCCTGAGTCTCACTGAATGCCAAATAAGCCAAGGCCTTGCCATCGTGTCGCCAGGCCGGGTAGCGCAGACTGTAATCATCCACAACCGGAATGGTTTTGATGACTCTGTCGCCGAGCGCCATCAGCTCAATATGCCACTTATCGGCGTTCAGTTCCCGATAGGAAAATGCCAGCATGCTGCCATCGGGGGACAGGCTGGGGTCCACCTCCTGACCATTGAGCGAAGTCAGTGGAGTCAAACGCCGGATGGCCACATCTGTCAACTCAAGCTGGGGTTTTTCCTGGACAGGAGCCAGATAGAGCCAACTGGCAATACCCGCCGCCAGCACTCCGAAGGCGCCGCCCAAATAGCCCCACTTGCTGCCGCCTGCTGCTATCTTTTGCTCAGTCTCGACGTCTGCCAGTGTTGCCGGTAAAGGTTCATCCAGTGAATCGTCATCAAGTGTCGTCTCGCGTACTCTCGCTATCAACACATAGCCCTGCTTGGGCACTGTCTTGATAAAACGTGGATCTCTGGGATTATCCTGCAGATGCTGACGCAGCAAGCCGATAATGCGGTTAATGGCGTTATCCGTGATGATGCCGCCGTGCCAAACCTCCTGGATCAACATTTCACGGCTCACCAGGGTGTTGGCATGATGGATAAGACACAGCAATACCTGCATCACCCTGAGCTCGAGCCGCACTTGAGCCTCTTCGCGGCTCAGCGTACTCATCTGAGGGTCAACCAACCAATCTTCCAACAGGTAACCTGAGCGCCTTCCCATATCAATCCATTTTCAATTCAAACACTAAGATACTAATTGCCCATGTTGTAAAAGAGAAGTAAAGCGCTCAAATTAACCAAAGGCAGGTGCGAATAATTCCCAGCCTGCTCTGAAGCCTGGATGCAGCAACGCCCAAGAGCTTGCATCTACCTGCAGCCGCGGTTATCTTTGCCATCCATTTTCATTGAGGCCATGACATGTCAGATTTTGTCTACAATCCGCCAACCGAACCTTGGCTGGATATTCTCTATCAAGACAAGGACATCATAGTCATCAATAAACCTTCAGGACTCCTCTCGGTTCCCGGACGGGATCCGGCCCATCACGACAGCGCCTATGCCAGAGTCCTGGCCGAACATCCACAGGCACAAGTGGTTCACCGCCTGGATATGGCCACCTCGGGCGTGCTCTTGCTGGCACTGAGGCGCAGTGCCGAACGGGAGCTGAAACGTCAGTTTCGAGACAGGGAAACCCAAAAGAGTTACTACGCCAGAGTCGCCGGCCATATCAAGGCCACTCAAGGCAGTATAGAACTGCCACTCATCTGCGACTGGCCCAACAGACCCAGACAGAAAGTCGATCATCAAGTGGGGAAGCCATCATTGACCCACTATGAAGTGATCAGCAAGGGGCGCTATTCAACTCTGGTCAAGCTGATCCCCATCACAGGGCGCTCACACCAACTCAGGGTGCATATGATGGCATTGGGTCATCCCATTCTGGGCGATGGTTTCTACGCCGACTCCTGGGCAAAAAGATTGGCTCCCAGATTGCTGCTGCATGCCGCCAGCCTCAGCATCAAGCATCCCTACTCGGGCGAACCCATGAGCTTCAGTGCACCTGTGCCTTTTCTCGCGCCCGAAGGTGAGCAATAACGGCTAACGTCACCATAGATGTTGAGCCAAAAGTCGCCATAAGACTGGCAATTTTACAATAAAACACGTAGATTCATGCCTGATTATAAGCAATTTAGGCGTGATGCTGTGGATACATCATTTCAAAGAGATCAACTGGACAATCAGATCCTGGAAGCCCTGATGCAGGATGCACGAACTCCTTTTGCCGAGCTGGCCAAACGCTTCAGCGTCAGTGCAGGCACGATTCATGTCAGGGTCGAAAAGATGAAACAGGCAGGTATTATCACCGGTGCCCAAATAACGGTTAACCCCAAAGCTCTGGGCTATGATGTCTGCTGCTTTATCGGCATCAATCTCAAGAGTGCCGGTGACTATCCCGCCGCTATCTCCAAGCTCAATGAGTTGGAAGAAGTGGTAGAGGCCTACTACACCACAGGCAACTACAGCGTATTTGTCAAAGTGATGTGTCAATCTATAGATGCCCTGCAGCACGTGCTGATTAACCGTATCCAGTCGATAGACGAAATTCAATCTACCGAGACCCTGATAAGTCTGCAGAATCCAATTGTCAGGGCGGTAAAACCTTAACAACAGATAAAGAAAAGGCTGCCAAATTGGCAGCCTTTTTCAGTTTAAGGCTTAGGGAAGGTGCAAAGGACTATGGCCATTTGCTGCAAACCACGCCTTACATCCAGGCCTGTAAGCCAACGCAGAGCACACAGGACTTGCTCGCACCTTCCTTAGCTCGATTTCCTGCGCAGCCACCCCAAAGGCAGCAATAGCAGCGACAACCAACCCAGCGAACCACCACTGTCACGCTCGAAGTCAAAGACCACTATGCTGACAGTTTCTGTGGTGCTGTTACCCTTGGAGTCACTCACCTTCAGATTGAAAGTCAGCAAATCGCCAGAGCCTCCCACTTCAGGTGCCGTCAGCTCCAGCTTGGCCGCCGAGCTGTCAAACTTCAGTGGTGCACCGGCAATCTGAGTCCATTGATAGCTGACAGCATCGCCATTGGGATCGGCCGAGGCAGACGCATCGATAACAAAGCTCTTGCGCTCTGCCACTCGGTCCGGTGCATCAACTTTGATAACAGGGGCCCCTTCTTTAACATCGAACAGATACTCCTGAGTCAGCACCTCGGCGGTATCATTGACTACGGTATTGCTCAATATCAGCTTATTGCCCTGCCCCTGTTTACGCGGGATAAACTTGAAGCTCAGCGTTTTGGCCGGATCGCCGGTTTGCATCACATGAGTCCAACTCAATACTCCTTGAGCCAGTTCTCCTTGGTCGCTGATAGCCGTGACTTCATGTCCTTCCGGCACCATGGCCTTGATTTGATATTCCCGAGCCTCCGGGGAAGCATTGGCAGCAATAGTTACAGCCATGGTTACTGGCTGTCCGGGGGCCATCTCACCACTGAGCACACTGGCCGCAGGCATTTGCACATCATCAACGACTCGGCTGAAAGCAACCGGCAAGTTCTTGGCCGCGATGCTGGTATCGCTGGACGTCAGAGTTACGACGGCATAACCCAGGTCGCTGGCGGCAAAATTATCCTTCCAGGCAAACTTCAGTGAGAAGTCCTCGTTATCACCCGTCTTGGTCAGAGTAAAGTTGTCCTGAGCCGGACCTGCCTCTACCACTGAAGTTTTCAGGGTGAAGGGATCCTCGGCATTGGCGGCTGAGGCCTCATAGTTTTGCACAAAGATATAGTAATCACCGGCTTCTGGATTACTGATGCTGACAGATTCATCAGAACCGGCTCTGGCCGATTGGCCAACAAGGGCATCCAGCGCCCCGTCACCGTCCCTGTCTATTGCCACATAGAGATCCAAATCCGGAGAGTTGGTGGCAGTAATGGCCGTATTGAACAGCTTGGCACCATCTCCAACACTGTAAACAACGTAGGCAACGCCGTCGGTAATGTCGTCCAGGAAGCTACCAACATCCGAATCTTGCTTCAGCACGCCTTCAAAGCTGTCGGCCAGTGCCAAGGCAGATACCTCTGCATCCAGTCCCGTCATATCCAGCGATTTGAGCTGGCTGAAAGTCAGCTCATCGGCATCTCGTCCTGCCCGGATGGTAAAGCTGTCCGGCAGGTTGTCACGGGAAGCCTTGACCGCCACCGGCATAGCCGCATCGGGGTGGTTGCTCGAGGTCAACAGCAGGTTACCAAACGCCCAATCACTTGAGCTCACCCCTGAGATATCGGCAGTGACAGTCACCACCTGTGACTGCCCCTTGGTCAGAGTGAAGTTTTCAGGCGAAACCGTTATTTTCAGCCCTTCAGTCGTCGCCACCCCGGCAGCGCTCCATACGCCGTCTTTGGTCGCCGTGACTTTTCGAGTCCAACTGCAACTGTTAACACATTGGCTAGTGGACATGCTGGGAAGATTCAAACGTCTGGGATCACCACCGAGTTCTGGATTGGCAAACTCATAATTGTCCGCCAACTCATCCATGATGAGCCCTGTCTTGGCGGCCAAATCGACCCGGATCCGGCCGGCACCCACATCAAACGGATCCGCGGTAGTCTTGCCATCGGCCTTGGTCATAGAGCTGGCCGTAGTTGCCGTCAGCATCAAGGCTGAACGGATATTATCCGGCGTCCACTCAGGATGAGCCGACTTCAGCAGCGCCCCGGCGCCCGCCACATGAGGGCTGGACATAGAAGTACCGGACATCAGGGTATAATCGGCAGGATCTGTCCCTGTTACTTCATGGCCATACTGCTCATCGGCATAAGCGGCATAGATGTCCACACCCGGTGCTGAAATCGAAGGCGCAATCACATCGAAGTAACGATTTGGCCCGAGTAGAGAGAAGTCGCCCAACACATCTGCCTGACGCTCAACGGCCGATGGAGTAGCATTGATTTTGGCCACCAGCCCTGGCGTGGCCGCCAGCGCATCCACAACAGCCAAGCCATCAATATTACCGATGAAAACAGAAGGGATACTGGTGTTGCCCAGTCCGGACATCTTGGTTCTGACGTTGCCTTCACCGTCTTTGTTAAAGACGATAACCCCTACTGCCCCCGCATCTTTGGCATTATTGACCTTATCGGCAAAGTTACAACCGCCGCGCTTAATCAGCGCCAACTGTTCCTTGAACGCATCGGCGGCAAAGGCGTTACAACCTTCGAAATTATCAGCTGCCAAGTCACCGGCATACACCAAAGGTGCACTGATATCTGTAGTCATTACCGGCCCGGTTCCCTGAGTGTAGTCCAGTTGGTCACCGTTGAACTCCAGAATGGAACGCACTTCCCGGTTGTGGGTAGATGCCGCGACTGAGGTATACCAAGGCGCATTTTTGGGTGAAGAAAAGGGAACTTGGCTAACCGAGGCAGAGGTATTTCCGGCCGATACGGCTGAGAAGATGCCGGCATTACGGGCAGCCAGGAAGCTCATCTCTGTCGCGCTTGACCAAGGGAAACCACCGCCGCTGATGGAATAGTTGATCACATCCACACCGTCGGCAATGGCATCATCCAACGCTTTGAGAATCGCCGATGTGGGACAACCTGAATATCTATCGCCATTGTTGCCCGGACGGCAGATCTGATAGGCAACAATGTTGGCATGGGGGGCAACCCCGGAGATCTGTGTAAATTCGAGCCCGGTCTCAATACCTTCCCCCTGAGCCTCACCGACTTCACCGGCAACATAGGGGACATTCTTAAGGATATTGCCCGCCGCAGTGCTGGCAGTATGAGAACCATGGCCACCATAATCCTCACCATTCTTGGGTGGAGGTGTTGGGCCAAAGACCTCTTCATCATCATAACTATCGGTAATCTCGGGATAACTTCTGACCCCGATTAGCTTGTCGTTGCACATGTCAGAAAACTCTGCCGCACAATCACCGACGTAGACCCCCTGCCCCCAGGGGTTAGTATGGTCGTAACCATCTCCCCCAATGTCGGCAAAGGATGGATGATCACTGTTGATCCCCGAATCGATCACCCCGACTATGACCCCTTCACCCATAGCCCGGGTCCCTGTTGCACTGCCGTCCCACACTTTGGGAGAACCTATCATGCTCTGGCTACTGTCGGTATCCATTGAATAGAGGCTTTCCCGCTCAATGAACGCCACTTCGGGTAACTTGGACAGGGCTTCAGCCTGCTGCTGATCCATGGTGACAGCCAGGCCATTAAAGGCATAGTGATATCTGGCCTTGGCCTGCAACTGAACCCCTTGGGCCGCGGCACTCATTAAAAAGTTCTGTTGTTTGGCATTCAAATACTTCACGTAGGACTTCACCGCCACACTGGCGGTATTCAGCTTGGGAGCCTTTTGGGGCGCCAGCCCTTGGCTTCGTTGTGGACTGGTGGCTTCAAGCCCGACAATACCACCGGCATAATTCGCCACAGAGGGATCTTTAAGGCGCACTATATAAGTGTATTTACCCTCTGCAAGTCCAGGCTCTTTGACAAACTTATGTTGCCCCACCCCTTGCTGTTGTCCTTTGAGGCCGCTGGACGCACTAAGCAGATCCGACGAAATAAATGGATCCGATACGCTCACTGGCGCGGCTTCTGAATGGAATGCCATAGATAACAGCGCTGCTGAAACGGCTATTGCAACTTGACTCTTCACTTGTCTACTCCCTATAAGACTGCTTATTGTTGTTTTATGTTTCCATGCTCAAAAACACTCCCTTAATACAAAGGGATTAATTCTTGTAACACCAATTGATACAAACAAGAAACAAAAGACACAAAATATTACAAATTATCAGCCAGTTACAGAATGGTAGACGCTAAAAAGGATTTCATATCCGGCTTTGACTTAACCAGAAAGAGTGAAGTAGTTGGTCATCACCTTGTAGAGCTCAGTACCTTGATGCACAGACGCCGAGGCAAAATGCAGCACGGGGATCACATCCTCATTGAGCGAGAGCCTGGTGACTTCAGTGCCGGCATCAACTCGGTCGAGCCTGAGCATATTGACCAGAGGCGCGCCCGCAGCCAAAGGTACTCCCGGCTCGGCCAGATACTCCACCATACCTGCCATAGGTGCGTGAAACTTTCGATAGTCTTTCAGCATACAAGCAAAACGCGACATCACCTCGGGCTGTATGCTCTGGGCTATCACCTCTCTATAGCTCAGATAACTTAATATGCCTTCCGCATCTCGGCTGGCATCAGCAAGATCGATACGCTCCTGGCTGCCAAGCTCCAAAGTAAAGGCCGACACTGCGACTTTCAGCTCTCTGCCCCGGCTATTGGCATAGTCGCTGAGCTGCCACCAGGGATTGAAGGCCGCTTCATCCATCGCGCCGCCAAAACCTTTAGGCATCACCAGGGTATAGGGAATATGAAAGTAGCCGGCAGCAGACAGCTCATACTCGGGGCAATAGAGATGTTTACAGGACTTGGGGCCGGTGTGCAGATCCAGCACTATGTCAGCGCCGTGCGCCAGTTTCTGCAGATTGAGCGCCAATCTCTGCCCGGTCGTCACTCCCCAGGGATTGGCCAATGCCTGTTCACAGTTGGCAATAAGAAGACGACGAAAAGCGTCAAACAGTGCTTGCTCCGGCAGCTCACTATGCTGCAGATACCAGTCATCCAGGTGGACGGCCTGATCCAGATAGGCTCGGTTCCAGTTGATACCTGTGATGGGATCGAAACGGCCCAAGGTAAACTCACCGCTTTTCTGGTTAATCCCCAAGGGGTTGGCCAGAGGCACCAGGGTGATATCTCCCAGAGGCGGATGAGCCTTGAAGTACTGCAGCAACTGCAAAATCACCGCATTGCCCTGCACCTCGGCGCCATGCACATTGGCCTGAATATAGACGCTGGGCGCCGCATCGCTGGTACCTTTGAAGCGATAAACAGGTATGGTCAAGGGCTGGCCGGCAGCCAGCTCCCCAACCGGCAGATGTTCAAGCTGCATCCTGAGCCCCTTCAAACAGGTTACGATGCAAAGCGGCAACAACATCACCGGCTTCGGCTTCCGACACCAAGACACAAAGATTGTGCGGACTGGCGCCCTGACAGATCATCCTGACGTTGTGGGGTTCGAGCACTTCAAATACCCGGCGACAGATCCCGGCAGTAGTGGCTATCTTGTTGCCTATGATGGCCACCAGAGCCAGCTTATCTTCCACCCGCACACGGCAGTTTTGCGACAATTCCTGCAGCAGGGCTTCGGTCAGAAGCCCCTTGCCGGCCGAATCTGAGCCCGTTTTGTCCAGCGTCAGCGACACGTTCACCTCTGAGGTGGTAATGAGATCGACACTGATCTTGTGCCGCGCCAACACGGCAAAGGTCTCTGCCAAAAAGCCCTGGGCATGCAACATCTGCAAACTGTGCAAGTTAAGTAGGGTCTGATCTCGTCTCACCGCAACGGCCCTGAATACCGGCTCATCTTCCACTTGGTGACGGATCCAGGTGCCACCTTTTTCCGGTGCCCGACTGGAGCCGACAAACACCTGGATCTGTTGACGCACCGCCGGCAAGATGGTGGCAGGGTGCAACACCTTGGCACCGAAAGTAGCCATCTCTGCCGCCTCATTAAAACTGATTTCTGCGATAGGCCTGGCGTTGGGAGCCAGTCGGGGATCCGTGGTGTAAATCCCTTCTACATCGGTCCAGATCTCGACCGCATCGGCTTCCAGCGCCTCAGCCAAAAGGGCCGCAGAATAATCGCTGCCACCACGCCCAAGCGTAGTGGTTCGGCCATCGGCATCGGCGCCGATAAAGCCCTGGGTCACCAGCAGTTGCTGCTCAAGCAAAGGTTGCAATTTCTCTGTCGCCAGTCGCTTCAACTCGGCGATTTGTGGCTCGGCCTTACCGAAATGGCTATCGGTACGCATCACCTGGCGCACATCAAAGGCGCTGGCCTTGGCACCACGTTCTCTCAATACCGCGGCAAACAGCGCTGAAGAACACTGTTCGCCCAAAGATAGGATCTCATCGACCATAGCATGACTCGGCGCCTGCAATAACCTCGCACTGAGCGTTGCCATGCGGCTGAGCAAAGCATCCAGCGCCGCGGCAACATCTGCCGGTCTGCCAAGTTTATCCAGAATTGCGTATTGAATGGTGGCTATCTCTTTCAATAGCTTGAGACGGCGCTCATCCCCCATGTCTGCCTGGGACAGCTCCACCAACAGATTGGTTACGCCACTGGATGCACTGACCACAACCAGACGGGTGGCCGGGTTTCCAAGCACTATATCGGCACAGCGATTCATCGCCTGATAATCGGCAACTGAGGTACCACCAAACTTGGCAACAACAAGAGACATCAGCGCATTCCCCCACAGGCAGGTAACAGGGAAAGGTCGATAACGAGAATAGATTTCATGAGTTAAGCTCCGAACAGATAACGTTCGAAGAGCCTGGTGCAGAGATAACGCACCCCATAGCAGGGAAACAGCGATCGTCACCAGAAGCTCTCCACCAAAACCAGGTGACAGTCGCCAGGATTCAGCCTGACCAACCGGCCGGAAGCGTAGCCAATACGCATCCCGACCTCGGCGTTAATCTCCCTCATGAGCCGTCATTGGAGAATTGGCCTCCTCTGACTCACTACCTAGTTAACGCACCTCTTCTGTTCCTTTCTCGCGAAAGGGATGAAAAAATTAGCAATAAAGTCCTTATGAAGTCAATGCTAATTTGCGCAGGATGAAATTTCCTCAACTCATCCGTCACTGAGCTCGGGTAACTCGCTGACCAGGCGCGCCCTGGCAGCAAACTGTCCAAGCGCCACCTCTCGCTCCCCTTTCAGGCAAGGCACCAAGGTCAAGAGCCCACTATCAACGTAGTAAAGGGCATTTTGGCGATACTTTGATGCCAGTTCTATTGCCGCGGCCTTATCCAGAAACAGAGCCCAGCTTTTTTCCATATGACTGAGATCATCGGCAGCGCCTATGATCGCCCGGTAAGGAATGCCCAGCTTATCAATATCGTGTTGTAGCTGCCGATCGAGAAGGCGGTTTTGGCAAGAAGTGAGTTTTTGCCCAAGGGGATTATGGGCGGTGACAATAGCGAAAGGAACAGCGGAAGAAAACGACTGAGTCAATAAAAAGCATGCGCTCTGGTAGTACTGCCAGAGACTTTCAAATGCAGCATCCATTGTAGTATCTGTCTCTAATGAACCGGATTTATTCTAGCAAAGGCTTTTGCATTCCCCTAGCCCCGTGAGCAAGCTCACAGTAAGACAAAATACAAAATGCTTATCTTTCAATAGGTAACGCAAAAACTTGTGATATAGATCATAGTTAAACATTAATTTGTTAACATTTCATTTGTTAACAAATGCCCAATCCTAGTACAATGGATTGTATCGACAGAGGCTTAGAGTTAAGTGTGTGACCCGGCTAGCGCCATTACGCTACAGCATAAGTCTCTATCGATAACGACTCTGTACCAAATGTAATCTGGTTTTAAGATGACATTTTCTGGATTTTCCATGTCTTTCAGGAACTAAATCCCGCCACTGGGAATCCTAGACAGTACAGTTCGCGCCTCTCCGGGTGGAGAGCATACTTTTTGCTAATCATGAAGTGTGTTGCCGTTTCATTTCAGTTTTGAACAGCACTTACGTGAACCCTGTGAATGTTGGCGTTTTAGAGAGTATAGCGGAGCGTCACCCGCGCTCATGGTTAGATAAACTGATTTAATTAGGTAAATAACATGCAAAACCCGCACATTCTGATCGTTGAAGATGAAGCCGTTACCCGTAACACGCTGAGAAGTATTTTCGAGGCAGAAGGTTATGTGGTAACCGAAGCCAATGATGGCGCAGAGATGCACAAAGCCTTGCAGGAAAACAAGGTGAACCTGGTGGTTATGGATATCAACCTGCCAGGTAAGAATGGTTTGCTGTTGGCGCGGGAATTGCGCGAAATCAACAATATCGGTCTCATCTTCCTTACTGGCCGTGACAACGAAGTGGACAAGATCCTTGGATTGGAGATCGGTGCCGATGATTACATCACCAAGCCGTTCAACCCTCGTGAACTGACCATTCGTGCCCGTAACCTGCTGACTCGAGTCAACAGCTCTGGCGCTGAAATTGAAGAAAAGGCTGCCGTTGAATACTATCGTTTCAATGGTTGGAGCCTGGAAATCAACAGCCGTTCTCTGGTGAGCCCACAGGGTGAATCTTACAAGCTGCCACGTAGCGAATTCCGCGCTATGCTGCACTTTGTGGAAAACCCAGGCAAGATCCTCAGCCGCGCTGAGCTGCTGATGAAAATGACCGGCCGTGAGCTCAAGCCACACGACCGTACTGTTGACGTGACTATCCGTCGTATTCGTAAGCACTTCGAAAGTGTGCCTGATACACCGGAAATCATCGCCACCATCCACGGCGAGGGCTACCGTTTCTGCGGTAACCTGGAAGACTGATAAACACGCGTTATCGGCCCTGCACAAAGCCAGCTTATCGAGCTGGCTTTTGTTTATCTGCTCACCTATTTCGGTTCCCCCAGCTACTGATATTCGCAGTGGCTTCCTCACGGCAATTCTCTGCCAATCCCAGCTCCTTTATCTCCTTTATCTTAGGTAGCTCCTTTGCCACATATGCCACTTTCGGAAACAGTTGCCATACGATTGCCCATTGATATTCATCGGCATCCGCCGAGCTGAATGCAAGTTTGATTCTGCTGGCTTCGCGGCACTAGATATTCGCCCATAAAAAAACCCGCCATCAAGGCGGGTTTTTATCAGGATAATTAATCCTTATTTCTTGGCTGCGTTACGAGCCTTGGTTTCTGCGATAACAGTCTCAGCCACGTTGGCAGGACATGGAGCATAGTGAGAAAACTCCATGGAGAACTGACCACGACCAGAAGTCATGGTACGCAGGTGACCGATGTAACCGAACATTTCTGCCAGTGGCACGTCAGCCTTAACACGTACGCCAGTCAGACCAGCTTCCTGATCCTTGATCATACCGCGACGACGGTTCAAGTCACCGATAACGTCACCAACGTGATCGTCTGGAGTGAACACGTCAACCTTCATCACAGGCTCCAGCAACTGAGGCTTGGCCTTAGGCATAGACTGACGGAATGCACCCTTGGCAGCGATTTCAAACGCGATTGCTGAGGAGTCAACTGCGTGGTAACCACCGTCGAACAGTTCAACTTCAACGTCCAGTACAGGGAAGCCAGCCAGAGGACCTTCGTTCATCATGTCTTCGAAGCCGCTTTCAACTGCTGGCCAGAATTCACGAGGTACGTTACCACCAACAACGCTGGAGGTGAACTTGAAGCCACTACCAGCTTCGCCTGGACGGATGCGGTAGTCGATCTTACCGAACTGGCCAGAACCACCAGACTGCTTCTTGTGAGTGTAGCTGTCTTCAACGGCTTGAGTGATGGTTTCACGGTAAGCTACCTGTGGAGCACCAACAGTCAGTTCAACACCGTGAGTACGCTTCAGGATGTCTACTTTGATGTCCAGGTGCAATTCACCCATACCCTTAAGGATGGTTTCACCAGTTTCTTGGTCGGTTTCAACCTGGAATGATGGATCTTCTGCAACCATCTTACCCAGAGCAACACCCAGCTTCTCAGAAGCGCCTTTGTCCTTAGGAGTTACAGCGATAGAGATCACTGGCTCAGGGAAGATCATAGGCTCAAGAGTACATTCGTGCTTAGGATCACACAGAGTGTGACCAGTCTGAACGTTCTTCATACCTACAACAGCGATGATGTCACCGGCTTGAGCAGAATCGATCTCTTTACGATCGTTAGCGTGCATCTCAACCATACGGCCGATACGCTCTGTCTTACCGGTAGCAGAGTTCAGGATAGTGTCACCTTTCTTCAGCTTACCAGAGTAGACACGGATAAAGGTCAGGGCACCGAAACGGTCATCCATGATCTTGAACGCCAGAGCGCGCAGTGGCTCATCGGCAGATACAGTAGCGACTTCACCGGTTTCTTCACCAGTTTCTGGGTCAGTCAGAGGCTGAGGCTCAACTTCAGTTGGAGATGGCAGGTAGTCAACAACTGCATCCAGAACCAGCTGCATACCCTTGTTACGGTAAGCAGAACCACAGTATGTGGGGAAGAATGACAGGTTGATGGTACCTTTACGGATACAACGCTTCAGGTCTTCGATAGAAGGCTCTTCACCTTCCATGTAGGCTTCCATCAGGTCGTCGTCCTGCTCAACGGCAGTCTCGATCAGTTGCTCACGGTATTCTTCAACCAGATCAACCATGTCTTCTGGAACTTCTTCTACAGAGTAGTTTTCTGGCAGACCAGACTCATCCCATACATAGGCTTTGCGGTTCAGTACGTCAACAACACCCTTGAACTCGTCTTCGATACCGATAGGCAGAGTCATAACCAGTGGTGTCGCAGCCAGAACGCGCTTGATTTGACCAACAACACGCAGGAAGTCGGCACCCATACGGTCCAGCTTGTTTACGAAGATGATACGGGCAACTTCAGATTCGTTAGCATAGCGCCAGTTGGTTTCGGACTGAGGCTCAACACCGCCGGAACCACAGAATACACCAACACCGCCGTCCAGAACTTTCAGAGAACGATATACTTCAACGGTGAAGTCAACGTGTCCGGGGGTATCGATGATGTTGAAGCGGTGATCTTTCCAGAAGCAACTTACCGCAGCAGACTGAATGGTAATACCGCGCTCAGCTTCCTGCTCCATGAAGTCAGTAGTGGTGGTACCGTCATGGCTGTCACCCATCTTGTGGATTTTGCCGGTCAGTTTCAGGATACGTTCTGTGGTAGTGGTTTTACCCGCGTCAACGTGAGCAAAAATACCAATGTTTCTGTATTTTGATAAGTCAGTCATGATTCAACTTCAAATGATTAGTTAATAGGAGACGGAGTATGCCACTTCAAAGCTGCGACAGACGGAACCCCATAAATAAGGCGCGTATTATAACACCGAAACCCCTATAGGCTGCAATCAGCAGTTTCAATTTTCACCAGTTTGTCATCACAGACGGGCAACAAAAATAAAATTCATTAAATTCAATATGTTGAAATTCAATATTTTCTATATTCGAGCGATTAATGCAGAAATTGATTGTATAAAAGCGCCGCTACAGCGCTAAGCTGACGAATTTGAGCTAATTTTATCGGCTCGATCGGATTCGGGATCGCAGCAGATCCTATTGCGACCTTCCGACTTGGCCCGGTACAAGGCCAAATCCGCCCGGTCAAATGCACTCCAGATCGATTCACCGGCTTTAAGTTCTGTCAGTCCAAAACTGCAACTCAGGCTAACACCGGCTGAAAAGGGATAAACCTTCATCGCCAGTGCCAGGCGTTCACATAAACGCCCCGCCTGTACACAGTCGGTATCCGGGCAGATGATCATAAACTCCTCACCACCCCAGCGTGCCACCAGATCCTGTTCACGGGCCCCATCTTTGAGCAGAGCCGCCAGTTCGCTGAGAATCGAATCTCCCACACTGTGGCCATGACGATCATTGATCTCTTTAAAAAAATCTATGTCTATTACTATCAGCGACGTGTGCCCTTGCGCCGAGTTACTGCGGTGTTCGGCGGCGAAGTGTCGGTGGAAATAGTGACGGTTATATAACTTGGTCAAAGGATCATGGGTCGAAATGAACTCCAGTTCTCTGTTGGTTTCCAGCAACTGATTGCGCAATTGTTCCAGTTGTTGATTCTTGGCTGTCAACTCGCGGTTGTATTTACTAATCCAGCGGTTACGTGCCAGCAAGGCACCGAAGATCAATGTTGCCACCGCCAACAACTGCCAGAACATTCGGTAATCTGTCTGTTCCAGCACCGCCATATTGCTCCACTGCCGGTACAGCCTGGCCCTGTGTTCATCGGAAATCTGCGCCAGTAAATGATTGAGCTCGGGTAACATCCATTTGGCATTCTCTGTTACCGCCATCCGGAACTGATCCTCTGGCCCGGCCCAACCGGCGATTTTGAGATTGAACAACCCACTCTGCTGAATGCGGGCATTGATGGAATACATAGAGCCGATAAACAGATCCGCCTCACCGCTGGAGACCATCTCCAATCCCTGCTGCTCTGTCTCGGCCAGAATAATGCGGATTTTGGGATAGTTCTGGCGCACATAATCCAGCAAGCGGTAGCCTCTGGGGATCGCCAGGCTTCTATCACCGACCTGTTCCATACTTTGCAGAAAGGGTTGCTCGCGGCGGGAAACCAACACATTGGGAGAACGGCTATAAATATCGCTGAAATATAAGAACTCAGCGCGCCTGGGAGTGTAGTTGAGCATGGGGGTGAATACACAGCGTTGCTGCTTCAAGTAGGCTAATGTCTGTTGCCAGCTTTCAGTGGGCACCAGCTGAAACTGCCAATCTGTCTGCTGATCGATAAGCTCAAGAAAGCCGGAAGAGATCCCCACGTGCTTGCCTTGGTCTATGCCTTCATAGGGCATCCAGTCGGGGTCGACACAATAGGGAATCGTGACTGCATTGACTGCGGCCGTTGCCAGTAAAAGGCTGCCAAACAATATGGGCCACAAATATCTCAGCAATCTGTAAGCTCCGGCGATTCAGGATACATTCAATATTAGTTCAAAAACATCAGCTTCTGGTCATATGCTGCGCCATCTGAAATTGAATCCAACCGTTAAGAAACAAAAGACCCACACATGGCGGGTCTTTTCGGGTTACTGACAATCAGCAGCCTCAGTCTTCCACAGGGGAGACCACAAACAGCAGATCGCCTTGAGAGACCTGTTGGCCATTGCTGTTGAGGATCCGCTCAATGCGGTATTTCTTATCCTCTGGATACAGCTCGGCACCCTTGCGGTTGAAGCCTGCCAGTGTCACCTGAGAGAACATCTTCATCGCTTCGGTCAGTGCCAGCGTTTGATCGACAGTCACTATGTCGCCTTCCTTGACGAAGTCGGCTTCGCCCGGCGCCGGAGAGGTATAGAAGATACCCGCGCCCTGAGCCAACACCTTGAGCTCGTTGGACTCACCCACACGCAGCGATTCGGTATCCACACCTTGAGTTTCGGCGGCGGCTTCCATTTCGGCGATCAGGGCTGGGATATCCAGCTCGGCCATCAGGCGCGGCAGATAGTTGGTGTCATACACGCCTTCACGGAAGGTCTCGTCGGCCAGGATCCGCTTCAGCAGCGGGATGTTGGTGGCGATCCCCTTGATGACCACCTGATCCAGATAGTCATACATCTTGGCAATCACATCGTCCCGGCTTTCACCGCGGATGATGATCTGGGCAATCAGGCTGTCGTAGTATGGCGACACTTCTTTGCCATCGGCCGCGATAGAGATGATTTCCACATCATCGCGCTCGGGCATCACGCACTCAGTGATAAGCCCCGGGTTTGGCACCAGCTGCAGTATGCCCTGGCTATCCAGAGCAGCCTTCTCGGCTGTCACCCGCACTTCCATCGCATAGCCAATTTCCTGCGGCTGCAGATCTTCAATGGAGCGACCGGCTGCCACATCGAATTGCGCGCTGACGATATCAATACCGGAAGTCGCTTCGGTTACCGGGTGCTCTACCTGCAGACGGGTATTCATCTCCATGAAGTAGACTTCGTTGGCATCCAGGTTATAGATGAACTCAACGGTACCTGCGCCCATATAGTCGGTGGCATCACCCAGAGCACGGGTGTATTCCATCACTCTCTGCTTGAGTTCTTCAGGCAGCATGGTGGAACCGGACTCTTCAATCACCTTCTGGTTGTTACGCTGCACCGAGCAGTCACGCAGACCCAGTACCTTGGTGTTGCCGAACTTGTCACGCAGCAACTGGACTTCGATGTGACGCAGTGAAGTCACATATTTTTCCAGGTACAGGTCACCATTACCAAAGGCGGCAGCCGCTTCGGTGGAGGTTTTCTGGAACAGGCCAATCATATCCTCGGGGCGCTTAACCACTTGGATACCCTTACCGCCACCACCTTGTACCGCTTTGAGCAGCACTGGGTAGCCGATTTCGTTGGCCACGTTAACCGCTTGCTCGGCGTTGGTCAGAATACCGTGAGAGCCTGGTACCACGGGCACATTCTGCGCCTGAGAGGTCTTGATGGCGTTGGACTTGTTACCCATGGTTGTCATCGAGTGCACACTTGGGCCAACAAAGTTCACGCCGTTGTTCACACACAGGGCGGCGAACTGTGGGCTTTCCGACAGGAAGCCGATACCTGGGTGCAGTGCGTCTACCTGCTCATACTCGGCCACTTTCAACACTGAGTAAGCGTTCAGGTAGGACTCGTCGGAAGTGTTACCGCCGAGACAAACCAGCTTGTCGTTTTCCTTGAGCATGTCGGCGGGAACCGAAGTCATATCAGGATCGGACGCCACCAGTACCACATTAATGCCATTGTCGTGGGCCTTGCGGATCAGTTTCACCGCAGTACAGCCTCGGGCATGTACCAGCACCTTGTCGATAGGCTTCATCAGGGCACGAGGATCGTCCTGTACTATCTCCTCACTGACCTCTTCAACTTCAACCACCAGGGTCGACAGAGCATTGGTCAGCACATCACTTATCTCGGCGCTTGGCATAGGCATCAGAGGATCTATGCTCTTGAGCTGTTCATCGAGCTGAGTGCTGAATGGGTTGTTGACCAGGCCATTCATCGCCCCGGGCACCTTGGACAGGTAGTTGGACAGAGTCGAAGTGGATGGCAGGTAAGCTGGTACCACCATCTGACCGGCAAACGGCATATTGGTACCGGACAGATAATAAGTCTGCACCAGAGGGTGAGTCACGAAGGATGCCTGGGCTCCACCGGTACAGTCACCGAAACCGAACATCAGCACAGGCAATTCGTTGTCACGCACGAAACGGGTAATACGGTCGTTCACCACGGCCATGGAGAACAGCGCAGCAGCCCCCTCTTTGGTCTGCATACCGCCGGAGCTGATAAAGCAGATCACCGGCAGCCTGCGCTTGGCACACTCAATAAGCAGCGCAGAGAACTTCTCGGCACTGGCCATATCGAAGGCACCGGCCTGGAAGGCGGTGTTGGATACAGCAACCCCGACACGCAGCGCCTTGCCGCCATGTTCAAAGTCCGCCAGACCCGTGATCAAACCACAGGGGCGAATGCCCTTGTCGAGTGCATCTTCAATAGAGAGACGGAAGCCCGGGAAGTTGAGCAGGTTGGCCGACATCTTGTCGCCATTGATCTCATCGAAGTTCTTGAAGAACTTGGCGATGATATTTTCCCAGGTCATATTGCCGGCTTTCTTCTCGTCACGCAGCACCTTCTGGATCAGCAGATCCTGGTAACCCATGGTCAAACGGTTCCAGAAGTCCTTACGACGACCGATACGCACCGGGTTAATGGCACCTGTGTACTTGCCCTTATCCTCTTCGCTGTCGAAGTATTCCGGCAGCAGACGCTCGAAGAAGTAAGTCAGGATAACGAACAGCGAATCGTTCAGCTGTGGGAAGCCCACGCTCTTCCACTGCTCTGTCTTGGTCAGCAGTTCGGCACGGTTGGACTGTGACATGAAGTACTTCAGCCACTTGTAGAACTTGCTCTTGTCGTTGGCGGTATCCTGTGTGGAAATCGCCCGGTCGATAGACTTGTGCAGCAGGCCATCAACAGACTGACGCGACAGGCTCTTGGCCATCATGGCTTCCTTGGCGATAGAGGCCAGGTTACCCACGACATTGTCGTACAGCGCGTTAAAGATCAGGATGTTGTAACACTGCCAAATGAAGTCTTCACGCAGCTCTTCATTGACCACTACATCCAGTACTGTCAGCTGGTTCAGTTCAGGCCAAGGCGCCTGAGTCACTTCTGCCGGCAGAGTTTCCAGATAGTGGATAAGCCCCTTGAAGTTGTTGGCGGCATTACTCTTCCAACGGTGATACAAAGACCAACCAATGTTGAACAGCAGCGCCTTACGGGCCTTCTTGTAGTTCTCTTTCGGCTCACCCAGGATCAGACGGGTCAGCATGTTACGCTCGGTGGAAACATCATCACGCTTGGAGATGAAGTTACTCCACAGCTTGTTGAGTTCTTCGTCGTAAACCAGCTTATCCGGGCTGGACAGCCAAGCCTGGAACACCTTCTCCTGCTCCTTCTGGATCCGGGCCAACAGATCCCCTTCGGGCACACTCACCTTGGACAAGCGACCATACTGATCCATGGAGATGGAGTGAATACGGCTACGCAGAGTCAAATAACGCAGATAACGGTAGGCGCTGCCGAACAGGTTAAGGTGCATGGTCGGGCTGATGGCAACCGACATTTCCGCGTTGGACTCCAATGCCTTGAGGCTCTTGGAAGGTTCGAGGAAACGCTTGAGGCTGCGATCATAGTGTTCGCGCAGGTCATCGGATTCTTTTACAAACTGCACTGCGGCACGTTCAATGGCTTCGATGGCGCTGATGATGGCGCGGCGCAGGTTGTGCTGACGCTCGTCGCGATCATAAGGAGAGAAATCCACAATGCCGTCGATACAACCTGAGGTATAGAGCTCTTCCGGGGACACGCCCACAGACTTGGCACACTCCTGCCATGAAAGGTTGTACTTGCGGGCGATGCTCTGCAAGCCCTGAGGCTGAATGGTGTTGAAAATACCATCACGCAGCGACAACAGTATATTGGCCGCCGCCAGTGGGATAGCACCACCCGAGTAGCCGGCGCCAATCACTATACCCAGAGTCGGCACATCGACGTTGGCACTCTCGGCAATCGCCTTGGAAATAGAATGCGCCTGGTTGTGGCTGTTGGCCACCTCACCGGCATCGGCTCCGGGGGTATCAATCAGGTAAACGATAGGCATGGACAATTCGGCAAAATGACGAATCGCCTCACAGGCCTGCAGGTGGTGCTCCGGCATCCAGGCACCGTTGGCCGTGGTGCGCTCCTGGGCGATAAAGCCGATTCGGCGGTTACGACCACCAAAGTTCAGCTCTATTTCGGCGCTGTAGAATGGGCCGTTGTGGCTCTCGGCGATCATCTTGCCTTTCAGATCGGCAATGATTCGCTTGGCACCTGGGCGGTTCTTGTCCTGGGTAGGCTGGATAACTTTGGCAACATAGCCATCCACATCCAACTGCGCCAATGACTTTAAGTTACTCTGGATGGCATCGTCATCCAACAGACCCTTTATCTCTTCAGAAAGGCTCTGTTTGCTGTGCTCTGGGAACAGCGAAAAATCCTTAGCCAAATGCTCCGCCTGCAGAAACAGGGGATCCGGAGTCTGGGCTTGAGTCGTGTTTGCGGGCTGCTTCTTGCTGGTCATCTATCGATCCTCTGCTAAGCCTCTGAAATTTTTTAGCCAATAAATATACCTTTGTTATCCCGTCAAATGCCATTAAACTGCCTTAGACGCTATGTTCCATTTTTGAGACAGTAATAAAAACATGCCAGATTTGAATGGGATGCTCCTATTTGCAGCAGTGGTCAGAGCAGAAGGCTTCTCTCAGGCGGCCCGTGAAACCGGCCTGCCAAAGTCTACCATTAGCCGAAAAATCGCCCAACTGGAACAACAGCTTGGGGTCCGTCTGCTGCAACGAAATACCCGCTCAATAAGCCTCACTCAGGTGGGCGCGCTCTTTTATCAACACTGTGACAGCATCTGCAACGAAGTGGAAGCGGCAAAGGCCACAATCGAGAATACCCATAATGATGTTTCCGGTTCATTGCGGATTGCAATCCCGGTTTCATTCAGCCAAGAGTTGATAGCCAATCTCTGCAGCGGCTTTATGCGGCTTTATCCCGGGGTCGAACTGGATGTTCAGTTTACCGATGCCGATGTGGGCTTGGTGGGCGAAGGCTATGATATCGCCATCAAGTATGGCCCGCTGCAGCCTTCGGATCTCGTCGCCAGGCTCCTGTTTGAACGTCAGCCGATTCTGGTGGCTGGCCCCGGCTATCTCAAGTCCAAAGGAACGCCGGCAACCCCAAGAGATCTGGCCCGTCACGATGG
This sequence comes from Shewanella algae, assembly GCF_009183365.2. Taxonomy (NCBI): domain Bacteria; kingdom Pseudomonadati; phylum Pseudomonadota; class Gammaproteobacteria; order Alteromonadales; family Shewanellaceae; genus Shewanella; species Shewanella algae. Next base: position 4,010,479 of record NZ_CP068230.1, read on the forward strand.
TATCTTGCTGGGTACCTCACGCTCGGCCCCCATCTGGCCGCTGGGCAAGGGGAGCCGCAAAACCATGGCCAGCTTCAGGCGCCGCACTCGAGTGAACAGTGCCATCATGGTCAAGCAACTGGCACTGGATGACTTTGGCATCGCCATGTTGTCCCATTCGGTATGCAAGAACGAGCTGGCCAGCGGCGCCCTGGTGCCGCTGCTGCAGGAGTGGCCCATAGAACCCTTCAAGGTCTATGGCGTCTATTCCTCCCGTCGACAACTGGCGACCAATATCAGTGTGTTTCTGGACTTCTTTACCAAGCGCTTCAACAGTCAGGAGTCGCTGCAATCTTTGATGATGTAGCCAATCTTTGCAGATGAAGGAAGGTGCGAATAAGTCCTCGTGGCACTCTCGTGATGTAAAGAGTGGCTTGCACAGCAATTGGCGTTCAAGGCATCTGACTGAAGGCATGCCGGGGCCTGTCGAAGTCAGATAACACAGCACACAAGTTGGCCTTCTCTGACTTATGTCTTGGCTCTCTATTCCGTGCCAGCCAGACTCAAGGCAGCAGCTGTTCCTGCTTGAGCACCTGTTTCACCAGTTGTTGGCGCAACGGTAACTGGCTGGCCGAGGCCAGATCCAGGTTAACGGCGAAATAGACAGTGTTGTCGTCCAACTCCAACCAACCGACCCACCAACCTATGGCCGGCGTACGCCGCACACCATAGCCTGTCTTGGCACGAATGATATAGTCAGTACTCGCTTCGGTCAGCATCATCTGTTTGACAATTCGCTGGCTGCGCTCGGACACAGGTAACTTGTTGTCATGCAGTTGCCTTAGAAAATCCACTTGTTGAAATGCTGTAATTCTCAGTTGGCCGTCGAGCCAGAAGCTGTCCGCTTGGCCACCGATATCCTGATTGCCATATTCCAGCTGCCGCACCATAGCTGCCATCACTTTGGGGCCTATCTCCCTGGCCAACTGCTGATATACAGGCACCACAGAGTACTTCATTGCGGTGCGAAAACTCTGGTCCCTGTTCCAGGCGGCAATTTCACGAACCTTTCCGTCCCAGCTAAAACGACTGGTTTCATCGCGCACCGCCCCGGTTTCCAACGCAATAAGGCTGGAGGGGATCTTGAAGGTGGAAGCCGGAATAAAGCCTTCGGCGGCGCGACTTAGATTGTTGGAGAGCCCCAAAGAACGCTTTTGATCCCAAAGCAGTAAACTGCCTTTAACACCGGCGGATTCGAACAGCTTGTCCCAGCGGCGTACCTCTTGCCACCCCTCGGCCGTGACCTCAGAGCCGACGTCACAGACCTTGGTCTGCTCAGCTGCCACAGCCTGCGTTTGTTGAGCCAATAAACACAGCAACATGGGCAGCAGCAAACGCTTACTCAGGCGCTTTCTGTGCAAACCTTTATTCATCTCATTCCCCTATTATTCCCGGCGGTCAAAGCAACAAGCATACAGCCCTGGGGTGAATAATGGTCTGGCAAAGCCCTGCTCAATTGTGGCAACAATCTGGCAAGGTAACAGATAGCTTTCCAGTTGCTGGCGAGTGTTGCATACTTGAGGAAGGTGCAAACAAGTCCCATGTGTGCTCTGCGTCGGCTTACAGGCCTGGATGCAAGGCGTGGTTCGCAGCAAATGGCCTTAGTCCTTTGCAAGAAGCACAACACAGCAGGCAGACCTGTAAACCACGCCCTTCGGGGCTTTCACAGCAACCGGCTCTCTGCGTTATCTGACTTCGACAGGCCCCGGCATGCCTTCCGTCAGATGCCTTGAACGCCAATTGCTGTGCAAGCCAGAGTGCCACGAGGACTTATTCGCACCTTCCCTAACTTTACAACTCTATAAGCGAAAGGAACTGCCATGTTTAAGCCCAGCCTGGCCATAGCCCTGCTGTCGGGTACTCTGGTTTCTCTGTCGGCTCAGGCCGGTGTCGAAGAGGATCGCCTGCCTGCCGCCAACGAAAAAATGCCCCAAGTCGTCCAGCGCTATCAGGCATTGACAGATGATCTGGTAACGAAATACCGTCAACATACCGATGAGCTCAAGGTTACCCAGATGGTGGCGCACCAGGGGCAACGCCTGTGGCAACAGGCGGTCAGAGATGTGCAGTCAGGTCACAACGACGACCGCTCCCTTTACTGGAGCCGGTTGCAGATGCGAGCAGAGCTGGGCAAACAGTCGCCCAAGTTCAATATCGCCTCCTGGCAAAGAGAAATACTGACCAAGGCGGTGGAAAAGTCATCCCGAGGCTTCAGCGATATTGACTTTAAGGATGATGCCAGCATCAAGATACTGCTGACCGGATTCGACCCCTTCTTTCTCGATCGCAATATAGAGCAGAGCAACCCTTCAGGTCTGGTTGCCCTGGCATTGGATGGTTACCGCTTCTCGGTTAACGGCCGCCAGGCACAGATAGAGACAGTGATGATCCCGGTACGTTTCGCCGACTTTGATGAGGGCATCATAGAGTCGCTGTTAACCCCAGTTTATCGCGACAAGAGTGTCGACATGGTGGTCACTGTCAGTATGGGGCGCAGCGACTTCGATCTGGAACGCTTTCCGGGCCGCAACCGCAGCGCCGAAGCCCCGGACAACCGCAATGTTTTTACCGGCGCCAGTAAACAGCGACCTCTGCCACCCAAGCTGGAAAACGACACCCTCAATGGTCCTGAGTTTGTCGAGTTCTCCCTGCCGGTAGCAGCCATGCAGAACGTAAACGGCCGCTGGAAAACCAACGACAACCATACTGTCAGCACCCTTTCCCGTGGCGAGTTTCAGGCAAGCAGCCTGAGCGAATTGCAAAACAGCACTTCGGTGGAGGGGTCTGGCGGCGGTTACCTGTCCAATGAGATCTCTTACCGGGCTATCCTGCTGCAAAACCAACTCGGCAGCCGCATTCCCACCGGGCATATTCATACCCCGAGAATTGCCGGTTTCGAGCCCGCTACCGAAGAAGCGATAGTCGAGCAGGTCAAAGCCATGCTGACAGCGGCGGCCAAAAGTTTATAATCCCTGATTCAACAGAGGCGCAGTTGCGCCTCTGCTTATTTGCCACCAATTCATGCCAATTTGAGTTTCTCATGCTGAGTCAGTTGTTCAGATCCCTTAAAAACGCCGGCACCTCTGAATACAACCAAGCACCTGAGCCACAGCCTGAAGTTGCCGCTAGTGAGGCGCAGCAGGCCGTGCTCGATGCAATAGAGCTTTGCTATCTCAAGGCGGAGGCCGCCCTGGGCCGAGCGCTAAAGCGCCCTTCGGTCAGCTTTGCCCTGCGAGGCCGCAGCGCCGGTACCGCTCATCCAACCGAGAACCGCTTGCGCTTCAATCCGGTGCTACTGGAGCAAAACCTGCACACCTTCACCCATGAGGTGGTTCCACACGAAATCTGTCACCTGCTCTGTTTCCAACTACATGGCAAGACCCGACCTCATGGCAAGGAGTGGCAGAGCCTGATGCGGCGGATTTATGGCCTGGCGCCGCGTACCACTCACTCGATGGATATCAGCTCGGTCAAACCCAGAACCCTGCCCTATCAATGTGGCTGCGGTGTAGTAGAGCTTAGCATTCGCCGTCATAACAAGGTCGTGCGGGGCCAGGCTAAATATCAATGCCGCCGCTGCGGCCAACTGCTTAGCCCTCAGCCATCCTGAGCCAAGTTGCCAAGCCTGGCGGCTTCTTTTACTATCTGCTGCAACAATTCCAAGTCTGGCACCTGAGGTATCGGCTGTCGGCGCCCGAAGTTATGATTTTAGGGAATAGCGTGATTTCATTGCACCTGCGGCCACTTGTGGCCCTGCCGCTGCTTTTGGCGGCCTCTTCTGTGCTGGCATCGCCCAGCCATCCAAGCAGTTTTTCCGAAGCCAAGAAACGCGCCAAGGTGATTTACAGTCAAACGCTGCCGGCAGTCAGTTTCTACTGTGGCTGCGCCATCAAAATGGAAGGCAAGAAATGGCAGCCGGATTTGGCAAGTTGCGGTTATCAGATTCGCAAACAAGAGACCCGTGCCAACCGCATCGAATGGGAGCACATAGTACCTGCCTGGGAGTTTGGCCATCAGTTACAGTGCTGGCAAAACGGCGGCCGTAAGAACTGCAGCAGCAAAGATAAGACCTTTAAGCGCATGGAGGCCGACCTGCACAATCTGGTGCCGGCCGTGGGAGAGGTCAATGGCGACAGATCCAACTTCAGGTTCAGTCAGTGGAACGCCAAGCCAAACCAATATGGCCAGTGTCAGATGACAGTCGACTTCAAGGGCCGCAAGGCAGAGCCACCGGCGCAGGCAAGAGGACGCATCGCCCGTACCTACCTCTATATGCAGCAGACCTATGGGCTCAAGATAGCCTCCAGCCAATTAAAGTTGTTCAAGGCGTGGGACAAAAGCTATCCAGTTGATACTATTGAGTGCCGGCGAGATCAGGCAATAGCCGCCTCTCAGGGCAATCACAACCCATTGGTGCAGAAAGCCTGCAACCAAAGCGGCCTCAGCGGCAGCGCAGAATAAGCCTAAGGAATACAGAGCATGAGAGTGCCGAGAATTTATCACACAGGCCCGATAACCTCAGGCCAAGTTCTGTCATTGGATGATGACGCCAGCGCCCATGTCGGCCGAGTGCTGCGCATGAGCAGCGGCGAGCAGATAAGCCTGTTCAATGGTGACGGCAAAGACTATCCGGCCACTATCGTCAGCGCCGGAAAGAAAGCCGTGGATGTACACGTGCTGTCTGCCATGGACAATCCCTCTGAGTCCCCCCTGGATATGCACCTTGGGCAAGTGATCTCCCGCGGCGATCGCATGGACTTCACCTTACAAAAATCGGTAGAGTTGGGGGTTAACACCATCACGCCACTGTTTTCAGAGCGTTGCGGCGTTAAACTCAGCGGCGACAGGTTGGAAAAGAAACTGCAGCAGTGGCAAAAAATTGTTATCAGCGCCTGTGAGCAATCCGGCCGTAGCCGGGTCCCTGAAGTGAGACCGGTAATGGAGCTGGCAGCCTGGTGCGCCGAGCCGACAACGGCACTGAAACTCAATCTGCATCCCAGAGCCGCTCACGGCATCAATGGCCTTGAACTGCCAAACAACAAGGTGCGGCTCTTGATAGGTCCGGAAGGCGGCCTGTCGGAGCAGGAAATTGCCATGACAGAAACCCAGGCATTTACCGAAGTCCTGCTCGGCCCCAGAGTACTGCGCACCGAAACCGCGGCGCTAACCGCCATTACCGCATTGCAGCTCAGATTCGGCGACCTGGGCTAACCATTTTCCGCCCTGAGGGCGCAACGAATAAAGGAAAGGCATCATGATCAAGCTCGGCATAGTGATGGACCCCATCAAGGATATCAACATCAAGAAAGACTCCAGCTTCGCCATGTTGTTGGCGGCGCAGTCCCGCGGCTATGAGCTCTTCTATATGGAGATGCAGGATCTGGCACTGCTGCAGGGTGAAGCCTGGGCCAAGATGCGGCCGCTCAAGGTTCGGGAAGATCCCACTGATTGGTACCAGTTGGGTGAAGCGACCGACACGCCGCTCAAGGAGCTGGATGTGATTCTGATGCGTAAGGACCCACCGTTCGATACCGAATATATCTACGCCACTTACATGCTGGAGCGCGCCGAAGAGGCCGGGGTATTGATAGTCAACAAGCCACAGAGCCTGCGTGATGCCAATGAAAAGCTGTTTACCGCCTGGTTCAGCCAATTTACCCCCACCACACTGGTCAGTAGCGACCCGCAGCGGTTACGCGCTTTCCATGCCCAGCATGGCGATGTGATCCTCAAGCCGCTTGACGGCATGGGCGGCACATCCATATTCAGGGTCAAGCAGGACGACCCCAACCTGGGGGTTATTATAGAAACCCTGACAGATTACGGCCAAAACTATGCCATGGCGCAGGTGTTTATTCCCGAGATCACCAAGGGTGACAAGCGTATTCTGGTCATCGACGGCGAACCTGTACCCTACTGTTTAGCGCGTATCCCCAAGAAGGGTGAAACCCGCGGTAACCTGGCGGCCGGTGGCAGCGGTGTTGCCCAGCCTCTGTCTGAAAGTGACTGGGCCATTGCCAGAGCCCTGGGCCCTGAGCTTAAAAAGCGTGGCCTGATCTTCGTCGGTCTGGATGTGATTGGGGATAAGCTCACCGAAATCAATGTCACCAGCCCAACTTGCATCAAAGAGATTGAAGCGGCTTTCGATGTCAATATCACCGGCATGCTGATGAATGCCATTGAGCAAAGACTGCAACAAAAACAACAAGGATGAGACTCTGATGAAACTGAGCCAACTCACGGGCGCATTGCTGGGGCTGTCATTGCTGCTGCCACTGGCAGCCGATGCCAATCAGTTGCCCAATCCCGCCCCTTCCAGACCACAAAATATCGTGATCATGGTCGGTGATGGCATGGGGCCGGCTTATACCAGCGCCTACCGGTATTTCAATGACAACCCGGATACCGAAGAGATAGAACAGACGGTATTTGATCGCCTGTTGGTCGGTATGGCCAGTACCTACCCCGCCAGAGTCAGTGGCTATGTCACCGACTCCGCCGCCGCGGCAACTGCGCTGGCAACCGGAGTAAAAAGCTATAACGGCGCCATCTCGGTCGACCCCCAGAAGCAGCCGATCCCGACCATAATGGAAAAGGCCAAGCAGCGGGGCATGAGCACGGGAGTGGCGGTCACTTCCCAGATAAATCACGCCACGCCGGCGGCCTTTCTGTCTCACAGCGAAAGTCGCAAAAACTATGTCGAGCTGGCCAACAAGTATCTGGAGACGGATGCCGATGTGATGCTGGGGGGCGGCCAGAAATACTTCGATCAGGAGCTGCTGGCCAAGTTTGATGCCAAGGGCTATCAAATTTTGCAGGAGTTCAGCGCGCTTGAAAGCATCAAACAGCCCAAGGTAATGGGCCTGTTTGCCGAAGTGCAACTACCCTGGGTGCTGGACGACAAGGACGGCCATCGCCTCAGCACCATGACAGGCAAGGCACTGGAGCTCTTGTCACAAAACCCCAACGGCTTTGTGTTGCTGGTTGAAGGCAGCCTGATCGACTGGGCCGGTCACAACAACGACATCGCCGCCGCCATGGCGGAGATGGATGAATTTGCCCATACCATGGAAGTGGTCGAACAGTTCGTGCGCCAAAACCCCAATACCCTGATGGTGGCCACCGCAGATCACAATACCGGTGGTCTCTCCATCGGCAGCAAGGGCAAATATGCCTGGAACCCAGAGGTGCTCAAGGGGCTGTCTGCCAGTATTGATACCCTGGCCGCCGCAGCGTTGACCGCAGAAGACTGGCAAGCGCCGCTGGCTCAAGGCCTGGGTTTTGAGCTGGAACCCGCGTTGCTTGAACAATTGACCAAGGCCAGAATGCAAGGCAAAGAGACGCTGGCCAGCGCTATCAAACAGGAAGTGGATCGCCGCTCCAACACAGGCTGGACCACTGGCGGCCATACCGGCACAGATGTGCAGGTGTTTGCCACAGGCCCGGGCGCCGAACTGTTTATCGGCAACCAGGACAACACGGATATAGCCTCCAAACTGATAAGCTTACTGCCCAAGGGGCAAAGGGCTGCTCAGTAATGCTTAACCTTGCAAAAAGCGGCCTTGGCCGCTTTTTTTATGTTTGCCGGCCATAACTCTTGCCCGCTGCCGCCACTGATTGGCTATAATGCGCGGCAGATTTTATCCTTGGAAGTCCCCAATGTTGCTGACACCGCCATCGCAATTACTGCTGCGCAACAGTGCGCTATTTGAAGGCCAAAGCCTGCTGCTGCTCAACCATGAGAGCGACAGCTGCGCCAGAGAGCTTTTGAACCTGTGCCCCAGAGTCGATGCCATGGCGCTGGATTTCAATCACTTCCAACAGCTTAAGTCGCAAGCCAAGGCCGAGCTCCATTGTTACTTTGGCCACCAGTTGCCCCATACTGACAGGTTCGAGACGGTTGTGGTCTACTACCCCAAGGCCAAGCCGCTGCTCGCTTATCTGCTGGAACTGGCGGCGCTGCACCTGCAACCGGGAGGTCAACTACTGGTCATAGGGGAAAACAAAGGCGGGATAAGGTCGTTTGCCAAACAGCAAAGCCGCTGGTTCAGCAATGCGGCCAAACTGGACAACGCCCGTCACTGCCTACTGTTTGCCGCCGAGGCCATCGCCAGCCCAACTGCGCTGGATATTGAAGCCTTTGTCAGCCATTACAGCTTGCCCACTCCCCAAGGGGACATACAAATCTGCAATATGGCCGGGGTATTCAGTGAAAAACGCCTGGATCTGGGCACTGAGCTGTTGCTGTCTCATCTGCCCAAGCTCGAGGGACGGGTACTGGACTTTGGCTGCGGCGCCGGAGTGATTGCCGCCGCCCTGCTCAAGGTTCAACCTGAGCTTAATCTGGATTGTGTCGACATCAACGCCATGGCACTGCTGTCCTGTGAGCTGACACTGAAGGCCAACGGCCTGAGCGCCAAAGTCTATCCATCCGATGGATTGAGCGCCACTCAGGGCGAGTTCGACGCCATCATCTCCAACCCGCCGTTTCACGATGGCTTGGCAGCCACCACCCATATTGCCGAAAGCTTTATCGCCGACAGCGCCAACAGGCTAAGGGACAGAGGAGTATGGCAGATAGTGGCCAATCGTCACCTGCCCTACAGCGACACAATCGCGGCCCATTTCGGTAACGTGAACGTGATTGCCGAAAACAACAAATACAAGCTTTACCGGAATATCAGTAACAAAAAGTAACGCCGGGCAATTTTGGTAACTTTTCGCTAAGAGATCAAAGATTTTTATAAGTATTCAGGGCTATTATCTTTTGAGCAACTGCTAATAATATGTTAACAACAGGCTTCGTTTTGGCGAGCTTATGTTGCTATACTCAACAGCAGTCGGGAAAATAATAATAGTACCATTCCGTACAGGAGTTGATTCAGTCGATACGCGCCTGTTGTCTCGCCATAGCATAGTTATGGCGTCAACAAACAGCTTGGTACTCGATGTTTAAACTTCGAAAAGGAAGGGTATAACTAACCTGGATAACTTTAATATGCTGGCGCCGGATCTCGTTGAACTCAGCAGCAATAAGCAATTTGCCGAGCTGAGGCTCATCCCCAAAACCCATGGCCCCGTGACCGAGGAAGCCATACGTCATCTGTTGGCCCTACCAGACTTCGCCAATCTCTGTCCGCTGGACAGTCAAATCGCCAAAGCCGTCAAGGACGTCAATAAGCTTTACGCCGAAGAAGATGGTCAGTTCGAGCAGTTCTTTCAGATAGCCGAGCGCCGTGACGGCCAGATATCACTCCAGCCCAGTAAAGATAAGATGCAAGCCGGTATGACCCTCACTGCCGCCTGGGGCGGTAAAGAGATCACCTTGCCGGACATTCTTCGCCGCCTGAAAGAAGAGAAGATCTGCATGGGACTGTCGAAAATCAAGATAGAAACCATGCTCAAACGCCTGAAGCAGAGTAAACCGGGCGAAACCATAGAAGGCACTATTGCCTGTGGCAAGGTGGCGGTGAACGGCAACCATGCCAGATTGGATCGCAAAGTGCCCCTGGCCCGTGAGCGCCTGCTGCACCCACAGGAGCGGGAGGATGGCACAGTGGACATGCGCAACCTGGGCGCAGTCATCATGGTTAATGCCGGCGATCTCTTGATGGAAAGGATCCCCGCCACTCAAGGAACCCCAGGATACAATGTCTTCGGCGAAGTATTGCCGGCCAAGCCGGGGAAAGATCTGGATATGGTGGCCGGCAAAGGTACAGAGTTCAGCGCCAAAGACAGCAACAAGCTTATCGCCACGGTTGCCGGTCAGCCGGTGGAAGTCCGCAACGGCATGCAGGTAGATGATGTATTGCAGATAAAAGATGTGGACGTGGGCTACGGCAATGTCGACTTCAAGGGCAGTATCCTTATCAGTGGCGACGTCCACGAGGGGATGCAGGTCAAGAGCAGTGGCGATATCACTGTAATGGGTTTTGTCGACTCGGCATCCTTGATGGCCGAAGGGGATGTAACCGTCAGCAAGGGCATCATAGGCAGGCAGATCCGCGCCAATGAGTTGTCGACCCAAATCAGAGCCAAGGGGCAGATATCGGCCCAGTTTGTGCAATATTCCGATCTCCAATGCCAGGGCGATATCCTGGTGACCAAGCAGCTGCTGCACAGCAATAGCCGTACCGACAGTAAACTCACAGTCAGCGACGCCAACGGCCGCCGCGGAGATCTGGTGGGAGGAATTGCCAAGGCGGAAAAAGGCATCAAGGCCGTCGCCATAGGCGCTACAGCGGATACCAAGACAGATCTCTTCTGCGCCATGCGTTTGGGAGAGTACCGCCAAAACCTCAAAGATCTGGAAGAAAGTGTCCGGATTTTGGTGGTAGCCGGTTTGGATATGGAAGCCAGACTGAGAAAACTGCCACCCAAGAGCGAATGGCAGGCAGATCCGGCCATGGTCGAGCAGGTCAAAATGATGCTGGAAGAGAAACACCGCGTCGATGATGAGCGAGTGCGGGAAGAAACCGAACTCGAGCTGCTGAAGGCGGAAACCGAAGGCTACTATCGCCATTACTTTGTCGAAGCCCTGAAGCATATCTACTCCAATGTGGAAATTCACATAGGCCCGGCGCAACAGCGCACCCAGAGGGAACATGGCCCCTGTGTGGTTCAAAACCAAAACGGAGAAGTCCATTTCGACTACAGCAGTCGCGGCTGATATTAAACCGGGCCTCGGTTCGGCGCGGGATAATTAATCGCAACGCCAGGCCGTTGTGATATGGTGTTGGGGACAGCTTATTCCTGGAGCCCCTATGACACAGCCAGCCTGGCCAGCCATTCTGAAACCGGCAGATTCGGACGAACTGGTGTATCTCGAGAATGAAAGAGACTGGCTGGAATATATCTGCCTGAATCAACACCTGAGTTGCCAGGGCGATCAACTGATAGATTCCGGCGGCTTATGTTATCCCATACTTCCGGCCATTCGCTGTGACGAACCTGTACTGGCCTCATTGCCACAAATAGGCCCGAGCCATACGCAGCTCGAACTCACAGACCTCAAGCTGTTGGTGCAAAAGCACGCCGCCGCGCTCGGCAGTTGCTGCGTCGCCAAGTTAGCCTTTATCACTTTTCCCCAAGGACTGGAGATGGTGCGTTATCTGGACAGTCTCTAAGGCGTTCTGGCAAAGGGCTTGGGCCATTTACTGCGAACTGCGCCTTGTATCCAAACCTGTAAGCCGATGCAGAGCCCCCACGGACATGTTCGCACCTTCCCTGACAAAACCCGGTGCCCATGGGTATAATCGGCGCGTTTTCTCTCACCGGAGTCATAGATTTGCAACTTCTGAAAATAGATTGCTTAGGGAAGCCTCTGAGGCTGGAAGGTTCCATGGCGGGTTGGCAGCAACTTTTTTGGGATAACCAATTAGTCTCACAACAAGCCGCCAGCGCCGATGACCAAGGCATTGGCAGCCATGAGTTCAGCCTCAGTCGCGCCGATGGCAGCAGCATCAAGGTATGCCTGGAAACCCAGCTCAACTGGCAACCCTTTGAGCTGAGCTATCGCTTGCTCATCGATGAGCAAGTCACGATTGAAGGCAGCCGCAATAGCAAAGATATTGAGCGGCAAACACCGGACATAGCGCCGGTAAAACAGCAGAAACTGAGTCTGGTGGGGCTGGTGTCTCTGGGCTTCAAACTGCTCAAGAGCGCCAAGGTGATCAAGGTCGTCCTGGCAGGAGCCAGTATTGCCGCCTACTCCTGGCTGTTTTCCCTGCAGTTTGCCCTGGCTCTGATTGCCTGCCTGGTGTTTCACGAGTACGGCCATATCCGGGCGATGAAATATTTTGGCATGAAGACCAAGGGTATCTACCTCATCCCCTTCATGGGCGGCCTGGCCTTGTCCGATGAGAAGATCAACACCCGCTGGCAAGACGTGGTGATCTCCATCATGGGGCCAACCTTTGGCCTGTTGATGTCCCTGGCGGCCTTAGTGGCCTACTGGATCACAGGCAATCCCTTCTTTGCCGGTCTGGCGGCCTTTAACGCCTTGCTCAACCTGTTCAACCTGCTGCCTATTTTGCCGCTCGATGGCGGGCATATTCTCAAGAGCATCAGCTTTTCGATGAACAGTGCCATCGGCCTTATCGCCTGTATTCTGGGTGCTGCCATAGGGGTATTTATCAGCTACAGTCTGGGGCTGGCACTGCTGGGGTTCCTGTTGTTGATAGGCAGCGCCGAGATTCTGTTTGAGTGGAAACAGCGTCATCACAGTCATCTGTTACCGCTGGACAGATATGGGCAAGTGTTTTCCATTGTCTGGTATCTACTGACAGTGGCGGCTCTGGTGGCTGTTATCTGGCATCTGGCCGGTAGCGGTGATGACATGCTGGGACTGCCACTCAAGATATTGCAAAGCTGATTTAACACTCAGGTTGCAAGGCTGCCACAGCTGCGCGTCCTGGGTGCTACATTCAGGCAAATTAGTGCCTGAAAATCTCTATTGGGATCAAAAATCACAAAGATAGATCACCAATGCCTTAAATTGTCGGAATGCCCTGGATCCTGATTAAGGTAAACTGAATTGCTTACCGCTTAATCCATGATACAGGGCGTTTATGAAAACACTTTCAGGCTCCAGTCTTTGGTTACTGATCTTTTGTCTGCCAATTTCCCTATCACTCTCGGCGCAGGAGGTTCAACCCCCTCCGGTAACCGTAGAAGCGGTGAAACAGGCATCCTTTAGAGATGTCGCCAACGAAGTCGGTAAAATTCGGGCTATCGACTCTGTGGCCCTCAGTTTCAACGCCAGCGCCAAACTCACGGCGATCCACTTCAAAAACGGAGACATGGTCAAGCAGGGTGACTTGATTGCCGAGCTCGACAGTGTCAAGGCGCAAGCCGATGTCGACAAGGCCCGCAGCACGCTGGCTCTGGCGAAAACCAAACTGGAGCGAGTCAGAGGCCTGCTGGCCAAAGAGCCGGATTCACTGTCAAAACAAGATGTGGATGAGCTGGAAGAAAATGTGCAACTGGCCGCCGCCGATTTCAAACAGAAACAGGCCACCCTCGCCGATTACAGCCTCATCGCCCCCTTCGATGGCCAATTAACTTCCTTTACTCCCTCTATCGGTGCCCAAATAACCGCAGAGACACCTCTGGTAACCCTGTACCGCTTGGATCCGGTTGAAGTGCATTTTGCCATCAGCCAAGTCGAGTTCGGCAAGGCGCAGCGCGGTCAGGAGGTGCATCTCACAGTGGAGGCTTACAAGGGACGCGAGTTCAAAGGGCTGGTCAGCTATGTAGCGCCGGCTGTCGATGAGAGTTCGGGCCGGGTGGAGGTTCATGCGCAACTGAGCAACCCGGATCATGCCTTGGCTCCCGGAATGTTTGCCAACGTAAAGCAGATATTCAGCAAGGGGATCAAGCACTTGTTGGTGCCACAAAATTCCGTCATTGCCAATAATGAAGAACGCTTTGTCTGGGTACTGCAAGGCGATAAAGTCAGCAAGCGCCCTGTGTCACTTGGGCGCAACACCAATGACGGTTATGTCATCATCAAATCGGGGCTGCAAAACTCAGATACTGTGGTGCGAACAGGCATGCAAAACCTGCAAGAGGGAGGTGAAGTCAGAGTCCTGACCAATGCCTTATTGGCCACCGAAGAGGACCAACTCTGATGCGCCTGCCGGAAATCTGTATTCGCCACCCAATTTTCGCCTCGGTGATCAGCATAATGATAGTGCTGATCGGCCTGGTGTCTTTCGACAAACTGCCGATTCAATACTTCCCTGACTACAACACTCACTCGGCTTCGGTCAGCGCATCCATCAATGGCGCCAGCGCCGAATTCATGTCCGAGAATGTCGCCGATAAGCTTATCGACGCCGCCTCCGGGCTGGATAAGGTCGATACCATGACCACCGACTGTCAGGAAGGCAGCTGCACTCTGTCCATCAACTTCAGCAAAGAGATAGATGACATCGAATACACCAATTTGATGAACAAGCTGCGCTCCAGCGTTGAAGCCATCAACGACTTTCCCCAAAGCATGATAGACAAGCCCAGAGTGACAGATGACGTGTCGGCGACCCATTCTGCCAGCAATATCATCAGCTTTGTCAACGAGGGCGGTATGACCAAGCAGCAGATGTATGATTACATCAGCCAGCAACTTGTACCTCAATTCAAACATCTGTCCGGTGTGGGCGCCGTATGGGGCCCCTATGGCGGCTCACAGCGCGCCGCCAGGGTTTGGCTGAACCCGGATCAGATGAAGGCGCTCAATATCAAGGCCGCCGATGTGGTGGCCACCCTGAACACCTACAACGCCACTTTTACCTCGGGCACCATAGTGGGCAAGTCCCGCGACTTCTCCATCAACCCTCTCAGCCAGGTTGAAAACATAGAAGATATTCGCGATCTGGTGATCCGGGTCGATAGCGGCAAAATAATCCGGGTGAAGGATATCGCCAATGTCGTGATGGGCGAAGAGAACCTGCGGCCCAGCCTTTTGAGCATTGGCGGACATCAGGCGATGTCGCTGCAAATACTGCCGCTGGCCAACGCCAACCCTGTGACAGTGGCGCAAACCATACGTACCGAAATCGACAGGATGCAACACCAGTTGCCGGCCGGTCTCAAGATGCAGTTGGTCTATAACCAAGCCGACTTCATTCAAGCCTCTATCGAAGAGGGATTCTCTACCTTACTGGAAGCCATAGTGCTGGTGTCCCTGATTGTGGTGCTGTTTCTCGGCTCACTCAGAGCCGCTTCGATTCCGATTATCACCATTCCCGTCTGTGTCATAGGGGTATTTGCCGTTATGGCCTGGCAGGGGTTCACTATCAATGTACTGACCATATTGGCAATCATCCTCGCCATAGGTCTGGTGGTGGACGACGCCATAGTGGTGGTGGAAAACTGCTACCGCCATATAGAAAAAGGTGAAACGCCTTTTAATGCTGCAATCAAGGGCAGCCAGGAGATCATCTTTCCCATCATAGCCATGACATTGACACTGGCTGCCGTTTATCTGCCGATAGGTTTGATGTCCGGACTGACGGCCGATCTGTTCCGCCAGTTTTCCTTCACTCTGGCGGCGGCAGTGATCATCTCAGGGGTGGTGGCCTTGACCCTCTCGCCCATGATGAGTGCCTATTTGATTCAGCAAAGCCACAAACACCCGGCCTGGTTTCAGCGGGTCGAGTTGTGGCTGGAGCGTTTGATTGAGCGCTACAGCCAGGAACTGGATCTCTGGTTCAACCGTAAGCGTCTGTTGGCCGCAATTGCCTTGCTGCTGGTCGTTTCGGGTGGCGTACTCTATTGGTACATGCCCAAGGTACTGCTGCCCACAGAAGACAGCGGCTTTATTGACGCCAGCGCCAAGGGCCCCACCGGCGTTGGCCGCCAATATCATCTGAATCACAACGCCGAGCTCAACAGCGTTATGGATGACAACCCCAATGTAGCCGCCAATCTGGCTTATATCGAAGGCGGCCCGGTCAACCATGTGCTGCTGAAACCTTGGGGAGAACGCAGCGACACCGCCGCCGAAGTGATAGATCAACTGATAGCCAAAGCCAAACAGCAGGTGTCGGCCTACAACATGTCGTTCAGTGTTCGCTCCGCCGACGGTTTGAATATCCCCACCAATCTGCAACTGCAGTTGATGACGCTGGACAGAGACAAAGATGCCTTGGCCCACACCGCCGAGAAGGTGGTTAAGCTGCTGGAGGACTATCCCGGGCTGACCAATATCAACAACTCGACCCTCAGGGACTTGCCACGCTTCGATCTCAGCATAGATCGCAATGCGGTGATCCTTTCCGGCGCCAGCTACAGCGATGTGACCAATGCGCTGTCGACCTTTTTAGGCTCGGTCAAAGCCGCCGATCTGCACTCGGACGACGGCTTCACCTACCCTATCCAGGTTCAGGTTAACCTGGAGATGCTGGGCGACTTCAATGTGCTCAGTAAGCTGTATGTCACCTCTGAATCGGGTGAGGCGCTGCCGCTGTCGCAATTTGTCACCATAAAGCAGGCAACCGCTGAGTCGAATATCAAGACATTTATGGGTCGCGACGCCGCCCTAATCAGCGCCGATCTTATGCCGGGTTACTCCCCGGGAGAGATCAAACTCTGGCTGGATGAGCAACTGCCGTCGCTGCTGGCTCCATCACAGGGCTATGCCTACAACGGCATAATCAAAGAACTGATGGACTCCCAGGCAGGCACTCAGTCACTGTTTTTGCTGGCTTTG
Source organism: Shewanella algae (assembly GCF_009183365.2). Classification (NCBI taxonomy): domain Bacteria; kingdom Pseudomonadati; phylum Pseudomonadota; class Gammaproteobacteria; order Alteromonadales; family Shewanellaceae; genus Shewanella; species Shewanella algae. The sequence continues at coordinate 4,026,731 of NZ_CP068230.1, forward strand.
GTGTTTATCTATCTGATCCTGGCGGCGCAGTTTGAGAGCTTTGTCGATCCCTTGATCATTCTCCTCACTGTGCCCCTGTGTCTGGTGGGAGCCTTGCTGACTCTCAACCTCTTTGGCCAGAGTATGAATATCTATTCCCAGATAGGTTTGTTGACTCTGGTAGGCCTGGTGACCAAACACGGGATCTTGCTGGTCGAGTTCGCCAATAAGCAGCGTCAGGCCGGCAAAAGTGCCCTCGATGCCGCCATGGCCAGCGCCCGCTCAAGGCTGCGTCCTATTTTGATGACCTCGCTGGCGATGATCCTCAGCGCCATCCCATTGGCCATAGCCTCTGGCCCCGGCTCTCTTGGACGGATAAACATAGGCCTGGTCTTGGTAGGTGGCTTGTTGATGGGCACCTTCTTCTCGCTGTTTGTGGTGCCTGTGGCCTACTTGGCCATGAGCCAGTTAAAACAAAAAGATGTGCTGGCCAAGCTCAGAGGCAAGATCTAAGATTTTCGCCAACGCTCTATCACTTCTTACTCACACACTTTCCAACTCGCAAAAAAGCGCCACCCCGGGGGTGGCGCTTTTTTGCCTGTGTTTTACTCGCTTTCCGGTAGCATCACGGCCTCAAAGACCCGGCTTTGCCGGATAAACTGCTTAAGCAGGCTATTCAGCTCAGCGACTGTGACCTCCTCATTGAAGCGAGCTTTTTGTCCTATCTGCTGCGGCCCGCCCACTGTCATATAGCTTTGGCTGACCGCCTCCAGCCAACCGAGATTGGATTTAAGCTCCCGCTGCAGCCTGTCCTGACGCTGACGGCGCTTATTTTCCAGCGAATGGGGCGATACGCCCTCATCAGCCATCCGCTTGAGCACCAGATGCAGTTGCTGGATCAGTTCATCGACCCGCTCCGGATCGCTGCTGAAGCTGATACGGCCCGAGCTGAAATCTTCCCCTGGCTCCTGCCAGAACCAAGCGGTTACCCCATAAACGCCGCTGGCCTCCTCTCTGAGTTTGAGCCTCAGCTGCTCCTGAATAAGCTCCCCCATGAGCGACAACTGATAGGCTTGCTTTGCTGACCAAGGCTGCGGATAGGAGGTCAGATAGACCTCTGTTTCGGCTCTGGGCTCACCGGAGACAGGCATCTGCAGACGTTCCTTTGGGGTCGCCGGCCGAATCTGGTATTGCTTGCGCGCCTCCCTTTTTACCTCAATCCCCGCCAGATACTGCTCGGCCAGGCGAATGAGACGCGCCTCGTCGATATCGCCGACAAAGAACAGAATAAAGTCGGTATTACCCAGCATGTGACGGCGATAATCGGCCAGCAGCTCATCCTCGGTCAGGGTCGTCAGCAACTCGGGATCCGGGTTGTAAACCGTCGGCACTCCGGGATAGCGCTTGGCATCTATGGTGCGGGCAAACTGCTCCCCAGGGTCATTGGCATATTGTGCCCGGGTCGCCTGATACTCTTCGCGCCAGTGCTTCAAGGCATTCGATGCAAACTGTACCTGCTGCAACTTGAAGCGAAACAGCTGCAGCAGCGCCGCCAGATCATCCCTGTGGGCCCAGCCGGAAAAGCCCTGAGTCTGGCCGTCCAGCAAACTGGAAAGCACCAGAGGATAGTCGCTGTCATAGTAGTCGATCGCCTGCTGCGGCACCTCGCCGGCACCGAACTCGTCCGCCAGGTTCACCGCCAGACGCAGCTTTTGCGCCTCCGAAGGCGCCAGACTGCCCATCCCCCCGACAGTCAAGGCCTTGAAGTGCACGTCACCCGGGTTGAGATCAGATTGGCTGAATACCAGACGCAAACCGTTGCTGAGTCGATACTCCTTCAGGCGTCCTTCGGCGGCTTCACCGATAAAGCGACTGCTGCCGGCCTCGGCCTTGAACTCGGGCATCTCAGTGCTCTGTTGCCCGGCTTCAAAGTCGCCGTGCTGCCTGCTCATACTCTGCTGCCATAATGCATTGGCTTCAGCACTCGTCAGTGCCGATATCTCCCCGGCCCCAAGAGTCTGCAGCAATAAGCGGGAACTTGGCGCCGTTAAACGCGCCAGCGCCTGATTGATATCCTCGGTCGTCAGCGAGCCAATCAGCTCCAGGTTGAGCCGGGCTCTGTCTTTATAGCTCAGCCAGGGGTCGAGATTGGCAGCGGTAGTGACCAGGTCGCCGGCAATATCTATGCTGTAAACCGCCTTATCGGCGCGGCGCTGTTCCAATTTCAGTTGGCGTTTCAGCTGGGAAGCCACGGCCTTATCGCTGAAACCATGCTGCTTGAGGGTGGCCAGAAGATCAAACAGTGCACTGGCGGCGCTATGGTACTCACCCTTCTTGAGCTGCAAGGTGAAAATGCTCTGCCTGGTCTCACGGCCGATGGCCGAGGAGAAGAAAGCGCCCGACAGCAGCCAGTCTTGATGTTGCTTCTCCCACTGCTGCAGACGCAGATTCAGCATACGCCCGGCTATCTGCTCGGCCAGCTCGCGGCGATAACCGGTCAGCGAATAATCCGGCTCAAGCGGCGAGAAAAAGCTCAGCTCCAGCGCCGGCTCTTCGGCGCCGACTTCATGCACCTTGGCGGCCCTCAGGCCATCTTGCAGCGGTATGCCAAAGTCCACGGTTTCCAGCGGTGTAGTGGCCGCAGGCATGGCTCCCAGATATTGCTCGACCATGGCCTTGAACTTGGCGACATCTATATCACCGCTCGCCACCAGCGCCATATTATCCGGCCGATACCAGCGGCGATAAAAGTCGGCCACCCGCTTACCGGATACCTGGCGTATGGTTTCGGGATCGCCGATTGGATCGCGCGTCGCATAACGGGAACCGGCCATTTCGATGGCGGACTTTTTATCCCCCAAGCGCAGCATAGGCCCAAGCCTTGCCCGCCACTCCTCCAGTACTATGCCACGCTCGGCATCGAGATCGTCGCGGGCAATGCTCACCTCTGCCGCCCAGTCGGCAATAATTCTAAGCGCCAGCTCCAGAGTCTGCGGCCGGTTATCCGGCAGATTGAGCAGATAGACGGTATTTTCAAAGTCAGTGAAGGCATTGACATCTATGCCAAACTTCAGCCCGGCATCCTCCAGCGCACTGATGACGCTGTTGCCCTTAAAGTGCTTGCTGCCGTTAAAGGCCATATGCTCGACCATATGGGCCACGCCCCTTTGGTCGTCATCTTCATGCATGGAACCGGCGTTGACCACCAAACGCAGATACACGCGTTTGGCCGGGGCATCGTTGGGGGCCAGATAATAGCGAAAGCCATTGTCCAGCCGGCCCTGAACCAAGTCAGGATCGCTGTTCAGAGGCAGCATATCGCTGGTTTGACAGGCCGCCAGCAGGCAAGCCATCGCCGCCATCATCAGGCGGCCGAATCGTGTTTTAACAATCATCTCAGGATTTCCAGAACTCAACAAAAAAGCAGCTTCCGGTGAAGCTGCCCGTCACCACCACTCAGGGTTTAGAAGCGATAACCCACTTCCAGCCAGAACTGGCGCCCAGGGGTATAGAGGCCGTATTCGCCGTTCTGGTTGGCCTTGAGGCTATACTGGCGTACCTGGTTGAGCACATTGTTGATATCCAGCTGCAGATAGACCTCACCGCCCAGCGCCTGCGGCTCCCAGCGAATACGGCTATCCCACTGGGTGTGACTGCCGAAGTCATAGCTGCGGTACATCTCCAGCGCCGCCTGGCTGTTTACCGACTCATATCCCCGTACCGGCGCCTTGACGTAAAGCTTGTTGCCCCAGGTAATATTCCAGGCCGGTAACTCCATATCCAACCCAAGACGCACCATCCACTCTTCCTGGGATGAGTTGACCTTCTGCTCCATCTGGCGACGGCTCATCATGGCGCCATCAAGCATCACCGCCTCATCCGGGTTCATCGCCTTATCCAGATCGTTGCGATCTGTCTCCAGCCAATCGGCCGCCAGCGACCACTCCCATTGACTGGCACCTAAGGTCAGCGGCACTATGTTATTCAGTTGCAGGGTATAGACATGAACCTTGTAGTCTTCGCCATTGCGATAGTCGTCCACCTTGACGCTGCCTACCTGGCTTCTATGGGTCACCAGGCGATCGCGATAGTCCCTCAGGGTATAGCGACCACTCAGGCTTAAATTGCCTAGATTCTGGTGCAGCGCCAGGGTCAACTCATCGGAGAAGGGGGTTTTCAGATCCTTGATGCTTTCGTATCTGCGGGTGTGATCCTGGCTGAGTTTAAGTATTTCATCCGCCAGCTTCATCGAAGCGAAAGAGCGGCCATAGTAACGGTTAAGCCCGATATCCACCCGGGTGCCCTCGACGACATCCCAGTTGAGTGCCAGCCGCGGCGCCAGGTTGAGATTATTCAGGTAGTCATCATGCTCAAGCCTCAACCCGGGGCGGAATTGCCAGGCGCCGAATTTGATGGTGTCCTGCAGATAAGCCGCCGAGTTGCGGTGGCGGGTGTCTATGCTGCCGGCCAATACGGTTTGTTCATCGAGCGGCATCTCCATGCCCGACATTATCAAGCGGATCTCCTGATTGACCTCCCTTGGGCGGTAAAAATCATAGTCGGTCTGCTGGAAACTCAAGCCGGTTTCCAGGCTGTGACTGACATCGCCCCAATAGAGGCGTTTGAAGCTGATATCGGCCAGCAGTTGCAGATTTCGCTGCTTGAGACGACTGTCGCCATAGCCCCCCTTCTGGTAATCCAGCCCGCTATCGGCATCACTGATCACCAGCACGGTATCACTCTGGGAGTGACGCTCATCCTCAAAGCTGTCGTAGGCCGCCTTGAGGGACAGACTTCCCAGGCTGAACTCCCGCTCCAGACTCAGGGTCGACCCCAGTGCCGAGTGGCTGTCTTCAAAGTCATTGTCTATGTTCTCGCCCATAAACAGGCCTTCACGGTAGGCCGAATAACGCCAGTCCCAGTCGATTCGGGTCAAGGGATCCGGCGTCCAGGCCAGATTCAACAACAGGTTGTCCGATCTGCGGCTCTGATCCTGAGAGTCAACCGTGCCTTCTGCATCCATGATCCGGCTCTGGCGAATGCTGGAGCGGCGTTGACCAAAGGCCAGCACCATGCCCAGCTCATCGTTAATCCCCTGCTGCCACTGCCCAGAATAGCTGTGTTTAACAAAATCGGGCTGATAGATGGCCTTGCCGCCGTCGGGCCTGGCCTGCTGCAAAAACTCGTTGATGTTGGGATCGACCTTCTGGCTGGTCCAACTGCTGCGGCTGGTACGGTAACGCAGCTGGCCGCCGTTGACGCCGTTGTAGCTCAGAGTATCGGCCACTACGGCCCCACCGGTAAAGCCCCCCAGGCTGGCCGGCACATTGTTGTCATAAACGGTGATCCCGGCCAGCATGGCGGCGTCGAAGAAATAGGCCTGTTCCGAGCTCATCCCCGGTAAGACCCCGACACTGCCGTCAAACAGGCCTGAGCTGGGATCCAGATCGTTGTTGATATTGATGCCATCAATAAGAAACGCTGTCTGTTCAGACTCGGCGCCATAGATGGAGATCTTCGACGGTTTGATTTCACCGCCACTAAACCCTTCATCCAGCCCCTCCAGGCGCACCGCAGGGTTGGATTTGACCAAGTCGCTCAAGTTGCCATCGGCCGAAGGGGTACGGCGGATCATCTGCTCATCCAGAGTGCTTTTGCCATCCAAACCGTTATCAGCTCTGTCTTTGACTGTCACAACCGCGCTGGTTTCGGGCGACTCATTCGAAGAGGGCGCTTGTTTATTTAGCGTTTCGGCGCCGGATGCGGCGCAAAAGAGTACGGCTGCCACAGCCAAAGCCACGGCAGAAGGTGCGGGGTATTGCATATAAAACCTGACCAATGAGAATGATTCTCATAATTGTTACAGGCAAAATATTTCCCGACAAGATAGCCAAAATTCAGCCAAGGTAACAAGAATGTTTCGCAAAAAGCGCTACAAGTTTAACTTTTGGTAACTTTTTGAGAAAGGAGCAAACAATCAGACCCAGGCTAACCTTTAAAATCAATCAAAGGTGGGGTTGGACAAAACCCATCACAGGTTAACCGCACCGTATTCCAAATGACTTTTTAACGAAAAAATCTTAAAAATTTACATTTGTGTCAGCGCTGATGTGTTGTTTAGGCGAATAAAAGGCAAGAGGCGGCCACAGCAAAGCAGCCGTCTGTTGCCTATGTCAGTTAAACGGAACCGGATGGGATCTCACCGAAATCACCGTTTTGGTAGTCACGAATGGCCTGCAGGATCTCCGCCTGGGTATTCATCACAAAAGGCCCCATCTGCACCACGGCCTCACCAATGGGGTTACCGGCCAGAATGAGCAGACCCGCGCCCTTGAGACCGGCTTGCAGCTCGAGAGGATAACGACTGTCGAGCAGCAACATATTACCGGCCGCCAGTTGCTTGCCATCCGGCAGTTGCAATTCACCACTGTGCAGATAGAGCGCCAGTCGCCCCAGATGACTGAGATCCACCTCGGCTTGGGCTTCCGGCGCCAGCGTCAAATCGGCAATCGCCGCATCGCCGGCCAACCCGGTCAAGGGAGCACTGGCTTCAGTACCGGCGAAAAGCCAGTCACCGGCCAGCAGTCTCAGGCTGGCGCCGTCAGTTTCAAGCTGTTGGTGTTCATCGGCTGCGCTGTCCTGATACCTGGGCGGCCGCATCTTGTCCTTGGTCGGCATATTGAGCCAGATCTGAAAGCCATGCAGCCCCTCTTTGGCATCGGCCAACGGCATTTCGGAGTGGACCACACCGCGGCCGGTACTCATCCACTGCACCTTGCCTTCGCGGATGGCGCGGACATTGCCCAGTTGATCCCTGTGCTCAAAGCCGCCCTTGCGGATATAGGTAAAAGTTTCCATACCGCGGTGGGGATGCGGCGGAAAACCGCCGAGATAATCGCGTTCATCGTCGGAGCGGATCTCATCCAGCATCAGATAGGGATCCAACGCCAGAGCCTGAAAATCGGCGACCCGGCTGATATTGACCCCATCGCCGTCAGAGGTGGGTTGCGCCGGCAGTATTTGCAATATTTTCATCATTGGGCTCCTTCACTTTGGAATAGCCCCAGCTTACTGCCGACAAATAACAACAAAAAGCGCATTTATCCGCTATGAGTCTTCGACTTTATAGAAAGGTCACACCCACCAATAGCGCACCACATGGAAGAAAACCGGTGCGGCAAAACAGACAGAATCCATCCGATCCAGCATGCCGCCGTGACCCTCTATCATATGGCCCCAATCCTTGACGCCGCGGTCACGCTTGATGGCCGACATCACCAGTCCTCCGGCAAAGCCGAGCAGGTTCACCAGTAAAGCTATGATTGCCGCCTGCCAGGGGGTGAATGGGGTGATCCAGAACAGCGAAGTACCCACCAGCGTCGCCAGCAATACCCCACCGACCAGGCCTTCGAGGGTCTTGGAGGGCGACAGCTTGGGTGCCACCTTGCGTTTGCCAAACAGCTTGCCACAGCAATACTGCAGCACATCGGAGAGTTGCACCACCAGAATGAGCCAGGCGATCAGCAGCAAGTTACGCCCTTCATAACCCTCAATCTTCAAGGTCATCAGCGCCGGCACTGACGAGACACAATAAACGGCTATCATCAGCCCCCACTGCACCTTGGCGGTACGCTCAAGGTAACGTGTAGTATCGCCGCCAAGTGCTGCCAGAATCGGCATCAGCAGGAACAGATACACGGGAATAAAGATACTGAACATGCCGTACCAATGGATGGCTATCAGCAGATACTGCACCGGCAAGGCAAAATAGAAGGCTGCGACCAGGGCAGGATAATCGCTGGCCCGGGTCGGTGTCAGGGTTAAAAACTCCCTCAGCGCATAGAAAGATACCAGGGCAAACAGCAATATCACCCCATAGAGCCCGAACAGGAAAGCTATGCCTATGGCCAACACCATCATCCACCAGGCATCGATTCTGGCATTGAGATTGGCAATAACGGCGTTATTGCCCTTACGCCAGGCCAGCAAACGACCTATCAGGGTCGCTACCACCAGCAGTAGGCCTATGCCGGCAAACAACCACAGAGTCTGGTTCATACTTCCTCCCGTGACATCGCCAATAGTGCCAAACGCAAACGCTCGAGAAAGGCCACCTTGGTTTCCTGCGGCTGCAGCTTGATAGGCGTGCCGAAACTCAAAGTGCAGAGCAGCGGCAACGGCAGATAACGCCCCTTGGGCATGGCGCGATTGAGGTTGGCAATCCACACGGGGATCAGTTCCAGATCCGGGCGCGAGTGCGCCAGATGATAGATTCCACTCTTGAACGGCAACAATGGCGCCTCGCTCAGATTACGGGTCCCTTCCGGGAAGAAGATCAGCGAGTCACCCTCTGCCAGCGCCTTTTCCACCGGCGCCAGGGGATTGCCCTCACCATGGCTCTCTCTTGGAATAAGCACGGCATTGAATACCCGCTGAATAATAAAGCTCCTCAGCGCCGTCTTTTGCCAATACTCGGCGCCGGCGACCGGACGTGTCTTGCGTCTCAGCAAGGCAGGCAGTGATGCCCACAGCAACACAAAGTCACCGTGACTGCTGTGATTGGCAAAGTAGAGCCGCTGATTGTGATTGGCGCGGCAGCCAAGCCACAGGGCGCGGGCACCGGTGACCAACCTGGCCGCCGAGGTGATCCCAAAGGCGGTCAATCCCGCGAGCCAGCCGATTAGGGTATCCATAGATAAGGGTAAACTCCTCTTACAGGAAAAAGCGCCAGACGAGTAACAACACCAGCGCCGCGGCCTGCCCGGCAAAGCAGAGGAACAGACGCTTTAGCAGCGCCTGCGCCCCTTGGGCGCGCTGCAGCATACTGCGACCGGCCTGTTCTTCTTTAAGCCAGCCGAGCTGCTGCATGCTGTGATCCAGACGTTCGCAGGAATGCTCCCCTGCCAGAGCGGCAAACAGCTTGGCATCCAGCGCCACTCTGAGGCCGAAATACTGTCCGGCCAGTCCGAAAAGCACCATCAACAGGGCACTGAGCAGTTCCGGCCATCCCTGAAGCTTGCCGCCCCAGAGAAGCAGCAAAGGTGCCAACATCAAAACCGCACTGAACCAGCGCAGCGGCGCGGCATTGCCTAGTAAAGTGGCCACCAATTTTGCCAGATCCCGCTGCTGCGACTCAGGCATGTTGCACCTCTGGCGGGCAAAAACCTGACTTGAGCCGCTCCAGGTAAGCCAGAGTCTCTGGCTTGAAAACCACCTTGGGCCTGACGGCGGCAATCATCTTTGCGGCATCCAGGGCACTGCCGGCCCGACCGCTCAGCAGCAACCAGGCTGCCAATACCAAGGCGCTACGGCCATAACCCAAGGCGCAACATACAAGTAGAGTACCTGAGGTACGCAAACACTCGAGCCGCCTGACCGCTTCCAGGCAGTCCTGTTCATCCGGCAAACATAAATCCAGCATGGGCATAGGCTGATACCATTTGAGCTTGCCTTCGGTCATCCCCCGAGCGGGTGTCAGCAAAGCCTTGCCCGAATAGGGAAAGGGCAACTCGGCGCAGAGATCCAATATGGCATCATATTGCTGCGCTTCACTCATGGTGGGCATGCGCCCGAGCCAAACCCCGGGCAACACCTCTTGCGCCGCCACCTGGCCACCGGTCCAGAAACGGATATTGAGCCAGGCAAACAAACGATAAGGTAACAACAGCCAGCGACTGGCGAAGCTGGGATGGCCCAACTCACCCTTTTGAAAACCCGCGGCGGCAAACAGGAGATAATTGAGCGCCACCATGGCCAGCGCCAAGGCCAGCCAAAACAGCAGCATGCCAAGCAGACTCATGGGCCAGAGCAAGGCCGCGAGCAGCAGCAAGACGGCGCCCACGCCATAAGCCGTTGCCAGCTTGAGCCTGCGGGGTTCCCTCGCCAAACTCAAGCGGCTGAACGAATTTCGTGGCCACAGCCAGAGGCAGAACAGACCGGCCGCCAGCCCTGTGGGCAGGTCGATAAAATGATGTTGCCAGGTCGTCAGCACAGACAGGCCAATCAAGGCAAACCAGCCGTGGAGCAGATAACGCCAGGCGCCCTTGGCCCGCTGACTGTATTCACTCCAGAGCACCACCAAGAGGGCGATGTGCAAAGAGGGCGCCTGATTGAAAGGCTTATCAAACCCCATCAGGAGATCGAACAAACCACCAAAAACGCCGTCGAGCGGCGGGCGCTCAAAACTGAATTTAAGTGGCCAGATGAGAAAACAGCCGATACACAGAAGCTGTACGCTCAGCAGCCTGAGCCCCAGTCTGTCTATCCCCTTGCGGCTGAGGGGGAGCAGAAACGCCAGGCCGTAGAGAAGATCTATCGACCAGTAAGGCACTATGGTCCAGGGCCAAAGCGGAATGGCGTGCTCCCAGGAAAACACCAGACTGGGAACCTCACTTTGCTGCGAGGCATACCAATTGGCAAAACCATAGCTGGCAAAGAAAAACGGTGCCAACAAGGCCAGCCAAAGCAGGCTACGGCGAATGGTGCCGACCTCGCGTCGACGGGCGGGCAACTCAGGCATCAGTCGGCCTTACGCGCCATGGACACGGTAAATATGCCCCACTCATCCACTCTTTGAGTCAACTTGTGAAAGCCGTTGGCTTTGGTCAGTTGATCCATCTCCTGCTGACTGCGGCGACGCATCACCCAAGGCTGACCGTCTCTGTGGCTGGTCAGGGCCCGGCCGATGAATTCCAGCTGCGGATGCCAGGGCTGGCCCGTGTAGATAAGCAGGCCTCCGGGCGCCAGCGCCGCGGTAATACCCGCCAGGGAGCGGGACACCATCTCATTGTCACCAAACAGCTCGTAAAGGCCGGAGACTACCGCCAGGGTTGGTTTGGGCTCGACCGCCGCCAGCGAATCAAAGTCAAAGGCATCGCCCTTTTCAAAGCGCACTATGTCACTGAGGCCAAGCTCATCGATGAGGGCGCGGCCGTCGCGGATATTGATATCACTGTAATCACGCAGCAGCACAGAATCGGGCTTGATATCGCTGTTCGCCAGGCTCTCCAGCAGATAGCGGCCATGTCCGGCGGCCACATCCATCAAATGCAGCGGCTTTTCTTCCTTTCTCAGCGTCGACAGCGCCTGCGCCAGCAGCTCTTCGATATGGCGTTTACGCTGGCGTATGCCGCGCCAGCCAATGGCATTGAGATATTGTTTGTCGACAAAGCGGCCAAACTCCCCCTTGCCGGAGGGTGTGTTGCGATAGACATAGTCCAGGGTACTGCCCGAATCGAAGCCGCGCTCGAAACCCAGAGCGATGCCCTCTGAGTATTTCTCCCCCAGCTTCATCACTGCGCGGGTGGCTTGCCAGTACTTGGCCTGCCAGGAAGCCTCGGGCAGAGGGGCGGCGAGCGATTCACTCTCGGCGCAGCTCGGGCCGAATTTATCTTGCTGCAACAAATTCACTGCCGCCTGCGGCGAGGCGATATTGGCCCGCAGGAAGCGTCTAATCCTGGCTATCGGGTCGGCCCGGTCCAGCTCTCCCAGGGTGTCATGGTAAAAACCGGGCAGCAGGTGCAATTCTTTACGCTGGGAACCCAAACGCTCAAAAAACTGCTGCTGCGGCTTGCGCCGAACCACATAGTCGGCGCCCGAGATCAGTACCTGAGTCGGTACAGTAATCGCCTGGGCATTGGCCACCACCCTTTCAGCGGCATCATAAAGTCCCAACAACACATTGACCGAGATCGGTCTGGCGATCAGTGGATCTGTCTCAAAGCTGTATTGTCTGGCTGGGTCATGGGTCAACAGCTTGGCCTTAACATAGCTGTTGACGAAAAAGTTGCCCTTGAGGCTCCTCAGCAGCTTGAGCCCAGGGATAGCAAAAGGCACATAGAGTTTGACGCTGAAGGCCGGCGACGCCAGCACCAGCGCACGAATAGAAGGCGCATAGTCATGCACCCAGGTGCTGACCAGCACGGCGCCGACACTTTGGGCCACCACACACAGCTGCTCTTGGCTGAAACCATGTTTGCCCTCTATGTGTTCCACAAAGGTCTGAATGTCGCGGACACTGGTACCGAAGGAGGGACTGTCGCCTCTGGCGCCCGGTGATTGCCCATGACCACGGGCATCCCAGGCGAAAAAAGCCTGCTCAGGCAGCGCCAGTTCATCCACCAGGTGCGCCATTCGGCCACCGTGTTCATGGCCACGGTGAAACAGCAACACGGCCCCGGGATCCTCTTGTTCATTGGTTTCCAGCGCCGGCCAGAAACGATAAAACAGCTGGAATCCATCATGGGTAGTAAAAAAGTGTTCCTCGGGTACCCTTGCGGCATTATCCATATATTTCATTCCTTTGATAAACAACTTAACTTGCGCTCTCGCCCTGCTTCAAACCGGATTTTACCCGGTTGAATATGGTCAGGCAGAGTAACAGGAGAACCAATGACAGGATCAAATTGAGCCAGAATGGCGTCAACCAACCCAAGGCGACGGCCAGCCCCAGAATACCGAAGACAAACGCGCGATCGCTCTTGCCCATGGGGCCATCATAGCGGCGCTCTGCCCCCACCATCAGGCCTAGCACCCCGGCGTATTCACTGGCAACGGCCAGTAAGGTCAGGGCGATCACCAGTGCAGGTTCCACACCACCTAGCAAGGCAAAAGGCAGATAGAGTATCGCATCCGAAACAATATCGGCGAGCTCATTGAGATAGGCGCCGAGACGGGATTGCTGCCCAAACTCGCGGGCCAACATGCCATCTATGGCATTGAGCGCCATTCTTTTCAGCATCCACACCGGGATGAGGGCAAAGAGCCAAGGATGAGGCCAGATAAGCAACAGGATTCCCAGCAGTATAGAACCCAGCGCCGCCAACAACGTGACTTGATTGGCGCTGACGCCGCGCCGATACAGACGGGTAACCAGAGGCCTCAGTAGGCCCTGAAAGCGGGATTTCAACTGATAAACAGACAAACTCATTGGCTACAACATCCTAATCGAGAAAGGAAAGTTCTCACAGTCATCCTTGAGTATCGAGCAAATGACCAGAGTGCACTATGCCTGATTTTTAGTGTGCTTCAAAGTGCTTGAGGGAAAAAGCCGCGGCTGAATCACGCCTCGATTGCAATGCTGTCGGCAATAGGGAAAGAGCGCCGAAGCGCCCTTTCCTCTCAGTTACCAGTTGGCATCCAGAGTGAGCTTGGGCACCGCCAGCTCAGCGCATTGGCTCGAAAGGTGATAGAACACGGCTTCAGCGGCCGGGTAACCATAGGCAGCTACCTGGTTGGCGGCCTGGGCCTGATAGCGCACACCCCAGAGATCAAACCAGGGACGCATATCCAGTTGCAGCAACTTCGACAGGCTGAGCAACATGAAGTCGTTGCCATCCAGGTTCGGGGCATCGATATAACTGCTCATGCCCAATGCATCCCTCATCTCGCCCCAGCGAGCGGCGTCGGCAATCGCATGGTTGAACAGACGCTCATGCAGATAGAGCAAGGTGAAAATCTGCCAGCCGTTGTCCAAACCTGCATGCTCTTCGGCCAATGCCGCCAGCTGCAGATAGAAATCCAGTCTGGGCCCGGCGTTGTCATAGGTGCCGGTCTGACTCCAGAGCTTGTCGTAGACAGAGGTCACAGGATCGCTGCTGTTTTGCGCCTGTTTCAGCCACTCGAAGGTGGTTTGAGGTGACTGGCGATCGCAGCTGGCGATCCGCTCACCACTATCTTTAAAGCGTTGCCAGCCCTTGTACAGAGGGAAAATATTATTGGAGACTTCACCGGAGCGGCCACCATAGATTTTCAGCCGGTTACGCTGCAGATTGTGGCCTATCTCGTGACTCTCGCCCCAGCCGAAGGGGCTCAATACCCAGGCTTGATCATAGGGGTTACCCGAGCAGCCGCCACCGCAGTGTGCCGCCTCATCGACATTGATGTGCTGCACCTTGGGTTTGGCATGGATCTGTTCATTTTGGCAATCCCACCCCAGCAGGGCGCAGCGGGCAGCCACGCTGGGTGCCAGCGCCAGCCCTTCGCCACTGAAGCCAGCCAGATCATAGGTCCCCTTGATCATATAGCGCCAAACATCATTCAGGGCCTGCTCCACATCGCCACGGTAAGGCTCAGCATAGATGAACTGTTTCATCATATGCTTGCGGGAGTTAATTTCGACAAAGTCGGTACGCAGCCCGGCCCAGCTCAGCGGGCTGGTTTCAAGCGCCGTCAAATAGCCACTCGCTTGGTTGAAATCCTTGAGGTAGGGATAGGCCAGTACATTTTGTGCTTCAACACTCACCACGCCCTCACCGGCCGGCAGTTGCAGCATCAAAGTCCCGCCATAAGGGCTGCTCAGGGTCAGAGGTTGCCCGGGTTTCAGGGTCAACTCGACCGAGCGCAAAAATTTGGGGCGCTGGTATCCCTGGTTATTGAATTCCCGGGTTGAGCCGGTTCTCTGGGTATTGATAAAGGCCTTGACCGTCAGCGGCAGTGTGTCTTTACGCTCGAGACGCACGCTCTGGCCGGGCAACAAGTAAAAACCGCTGCCGCGATAACCACTCTCTTTGCCCAGTGCCATTTCCAGGCTGACGTTTTCAAGAGTTAGCGTTTGCGGCAAAGGATCGCTGAAATTGCCCAAATCCGGCTGCGCTGGATTATTCCCCCTTAAATACAGCGCCAAGTGGTCGGCCAGGTAGGCCGCCAGAAAACGCCCTTGCGGCGTGGTGTCCTTATCCATGGGATAAGCTATGTCGGCACGGTAAAGATCGCCCAGCAACACAAAGAGTTTCAGCAGCCTGCGCCCCTCGTTGCCGAACAACACCTGACCACGACTATCCAGTTGATTGAGTGAGTTTTTAAGCGCTCTGGCACCGGCAAGGAACTCAGATTCAAAGCCGTTGACCTTGTCACAGCTCACTTTACCCACATAGGTTTCACAGCCGGACCAGTCAAAGTTGAAGTCATCATCAATAAAGTGCTGTGTCAGGCGCTGCTCACCGCCAAGCAGTGGGAAAGCGGCCGCCATGGCCGTGGCCGAAGACCAATCGGCAGCGGCGCTGGCCCAGAAGTTACCGCCATAGGGCAAACTGACCCCCATGGTTCCGGCAATGGCGTCGGCCACCGCATTGGTCGCTTCATACCAGTTGTGCTGATAATAGAGTGCCTTGCCCGATGCCAGCGCCCGGGAATAGACGCCGGCTATCTGCCCGGCATCGATATCGGCCGCGCGCCAGCCACTGATTAACAACTGGGCATCGGCGATACAGGCTTCCAAAGTAGCGACCTGATTACAACTTTTGATGGTCCAATTGGGAAACCGCCCTTGCAACCAACTGCGACTGGCACTCTCCTGACCACCAAGAAAGCTCAAGGACACGGTCAATGGTTGCTGCAGTTCTGCCGCTTGCGCTCTGTTCAGCAACCAAGCCAGCAGATTGTCATTGGCTGGCTCCATGGCGGTGAGTTCACCGGCATGGAAACGGGCAAACAGATGGGTACCAAAGGCCGCAAAGCGCCCGGTATGCTGCTCGCCGGCGACGGCCAAGACCTGACCCGTGTTGGCACGCAGCAGAGGTGTGGCCATTTCCGGCTCGATGATATTGAACAATTGAGTTCGGTTGCCTGGTGCATAGGCCAGCGCCGTATCGGCAAATACCCCTTGCCGCAGGGCTTGCTCATTCGAGCGCAGCTGCGTTATCTGTACGGCAATCGCCTCAAGCAGAGTATCCGGGTCCAGCCCGCTTGCATCACCGCTTGCCAGCGCCCGCTCCAGAGGGCTTTGACTGTCCACACCAAAAACTGCCAACTTGAGGTTGACGCTGCCACCACGGCCATCACTAACCTGCAATAGCCCTTGATCGCTGCCCTTGGCATCTTTATCTGCTTTGTAGCTCAGCATATCGCCATCGAGACTGAACTGCCCCAGCTTGCCCTGCTCGGCAATGCTGGCCTGCAAGGGATCGCCATCGGGATCTGACACATAACCTTGCCAGTTGACCGCAATACTCTGCAGCGAGCTGTCATAAGCCAGCTGAATATCGTCACCCTTGGGCGCTTGATTGACGCCGGCAGGCGGCTGCAGATTATCGTCGCTTGACCCGGCGCCACTTTCATCATCACCACCGCCGCAAGCGCCAAGCAGTAAACTACCCAGTAATATCGAGTGCAGCAACAGGGGCTTTTTTCTTGCCATCACAGATGTTTCCCATTTGTTATTTTGGGTTAATTCTAAAGTCTGATACGGAAAGATAAAACCTTTATAATCAAGTTTTTAAATAATACACAATACGTAAATTTTATGACTCCAAGGCAGTTTTTTGACACTCGTTCAAGCACTGCTGCGCCAGCAAAGGATTAACCATAATTAATTCAGCATTCCGCCCAATTTGTGCTGCAATAGACCCAAGTTAAACCCACTTTGAGGCCCTTGGTTCACCACTATGGAACTTTTGCTCGACCCACACATATGGATCGGACTCTTTACTCTTATCATCCTCGAGATAGTTCTCGGCATAGACAACCTGGTATTCATTGCCATTCTGGTTAAAAAACTCCCTCAACATCAAAGAGACAAAGCCCGGGTCATAGGCCTGTCGCTGGCCCTGTTGATGCGCCTTGGTCTGTTGGCCGTGGTGTCCTGGCTGGTCACCCTCAACCAACCTCTGTTCAGCCTTGCAGACTTCAGTTTTTCCGGACGGGATCTGATCCTGATATCCGGTGGTCTATTCCTGCTGTTCAAGGCCACCAGTGAACTGCATGAACGGCTGGAGTCCAAAGAGCCGGAAATAGGCCAGAAAGTCGCCTACGCAAGTTTTGGCATAGTCGTGACCCAAATACTGGTGCTGGATGCGGTATTCTCCATCGACTCCATTATTACCGCGGTCGGCATGGTGGATGAACTCTGGGTGATGATGACAGCCGTAGTGGTGGCCATGACAGTGATGTTACTGGCCTCCAAACCGCTGACCCGCTTTGTCAACGCCCATCCAACCGTGGTGGTGCTCTGTCTCAGTTTCCTGCTGATGATAGGTTTCAGCCTGGTAGCCGAAGGCTTTGGTTTCCATATTCCCAAAGGTTATCTATATGCCGCCATAGGTTTCTCCATCATGATCGAGTTCTTCAACCAGTTGGGGCAACGCAGGTTCGAACAACGTGAGGCCCGTAAACCCTTGAGGGAAAGGACGGCCAACGCCATCTTCAAGCTGATGGGCGGCAAGAAACAGTTTGAGGAAATTGAAGAAGATGAAGAGGTGCCCGAAACTGAGCGCGCCTTGAGCAAGTGCTTTGCCGAAGATGAACGCAACATGGTCGGCGAGGTGCTGACTCTGGCCGAGCGCAGCATCAAGAGCATTATGACGCCGCGGGCCGAAATAAGCTGGATTAACCTCAGCCACAGCCCCGAGCAGATAAAACAGCAACTGCATGGCGACAGTTTCAGCCAGTATCCCCTGTGTGACGGCGACATAGACAAGGTCGTGGCACTGGTCAGTGCCAAGGAGTTGCTGGCAGCCATAGAACAACAACGGCCGCTGCAGAGTCTGCGCCCTGGCCACAAGCCGGTAATAGTGCCGAAAAGCATCAGCGTATTCCGTTTGTTGGAAGAGCTGAAACGCGCCAAGGCCGATATGGCACTGGTCACGGACGAATTCGGTGCCCTATTGGGACTGGTCACCGGCCACGACATTCTCGAAGCCATAGTCGGCGAACTGCCTCAGGAAGACGAGGCCGAAGAGATCCGCATCGATGGCGATGGTTGGTGCGCTCGCGGCAGCATAAATCTGCATCAGTTGGAGAAGCTACTGGGCTGCGACGAACTCGAGAGCCATAATCACGAGTACGTCACCCTGGCGGGCATGCTGCTGGCACGCTTTGGCCGGATCCCGGAAGCAGGTAGCGTACTGACTCTGATGCCCTGGCGCTTTGAGGTAACGGCGATGAATCAGCACCAGATAGCCGAAGTCAGAATAAGCCGTCTTGATCAGCAAACTGACAACAGCCCAGCCAGCGACGGCCCCTATCAAACGCTGGCAGAAAACTGATCAACAAGCGCCGATAGCCGCCAGCATTGCTTGGCTATCGGCGCAGCTTTTGCTTTACCCGGATTTCATTTCAACCATCATCCTACTGAAGTTTCAGCTTCTTTCTCTTGATTAATATCTTTCTTTACTCACTTCTTTTTCGAAGCACTTTCAGGGCAACTCACGGTGAACTCCTCACCCTGGATTTTAACCAGGGTTAGCTTCAGGCTCGGTCATGATGTAGCTTTTTTAACCACTCCACCTCTATCAGACAATTCCCAAATCCGGGTAGTTAGTAGCGAATAATTAGACAAACCCCGGCAGCGAACGCGATAATCTCTCCAAAATATGACTTTTATCAGACATTTTCGGTTCAAAGAGCACTAAGAGTATGAAGAAACGCTTCTGCCACCCCTTGATCGCAATCTTTATGGTTCTGGTGAGCCCGACCTTGTTGGCGGCCAATGCAGAGCAATTCTCCCGTTTGCTTAAGGGGGCCGAAAGCCTACTCTATTCCCTGCCGCAACGGGCACAGGCGCAGCTGTACGAGATGGAAGGCGATCAGCTCAAGGACCTGCCCAAGCCCTTAGTGACCCGTTTTTATCTGACCAAGGCGACAGTGTCTCTGCTGCTACATGAGGTCCCCGCCGCCGAGCAAGCCGCCAAAGAGGGCCTTAAACTGGCGGATGCCGGAACCAGCGAACATACCCTGCTGGAGCTGAGGCTGGTACAGGTAATGCTGCAAACCGGCAAGGTCAAACAGGCCATCAGCGAACTGCAAAAAATAATAGATCGCAACCAGAACTCTGCCGATAAAGCGGTTCAGGCCGAAGCCCTGCTACTGAAGAGCAAAGCATTTGAGCAGCAAGGCAAGCTGGATGCATCCTACGCCAGCCTGATGCTGTCATTGGACGCTGCCGATCAGAGCCAGGACAAGGAGTTGCTTGAGCGGATCTCCTTTGGCATGGGCCATCTCCTGGTGCGCCTCAACGGCTTTGAGCGCTCGGAAAAACTGCTCAAGAAGGCGTTTAATTTCTTCAAGGACAGAAGGATGTCCTACAACCAGATGCTGGTGCAATTGGATCTGGCTCAGTTGGCGGAGCGTCAAGGCAAGGCTGAAGTCGCCATTGACAGGTATCAAGCGGCACTGGAGCTGGCCAGAGTGCTGGGTTACGGCCTGTATCGCTTTCGCATCAATGTGGAATTGGCGCTGAAGTACCGGGAGCTGGAAGATGTGTCATCCATGTCCAGGCACCTGCAACTGGCCGACAAGCTGCAATATCGTGAGACTTCAACCCTCTACACCAGTCGCTTTCAACTGCTCAAGGCCCAGGACTTGCTCAATAAGCATCAGTATGCCGAGATGGCTGTCTATGTCGACCCTCTGCTTATCGGCTTTGCCAAGGAAAAAACCTTGTTGCGCTCTCAGATAGAGCTGTTAAAGGTCAGCGCCGAAGGCTTTGCCGGGTTAGGCAATTTCAAGCGCGCCTACGAGGTGCTGGAGCAGTATCAGCAGCGCTTCGCCGCATACAGCTCCAAAGAGTTGGTCAGTAACCTGGATCGCCAACAGTTGCTGTTTAACTTAGAGCGCCTCGAGTTTGAGAACCAGGATCTCAACTGGAACAACGTACTGCAAAAGCTGGAGCTGGAAACCAACCGCACTACCCTGAATCAGCTCAATATCATCAGCAGCATAATCCTGTTGCTGCTGTTGCTGGCCACCGCCGTCATTCTCTGGCTCAATCGCTCACGCTTGAAGTGGGGCCTGCTGGCCAAGACTGACAGCCTCACCGGCCTCTATAACCGTCGCTATCTGGCCGGCTGGTTGCTGTACCATCAAGCTACAGAGGAGCAAAACCAGGAAGCGCAACCCAAGTGGCGCATGTGGCTTGACCGGCTGAAAGAAGTGTTACTGCCGACCAAGGCCCAGAGCAGCCATGGCCCGTTGGCACTGATTACTCTCGACATTGACCATTTTAAAAAGGTCAATGACACCCATGGTCACAATAACGGCGACAGAGTGCTGACCGAACTGGCCAAGGTCATGAAAACCTCGCTGCGGGAAGATGATCTGCTGGCTCGGGTTGGCGGTGAAGAGTTTATGTTATTGCTGCCCAATACCGGCTTGAATGACGCTGTGGCTGTCGCCGAAACCCTGAGGCAGAGTGTGGCCGAACACATATTCACCCTGGAAAGTGGTGAGCCGCTTAGGCTCACCGTCAGTCAGGGGGTGGCTTTGGATGCCGACGGCAGCCAGAGCTTCAGCCAACTCACTGATACTGCAGATAAACTCCTGTATCAGGCTAAGCAGCTGGGGCGTAACCGGGTCGAAAGCAGGCTGGCGCCGGGCTCAGAAGCCGCCGCAGTTTGAATTCAGGCGTTTGTCTGTGAGCCGCCATTCCAGCTGCCATCGCGGCGCGCCTGATACTCGCTGACCATAGCCTCGACAGCCGCCTCATCGAAGGGGCGCAAGCCGCTGAGTACCAAGGTCTTGCGCCCGGTGCCCACCTGCTTGTCATCGCTGATAAGTGCGAAATCCAGCGTCACATCACCGCGCTTGCCATCGACTTTGAGACTGCTGTTAACCAGTTCCAGTTTAACCTGCTCAAATTCCAGGGTGTCCAGCTCAAAGCCCATGCTTTCATAGATAACCAATGGCCGCGCCGGATTGATGGTTACCTGATGCTCTAGCATCAAAGGCACCAAAACATGGATAAAGTTGAGGCCGGAAAAGGCCACATAACTGCGGATAAAGGACTCCAACTGCCGTTCACATTGGCGCATTTCACCATCGCGATGGACATTCAGGTAGCGTTTGCCGCGCTCATCTTCTATCGCCAGCTCGGCCCCCTGGTCACTGGGAAAATGCAGACATACGCCGTCTCCTACCATGCCTTCAAACTTGAATAGCATCCGGCGGCTGAGGCCATAATCGTTCAACACCAGGGCAAAAAGGAGATCGCCGGGAACACAAAAACGTTTGGCATCCTCATCATGGATGGGATTGAAATCCCCTGCTACACCCTTGGCAAAATCACTGGCCTGTTTGCGGCCTATGGTTATTTGGTTATTTTCTCTTTTAAAATAATCAACTAGAAACATCTTGTTCGAACACTCACAAAGCCAAGGCTAACCGGAATAAAAAGGCCGATCAGTTTAACCGCCTTTTGACAAATAACTCACCCGATCTGTTGCCCCAGGTCTCCGACCAAGGTTGAAAGTTCAAAAATTCAGCAATCGCACTTCAGCGGATTTATCCGGGAATGACGTCAGGCTCTCCCCTTGCGACTAAAACATAGTCTTAATACTTTAATAAAAAGATCAAAAACTTACATTGTAAGCATCCGTTTTCAGACAAAACCATAACAATAACAAGCAAGTTTACAGATGCTGACATTTGTTAATTTTTATCACATTAATAAATGCAAATCGTTTGCATTTATTAAATCAATTGCTAGAATTCGCCCGATTTCAACAATAGTAACATCACAACGGGAAGCAAGATGATCAAGAAAACTCTCATTGCCAGTGCGCTACTGACAGCCCTGTGCGGCCCGCAGGCATTCGCCTCGGACGAGACTCAGGAGCTGCGCAAAATCATCGAACAGCAGCAAAAGGTCCTCAAGGACCTGGAGCGCCGTCTGGCAGAAACCGAAAAGCGTCAGCAACAAACTGCCGAGCGGGTCGAGCAAACTGCTGAGCGGGTTGAACAGACCGCCGAGGTGGTAGATTCCACCCCGCAAAAAACCGCAACCACTATCGGCGGCTATGGTGAACTGCACTACAACAACATAGACAACAAGCTGGGCGAGGATAAGAAAGAGTTCGACTTCCACCGTTTCGTGCTCTTCTTCGGCCATGAGTTTACCGAAAACACCCGTTTCTTCTCCGAATTGGAAGTGGAGCACTCCATCTCAGGCGATGGTCAAAATGGCGAAGTCGAGCTGGAGCAGGCCTACATAGAGCACGACTTCAACCAAGCCCTGACTGCCAAGGCGGGTCTGTTCCTGATGCCGGTTGGCATCATCAATGAAACCCACGAGCCACCGGCATTTTATGGTGTCGAGCGCAACCCGGTTGAGAAAGACATACTCCCGGCTACCTGGTGGGAAGCGGGTCTGGCAATGAATATCCAGGCAGCTCCCGGACTGGCCTTCGATGCGGCCGTGACCTCGGGCCTGAATGTACCTACCACAGGAAAAAATGCCTATAAGCCAAGAAGCGGTCGCCAAAAGGTTTCCGAGGCCAAGGCTGACGATCTGGCCTATACCGGCCGGGTGAAATACACAGCCGTTCCCGGTCTGGAGCTGGCCGCCACGGTGCAGTACCAATCGGATCTGACTCAAGGCGAAGCCACTGTAGACACAGCCTCGGCTCTGATGTGGTCGGCGCACGCCATCTACCACATAGAAAACTTCAGCATCAGAGCCCTCTATGCCGAGTGGGACATAGATGGATTTGAAGCCGAAGCCCTGGGCCGCGACAAGCAAAATGGCTGGTATATAGAGCCGTCCTACCGCTTTAACGAGCAGTTCGGCATCTTCGCCCGCTACAACGAATGGGACAACAATGCCGGTGACAATCAAGACACCAAAGAAACCCAAACCAATGTGGGTATCAACTACTGGTTGCACGAGAATGTGGTGTTCAAGGCCGACTACGAAAAACGTGGCGGGAAGTCTGACTCAGATGGTTTCAATCTGGGTGTAGGTTATCAGTTCTGATGATCTTTGGGTGCCCTCTGGGGCGCCCTCATTGAGGCACTTATGAAGACCCTTATTGCACTACTCTCACTTTTTTTGCTGCCATTCACTCAAACCCAGGCGGCGCAAAGCGTTTATCAAAGCCCGGCGGACTTTGTCACCCAGGCCTTGGGAGACCAAAGTAAAGGTCAAGCAAAAGCCCGAGTCTTTTGGTTCAACGCCGAGCAACGCCAGGTCATAGAAGAGATACTGGCCCACGATTTTCGGCCGCTGCGTACCCGCTATTGGCAGCAGGGAGACGACACAGCCTGGATCCTGGAGGAAATTGGCAAAGAAGCGCCAATCACTGTGGGCATTCAGGTGCGCCATGGACAGATTTATCGCACCAAGGTGCTTATCTACCGCGAGAGCCGCGGCGATGAGGTCAGGCACGACTTCTTTACCGACCAATTTAAATCGGCGACACTCACAAAAGATAAACAGCTGGACAAACATATAGATGGCATTACCGGAGCGACACTTTCCGTCAGGGCCCTGACCAAACTGGCCCGCATCGCCCTCTATCTTGACCGGCAACTCAGCCTGCAACACGGTCAGCAACAACACAGCGAGCCCAGATGACACGTAAACATCCGGACTTTCGAGTCCGTCTCCTGCGTACCCTGCGCCCTTGGCACAGACGTATTGGCATCATCAGCAGTGTGCTTGTGTTGCTGCTGACACTGAGCGGCCTGGCCTTGAATCACAGCCGTGAGCTGAACCTATCCCAAGGCGTGCACTGGCAATGGCTGCAAGACTATTACGGCATTGGCGCCCCGGAAGATGTCAAAGTCTGGCAAGCCCAGCCGCTGGCGGGCAGCAGTGAGGGTCAGGCCTGGATAGGCGGCACGCCGCTAGCCGAGCAAACAGATGAAATACTGGCCATAGCTCCCTTTGAAGACAAGTGGCTACTGCTGACCCGAAACAGTTTGACGATTTTGAGCCAGGATCTTGCTGTGCTGGAAACCCAAACCGAGCTGACAGGTTTGCCGCCGCAGATAAACGCCATGGCGGTCGAGCCCGGCAGTGTCTGGCTGAAAACGTCCCGGGGCCAGTATCGCAGCGACAGCGAACTGCTGGATTGGCAAGCGACCACCAGTCTGGTAGCCCTCCCCTGGATAAAACCACTCGAAGGGGCAAAGATACAAACGCAGCAGTTGCTCGGAGATATTCGCGCCAGTCGCCTGTCCTGGCACAGGGTTCTTCAGGATCTGCACAGCGGCCGAATCTTCGGCGCTGCCGGCAGTTATCTGATGGATCTGGCGGCGATCGCCTTATTATTACTGGCCGTGACTGGACTGATTATATATTTAAAACAGAAGCGCTAAGATCAAGCCAGCGATGATGCCTGCCCGGGCTCGTTTGAGCTCCCGACCAAACTATCGGGCGCGAGCAACTGCAGACTGGCAAACTCACGGTACAGCGGGCTGGTTTGCATCAACTCGCTGTGGCTGCCACTGGCCAATAATCGCCCCCGCTCCAGCACCAGAATACGGTCGGCATTGAGCACTGTCGCCAACCTGTGGGCTATGATGAGCGTGGTTCGTCCCGCCATCAACTCATCCAAAGCCTGCTTGACCTTGACTTCACTGACCGCATCCAGGGCACTGGTGGCTTCATCGAGCAGCAGTAAAGGCCTGCGGGCCAAGATGGCGCGGGCAATGGCAATTCGCTGCTTTTGACCGCCGGAAAGGCGCACGCCACGCTCACCCAAATAGGTATCATACCCCTGGGCAAACTCACTGATAAATTCATGAGCTCTGGCGCCCTTGCAGGCGGCAACCACCTCTTCCAGGCTGGCCTCAGGGCGGCCATAACGCACATTTTCCAACACACTGGTGGCAAAGATCACCGACTCCTGGGGCACCAGGGCAAACTGTGCCCTCAGGCTCGCCAATGATACAGAAGCGATATCGACGCCGTCGAGCAGAATGCGGCCGCAACTCGGCTGATAGAAACGCTGCAGTAGCTGAAACAACGTACTCTTGCCGGCGCCGCTGGGCCC
Source organism: Shewanella algae (assembly GCF_009183365.2). Taxonomy (NCBI): domain Bacteria; kingdom Pseudomonadati; phylum Pseudomonadota; class Gammaproteobacteria; order Alteromonadales; family Shewanellaceae; genus Shewanella; species Shewanella algae. The sequence continues at coordinate 4,051,417 of NZ_CP068230.1, forward strand.
AACCAGAGCCACCCGTTCACCGGGTTGAATATGGATATTGAGATCCTCAAGCACTGCTGCGCCCTCATCATAGGCAAAACTCAGCTGCTCTATTCTGAGTTCTCCCTTGAGCGGACTGGGCAGCGCCAGCGGCTTGGCCGGCTCGGCAATATTTGCCTTGGACTCGGCCAGCTCCATCAAGCGTTCGCCGGCACCGGCAGCCCGCTGAATATCCCCTATCACTTCGCTTATGGTGGCCACGGCGCCAGCCACCATCATGGCGTAAAACATGAATGCCGACAGCTCACCGGCGCTGACCACACCGGCCATTACGTCTCTGGCCCCCACCCAGGTCACAGCCACTATGGCACCGATAGTCAGCAACATGACAGAGGAGATCAGTGCCGAGCGATAGCGGATGCGGCCACTGGCAGCACGCATCACCGCCGCCAGGTAGCCGTCAAAATTGTCGCGATCGCGAGCCTCGTGACCATAGGATTGTACCGTGTGGATCTCATGCAAGGTTTCATCCACATAGGCACCGAGATCGGCGACACTGTCCTGACTGGTGCGCGCAAGCTTGCGTACCCGCCGCCCGAGCAAACCTACAGGCACCAACACCAGCGGTACGGCCAGCAGCACTAAGGCCGTGAGCTTGATGCTGGTAAAAGCCATCATCACCAAGCCACCTATAGTGGTCACTGAAGATCTCAGTGCCATCGACAGGCTAGAACCGATAACTGTCTGCAACAGAGTGCTGTCGGCGGTAAAACGGGAGATGATTTCCCCGGTGCGCAAGCGGGCGAAAAACACCGGGCTTTGTTCCAGTAACCTGTGATACACCAAGCGGCGAATATCGTTGCTGACTTTCTCACCGAGCCAGGTCATCAGATAAAAGCGGCAGAACACGGCCACGGCACTGACCAGGGTGATCCCCAGAATAAACAACACAATTTCGTTGAGGCGGCCCGAGTTGTCGGCCATAAAGCCCTCATCCACTATCAAGCGAACCCCTTGCCCCAGGGCCAGCCAGGCCAGAGACCCCAGCAGCAGAAACAGCAGCGCCAGGGCGACCCGCAAACGATAAGGCTTAAGAAAGCTCAGGATCCAGGGCAGGATCCGAGCCGAAGAGGTTTGAGGAGCAGACAAGAGAAAATCCAGACAGTGACTATTAATCAGGATTGTGGCGCCAAAGCGCCGATGAGTCCAGCTCAGGCAGGCACGGCCTTGGGCGTTCCATGGTGACCATCACGCATCCAGTTGACATCCAACAACTCGGCACCGCTGAGACTGAACGCCTGGCCAAAGCCTTTGACATAGAGACCGCGCTCGGGCACCAGCTTAAACAGGTTGAAATCGGTCAATGCCGCCAGGTTATCTATCATCTCACCGAAGCGTCCGGACAGCACCTGTACCCCTTTGGCAAAGCCCTGGCTGTCTCTTGCTATCAGTTCGGCGGCGGCATCAAAGGTCAGGCGGCGGCGGGCAAACACGCTGCGCGCCTCGGCTTCGTCTTCCACCAGCATCACAGATACCCGCGGTGACTGTTTGAGGTTAATACCGTGACGCGCCAGATCGCTTACCAGAATATAGAAGCCATCATCGGCCAGCGCGAACGGCGCATAACTGGCGTTGGGGATCCCGTTGGCATCCTGGGTCGCCAACTGCAAGGTGGTACGCCCCTGTTTGAAGTCTTCGATTTCCGGCAGCAGTTTTTCCTGCAGGCGTTGGTTTTCACTGGTCATATTTCCCCCTTTTTGGCAGCCACTTCACCACGGTGACGCCAGTCGGCAAACAGTGCCAACTGTGGCGGCAGCAGCTTGCGTTGTTGATCCCGGCCCAGATAGACCTTAAAAACGATGGCGCCATCAGGGCCAAAGAAGTTAATCGAATGGCTTTCAGTGCCCCGAAATGGACGACTTATCAAGGCGATGGCACTGAAATTCTCCAATTTCAGATGCCCATGCAAGCCATCTCCCTTGCTGTAGAGGTTAAAGTAGCCATGAGCCGTCTTTCCTTTGGGGAAGTCGCCTTTGAATTCAAATATCTGCCCGGCAACTGTGACTATGGTGGTCAACTTGCCCCACTCAGGCAGTGCCTGCAGCAGGGCTTCCAGCCATTCCAGCGGCAAGAATTGCTGCTGCTCGGCCGGTAATGCCTGCACCACCTCAAGCTCAGAAATCCCCAGATTGGCGGCGGCATCGGCCGGCAACCACTCGGGGTGTTCCAGCATGGCGGCGGCTATCTGCAGGCGGCCAGCGGCCGCCCTTGATGTATCGCTTATCTGCATCTGTTGCTCCATCAGAAACGGTAACGGGCCGAGAGCTTGAAGTTGCGCCCTTGATCCATCAGGGTTTGCCAGGCTTGGATGTATTCTTCATCGCCAATGTTTTCAATGGCAAAGTCGACCCGCAGCCCTTCGAAGGTCCCCATGGCTGGCTCCCAGGCCAGATACACATCCCATAGGGTGTAGTCCTGGTAGCGGTTAACCGGGTTATCTTCGGGCACCCTGTCTTGACTGGCGTTATAGCTAACCCGGGTTCCCAGCTTCATATCACCCGCCATGATCCCCTGCGACAAGTCGAGCACCAACTTGTTGGCCGGAATATTGGCCAGATAGCCCCCATCATGTCTGTCTTTGCCTTCAGTCTGGCCGTAGCTGAGCGATAAGCGGGTCTGGTTGATGCGATACTTTCCTGTCAGCTCGAAGCCGGTCAGTCTGGCCTTGTCGACGTTATCCCAGCGGGTGTTCTGCTCGAGCCCGGGGATGCCGTGCAGTGGATTGGTCACCCGCTGCTCGATAAAGTCGTCGACATCGTTTCTGAATACACTCAGGCTCAGCGCCAGTTCATCGTTGCCCGCCAGCTCGGCAAAGCGCATATCGGCCTTCAGTTCCTTGTTCTTGGCCTTTTCAGCCTTGAGGTTTTCATTGACCTCAAAGGTATTGCACAGGCCGTTGGGCAAGAAATTGGGGATGGGAGGAATACAGTAGTGAGTGCCACTGGAGTACATCTCCTCCACTGATGGCGCGCGGAAGGCTTCATCGTAACGGGCGCTGAGTGTCAGCCATGGCGCTGTCTTCCACACCAGTGCCAACGAGGGAGACAAGGCATCGTCATCACTGGAATGGCCCAGGTTATTGCTTTCGTTTTCAAAGCTGTCGTAACGCAGCGCCGGATCCAATGACCAGTTTTCCCCCAGAGCGATATTGGCGGCCACGAAAGCACCCCACACCCGAGACTCACCATCTATGTTGCCGGGACGCTGACCGCTCTGGCCGCTGTCATCACGGAAGGTTTCTATCTGGTCGCGGTAGCCGTCCAGACCATAGGTTAATTTGAGCCCCTGCCATTGACTGCGATTGGCGATACTGAACCCCAGGGTTTCATATTCTGTGGTGTCGAACTGGCCCTTGGTCAGGCGATTCTCATCATAATCTGTCTTATTCCAGTAGAACTTGGCATCCAGATCCAGCAGAGCGTTGCTACTTGGTGCCAGGCTGTAGTCCAGGGTCAGGTTGGAATCTTTACTGTCGCGGCGCACCAGAGGCACACTGTTGCTGACATCTGTGGCCGGGTTGCTGGGCACGGCTTCGGAGATCTCATTGATCCTGCCGGAAAGTTGCAGCCTTTGCGCCTCATCCAACTGCCAACCGAACTTGGCCAAGCCACTGCGGCTGCGGCTGGCACTGTTTTCCAGGGTATTGTCATTACCTGCCTTGATGTTGTCACCATCGCTGTAGCTGCCGTTCAACAACCAGTCGATACTGCCCTTGGCGCCATAAATGGCACCACTGCTCTTGCTGCGCTGGCCATTGGTTTCATAGCCCTGCTTTAGATAGCCACCAAAGCTCTGGCCTTCGTCGAGCATCTCCCTGGCCGACTTGGTGTTTTGTGATACCACACCGCCTATGGCGCCACTGCCCCAAAGGCTGGAAGCCGGGCCGCGTACCACCTCAACAGAACTGAGCAGCTCAGGGTCCATAAAGAAGGTACCTCTGTGGCCGGCGCTGGTGTTTTGCCTGGCGCCATCTATGGTCTGCAATACCCTCTGGCCACTGAGACCACGAATTTCCACCTGCTGGGCAGACGCCCTGGGGCCATTGGCGATATTGATGTTGGCTTCAGTCTTGAGCACTTCGGCCACCGAGTCGCCCTGCTTCTCGGCCAACTGCTCTTCGCCGACAACCGCAGCACTGCGGCTGGACTCAGAGACTTTCTCCTGAATGCGGGTAGCACTTACCAGCACCTCATCAAATTCTGCTGTTTTCACCTGCTCGGCAACAGCGGCCAGACTCAGGAAGGGGGTTCCCAATGCCAGAGTAATAGCCATAACCAGCGGCTTTCTATTCATCATCTTGATCCTCAAACAGATTATCAGGCTGTATCTCCAGCCTTTCTCATGGAAGTGGTGTTTCTGAAAAACAAGTTGAGACAGAGGGCCGCAGGCCCGGGATAACACCACTTAAGCTGGCACTCTAGCTTAGCTTTAGAAAAGGATCAAATAATAATTATTATCATTTGCGATCTTATTTCCACTCGTATATCTTAACCCAAAGGAAGGGTAAGTTCCGGGAGTGGTGCCGTCTGTAGCAGCAGAATAGCGGCGCTATCCAAACGGTAAAGGCTGGCCGGACAGTAAAGGCAGGAACCATGGAATGGTGGCGGCTCAGGGACAGAGCCGACCCAAGACAGAACAGCATTGAGCCTTACGGGTCCTTGCTTAGTTGAATTTGAACATTCACCCGCCGCAACAAGCGGTTGTAAACAGGAGTAACGGCGTGACCCCCAAGCGTTATTGTGGTTTTGCGCTCATGGCATTGTCACTTCAGAGTGCCGTATTAGCCTCTCAGACAGCCACCCCAGATCCTTTGGTAATGCCCACCAAGGGCGGTTTGCAGCTGAGTTTCAGCGCAGCCCCTGCTGCAGCATCCCAAACTGCCTCTGTCCAGACTCAAAACCAGGCTGCTAACGCCGAAAGCCACCCTGCGGCAAAAGCCCCATCCGCTAAGCATAAAGAAGCTGAACATAAAGCCCCTCAACACCAAGAACCGCTGAAACAGAATGTGGCGAAACCTGAGCCGCCAAAGTCAGAGCAGCTCAAAACCAAGCCGGTCAAAACGAGTCAGAAACAAGCCTCAAAGATGAGCAAGCCACAACCGACTCAGGAAAAGCCGCGAGAGATAGCAGAGAAACCTGAATCGAAACACGCCTCAACGACTCCGCGAGCAGAACCTGTGCCCCGTGAGGAGAAGCCGGGCATTCCTTCGTCGCCGGTTCAAACAGCCGGCACCCCAGGGCTGAATCACACCATAGAGCTGGCTGAGCCTGTATTTGCCAGCCCGCCGACGCCGCCGAGCTACCCCAGACTCGCCCGCAAGCGGGGCTTTGAGGGCACGGCTCTGGTGGACATCTTCTTTGATCATCAAGGCAAAACCCAAAACGCCCTGCTCGTCAGCAGCTCAGGCTATTCCATTCTGGATGAAGCGGCATTGGCCGCCGTACGCCACTGGCAGTTCAGCATTCCTTCCCAAGCCTCAGCCGCCCGTTTCAAAGTCAGGGTGCCGGTTCGCTTCGCCCTTAATTAACAGTTGGAGACACGATGGAATTAAGTTTGTACCAAAGCCTGCACCAGCAACTTGGCGATCTCACCTGGCCTTTGCTCATCTGCGCCTTTCTGACCATGATGATATTGCTGGAGCGCTTTGCCATCTTGTTGCCGAGCCTGTTCAGGCGCCAATCCTGGCTCGGCGAATTGCGCAGCGGCACACTGGATGAAAGCTGTGACAGCCTGCTTGAACGCCTGAAAGATAACCGGGGACTGATTTCCTGCGGTGCCCGCCATTTGCTGAGACAGGCCGCACAACCCAAGGCGCTGCGGGAAGAGTTGTTGTCACTTTGGCTGGCAAAGGAGAAACGCAAACTCCACGCCGGGCTCAAGTTGCTGCAATACATAGGTGCCATCAGCCCGCTTCTGGGTTTGCTCGGCACTGTGCTGGGGCTACTGGAGATGTTCAACGATATTGGCGCCAATCAGAGTGACAGTATCACTCCGGCCTTGTTGGCCTCGGGCTTGGGATTGGCCATGTACACCACAGCCGCCGGCCTGTTGATCGCCGTACCCGCGCTGTTGGGAGCGCAGCTGTTCGGACTCTGGGCCGAGCGCTCAGTGGCCTCCTGCGCCCATGTACTGAATCAACTCAACCTTTGGCTGGAAGGGGTTCCACTGCAGGGCGAAGACAATGATTACGCTGCTTTTAACCTGACCAAACTCAGTCAAATCAATGGCAAGCGTCGCCATCCGGAGCCGCTGTCATGATTGAAATTAAGGAAGAGCATGGCCTGGATAGCGGCCTGGATCTAACCCCCTTGATAGACATCATCTTCATTGTGCTGGTGTTTTTGCTGCTCACAGCCAATCCCAAGTTATTGAGCCTGCCGATTGAAGTACCGGATAACAGTGCCACAACTTTGAGCCCACAAGCGCAGACTCAATTGACGGTAAGCGTGTTACCCCAGGCGCCGTTCTGGGCGCTCAACGAACAAAAATTTGCCCGGTTCGACGCGTTCGAGCAGGCACTGACTCAGGCGCTGGCCGACAATCCCGAACTGACCTTGGTGGTAGCCGCCGACAAGGAGGCAAGAGTCCAGCCGCTGATGCAACTGCTGAGTCTGCTGCAGCGGCTGGAGATCAGCCAGACCCGGGTCCTGATGGAACCCTAAACAACTGATGAAACCTCAGACACAAGTCTGTGGCGATGAGTCCCTGAATTATTTTGGAGCTAGAATGAAAAACTCTCTTATCTTCCTCTGTGGCCTGCTCGCCATGCCGCTTTTTGCCGCTGAAGAGCCTCCCAAGCGAGTGATCAGTGCCGGTGCCGGTGTCACTGAATTGGTGCTGGCATTGGATGCCGCCCCACAACTGGTGGCAGTTGACGCCAGCAGCGCCCTGCCAAAGACGCTGAAACTGCCAAGACTCGGCTACCACAGAATGCTGTCAGCCGAGGGCATATTGGCGCAAAAACCGGATCTCCTGATTGGCACCTCTGTGATGGGACCGGCCAGCAGCATAGATCTGGTAAAACAGGCCGGTGTGCCGGTTATCACCCTGAAGGCGGCCGATACCGCCGAGCAACTACAGCAAAATATCCTCACTCTGGGAAAGGCCCTGAATAAGGAGAAAGCCGCCACCGAACTGGCCGATACTCTGGGTGGCAGGTTACAGCAACTGGCGCAATCTGCGGCCAAATTCGAACATCCACCCAGAGTCATGTTTATGTTGATGCAGTCAGAGCGTCCCGCCAGAGTCGGCGGTGCTGATACGGCCGCCGATATCATTATCCAGCTGGCCGGTGCCACCAACGCCGCCGACTTCAGCGGCTACCGAAGCCTGTCTCAGGAAGGTATTCTGGCGCTCAAGCCAGAACTGATTTTACTCTCAAGCGCCAGCGAGCAACCCGAACCTCAAGCCGATAAGCTACTGAAGAGCATGCCGCTACTGGCCCATACTCCGGCCGGAAAAGCCGGTTTGATCCGGGATCTTCAACCTCAGGCATTACTCGGGGGATTAGGTATCTCCGCCATTGAAGCGGCCGAGTCCCTGAATCAGGAACTGCTGGAGCAATAATCATGGCTGCCGTGCTGCCCATCCACCGCCATCCCTGGCTCTGGCCTGGACTCGCCAGCCTGCTGGTGTTTTCCGCATTGCTCTCGATAGCAACCGGACCTGTGACCATAGGCTTGAGCGATATAATCGACTCTCTGTTTGGCTCAGTCGCCGCCGGGCAGGAAGCCAATGCCCTGATAGTGCAAAATGTCCGTCTGCCGAGAACCTTGCTGGCACTGATTGTCGGCGCCCTGTTGGCACAGTGCGGCGCAGTAATGCAAGGCCTGTTTCGTAACCCTCTGGCTGACCCCGGCATCATAGGTGTGTCCTCGGGCGCGGCGCTGGGAGCCGCCACCTGCATAGTGCTGCTGCCGCATCTTGGCAGCTATGCCGTCCCCCTTGGTGCTTTTCTCTGCGGTCTGGCAACCAGTTTACTGGTTTACCGGCTCGCCACTTCAGGTGGCAGCACCTCAGTGGTGTTACTCTTGCTGGCCGGGGTGGCTATTACCGCCCTGGCCGGTGCCGGAATCGGCATGCTGACTTTCCTTGCCAACGACATGGCACTGCGGGATCTCAGCCTGTGGCAACTGGGGGCCATCGCCGGTGCCAGTTGGCAATCCGTATTTATCTGTCTGCCGGTACTGGCCTTGGTGAGTTGGCAGTTCAACAAACAGGCATTGGCGCTCAACGCCCTGTTGCTGGGCGAATCCGAGGCGCGTCATCTGGGCATAGAGGTAGACAGGCTCAAGCTGAAGTTGATCTTGCTCTGCTCTTTGGGTGTCGGTGTTGCCGTGGCGGCCACCGGCATCATAGGTTTTATCGGGCTGGTGGTACCGCATCTGGTGCGGCTGCTCAAGGGGCCGGATCATCGCCAACTGCTGCCGCTGAGTGCCATTCTCGGCGCTGTGCTGCTGGCCTTGGCCGACTCAGGGGCCCGCACCTTGATGTCACCGGCCGAGATCCCTGTCGGCCTGATGACGGCTCTGCTCGGCGCTCCCTTCTTCCTCTATCTGCTGCTGAGTCAGCGACGTAAGCTTTATTGAGGTACTCCATGCCTTCACTCGAATCCGTGACCACGACAACTGCCGCACAGACAGCCATGCCATTTGAGTCCACCGCAGTTACTGAGCAAGTACTGGAGCTCAAACATCTACATGCCAGAGTCGACAACAAGCCCTTGCTGACCGATGTCAGTTGCCGACTGCAAAGCGGCCAATTTTACGCTCTACTGGGGCCCAATGGCGCCGGCAAGTCCAGTCTGCTAAGGCTGTTGACTCAGGAACTGAAGGCTGATGCCGGGCGGATAAACTTTCACGGCTCGCCTCTTGGGCAGTGGCCGAAGCAAGCCTTGGCCAGGCATCTGGCCATGTTGCCACAACACTCGAGTCTCAGCTTTCCCTTCAGCGTTCGTGAAGTGGTAGCCATGGGCCTGTATCCTCTCAGTCTCAGTGCCAGAGATGCCGCCCAACTGGTTGAGCAGCAACTGTGGCGTCTGGATCTGGCTCACCTGAGTGAGCGCAGCTATCCGGCACTGTCCGGCGGTGAACGCCAGCGGGTTCAGTTGGCCAGGGTTTTGACTCAATTGGCCCAGGCCGAGCACTCGCCTGTACTCTTGCTGGATGAACCCACTTCGGCGCTGGATTTGGCCCAGCAACACAGAGTACTGCGGCTCGCCAGAGAGCTGGCTCATGAGCAGGACTACACTGTATTGGCCGTGCTGCACGACCTCAACCAGGCCAGTCACTATGCTGATCAGTTACTGGTTATGGACAAAGGAAAACTTCTGGTTCAGGGCGAGCCCCAACAGGCTTTGACGCCTGAACTGATTTCCAGGGTCTGGCACTATGAACCGGGCACCTTCGCCGACGCGCAGGGGCAGAGACTCTATTTTTGAAGCGTTCAAAATCTTGCCAATAAAGGCCCTTGCAATATGACCCCTGCCATAAGAGCATTTGACCCCGAACAAGTTCAGCACCGACAAGCGCCTTTGATGTGAAGCCGTCTGTGGTCAGAACTCCAAGCAGGCAGGTATAATCCTTGCGTCAGTCATCAACCCCATCAGAGATGAACAAGAAGCCAGCGATTTCCAACGAAACCCAAACCGAAGCCATGCGCATGGCCAAAGCCACTCAAAAGGCGGGGCAAACCAAGGAGCAAACCCGCCTCATAGCCCAAGGCGTAGAGAAAGGCATTGCCGAGTACAAGAAGCAACAAAAGGCCAAGGCCAGAGAAAGAGACAAGGCGCGCAAGCAAGAACTGAGACAGAAAAGCAGGCTCCAGCACGACTCGGATGACGGCGCGGATGCGGCAGAAATAACGCCATCCCATGCCCCCAAGTGGCTGCTGTGGTTTCCCTGGGTACTGCTTGGCCTTAGCTGGCTTGGGTTTGCTCTCTACCTGGCTTGAAAAAACTGGTCTTAAAAACCAGACTTGAAAAAGCCGGGCTTGGCCATAAAAATGTAAACAGTGCCAACTCGCGACAGGGCTACTCTGTCGCTGCGCATAGAAGCGGATTTATTTAGCGAAAATGAGTGGTGAAAGCTATTAAATAAACCTTGGTCGCACCCGCGATTTTGCGACTCACCCTTTAGGAAGACTCGATGAAAACCACTACTCTCTCGGCCGGCATGGCTTTGTTGTGTAGCTTACTGCTTTGCAACTCAGCAATGGCCTATGATCCCAAACCCGGACACCTGCGCCTCACCGAACTCAGCTATCAGAAACTGGCGCAATGCCGCGGTGAAGTAGTCAACCCTGCCAGGTTACAGCGACTGCAGGACGGCAACCTGGCCATGGATGAAGGCGCCGCCAAACTGCCCTCTTCCCTGTATGACAATCCCTGGAGTGATCAACTGTTTCCGGCCTATCGCCGCGTTGGCAACTGGCACTTTTATCATCCGGATAAAACGGACAAAGAGACAGTGCAGCCCGGACTTGTCAATATGTCACAGCAACGCCTGTGGGCCAGGGCGCAACTTGGGTTAACCCTGGCCAATGAATCGGCCCAGCGGGATTACTTTGTCGGTGCCCTGCTGCATCTGTTGCAGGATGTCAGCGTGCCCGCCCATGTCACCCCCGTCTATCACGGGCCGTCCCTTGTTGGCCTGTTTCCGCTGTTCACAACCAAGCTTACCCACTATCTCAAGGGGGAGCGCAGAGCCAAGTTCTATGGCATCAAGGATCCGATAGATTCATCGCCGGTTACTATAGAGCTGGAGGAATTACCATGCCCGACAACCGACTCAAGGCTGAATTATGATGCCATTCGTGAGCTACTGGCACGGCAAACCCTGGCGGCCATGGCCGAGCCCATTCCCAACTGCGGGAACAATCATTGGCAACTGTTTTGGAACAAAGAACTACCCCACAACTATTTCAAAGGCTATAACCTGGAGTTACCGCCATTTGGCAGCAATGGTGATCTAGTAGTGGGAATGCAGACGCAGTGCGAGTTTAAGGCTAAAGGCAATCAACTGCAGGATCAGCGTTACTATGAATTTATCCAGCAGCGCCACATCCAGGCGGTTCTGGCCGGTATGCTGCTGTTACAACAGGCGGATTCAACTGTCGGCGAACAGCAGGGCGCGGATCTGCTCTAGGTGAGTGCCGACCCAGGCGCTGTTAATCGGGCCCCAGGTGCGGATGTGGTAGTGCCCTGAGTTATTCCGGCGGCCATCCTGGATAAAGTCCACCTGAATACCTATATCGCCGAAGGCGGCAATGGCGTCCTGTAAGGTGCGGCGCGGCATACCGGTTTCCTTCTGTAAGGACAACAGGTTATGTTGGGTATCGTCTATCAGATGGGCCAGATAGAGCTTACGCAGAAAGGCGGTTTGCTGTTTGGATACCTTATCGGCTTGGAACATACTCATCGTCCTGATGGTTTACAGCCAGTAACGGCGCGTTTGGGAGGCAAGCGCCACACGGGCAACAAAGTCTTGCTACCAAACTACTTGATATCCAGTTGTTAACACAAGTGCAATCGCTCAGGATCCGGAACTGCATCAAGTCTCTGCCATCCAAGCTAGCGGCTTGAAGCGACAAACTCTCTATTGCTATAGTCAGGTCAATGCCTCAAGGACTCAAAGCACATGGATACCCGCTCGCCCCACTCACCCCTGCCTCAGCAGCAGTGGTTGGGCTTTGACAGCCAACCCTTGACCCCTTTGTCTCCCCGCTACCGCCAACAATTGCTGTGGCAAAACCTGCTGCTGATGGTGCTGGTCATACTGCTGCTAGTGCCTGCGTTACTGCTCAGCGCCAAGCTGAGTGGTCTTGGAGTCATCATCTCGGTCACGCTGGCACTGCTGCTTTTGGGATTCAAGACCTGGCTCAATCAAAAACAAGCCGAAGCCACGGCTTATGGCGTTTGTGAATATGGCATTTTGCTGCGTGAAGGGCTTTGGTGGCAGAGCCATACCGCCATGCCGGCCAGCAGGCTGCAACATGTGAGCCTGTCTCAGGGGCCATTGCAGCGCCATTTTGGGCTGACAAGTTTGCGCTGCTACAGTGCCGGCAGTTCAGCGGCCGAGGTCAGCCTGCCCGGGCTGGATATTGAAGTAGCCGAAGCGCTGCGCCAACATCTGTTGTCTCTGGCGGGGAAGGATGGCGGTGAAACCTCGATGGAGACGCCGAATTGAGCCAGGTGCAGCAAGCCAACTGGCACTCGCTCTCACCCTGGGCGATCATCAGTTTCAGCCTCACCAGCCTGAAACACTTCCTCAGCAACGGCTATGCCCTGGTGCCTATCCTCTATACCGGCTGGCAGCAGGGATTTGACTCCGTCTGGCTGCCACTGGCACTGGCATTGACCCTGATAGTGATTTTTGCCCATGGGCTGTTGAGCTGGCGCAAATTCCGTTATCGCTTGACTCGAGGACAACTCGAGGTCCACAGCGGTGCCCTGTTCAAGCGCAAAGTCGAGCTGCCGATAGACAGAATTCAGAATGTGCGTCTGGAACAGCCTTTTTACTTCAAGCCGTTGCGACTGGGTAACTTGATAGTGGAAACTGCGGGTTCGGCCAAGGATGAAGCCTGCTTAAGCGCAGTCACCCAAGCTCAGGCCGAGTCACTGAGGCGGCAATTGATGAAACGGGCCGATACAGACGAAAGCGCCCCCACCTCAGCACCGCCAAACTCCCGCTTATTGGTGAAGAAGTCCCTGGCAGAGCTGACACTCTTTGGCCTGTATCAGAATAATTTTGTTTGGTTTGCCATTATCGCAGGTCCGGTACTCAGCCAGCTCGAAGGCAGTCAACTGATGGAGCTGGGGCTGACACAAGTCTTCGACTGGCATCAGCAGCAGCTCAGTGGCAACCTGCTGCTGGAGCTGGGGTTCCTTGTCTGCCTTCTGCTCCTTGGCTATCTAGTGTTTTCCTTGATCTCAATAGTCGCGGCACTGCTGAAATATGCCCCCTATCGCCTGACTCAGGAACAGGAAACATTACAGCGTAGCGGCGGCCTGCTGTCCCACCAGCAAGACATACTCAAGCAGCACAGAATTCAACTTATCAGTTTGCAGCAGCCGTTGCTGGCCCGTTGGCTGAAACGCTGGACTCTGAGCTTCAAGCAGGTAAAAGGCAATGAGGTGGAAGGTGGTAGCAACAATCACATGTTGGTGCCATCGCTCGGTAGAGGCGAAGTGCATCGCCTGTTAAAAAGGCTCAACCAAAGAAGCAGCAAGGCCGACCGTATTCCGAATCGTTGGCACCCCATTCACCCGAGCTGGTTTTACTATAGGGCGCTGTGGTGCTTAACGCCGGCGCCGCTGACATGGGCATTTACCGGCCCTGCAGCAGAGACCTGGTTGCTGTTGCTGGCCGGAGTGTTGGCTGTCCTGGCGCTTTATCTGCGCTATCGTCAATGGGGTTTTTGGCGGGTTGAAAACGATCTCTGGATCCACAAGGGACTCCTAGGCCACAGTTGGCAGTTGGTGTCGCTGAGCAAGGTGCAACATCTGCAGCTAATCCAAAGCCGGGGGCAAAAACGCCGAGGCCTCGCGAGCCTCAAACTTGGGCTGGCCAGCGGCGAACTGACACTGCCTGCCATTCCGCTGGCCAAGGCGCAGGATATCGCGGCGCAAACCCTTGGGCTTATTGCCCATGATCACAGCAACTGGATTTAATCCCATTCAAATAGAAGGAATTGCCATGTCAGTTCAAACCACTTCCGAGTACAAGCCACAACAGATAATCCATTTTTGGTTTGAAGAGATAAGCCCCAAGACCTGGTGGGTCAAAGATCCTGAGTTTGACAACACAATTGAGCGTCGTTTCGGTGCCTTGCTACATGCGGCCCGTCAGGGCGAGTTATGGCATTGGCGACAAACGCCACAAGGGCGCCTGGCGGAAATTTTGCTGCTGGATCAGTTCTCACGCAACATTCACCGCGACACTCCCGATGCCTTCAGTGCCGATCCCATGGCATTGGCTCTGGCGCAGGAGGCTATCAGCATAGGCGCCGACAAACAGCTGCAAGCCCCTATGCTGGCATTTCTTTATATGCCCTTTATGCACAGCGAGTCGGCAGTTATTCATCAGCAGGCACAGAAACTGTTCGCCTCGGAACAAACCAGGGACAACTATGACTTTGAGTTGAGACACAAGGCGATTATTGACAGGTTTGGCCGTTATCCCCATCGCAATGCCATATTGGGACGGCAGTCGACCGCCGAGGAGCTGGCCTTTCTCGAGCAGCCCGGCTCCTCGTTCTAGTACTCATTCAAGCCGCATCGACTTGTTACTTCACCACCAACACGGGGCAGCGAGCCTTGTTGGCCACGGCCTCGGCCACATTGGTACTGAGAAAATGGGCCAGGCCACTGCGACCGTGGCTGGCAATCACTATCATACCGACATCGGCAGACTCGGCTTCGGCCAAGATCTCCTCAACTGCGTCACCGCGGCGAATGACAGTTTCAATTTTCAGCGGACTGTTCAGCTTGGCCAGCAACTCATGCATCTTCTCGGCGGCGGCCTTCTCCATGGTTTGCGCCAACTCTTCCGGAGTGATGATCAACAACTGATAGTTTTCATCACCTATGGGCTGATCCACTACGTGCAAAATACGCAGCCCAACATGATAAAGGTTGGCCATTTCAATGGCATATCTCAATGCATTGGCAGCTGTATCACTGAAATCAGTGGGCCAGAGGATATCTTTGTTACGCATAGTGACCTCCTTGACACGACAGGCATCGACTGATGAGATACCTGTCGAATAATATCAACAAGTTATATTGCAATATTTTGAAGCACCCTATGAATACTTTACTCCATTTACCCGCGGCAGTAAGCCTATTGGTGATTATTTTTACCCCAGTTTACGCCGAGGATGCCGCCAGCCTGGTAGAGCGTGCCAAGGCGCTGCAACAAGCCGGACAGAGCCAGCAGGCCAAGCCGCTCTATGAGCAGGCTGCGGCCCTTGGCAGCAGCGAAGCCCACTTCATGCTGAGCTACAGTTATTCCTTACCTTTGGCCGAAGACATAGCGCATTTAAACCAGGCAGCAAGGGCCGGTCACCCCAAGGCATTCTATTACCTGACAGATCGCCTGTTGACCCGCGGCGGCACAGAAAACAGTGCCGATCCTGTCAGGCTGGGCGAGGTGTTAAAACAGTATCAAAGTCATCATCCGGACTTTAACTTCGACTATCAAACCACACTGGATGCCTGCATCTATGCCGGCAAGCCCGATTTCAACCGGCTTAATGCTCTGAGCGCTCCCTTAGAGGAAGGTTATAGCTATCGTTTGTGGCAACAGGCAGAAAACCTCTCAAAACTGCAAGATGGCAACAATTATGATCGCCAGGTGCTGCAGCTCATCTGTTATGGCGCCGAGGTACCGGCCGAGCTGGATATAGCCGTCAAAGACAGGCTCAAACTCGACCATGGTGCCAAACAGACCACTGAATTTGATCTCTGCAACGCTATTACCAGTGGTATGGGAATGGGCTTTTGCGCCTCACGGGAAGAGCAGCGACTGGAGCAACTGCGCCTCGCCAAACAAGAAGGGATCAACCAAAGCATCAAGCAACGCCTGGGGCAAGCGCCGCTTAAATTACTCGAGCCGGCCAACCGCGCATTCGAGCTGTGGCTGCAAGCGAAAACCTCAAGGGAGGAAGGCCATGGCGGCAGCGGGCGCAGCGCCTTTATTATCGGGTCCCAGAGCGAGCAGCGGCAAAACTATCTGGCACGTTTGGAAATGCTCAGTAAGGGAGAGCAAGTGGTGAGCACTTTCCCTGACTTTGCCGGCGCCGACAAAGAGCTCAACCGGGTGTACCGCGCCTTGATGAAGAAACTGCGCCCTGCGGATGACCCCGAGCTTTATATGTTTGAAGTCACCAAAGAAGACCTTCGCGCGGTGCAGAGGTTGTGGCTTAAATACCGCGACAGCAATGCACGCCTATTTGCCGCGCTCCAGGAATCCACCACTGAGCAAGAGTGGCAAGCACTCTTGACTCAGGAGCGTAGCGAGCAGCTCAAAACCCTGTTGGAATGGCAATAAAAAAACGCCCGCACCTCCTCACAGGTCGCGGGCATTTCATGGCAAGGCGGTTTAGTCTTTCAGCCAGTCGATGGCATCGAGGCGATCAACAAAGAACTTCATGTCCCCTGGCGTAAACCAGTCGGCCATCTTGGTCATCCATTCCTGCAAACTGGTATTGCCTATGATGGCAATCTTCTCGAAATGGCGCCCATGCTTGATCCCCAACTTGAGATCGTCCCACATGGCTCTGGCTTCCCAACCATCCATTTCGGTGACATCCAGCAGAGCGTAAATATCCGGATCCTTCACACCGGCTATCGCCGACTCCAGCATAGGCACCATGTATTCATAGTCTTCGTGGGTCAGTTTTCCCACGGCTTTCATGGTGACAAAGAAATCGTCATCACCATAACGCTCAATTCCGATTGAAATACCATGCATGTTCAAGCTCATCATCAATTCCTTATGTCAACGATTTCAAAAACAAGGCCCCATCTATTCGATTTCAGTCTAGTTGGCGGCCGTGATGCATTCTGTGATCCATATCAAATATAGCTCTGCTATTGCCAACCGGCGCAGACTGAACTAACATCAGACCGACTAATCAGTCGGTTACTTTAAAAGCAGCTTAATGACTGCCGAAGGAGGCAAAATGTCGCTTGTTAACCCAGAGCCGCTCACAGTGGAGAATCAGCAGCTGCTGCAAAAATTCACCGTGCAGCGCCAGGCTTTCAGTGCCGCCCCCATGCCAAGCCTTGGCGAGCGCAAGGCCAAGCTCAAGGCGCTGAAACAAGCCTTGCTGAAACACCAACAGGCCCTCACGGATGCACTCAGTCGCGACTATGGCCACAGGTCGACCGACGATAGCCTGATCTCCGATATACTGCCGGTCGTTACCCAGATCAACTACAGCCTCAGGCATCTCAAACGCTGGATGAAACCCAGTCGCCGCCATGCCGGATTATTGCTGGCCCCGGCCAGTGTCAGGGTGGAGTATCAGCCCAAAGGCGTGGTGGGCATCATAGTGCCGTGGAACTTCCCTATCATGTTGTCCTTGAGTCCGCTGGCCACAGTGATTGCCGCCGGTAACCGCGCCATGTTGAAGCTGTCTGAATTTACTCCCCACACCAATGCCGCCCTGCGTACCCTGCTGGCCGAAGTCTTCGACGGCTCCGAGGTCTGTGTGATTGAAGGGGAAGCCGAGATTGCCGCCAGTTTCTCCGCCCTGCCCTTCGATCATCTGCTGTTTACCGGCTCGACTCAGGTAGGACGCAATGTAATGCGCGCGGCGGCCGATAATCTCACCCCTGTCACCCTGGAGCTGGGAGGCAAGTCCCCTGTGTTAATCGCCCGGGACATGCCCATGGAGACAGCGGTAGAGCGCCTCATCTACGGCAAGTGCCTCAACGCCGGGCAAATTTGTGTCGCCCCCGACTATATTCTCTGCCCCAGTGGTAAAGAGGCCGAGTTTATTAGCGCCTATCGGCGCCGCTTCCAGCAGTTCTACCCCGACTTTGCCAACACCCCGGACTATGGCCAGATACTCAACGAGCGTCAGGCCGCCAGGCTGGTCGCCCTCCTGGAAGATGCCACCGCCAAAGGGGCACAGTTATTTGCCGCCGACCGCGAGCAACCGCTCAGCAAACTGCCAAGCGCCGAACAGCGCAAATGGCCCACCTTGCTGCTGACCAAGGTCAGCGACGATATGAAACTGATGCAGGAAGAGATCTTCGGCCCTTTGCTGCCCTTGGTCAGTTATCAAGAGCTGGGGCAGGCACTCGACTATATCAAGGCGCGCCCCAGACCTTTGGCCCTGTATCTGATGAGTTTCGATAAAGAAGTGCAGCAGCAGGTATTGTCCCAAACCCACTCTGGCGGTGTCTGTATCAATGAAACCGTGTTTCATGTGGCCGCCGACGATGCCCCCTTCGGTGGCATAGGCCCGTCCGGCATGGGACACTACCACGGCCAGGAAGGTTTTCGCACCTTCAGCCACGCCCGCACTGTGCTGTCCCGGGGGCGACTCAATACCGGCAAACTGGTGCATCCGCCCTACGGCAAGGGGATCCAGAAGCTGCTGCTGAAGGTGTTTCTCAGATGAAGCGCAGCAACGAGCCAACCCAGGCATTGAGCGGCAAACAGGACAAGAAGCAGCAGATCCTGGGCAGCGCATTGCAACTGTTTGTCGAGCAAGGTTTCTATGCCACCTCGACCGCCAGCATAGCCCGCCACGCCGGCGTGGCCACAGGCACCTTGTTCCATCACTTTAGCAGTAAAGAAATCCTGATGGACCAGCTGTTTCTGGCCATCAAAACAGAGTTTGCCGACGCCATCTCAGCAAGCTTGCCAAAGGCGCCGGCAACCACCACTGAATTGCCGCAGCGGGCAGAAATGCTCTGGCAGGCCGGGCTCGATTGGGCGCTGGCACAGCCTCTGAAGCTGAGCTTCTTTGTGCAATACGCCATGTCACCCAGTGTCAGTGAAGCGGTCAGGCAGCAGGCAATGCATGGCATTCTCGGCTTTATTGCTGAACTATTGGAGCAGGGCATCAACCAAGGGGTATTGGCTGACCTACCCAGAGAGCTGTTGCTGGAAGCTTGCCACAGCCAGTTCCTGGCGGCGGCGCGCTTCTTCTGCAACCAGCCTCAGAAGGCTACCAGAGAGGCCAGAGACGCCAGCTTTCGCCTGTTCTGGCGCGGTGTGGCAGCCTAGCCCTTCAGAGTCAAAACCCCGGAAACCAGCCTCCTGAAATCGGCCTTCGGAAATGAGCCAGCGGAAATGAACGCCCTGGAGTTAGTCAAACAAAGGGCCCGCAATTACGGGCCCTTCTTTTTAAAAATCAACAAACTGCGGTTTACCTATCGCTCAAGCTGTTGCTCTCTCGCTCAAGCTGTTTATCCCTGACTCAGGCTGTTGTCGTCGCCCGAAGCCTCGGCGCTCCAGTAACCCATGCGGCTCCCCTTATCGATAAGCTCGGAGACCGCCAGTTCTATCGCCTGCAACACACAAAACTGTACCGGCTCATTGGTGGTAAAGCCCACTTCGGCCTCGGCCAGGCGGTTCAAACTGGTGTAACGGAACAGACCGGCACGCATCTCCTGAGAGAACACCCGCTTGGTGGTATTGACCGACATCAGCACCTTACCTGTGTGTACATCCACTGCCCTGAGATAAATGGTCACCTGATCTTCCCGGTACAACTCGGAGGCGCCTATGCCGTAGTATTCCACGCCGCTGCCGCCGGTTTCCACGTTGGTTTCATAGCTGATGATCCCGCCTTCCAGAAGCAGCCTGGCATTGGTCAGGGTCGGCACTTCATTATTGCGCCCCTGCTGCTTACCTGAGATCTTGCGCTCGGTCAGCAGGTTCTGCAGTCCTTCCCGCTCCACAGGGGTAAACCACCTGGAGTCCAGCAGAGTCTGCACCAGCATGGAAGTGGCCCCCTGGGTCACTGCGGTCGAGAAGGAACTGACATTGGCCTGGGGCTTATATTGCCCGGTCTGATCCCGGAAAGAGTAAACCGCAACCGGGATAGGAAAACGCGGCCCGGGACGCGACTGCAGCGCCTTCATGGTTTCACTCAAGGGATTTACCTGGGCCTCATTGATATTCAAATCAGGCTTGGGAACCAGGCTGCAGCCCCCCAGCAGTAACAGTGGAACCAGTGCCAGCCACCTCATGGATTACCTCCATAGATAGGCATCTCTATCACTGTGACTTCGCCGGAAAGCAGGTTGGTAATGGTCAACATCACGCCGTTACCTGTGGAGGCGACTTCGACGCGGTAGTCCCCAGTGTCATACACACCGTCGGTTATCTCGCCGTCGGCCACACCGCGGGTGATGGAGTTGATAATGTTACGCTCCAGCGACTCCTTGAAGCGGGTAACAAAGTCCTTTTCATTGCCGGCGGCCTGATTGTTATTTTGGGCCTGGGCTTTGCTCAGCAGAAACGAACCGTTGAGAGGGTTACCGCCAAAACTGGGGTTGATTGGGGTATAGACCAGTTCGGTGGCCTGCCCCGAAAAAGCCAGCAAGGTGCCGGCTACGATTAACATCCTGAGTGTCATTGTGCTTGCTTCCTAAATTCCATCCCAATTGGATCCCAATTCCCCTGTCATGGATTGGGCTCTGACCGAGGCGATATAATCTATGGTCAAGAGAATCGCCTGTTCGGCCCGCTCCTTGATGGGACTGGCTCTGCGGCCAAAATGGGTTTGGTAAATACGGGTACCGTTAACCTCCAGTGTCAGCAAGGTGCCGGCCTGAGGGAAAACCGTTTCGTAAAGGGTGACATTGAATCCCTGGGTAAAGGGCAGATCCCGCCAATACCCCGAGTAGTAAAAACCAAAATCCTTGCCAAAGCGGGTCAGGGTTCTGTCTATGACCAGGCCACTGATCTCTATGTCATCCGCCTCGGCTGCGGCCAACGCCGGAGCAGACGCAAGTGTCAGCATCAGTAAGCACAAGATACAGCGCATGGATAACAAGACAGAGTGCGGCATTGTCCCCGAAAATTCCCTTTGTTGCCTGAAAAGGCCATTCCTTTAACAAGAGCATTACATTAACAGCAGCGCCGGAACCGAGTCACCCGCCACCGACGTATTTACCTGAAAAATAGCTATTTCGGCTGAGTCGAGATCCGTTGAAAATCACCCGAAAGTATGACTCACTGTTGCGGTAACCACAGCTGAACCAGCAAGCCACCATCCTGACGGTTTTGCAGACTGAGACGACCGTCGTGAGCCTCGGCAATCTCTCGGCACAACGCCAGTCCCAGGCCACTGCCCTGAGGCTTGGTGGAATAGAAGGGTAACAGCGCCTGCGACAACACCTCCGCTGACATGCCACTGCCGCGATCCATCACGCAGATACTGACGCCGGCAACCGGGTCGGCAGCATCACTGCGCCAACCGGAGCGGCTGGCTATCTGCAGCTCAATCTCCTCAGGCGCCGAGCCGGACTCATGGGCGTTTTTGAGCAGATTCAGCAACACCTGTTCCAGCTGCACCTCATCGGCCAACAAAGTCAGCGTAGGGGTCTCCAGGCAGACAAAGGCGTAATGCTCAGCCAACTCAGGCAGCAATCGGGCCCATGGAATAACTTGTTTCCTGGGGCTGGGCAGTTTGGCAAAACGGGCATAACCTTCGATAAATTGCCCCAGATGATTGGTGCGATTTTCTATGGTATCGAAGATCAGGCTCAGCTTGGGATCGCGGTTCTCTGTAGTCAAGCGCCGACCCGAGTTGACCATGGAGGCAATAGGCGCCAGCGAGTTATTGAGTTCATGACTGATTACCCGGATCACCTTCTTCCACACCGCTACCTCCTGGCGGTTGAGCTCACGGGTCATCTGCTTGAGCAGCAGCAACTGATGCTGCTGACCATTGAGGTTGAACTGGCCGCGACTCAGGTGCCAGCTCTGGTTTTCGCCTTCCGGCAAGCCGAGATTGAACAGACCATCGCGCTCACTCTCCAGCATTTGGCGCATCTCTTCGCTCACCTTGGCTTTGAGCTCAGAGAGGCTGCTTCCTTCCAGGCCTTTCCTGGCATTGAACAGATGTTTGGCGGCGTCGTTGGCATAAATGATATGACCCACGCTATCGCACAGCAGCATGATATTGGGCGAGTTTTGAATGACCTTATCCAGCAACAATTCCCGCTGGTAAATATGCTGCCGCTCCTGCCTGAGCCGGGCCGACGCCTCGTTGAACAGTTGAGCCAGTCTATCCAGCTCATTGATGCCGCTGTCCGGCAACGAGACACTAAAATCTCGATCAATCAGGTTAAGCATGCCGATTTCCAGCCCCGCCAGGCTGTCACCCAGGGTTCGGGTCAACCTAAGCCCTATGCCCAGAGCTGCCAGCAATCCTGCCACCACCGCCAGCCATAACCATTCAGGCCCCAACCACAACAGACAACCCCACCCGAGCAGCAAACCCAGCAAGGTGCTCAGCAGCATGCCCAGCAGCAGCCTGTGTCTTAGACTGAGTCCTCCTGTCATGCCTGCCTCTTGCCGTCGATACCAAACTTCTCCATCCGCCGATAGAGCGCCTGACGGCTGATGCCAAATGACTTGGCAACCCTAGCGATAACGCCGCCGTGCTCGGCCAGCGCCGCTTCTATTTCCGCCTTACCCGGCTCCTCTGCCCCGGCTGGTTGGCCATGGCTCTCTGGAGCTTGGCCGACACTTGAATCCAAGATAGCTTTCGAGGCGGTTCCCGCTGCCAAACCGAAATCACTGCAGCTCAAAGACTCGCCTCGACTCAGCAAAACAGCGCGTTTACAGGCGTTTTCCAGCTCGCGCACATTGCCGGGCCAGTCGTGGGCCAGCAGTGCCTCTTTGGCACTCTTGTCCAACGTAAGGCTCTTGCTCAGCGCCGAGCTCTTGTTCAAGGCCGCGGCGGCACAAAAGTGCTCCACCAGCGGCAAGATGTCGTCTTTGCGCTGCGCCAATGGCGGCAATGCCAGTTCCACCACATTGAGGCGATAGAAAAGATCCTCGCGAAAACGGCCTTCGATAATGTCTTGGCGCAGATCGGCGTTGGTGGCACTCAGCAGCCTGACCTTGACCTTACGGGTCTGGTGGCTGCCCAGGCGTTCAAACTCGCCGGTCTGCAATACCCGCAGCAGTTTAATCTGCCCGGACAGCGGCAGGTTGCCTATCTCATCCAGAAACAGGGTACCGCCATCGGCCGCTTCGAAACGGCCGATACGGGCCTTGGTGGCGCCGGTAAATGCACCGGCCTCGGCGCCAAACAGCTCGGCTTCCATCAACTCCATCGGCAAGGCGCCGACATTGACCTTAATGAGTGGCTTGTGTTTCAGCGGCGAATTGGCGTGCAGTATGTCCGCCAGTTTATCCTTGCCTGCGCCATTGGGGCCTGTGATCAGCACTGAGACATCCGAGCGTGCCAGTTGCAACGCCAGATCAACACAGCGCTCCATGGCAGCGCTGGCAAATACCAAACCACAGAGATCGGCGCCGTCGAATGCCGCCTGCCGTTGCTGCTCACGCTGCTGCAACTGCTGGTTATCCTGTTGCAGCTTGTAGAGGGAAATCAGGTTGGCGACACTGTTGAGCAACTTGTTGTCATCCCAGGGCTTGGCCAGATAATCGGCGGCCCCGGCCTTCATCAATTCCACTGCCATTTCCAGCTCGGTCCAGGCGGTGAGCAAGATGATTGGCAGTTGCGGCTGACGACTGCGCAAGGCGTGAAACAGTTCCCGCCCTTCCTCCCCCGAGGTGGTGTCGCGGCTGAAATTCATGTCCTGGATCACCAGGCTGACCTCTTCTTGCTCAATAAAGTACAGCGCCTCCTGAGGGCTCTGACAACTGAGCGGCCGATAACCGGCAATTTCCAACATCAGCGACAACGCCTGACATACGGCCTGATTGTCATCGACAACGAGTACAGTATCCATCATGCCTGCTTGTTACATCCTGTTATATCTATTGTAAAAATTATGAGTAAAACTAACCTAAAGCTGCCGCCAACGCGAGCCAAACTGCATGAGCCATGCCGTCGACTCGAATGGGCGGCAGGCGGTTCAGACGCTGCGGGTCGCCATTGCCGGTGAGATATTCGCCGCCCTGCGGGCAGGCAATACCACAGCCACTGTCGTCACCAGCAACATGCCCACCACTGTCAGCAGCGGATAGATGAGGTCGAGCTGTGGCAGGTCATAGTGCTGCATCAGTTGTTGCCCCAACACCACGGCAAGACAAGCCCCCAACAGCCCTCCGGCGATACAGATAAGGTAGTTTTCCGTCAGAAACAGACTCAGGATATCGGCCTTGGTGGCCCCCAAGGCCCGCCGGGTGCCAATCTGTTTGGTGCGGCGCTGAATGTTGAACATCACCATACCTGTCAGGCCTAAACTGGTGATCAGCAGCAGCAAAATCACCATCATGGACAGCACGCTGACCATGAGCTCGTGGTCACGATAGGAGCTTTGCTTTACTTCCTGGATGGATTGGAAATCATCGATCACCCGATTGGGGTTTTCCTTCATCAAGGCCTCGAGGATCTGCTCTTTCAACGCCTTGTGATGCTCGCTCGGCGCCCGCACCATGTAGAAATGCCCGGTGTAATCGACGTTCTGGATCAGGCTGTACTCGAGATCTTTGCTGTCCACCCAGGCACCCTGCAGTTTGTCGACCACACCTATCACTGTGACATTCTCGTCCCTGTCGGCCCAGAGGGTCTTGCCCACAGCGGACTCATTCGGCCAAACCTCATCGGCCAGCGCCTTGCTGATGATCACCAGCTTATTGCTGCCGTTAACATCATCATTGATCTCGTTAGCGTAGAAGTTACGCCCATCCACCAACTTGACCCCCAAGGTTTCCAGGGTATGCTCTGTCCCCAGGTACATGGCAAGCTGAGGCGTCGTCTTGGACGTTTCCGGATCCGGCCCCAGATTCAGCGTGGTGGACCAGCCACTGCCACTGAGCGGCAACATATTGGTGGACGTCGCCGTGACAACATTGGGCAGGCGGCGGAGGATCTGCTGGTCGACCTTGTTCTGCAGCTTGGTATCTATATTGGGGTCGAAGTTGTAGACGGTAAAGGCCAAGATCTCCTGCTCGGCAATCCCAGAATCACGCTGCATCATGGTCAAACGTTCATGGATAATAAAGCTGGCATTGGCGACTATGGCCACCGATAAGATGATCTGCATCAGCAGTAGTATCGGGCCGCTCTTGCTGCGCATCAGGCTGCTGAAAACCGGTTTAATATTTAGCATAGTCAATCCCTTACTGGCTCTTGAGGTAAACGCTTGGTTTAGTGCGGCACACAACCCAAGCCGGATAAAGACCCGCCAACATGGCGGTACCTACCGCTATCCCGGGGGTGATAAACCACATACTCAAAGACAGGTGCGTCAGCCCTTCGGCAACCCCGAAGCGCGCCGACAGGCTATAGAGTGCTCCCCAGGCCCAGGCGAGGCCGAGAAAACCACCCAACAGTCCAATCACGCCCACCTCGACCATGTATTGAGAGAAGATCTGCCCGCGGCTGGCCCCAATGGCGCGGCGCACGCCAACCTCGGGAGCTCGCTTAAGGAACTTGGTCAGCATCAACCCCAGAATATTGACCAGGCAAACACTGAGAAACAGTATGCTCAGCCCCACCAGAATCTTATTGTCCTCGGGCACTACGTGATTTTTCTCCAGCCAGGCGTCTACATCGGACAGCTGCGCCGACTCAGAGGGAGACTTGCCATCGGTAAAGCGCCCCAGTTCTTTTTGCTGCTCGACATACTGAGCGAGGAAGTTCTTATAGGCGGCTCTGTCTTCTGCGCTTGGCAGTTCGACCCAGTACTCGAGCCAGACTTTCTCTGAAACCAGCCGTTCCTGATAGTTGTCCAGGCGCTCATACTTCCAACCCGAGACATTCCCCCAAACCGGAAACTCTTCATGGGCGGCCAGCGAAAACGGAATATACACTTGCTCGGCACTGGCAAAGGCGCCGCTGGTAGGATCGTAATACTTGGGCTGAGGGTTCCAGTCGGCTATCACGCCCACCACCTGAAAGGGTTTGCGGTTGAGATAGACCGTCTTGCCGACGCTGTTCTCGCCACCAAACAGCTTCTGGTTCAGCTTTCTGCCGATAACCACTTGATAGGCCGCTTGCTCGTCCACTGATTTGTCCCAAACGTTGCCATAGAGAAAAGGCACTTCGAACAGCGGGAAGAAGCCGCGGTCTGTCACCCTGACGCCCTGCAACATGGGTAGAACTTCAGGGTCATCCGTTTGCACCGCCATACCACTGCGGAACATGGCGGCCTGCGATTTGGGAAGATCCCCCTTACGCAGATTCATGGCATCCTGAAAAGTGATCAGCGAGTGAAACTCATCCCAGGAATCGGGTCCCTGGCTCCACAGCTGCACTGTGTTGAGTTGCTCGGCGCGATCCCCGGCCGGGTTGAAGGACATCATGCTATACACGTTCAGCGTGGTGATGGTGATCCCTATCCCCACTGAGATGGCCAACACCATCAACAGCGACAATATCGGCGTCTTTTTGATGCTGCGCCAGGCCAGGTCAACATAATAAATAAACATGCTCGCGCTCCTTAGCTGGCCACTTGTTCGGCCACATCCAGCTGCGGCGCCTGTTCGGTTTGATAGCGGCTGAAGTCACACACCTGGCCATCCACTATCTGAATATTGCGCTGGGCGCGGCGGGCCAGCTCCGGGTCATGGGTCACCATGATGATGGTCGTGCCGGCCTTGTTGATCTCTTCCAGCAGTTCCATCACCTGGCGGGCCATCAGGCTGTCCAGGTTACCCGTAGGTTCGTCGGCGAGCAGGAATCTCGGCTCCCCGGCCAAGGCGCGGGCGATGGCCACCCGCTGCTGCTGACCACCCGAGAGTTGTGAGGGCAGATGCTTCATCCTCGCCCCCAGGCCCACCTGCTCCAGCGCCTGCTTCACCCGCTTCTGGCGCTCCTTGGCGCCAAAGCCGCGATAACGCAGTGGTACTTCAACATTCTCCGCCAGATTCAAGTCAGGGATAAGGTTAAAACCCTGAAAGATAAAGCCAATTTTTTCATTACGAATGGCCGCGGCCTTGTTGTCACTCAGGTTGGAGATATTGACATCATCGAGAAAATACTCGCCATGGGTAAAGCCTTCGAGCAGACCTGCGATATTGAGAAAGGTGGTTTTACCCGAGCCCGACGGTCCGGTCACGGCAACAAATTCCCCCTCTTGCACCGACAGATTGAAATCCCGTAACGCATGGGTTTCCACTAAATCCGTTTTGAACACCTTGTTGATATTTTTCATGGTTAACATGGTTTTAGTTCCTTATTTTTGCGTTATTCGGTGAGTTATTTTAGTTTCGTCAGGGCAGACAGGCATTGCCCAAGCCACTGGCCCGGCGCCATCGCGGTATGGCTGACATCGGTAACTTGCCCCGGCTCAGCCGACACAGAGTTGACTGTGGTGGCTTCGATAAGATTGAGTCCCAGCAGGAACCAGTCCGAGGTATCTCGGGTATAGACCAGAGTCGCCACCAGCAACAGCATAAGAGCCAGGGCCGCCACCAGACGTTCGGTGTTGAAGCTTTCGGTTTTCATTCTTCTCTCCTCAGCGAACCAGCACTTGCTCGGCGTCATTGAACAGATCGATATTGGAAATCACCCATTGGTCTCCCACCTCGCCGCCTTCCAGCACCTCGATATGGCTCATGCTGCGGGCGCCGAGTTTGATCTCGGTGCGCTCGGCTATATCCCCCTGAAGACGGTACACCAGGCGGCCACCGCCACTGTTCACGAAGGCGCCGCGCTTGACCATCAGTACATCGGCACGGTTTTCCAACAAGACCCTGGCCGACAGGCGCTGATTCTGCCTCAGGTGCAAAGCGGTATCCTGCTGGAACCGGACCCGGGTAGAGACTTCGCGGTTACGTACTTCGGGGGAGATGGAGGCCAACTTGCCCATCACCATCACGCCGCCGAAGTTGAGTTCCACATCCATCCCCAGCCCCAGTTCATCGGCGTAGGTTTCCGGCACTGCCAACTCAGCCTCGAAGGCACTCAAGTCCACTACGGTCAGGATCGGCTGGCTCTGGGCGATACGGGCTTTTTGTTCCGTCAGCCAGTTACCTATGATGCCGCCAACAGGGGCTGTGATGTTCAGTGCTGCCACCTGACGTTCCAACTCGGCTACCACCAGTGCCTGACGATTGACCTCGGCCGCCTTGTTTTGCAGCTCAAAGGTCAAGGTGTCTTTCATCAGTGCGGCTTCCTGCTGGGCATGGGCATACTGCAGCTTGGCCTTGTGCAACTCATCCTTGCTCTTCTCGTAATCTATCTTGGAGATCAGGCTGGTTTCGATCAGTTGATCGCCGCGGCGGCTCTCCCTGTCTGCGGCCTCCAGATCCACCTTGGCCATATCCAGTGTCTGATTCGCCTTGAGTTGATTACGTCTGGCGTCCAACTTGGCCCGTTCCAGGGCACTCTTCATCCCGTCGAGCAGGGCCTGCTGCTGCTTGAGGCTGTTGGTCAGGCTGTGGCTTTCTATGGTCGCGACCACCTGGCCCTGCTCGACCCTGTCCCCTGGATTGGCTATCAGAGTCACAGTGCCGCCTTCCGGGCTGTAGAGGATTGGTGCGTTGGCGGCGACTATCTTGCCTGTAGTGGCGATATCCCGGGTTAGAGTGCCGCGCTCCAGAGTGGCGAAGCGCAGCTCACTGCGATCTATGGATTCACTGACACCGCTGCCACTGACACTGGCCCACACCAGGCCCGACAGCAACAATACTGCCGCGCCCAGGGTAGCCGGCCACTTGAGGCGACGCGCTAAACTCGGCGCCACTTGCTTGTCTTGTCCGCTGGTATCCTTAATCATCCCGTTTGTTCCTCAATTGAGCTTGTGACCATCTTGTTGCAACTAGGTTTACAAAGCTTGTGCCAAGTTTAGATAGTCATAGTTATCAATTGGTTGGAAAGCAGTGAAGATTTTATTTGTGTCCGCGGACAAGCAGATACTGTCCGCTTTTTGCAAAAGTGTCCGCCTGGCGGACACTTAGTAACAGAAGAATAAATAGAGGCCGGGCTTAAAACGCCTGCAGCAGGATTACCAGACTGGCGCCGAAGCCGGGATGATGATTGTCATAGCCGCTGCCCTTCGCGGGCCTTGTCGAGCACCTTGCAGATAGCCTCAACACCTTCCAGCGCCCTTGGGGTCGCCCGGTGCAGAATATCGGCGTTAAGTGTGTAGATTTGTTCCATTTTCACCGCAGGGATCTCCTGCCATTGGCTCCAATCCAACCGCTTGCCATCGCCCTTTTCATCTGTCTTGATGATCACCTCGGGTTGACTGAGAAGCACATTTTCCATGCTTACCTGGGGATAGGGAGAGCTGCTGTCCTTGAAGACGTTGTTGCCATGGCAGACTTCCAACAACTGCTGGATCCAACTGTCCTGGGCCACTGTCATCAAAGGCTCGGACCAGAGTTGATAGAACACCTTGATCTCCGGCTTGGTGGCATTGTCCCGGCGCAAATTTGCCAATTGCTGCCGGTAGTCGGCAGCCACTTCCCCGGCCTGCTGTCTGTGACCGGTGAGACGCCCTAGCTGTTCCAGCTCTTCGGCAATGCCTTCCAGGGTCTTGGGGTCACTGCCGTAAATGCGATACCCAAGCTTGGTCAGCTGTTCTATATCTTCGCTGCGGTTGCCCGTGTCCCAGACCACCACCAGATCCGGATTCAGCTCTATCACTCTTTCTATCTGTATGCCGTAGTAACCGCCTATTCGGGGAATGGCCTTGGCGGCCTCGGGGAAATCGGCATAGTCTGTGGTGGCCACTATCTGTTCACCCGCGCCTATGGCAAACAACATCTCCACCGCATGGGGAGAAAGCGCCACTATGCGCATGGCGGGCCTGGCACTGACGCTTTTGTTGCCCCCCTTGTTGACTGCTTTGTCGGGCGACTTGGCCTGAGCGACAGGGCTCAGAGCCAAACTGCAAAGCAGGCAGAGTATCAGTCGGTTCACCTGGTTTCCTTGGTTATTCACAATTGTGCTTCAAGCATACCTCAAGCAAGTTGTGAGTAAAACGCGCGGCCCTGGTTATGCGGCCGCAAAAAAGCGCACCATTTGACCAATTAAAAGTCAGCCAATGTTCAGTTTTGAGACAGCACAAGTAAAACTTGTTAAACATTGGCATTACAGGTTGACCGACGGTAAATAATTAATTTTAATACCCTTAATTTATAAATACTTATAGAGCACCAAGGAACCCCTGTGCGTCTCTTTTTCGTCCTGATATTTTGCTGTTTCGGCCTGCTTGGCGGCTGTAAAAGCACCCCATCCGCCCCAGAACCTCAACCCGTAGATCCGCAGAAACTGGCATTGGAACAAGCCTTCAACGCCAGAGGCTTTACTCTGTCACCACTGGATAACATCAATTATCTGGGGGCCAGGCAGTGCAGCAACCTGGAGCTTCAGGCCCACAGAGGCTCGATACGTTTTCCGGAAAACTCGCTGGAAGCCGTCATAGATGCCCTGGATAACCAGTTCGATGTGATTGAAATCGATGTGCGCCTGACCCGGGATGATGTCTGGGTCATTCATCACGATGGCCGTACCGGACGTGAAACCGGCACCATAGACAATAAGCGCCGCAAGATAGAGTCGATTCGCTATGAGAAAGAGTGGGGCTATCTGCGCCAGCGGGACATGCAAACCGGCGCCCTCACAGATACTGTACCGCCCAACTTTCGCCAACTGGCGCAGGTGTTCAGTCGTTATGCCCATAGCGGACAGAAGCTGAATATTGAGATCAAGAGTCGCGCCGGCAGCCGGGATCTGGAGATGCTCGACTATCTGGCCTTCAGTATCATAGGCCAGGGGCGCTACTTCTACAGCAGTCTGGAGCTGGAAAACCTCAAAAAAATTAGGCAGATAAACGACGCTGTATTCCTGTCCTTTATCCAGAGCCCGGCCAAGGCCTCGATGAACAAACTGGCGGCCGATATGAAACGCGGCGCAGGTCAAGACCCCATCTTTTTGCGTAATCAATCCATGCTGGAAGATATTCAGGGTTACGCCAACCGCCGCTACCGGGAAAAGCGCTACGACTCCTCGGCCGGACTCAATAAGCTGAAAAAGGCGCTCAAGTCCAACTTCGGTATCGCCCTGGACATACGCCACTATCGGCAAAACGCCTCTGGGTTCAAATCAGTGGCCCATAACCGCGGCATTCCTGTGGCCAGCTATACCATCAATGGTCATGATTACCACGAACAGAGCCTGCTGGGACTCAAGCGCAGTCAACTGCCCGACTCTGTGATTATCGACGACAGTCTCTATGGCTTTTGCAGCCGCTTCGCCCTGCCGCCCATGCTGCCCTATCATGGCAGCACTGAGCTGACCCGCAAGCTGGCCACGCTGCCCAAGGACCTGGATCTCTCCAAGCTCTCTTTGCTGGAAACCTACTGGCCCAACGGCCTGTATCCGGCGGTGGATGGCAAACTGAAGTCCTTCAAGACAGGCGCTGTGGCCAATAAAGGCAAGGCGTCCCAGTCCGAGTCTGGCGGCGGCTTTGTTCCTGTGATCATGAAAACCCAGGCCGGCCCCAGAGAAAACCAGACCCAAGTAGACCTCACCGCCGATGATGCAGTGAAAATAGAGCTGCGCCGCAGCGAGCAGCAGTGAGGAACCAAGGATGAAAAAACTGTCCTGGCGGGTCTTTTTCCTGCTGCTGAGCGCCGCCTATCTGATCCCAGAGGCCATCTTCAACGCCCAACTGGTTTCTTTGGTGGGCTTGGGCACACCCAAGCCCGAGCAACTCGAACACCTGGAGATTTACGGCCGCACCATTTCCGGGATAGGTGTGACCCTGCTGCTGGCCGATCTCTTGCCGGCGCGGCTGTTCAAAACCGGCCTGAGAGGCAGCCTGACCCTGTTGCTGCTCACCTTGTGCGTCTGGCCCAGCGTGTTTTTCGGTCAAAAATACCTGATAGAACAATGGCTGATTGAACCCTCTACCCCGGAGCAGCGTCAATACGCGGCCTACAGCGCGGCGCTGCGTGATGCCCTGGCGGTTAACGCGGTCGAAGTCGAAGGTCTCAACTACGACCCCAAAGAGCTGCACAGCTCTGAAAACCTGACCTTTCTGGCCCTGTTCGGCGGCCTGGCCTATGCCGACCACAACCTCACCGACAACCTGGATGATTACAAGCAGAAGATCATTCACAACTTCGTGCAAAAGCGGGCCTATCGCGACTTTGACCAGCACTATCACGACTTTGGTCAACTCTATGATGAACTGTCGGCCAGCTATCGCAGTTATGCCGAAGGCTCCAACCGCTACAACCAGACCCTGGCCGGGATCCCGGAGCGGGAGATGGGTTACTGGCAGAACATAGAGCAGGAGGTCAATCAGGGATGGGGCAAGTATCAACAGGCGCAAAAGGCCCATGTGGCCAAGGCCGGTGCCAGGGCCCAGGAATATGGCCCCAAGATCTTCGCCTACCATGAAGATACCAACCGCTGCCAGGAACGCTACAAGAAGTCGTCCCAGAAAGAACGTCGCTATCAATGTATAGAACGGGAAAACGCCCGCTACAAGACAATGATCTCCAAGGCAGGGCTCGGCTACATAGATCCCAACTACTGGTTGATAGTCGAAGACATCAGCACAGGTGAAAACCTGCTGTCCAGCGCCCTGTTCGGGGTGATGACCGCCGGTGTCGGCACCGCCATGCAGGCGCTGAGCCTGGCCACAGGTGGCGATGGCGGTCTTAAGGACAAACGCTATAAGTACACAGACGATCCGGATCATTACCAGCGTCTGTTCTTGGCCCATCCCAAATTCCAGGCAATGTTTGAAAAGGAAACCGGCTATCCGTTCAACATAGCGTCACTGGCCGACTTCAGGGTGCATCCTGTGACTCAGGTGAAACTGCGCCGGGCCCTCAAGGCCAAGGGGCTGAAACTGCCGGACAGCTGGCATATCAGCAATCGTCCGCTGTTTAGTCAAAGCGTGGCCAAGACGGTTAAGGCCGAAGCCGATGCCCGCTGGCAGAGCGAGATGCGTAAACGCGGTTTGGACTTGCCCATCAACTTAAGTTGGAACGCCTTCCAGTTGCATCCGCAGATCCAACGCAAGATAGCCGCTCGCATGGGCGATCTCTATGTGCCGAACGTCCGCGCCGACTGGAACCAGGCCAACTTCAAACGCCATGTGCTGGATCCCAACATCCAGAAGCGTACCCAGAGTTACCTGCAGATGTTGGCCGAATCCGAACGTGAATTTGCCGATGGCGGACGCTATGCCGAGCAAGGCAAGCAGGCGCTGCGATCTGTGATTATTCCGCCCATCTCCATGTCACTCAGCCTGTTTTTGCTCTGTATGACCTTTATCAAGCTGCCGCTGAAGACGCTGCAGCTGTTCCGCCCCGGCGCGAGTCAAGCAAGTGCCAGCGAAGACAGTACCGGCATAAATGAGAATGCCACTGAAAGTGCCAAGTCCGGCAAACGCCGCTGGCTGGCATTGACCGCCAAGCTGTTGCCGCCCCTGTTACTGCTGACCTTGCCGGTGCTTTTGGTGCAAAACCGCTACACCCAGGATGATACCAGCCCGGTGAACTACTTCCTCACCAAGGTGGAACAGTCCGGCAATATCGGCTTTGCCTACGCCCTGCGCTGGACACTGCACGCCCAGCCGCTGCTGCATCCTTTGGGGCTGAGCTTTGAGCAACACACGGGTATCTATCAGGCCTTCTCGCCACTGGCGCATTCACTGGCCAAGATAGACTTGCTGCACAAGAGCACTCCAACGCCACTCAAGGCCAGCGAGCTGGCACCGACCGAGACACGCCTCAAGGTCGAAACCAATGTGAACAACGCAAATATCAGGATCATGAACATCGGCCCCAAGTATCACCCGGGGATCCGGCTTAAACCGGGCAACTACGATGTGCTGGTAAGCGCCCCCGGTTATCAGACCTACCGCAAATGGCACAGCCTGAATGGCGGCGAACAAACACTGACAATCCGTCTTTTACCCCATTGACAAGGAAACTGAATGCACCACTGCAATCAACCCATTTATGCCAAGGAAAACTTCTGCGGTCACTGCGGAGAGTCCCTGCCTGAGCAGCCCAAACTGAAGAACATTGAGGATGTCGCCCCTGAGATCCTAAAAGATCTTAAACCCCACTATTCCGGCGCCAGGACGTTCACCGGCCGGGTCAACTCCAGTTTCCTCTACAAGCGGCGCCGGGTAGACAGTGGCAATAACCTCACCTACAGCTACTGGTGGCTTGAGCTGGAAGACAAGGACGGCAACATAGAGCGGGTCAGTGTCAATGCCGAGAACAAGTTCTACGACCAGCTTCGCCGCGGCGATGTGCTGACCTTGTTCTACCCGACAGACTACACCCTGAATTACCGCATCGAAGGTAAAGACGCCAAACGCCTGGTCAGCCATAACCATATGGCTCCGGCCGCTATCAGTCATGAAGCCGACGGTCAACGCTCCACCATAGTGCCCGACTATGAGCCGGGTAGCCAATCCAGCGCCTTCTGGTGGCTGCTGCTGGGGATTGCCAGCGCCTTGTTGCTGTACTTTGGTGCCAAACAACCCACAGAAATCGCTATCGGGGTGGCCGTGGTTCTGTCTGTGGTGTGTTTCATTCTGGAACGTCAACGCAACCAGAAGAAGCACACCAGGGAACTGCGCCGCTACGAGGCGCTGCAACTGGCGATGAAACGCCTGTTGTCTGTCACCCAAGAAGCGCTGGGCTACCATATCGCCCAGCGGCCGAGAAAAGACTCGGATATTTTCTGCTTCAAATGCCAGAGTCGCATCGACGGCGAGCACGGCTACTGTGTTCAATGCGGCAGCTCGCAGCAGCAAGCACCGGCAACGGCCGCCAACAGCCTCAGTGTCCGCGATGAGGAAGAGGCCATGATGCAGCAATACAGCCTGAGTTACCGTGAGCCCTATCTGCACAAACATGTCTTGGCCAGCGATGAAAAGGGTGAAGTCAGCGTTTCTTGCATCATGGGCAAAGTGCTCGACAGAAGTGCCAGCGCCAGTGTCGATGACTTCACGGTCACCACCACTAAAACCACCACCACAGACCATTATGTGGGTAACAGATTTTCCCACAGCACCACAGACACTGAAACCAGCAGCCATCGCAGCCGCAGCTCCAACGTTGATGGCGAAGTCTTGCTGCAACTGGCCGATGGTGAAGTGCGGGAGATGCGCTTCGGCGAAGATCTGTTGGGGGATCTGGATGTGGGCGATTGGATGAT
Source organism: Shewanella algae (assembly GCF_009183365.2). Classification (NCBI taxonomy): domain Bacteria; kingdom Pseudomonadati; phylum Pseudomonadota; class Gammaproteobacteria; order Alteromonadales; family Shewanellaceae; genus Shewanella; species Shewanella algae. The sequence continues at coordinate 4,086,271 of NZ_CP068230.1, forward strand.
TTACGCCAGTTCAAGGGCCAAATTGGGCGTTGATGACTATAACCGTGAGTACGCCTATAACCTGACCAAGAGCAAACGTTATAACAACACATCTTTCCAGCAATACGGCAAGCTCAACGGCGCAGGCACCTGGATCTTGTTGGCGATTGCCGCCTTGGTCTTCAACTTCTGGGGCCCGGATCATATCTGGTATCCGCTGTTCGATATGCTCTACTTCCCGCTGCTGGATCCCATCTACAGCACCTCCTTCTTTAGACACAACCTGACACTGGTAGTGTTTATCATGGTCAGTGCAGTACTCCTGGTGTGGACCCTACTTTATGGTCGGCGTAACCAAGAGCGTAAGCGCAAACTGCTGTCACGCCTGACCGACCATATCGACGGTTTTACCCGCGCCATCCCAGAGTTGAAGGAAAAGCTTAAACGTATGGGCTAACGCCGGTTTATACTCCCCAAGCCACCTCTCGAGGTGGCTTTTTTGCCCCAGAGAAAAATATAGAGAATTGAGAATGCAAGTAGCCTATATAAACGAAGACATGAATGAAGGGGAATCACTATTTAGTGCGGTCGATATTCGCTCGTCACTTTATGATGACAATGATTTTATCCCAACAAGTTGTCTGAATGAGATTGTATGGCAGGACACTGACATCCTCGATATTGAAGCGTTGGACTTAATCAGAGGGGGCGCTTTTAATGTTACCAAGGAGATAGCCGAATTAATCATGAGCTTTGACCCTTACGGGGTCGAAGTCTATCCCTCCAAGTTAACCTGCGCCGGCACAGGTGTTTTAACCGATCGTTATATCCTGGCAGTAGACAACTTGGTGGATGCCGTCGATACCGAAAACAGCATCAAAATAACCAACGCTACCACCCGGTTTTTCTTATCGGCTGAAAAAATCAACAAACTTCCCGAAAGTACAAGACATGTATTCAAACCGATAGGAATGACGAAAACATTCTTCTCTATTGAACTACTGGAAGCCCTCATACGCCTGGACGAGGAAGGAAAGATAAACACCAGCATTGTGGCTTTCTCATTTGATACATCTGAAGAAGCACCTAAATAACTTATATGGACACCTCTCCGATGCAAGCACCGGCAGGTCTCTTTCTGACAAAGTAGCCACACACATATATCCGGCTTCGTGAGCCCTGATGAACATCCGTACTCTCTGTCCTCATTAGTGCCATGGCTTTTAGCAGCCCAGCTATTTGTCAGGTTCACAGAGAGTCGGTTCTACCTGTCAGCACATCAACTCTTTGGACTTATTAAAATCAGTTAGTTACTTAACGATATACTCTGTTTTTTTGGTTTATTAGCGCCCACGCTATTCGGGCATTTTTGTTAGCCAGCGCCACTACAGCTTTGTTTACGCCACTTCGGGCAATAATACCTTTCAGCCACCGCTGGAGACCTCCACATCGTTCTTCCGGAAGGTTGATGACCCGGTAAACCACTGAGCGGGCGCCATGAATAAGCAGTCCTCGCAGATAACCATCTCCGCGTTTTGTTATCCCGAGTAGTCTGACTTTACCACCACTGCTGTGCTCCTTCGGAACCAGCCCCAGATAGCTGGCAAAATGCCGGCCATTCTGAAAATCAGCGCTGTCGCCCAGAGCTACCGTCAAGGCTGAAGCCCCTAATGGCCCGATACCAGGTATGCTTTTCAGTCTGAGGGTATCCTCATTTTGCTGGCTGATAAGCGCAAGGCGCAGATCCAGAGTTTTAATCCGCTGCTGATTGTCCTGAAGTTCCTGCAACATCTCATGGAACAGCTCCCGGCTGAGCGTGGTGAGCTCATTTTCTGCATCCTCCAGGTGCTCAGGCAGGTGGGCCATAATTTTATGAGCCCCTTCCGGTATGGCGATACCGTATTCCAGGCCTAGCCCCCGTATCTGGTTAATCAGCGCGGTTTTGTTTTTCATCAGCCGCTGGCGAACCCGGTGCAGACACTGAATATCCTGCTGTTCAATAGACTTCTCCGGCACATAGCGCATATCCGGGCGACTGTCAGCTTCGACAATTGCAGCTGCATCATTTTTGTCATTTTTACTGCCCATTCTGAAGGGGGCAACATACTGTGGACTGATTTGTTTAACTTCATGTCCGTATTGCCTGAACTGGCGTGACCAGTAATTTGCACTGCCGCACGCTTCCATCACAATACGGGACGGAGGCTGCTGAACAATAAACGCCGTCAATTTTTCACGGGTGATCATTTTATTCGCTTTCTTCTCACCCTGCGCAGATACAATATTCACCTGAAAAACTCGCTTTGCCAGATCAATTCCGATAATTTGTTCCATGGGACACCTCTTCATATTGCTGTTGGTTTGCACTTACAGCATGGCTCACTGAAGTCTTTGTGGGGAGGTGTCCATTTCATTAGTTCCAAATAATAGATCACGGGAAGGGAACTCAGTCCCGTTTGAGCGATCAGAGCTATCGCCAGACAAACCTAACTCTCGCACAAGAACTGAGCATGCCCACCTTAGCAACACTTTGCCGCGCTGAAAGCAGGCACATACAGAAATGGATCCAAAAAACTAAAGATAAGCACTTGTCTCGACGTCTTATGCAATGTTGATGTTGTATCAAGGGCATTCGATTACTCAGGCTCATCACGTGACCGGAGCGGCCCGCTCCAGCATTGGTCGATGGCTGGATTGGTACACCCAATGCGGCTCTGAAGGGCTTAACTCTGAGAAACCGGGGCGGCCAACCATGCAACCCATTGAGTCCTTGCTACTTGCACTATCTTTATTAATTCAGCTGTGTCCGCAGGATTTTGGTTATCAGCCTAGCCGCTGAAGCAGCGAGTTACTGGTCATGGAGGTTAATGTACAGCTTAAGCTCAGCATTGCCGCATCAACCGTCCATCGATGATTACCCCAAGCAAATATCGTCCGGCACCGTGCAGCCCCAACATTACGTATCAAAGAACCTTGCAAAAATGAGAAAATGACGCTTATAAATCAAGCCTTTGAAGAATGTAGTATAGAGCACCCGGTATTCTATGAGGATGAAGTAGACATCGACTTGAATCCCAAGATAGGGGCGGACTGGATGCCCAAAGGACAACAGAAGCGCTTTATCACTCCCGGCTGCAATTGTAAACATTACCTGGCTGGAACGAGCGCTTATGGCTAAATCACTGATCCTATTTGTGCTACATCTTGCTGACCCCTTGTGGCGCAAGAGTTTCCGGACATGTGCTCCTGAAGCCCAGCTCATCAGGCTTGGTGTTTTAACTGCGTCAAGTTACTACTTGGAGACGATATCGGTGCAGTGTTCTACTGTTTGGAACAGTAATTTAGCTCTGCATGAAACGGTAACATGCAATCATAGTTGCAAGACCATGCGGGACCCCTCTGTAGGGTATGGCGATTTATGGAAACGGTTTCACCATTTCCGGGCAGCGTACACGACACAGCAGAAATGTCGCAATAAAAGGATCAGTTATTTAGGTATGTCTATTATTCTCTTTGCTGCTGATAGCTTTGTTGGCAGAAATCCAGCTTTAGTGAATAGCTCTGGCAAACAGGTATCAGGGATGGCCGCTGAGGTTTCAAGCCAATATGATACGTAGCAGAAGCGTGCTATCTGTTCTCAGTCTTGGTAAGAGATGTGACGTCCGGAATTCTCAATCAAAGAATCGCATTTCCGCTGGGCTTAGGGTGAATTTCTGAAACTGGTTAACACCTCCGGGAAGCCCGAATTATAAGGGGCTCCTTCAGTGCTTAGATAGAAGCCTATTCTTACAACACTTAAAGTTAACAAATTAACTCAAAATTGTTTAAATTATGAAAACGAAAAATGTTATTTAATCCAAAATGTTTCTACCGTGTTTTTTAATTGAATTTTTTTTGTTTTCATGATTAATTGTGAAAATTGTATCCAAGGAGTTAGGATTTATAGGTATGAATAAGTTTTCCACTCTAGCGCTTTCGGCCATAGTATCAACTCTTCCAGTACTGAGTTTTGCATCAGAATTATCGCCTTACGCGGACAGAGTCGGTGTAGATGTACTTGATAATCTCAACGTGACACAAGATCTTGCCACTTACACCACTGACTTATTTGGTGATGCTATTGATCCATCCTTTGGCAGCATAAAATTCTCTCAAGTGGATGTAGATATTCCCGGGAATTCACAACTGCCAGTTCAAATAGTAAGGGTTCTTTCCAGTCCTGATGGATGGTTTAACGACACTCGGGAATTTGCTTCTTGGAGCCTTGAACTTCCACATATCCGTACATCTATAGTCAGGGGCCCAAATGCAATACACAGGGGAGGTTGGTCAACTGGCACGGCCTGCTCATCTCCAATTAATCCTGCTGACATTGACTTTGGTGAATACCACTTGAGCGGTGATGATTACTGGGGAGGGGAAACAATATCAATTCCGGGTATAGGTATCGAAAAAATACTGGTAAATACTGCTAGAGAAAAAGTGACACTTAAACGTTGGAAAATCCAATGCTTTAACAGTCCTAACGGATATGAAGGTTTTAAAATAACTGATGACAAGGGAAATAAATATACATTTGACAAATTAAAGCTAGTCCAACATGACAAGGTTATCCAAGTTCATCCAAGAAGTTCATCAATGACCTGTGATGATGTAGTTATAATGTGTGAAGGACCAACACTTCCAGGAGGAGGAACAGGTTCTGGCGTAGCAATATTATATAAAGTTTCAACCTTTATGTTACCTAGCCGTATTGAAGATAAGTATGGAAATTGGGTTGCATATGAGTATACAGGGGACAATCTAACCAAAATACATGCAAATGATGGAAGAAGTATACTTATAAACTATATGAATGGGAATGTATCATCCGTTAATTACAACGGGAAAACCATAAATTACCAATACAATACAGATAATGTAAAAACACTAAGCAAGGTGACTCGGCCAGACGGGAAGCATTGGTCATTTTATAGCGAAAAAACAAATGGAAAGCCTGGAAACCGTTTCTGGAATAAAGCCAGTAGAGGTTACCTCGAAAACTATCCAATGGGTACAGATTGCCTAAAAGGAGGTTTTGCGATTGAACCTTATATCAAGATAACGCATCCAGATGGTGCCTCTGGTGAATTTTTTATAAGTCAAGAGTATCACGGCCGTACTGAAGTACCGAAAATGCCAAGGGACAATCCCCATAGGTGGAACCAGAAATTAGTGGGTTATCATGTGCCCAAATGTGTCTCGACATATTCATTGAGAAAAAAGACATTAGATATAAATGGAGAAGAACTTGAATGGTTATATGATTACTCATCTAATGATGGAGCCTTTAAAGGGGAAAATAAGCAATTAGCCTATGGTATAAATACGATGGCACTTGATTATACAGACCTTGGAGATTTAAAAATAACTGAGGTTACAAAACCAGACGGCTCATTTGAGCGACTTTTCTTCAATCGTCGTTGGGGTTGGGAACACAACCAGCAAGTATTCAAAGATGTATATAACTCTAATGGAGAACTTTTATCTCGGACAAGAAGTGATGTAGTCAAAGGGCAACACATTGGTATATCTATGCTCAAATATGACGATGCATCATCCTCTAAAATTTTAAAAAAAACAGACAGCGTAACTCTATATAATGACGCAGTTGAAATTGGGAAATATACAACATCTTATACAAAGTTTAACCAGTATGATGAGCCTGAGATTCATAAGCAAGTTAACAACCTGAATGACAGTATTTGGTATAAAAAACTATATCACCATAATACGGCGATCAATCTGCTTAACGTACCGGCTGGAGTCATGGTTTCCCGTGATGGCGTGAACTGGAAAGAAGCCAATCGGCAAGAGTTTTACACGTCTGGAAATGGGATCGGCCAAGTTTACCGTAGTTGGATTGCAGGGAAACACATATCCACAAACACTTATCATACAGACGGCAATTTACTCCAAACCAGTTATAACGGTTCAAACCGCTACGAGAAGTTTGAAAACTATTACCGCGGAAAGGCGCGCAAGATAACGCTTCCCTGTGCCACCACCAATGGTTGCACGACGGTCAACGGCAGTACCGCCAACACCATGGTGGCCCTGTTGGAAGTCAATGCGGATGGCACCACCAAGAGCGTAACAGACTTTAATGGCAATAAGGCCTCCTACAGTTACAACCCTATTGGTTGGCTAACCAAAATCGACTATGCCGACCCCAAGTGGGCAGACAAAGTTATCAGTTATGCAACGGTCACAACGGCCAATGACGGTATTTCCGGCAGTGGGATAGCTGCGGGCAGTTTGCGTCAAAGTATCAGCCAGGGTAATTACGAAAAACGGGTCTACCATGATGCACTGTTGCGCCCGGTATTTACCCGGGAGCGGGATATCGCCAATGGGGCAACAACGCGCTATCAGGCCTTTGAGTACGACCATGAAAACCGTCAAACCTTGGCAAGCTTCCCAAGCAGCAATGCCGCCAGCCGGGTGGGAATGGCAACAGAATATGATGTCTTGGGGCGAATAGTCACTCAAACGCGTACCAGTGATAACAGCAGCAGTAGTCGCGACTATTTGACCGGAAACAAAGTAGCCGTTACGGACAGTGAAGGAAACACCACCACTACGACCTATTTGGCCTATGGTCAACCGACCTATGACAAACCACTGTTGATTGAAGCTCCAAACACTGATGATATCAGCCTGGATTACAACGAATTTGCACAAGTTACCTCAATTCGTCAGGGCAATATCACCGAAAAACGGCTATACGACAACTATCAACAGTTGTGTAAGTCTGTTCGCCCCGAAACCGGTATTACGGCTTATGGTTACAATGCCCAGCGTCAACAGATATGGCGGGCCCTGGGCACCAATGGCAGCAGTACCAGTTGTGATGCCGCGTCAGTCCCGGCCAGCCACAAAACGTTGCTGGGCTACGATAATTTGGGACAATTGCGAACCGAAAATTTTCCGGATACTACACCGGATAGAACTTACAGCTACGACGCCAACGGCAATCTGAGAGCCTTGACTGCTGGTAATATCAGCTGGAGCTACTTATACAACAGCCAAAATGCAATCGATAAAGAAACCCTGAGTCTGGACGGCAAGTCTTTCGTACTGGATTGGGAATACAACAATCTGGGAGCCGTCAGTTCATTGAAGTACCCATCAGGTGCATTGGTTGATTTTGCTCCCAATGCCTTGGGGCAAGCGACCAAGGCCGGCAGTTATGTCACAGGTGTGACTTATCACCCCAACGGCCAGGTGAAACAATTTACATTCGGGAATGGCATTGTTCGCAATGTCGAGATGGATACCAGTGGCCGAATCGATTTGCTCACCGACAGCAAGAGCGGCGTGATAAAGAACAAACTCGACCCCAGCTACGATGGCAACGATAACCTGGTTCGCCTCATTGACTGGGTGGACAGAAACAATGATATCGACAATCTGGTTTACGACGGTGTTGACCGCTTGCTCAGTGCCGATGGCCGCTGGGGTACAGGTCGTTATACCTACGACGGTATGGGGAATATCCTCAGCCGCACACTGAATAACGTCAACATAGGTTATAGCTATAACAACCTGAATCAACTGAGTAAATTGAGCGGTGCCTACGCTTATGGTTATCAGTACGATACCCGCGGCAATGTCATCCATAATGGCCGTTACCCGCTCAGTTATAACCTGGGACAGCAAATGGTCTCAGCCAAAGGTATCAACTACAGCTACGATGGCCATAGTCGTCGGGTACGCAAAACTGAAAGCGGTAAAAACAGTTACAGTGTGTACAGTCAGGGGGGCCAGTTGTTACATCGAGTATCTGAAAACGGCATGAAGACTGACAGTATATATTTGGGCAAAACCATAGTTGCTGAAGTGGATGGAGCCATTGCTGCAAATGAAGTATTAGCAGAGCCAAAAGTTACTATTTATATTGAGAAAATGTATAGCAGTAGTGACTGTAGTGAGAGGTTTTGTACATCGGACTTAGGAAACCAAGAATATGCTGTAACTTGGGAAAGTGCCCTGGCTTCAGAATGTCATGGCTCTGTAATGAATGGCTCTGGCGCAACAGTTAGTTCGTTATCGGGTTTGCGTGGCTGGAAACTCTATCCAATCAACGATTCTTATACAGTAACACTAACTTGCTCCGGAGCGGGAGGAAGTGTCACAGTATCTAAATCAACAGACAGTGCCCAATCAGGCCCTGAATTCCACCCAATGTAATCAAGGATTGATGATATGAAATTTTTCCATAAAAATTTATTTTTATTGATCGCTTTATTATTTTCCAATCCAGCTCTATCGGAAACAGTGCGTTATCAGCATACAGATATGCTGGGGTCAGTCGTTGCAGAATCGGACAGTGCCGGTAACATCACCAGTCGCAGTCATTACGAGCCGTTTGGCAAACGATTGGGGGGAGACAAGGCCGGCATAGGTTACACTGGCCACCTGCAGGATGAGGACTTGAACCTGACCTATATGCAGGCACGCTACTATGATCCACTGATAGGCCGCTTCTATGCCAATGATCCGATTGGATTCAGGGATGTGCATAGCTTTAATAGGTATTCCTATGCCAATAATAATCCGTATAAGTATGTGGATCCAGACGGAAAAACAGCTATGGCCGCGTGTGCTGCTGGGCCCTTTGGCTGTGGTGTAGGGCTAGCTATTACGGGTTTAACAATATTAGCTGCAAGTGGAGATGCTGATGTAGATGAGGCGGTAAAACTCATTTCAGAAGGTTCTTTTGATACTAAAAATGTAGGGACTAATCCAACAACTGGAGAGCCAGGATGCATTAGTACTTGTAATGGTAAAACAGGAAAAGCTAAACAGATTCGAATTTATGGGCAAGATGGCAAACCTGAAACTGATATAGATGTTGACCATCATCATGATGGTAAAAAGCCACATGCACATGACTGGAAAGAAGGACGACGATCTCAAGGTGACGAAGTTCGTGATGTAACACCTAATGAACAGAAATTAATAGATGATTTAATAATCCCTATTGAACCGCCTGAAACATCTGAATAAGATCTAGGTTGGTAATTTTTATTGGATAAAAATATGACTGAAATAAAAATTGTACTTAATGATGCAGCTGAAGTTGTGACACCTGCACTTCATGATTTTGATGTCAAGTCATTAAAAATAATTAAAAAAAACTTGCTTCTATTTTTAAGTGAGAGGGATAAAGAATTCGTTGTTAAGTTTGTTGAAGTCGAACAGATGGTCATGGATGGTTTTCATGAACAAAATATAATTTTAGATTTATTGCTGTTAAGCAGCACGAATTGCTCAATGGAAGAATTGATACGGTCACAGCAACATCTAGGACTCAAGTGCGATCTTAATAGTGAGATAATGCATAAATACAAAAATGGATATCTTATCTATTCGATATTATATCCTTCAGTAGGATTAGATTTACAAGTTCTATCAAAAGAAGTTCATGTATACCAGAATTAAAGTGTACTAACGCAGACTTTATCTGACAGTTATCCATTTTTCAATCGGTGACTGTCAGTTTATATTTGAGCTAAATTTTTCTCAGCTCAAATCGATTTCCGGAAAACGGAAAAACAGGACAGCCAGATCTTTTTTGATGTTTCGCACACCCTCGACTAAATAGCAGTTCCAAATAGTAGATCACGGGAAGGGAACTCAGTCCCGTTTGAGAGATCAGAGCTATCGCCAGACAAACCTAACTCTCGCACAAGAACTGAGCATGCCCACCTTAGCACCACTTTGCCGCACTGAAACCATGTATGGATTAAAGTCACTGTTACCAAGTTATGGAGGAAGGTCATTGCATAAACAGTCTCATGGGGAGTCTTTCTTGAGTTTAGTGCTTAACAGGTTTTCAGGTAACAGCTTGTTTATTTTAGACGAACCTGAAGCTTCACTGTCACCAACTAGACAGATGACATTCATGGCAACCATTAACCAGCTGATTCAAAAAATTCACAGTTTATCATAGCCACACATTCCCCAATTCTTCTCTCTTATCCCAATTCTACTATTTATCGAGTATCTGAAGATGGATTTGATCTCATAAACTATGAAGAAAAAGATGCCTATCAAATAACACTAGATTTTTTAAAGAATCCTAATCGTATGTTTAGAGAATTGTTTAAATAAGAAATAAATTTATCGATGACTTAGCTAAATGTTATTGCATTACTTTGAACTAAGTCTTTCGATGTGTTGATGTAAATTTATGCCCTCATCTTTTTCACTTGGGAATGCGGTTTTGTATATTTCTCTAATCTTATTGTATTCAGATTCTCCGCCACTCATTATGTTAAAGCTCACATCTTTTTTACCTACATAATCATGAAGTTCTAAACTATTAAATAATAGAGATTTTGTAGCGTTCAAAAGCTCTTCTTTATACTTCTCTGAAATGCTGCCATCATTCTTTATTTCAGTAATTGCAATATGAAAAACTCTTTCTAATGGCACTGAAAGATTTGCTAATGATTCAAACAATGCACGAATATTAGTCGGATTATTCAAGATTACTGCCTATTTGTTGTGCACTTGGGTGAGCTTAACCTAACATATATATTAAAAAAATGAAGTAATAAAAGGCAAATATAAAAGATGGAACATTCAAATCTTTCAGAAGCCCTGAAAAATCTATAAGTAGGTCTGTAAATTGTGGCCAGTTTTCTGCGGAACACTGGCCAATCTGTTTCAGAATCCTGGCAGCGTTGGAGCGGAATCTACAACTGTAGATTCCGGCTTTTTTGACCAGCTTTCCGTTTTTGTTTGGCCTGCAGTGTCAAAACAATCTGGCCAGTTTCTCAATGTACTCTGTCAATCTCTCGGGCCAAGGTCTCTGACCAATGCCTCAGGCTGACCTGTTGATGGGAGGTGAGGTAACGATTCATGGTGTTGATAAGCTGCCCTTTTCCCCGAATTTAAGACCATGACATGGAGTCATCGGATTTTGATCCTTTCAGTTAGATCCTCAAGCTATCTGTCTTAACTGATCGGCATTACCCTCATGGTGGTTTTTACTCACCGAGCAATCGGCTTAGGAGATACGCTCTACCGAACCACCTAGGCCCTTGAACTTATCTTCGATATGCTCATAACCCCGATCCAGATGATAGATACGGTCCACCACTGTGGTGCCTTCGGCCATCAGTCCGGCAATCACCAAACTGGCCGACGCCCGCAGATCGGTCGCCATCACCTGAGCACCATTGAGCTGCTCAATACCGTGAATGATACAGGTATTGCCTTCCAGCTCCATATTGGCGCCCATACGATTCAACTCGGGCACATGCATAAAGCGGTTCTCAAAGATGGTTTCCGTGATAGTGCCTGTGCCTTCTGCCAGTGCATTGAGCACACAGAACTGCGCCTGCATATCGGTTGGGAAACCGGGGTAAGGCAGAGTCTTGATATTGACTGACTTGGGACGCTTGCCCTTCATATCCAGGGCTATCCAGTCGCTGCCGGTAAGGATTTCGGCGCCGGCATCTTCCAGCTTGGCCAACACAGCCTCCAGCGATCCGGGATCGGCATCCAGACAACGGATCCGGCCACGGGTCACGGCTGCAGCCACCAGAAACGAGCCAGTCTCAATTCTGTCCGGCATCACCCGATAACGGCAACCATTGAGCTTCTCCACCCCTTGAATCCGTATGGTGGCCGTTCCGGCGCCCTCAATCTTGGCCCCCATGGCGATAAGACACTTGGCCAGGTCCACCACTTCGGGTTCGCGGGCGGCGTTTTCAATCACGGTTTCACCGTCGGCCAAGGCCGCGGCCATCAGCAGATTCTCTGTGGCACCAACACTGACCATATCCATAAAGATATGCGCGCCCTTGAGGCGACCATCGACCCGTGCCTTGATATAGCCTTCATCAACTTCTATCTTGGCGCCCATCAGCTCAAGGCCATGCAGGTGCAGGTTCACCGGCCGGGCACCTATGGCGCAGCCACCCGGCAAAGACACATCCGCCTTACCGAAACGTGCCAGCAAGGGCCCCAGGATCAGAATTGAGGCGCGCATGGTTTTCACCAGATCATAAGGGGCGCAAAACTCATTGATACCGCTGGCATCGATACGTATCTGGCCCTGCCCCAGTTCGGTGACGTCTGCGCCGAGACAGCGCAGCAGCTTACAGCTGGTGCTGACGTCCCTCAGGTTGGGCACATTGGAAACCAGAAACTCCGACTCGGCCAGCACCCCGGCCATCAGGATAGGCAGGGCAGCATTCTTGGCGCCGGAGATCACCACGTTACCGGCAAGCGCACCGCTTGCCTGAATTTTCAGTTTATCCACATTGATACTCTAGGCTGGCATGTTGAAGATTTTTTCACGCTGCCACTGGGTAGGCGTAAAAGTCTTGATACTGAGCGCATGCATCTCACCACTGGTGATCTTGTCCATCAGGGGCGCATAGATGGCCTGCTGCTGCTTGATACGGCTCATGCCATCGAAACATTCACCCACGGCCACTATCTTGAAATGGCTGCCTTCGGCGCTGACATAGACTTCCGTCAACGAGAGTGAATCCTTTAATATTTGTTCTATCTCTTTGGTATCCATTGGAAACTTACCTAGTTTGGCCCTCTGTGGTAAAGAAGGCATCCAAATCATACAGGGCGATCAACTTACGCACCTGTGGCGAGGGAGAAGCCAGGGTCAGCTCCCCCTTTCTGAGACTGACAAGCTCCATTAGAAACGCCATGCCGGCACTGTCCGAATATGTCAGCTCGCTGAGATCCAACCGGCGCACATCGTCCGGCAGCAGTGTCTTGCGCGTCTTCCACAAGCGGGCGACCTCTTCTTGAGTCAAACGCCCGCTCAATTTGCAGCTATCGCCCTGTGGCTCCAGCTTCATAGCGCATCCTTGCCTTTAGGGCCATTGGGATCGACGTGAGCCTGAGTGCGCTCTTTAAGCATCTCAATCACGGCATCTATGCCCTTTTGACGAATGAGTGTAGTGACTTCCGATTGCTTGGAGGCCAGCAGGCTGACACCTTCGGCAACCAGGTCGAAGGCCTTCCAGGTATCGTCCTTCAAACGACGCGCCTTGAACTGCAACTTGATGGGCGGACGACCCGCTTCAATGATCTGTACATTCACCTCGACTATCTTTTCCTGGCTGAAGTCGATGGCGCGGCCAAACTCCACTTTCTGATTGGTGTACTCAGTAAAGGCCTGGGCATAGGTGGAAACCAGGTAGCCCTCAAAAGCATCAACAAAGGCATCACGCTGCTCTTTGGTGGTTTGCTGCAGATATTGGCCCATCACCTTGTAAGCCGCGTACTTGTAATCCACATAAGGCATCAGCTCCTCTTGAACAATCACCTTGAGGTGATCCGGATTGCTGTCGATGATGCTCTTGTCCTGATGGAAGCGATCGAATGTCTTGTCGGCAACCTGCTCCACCATGATATAAGGGTTGCTGGTATCGATATCGGCCGCCTGTGCCACAGTTGCAGACGCCAGACAGGCGACGGCCAACAGATTACGGATTATCCCTTTAAACATCTCAGTGCTCCTAGTTGTCCTTTGAACCCATGCTATATAAAAACTGTCCGATCAGATCCTCCAGCACCAGCGCCGAACGGGTATCATCGATGCGATCGCCATCTTGCAAAATCGCGATATCGTCATCCATAAACCCTGGTGTCAGGCCGAGGAACTGCTCACCCAGCAAGCCCGAGGTCAAGATAGCCAGGCTGCTGGTTTCGGGAAACTGGTCGTAACGCTTGTCCATGGTCAAAGTCACCACTGGCACCATCTGCTTGGGATCCAGGGTGATCTTACTGACCCGACCGACAACCACGCCGCCAACTTTTACCGGTGAGCGTACTTTAAGGCCGCCAATATTACTGAACTTGGCCGTCAGAGTGTAAGTATTGCTAGAGGACTGCACCTCCACATTGGCCACCTTGTATACCAGCAGCAGAAAAGCTGCCAGACCCGCCAATAGGAAGAGTCCCACCATAAATTCAATTTTTCGTGTCAACATAGAGTCACCAGAGTTAATCATCCATTATGCGCCGGCGCCAAAATCAGCGGGCAAACATCAGCGCCGTCAATAAGAAATCCAGCGCCAATACCGCCAGGCTGGACTGCACCACAGTCTGGGTGGTCGCGCGGCTAATCCCTTCCGGATTAGGCACCACCTGATAACCACGATAAAGGGCTATCCAGGTCACCACTATGGCAAAAACAAAACTTTTAATCAGGCAGTTGACTATGTCCTGCCGCCACTCCACCGCGGCCTGCAGAATCGACCAGAAGGCGCCATTGTCTATGCCTTTCCATTCGACCCCGACCAGATAACCGCCATAGATACCCACAGTGGTAAACATCAAGGCCAACAGCGGCATGCTGATCACCCCGGCCCAGAAGCGCGGCGCAATCACCTGACGTAGCGGATCTATCGCCATCATCTCCAAACTGGAGAGCTGCTCTGTGGATTTCATCAACCCCAGTTCAGCGGTCAGGGCCGAACCGGCGCGGCCGGCAAACAGCAGGGCTGTGACCACAGGGCCAAGCTCCCTGAGTAAACTCAACGCTACCATGGGGCCCAGGCTCTCTTCGGTGCCAAAGTCCACCAGGATGTTGTAGCCCTGCAGCGCCAGCACCATGCCGATAAACAGTCCGGAAACCAAAATGATCACCATGGACTGCACGCCGACGACGTAAACCTGTTTTATCAGCAGTGGCAAGCCTTTGCGTGGCCGTGGCAGCTGCATCAGGGCGCCCCAAAGCATCACCCCCGCCTTGCCAAGCCCTGTCACCAGACTCAGCGCATTGCGGCCAAGATTGGCTATCGAATCAGTCAAGCTCACCGAGCAACTCCTTCTGATAATCCTGCGCCGGATAGTGGAAAGGCACGGGGCCGTCCGGCATACCGTCGATAAACTGCCTTAGCTGTGGATTGTCGGCCTGCTTGAGCTCGGCCGGTGTACCTTGGGCTATGATGCGCTTATCGGCGATCACATACACATAGTCGGCAATACTCAGCACTTCACTGACATCGTGGGAAACCACCACAGAGGTGAGGCTCAAAGCATCGGACAACTCTTTAATCAGCTTCACCAGCACCCCCATGGAGATGGGATCCTGACCGGCAAAGGGCTCGTCATACAGCACCATTTCCGGCTCGAGTGCTATGGCGCGGGCCAAGGCTGCCCGGCGCTGCATTCCGCCGGAAAGTTCGCTTGGCATCAACTGCGCCGCGCCGCGAAGTCCTACAGCTTCAAGCTTCATTAACACTATGCGGCGGATAATAGCTTCCGGCAGCCCTGAGTGCTCCCTGAGTGCAAAGGCCACGTTATCGAACACATTCATGTCGGTGAACAGGGCGCCGCTCTGGAACAACATGCTCATCCGCTTACGAGCTTCAAACAGCTCGTGGCGGCTCAGCTTATGAATGTCCTGACCATCGAACAGCACCTGGCCGTGATCCGGAGTCAACTGCCCACCAATGAGCTTCAGCAGCGTGGTCTTGCCTATGCCGCTGGGCCCCATGATGGCAGTAACTTTACCCCTGGGAATCGTGAGGCTTATCTGCTCATAAATCACCCTCGAGCCACGACTGAAGCCGAGATTGTTGACCTCGACCAGGGGAGAAGGATTTTGCTGCTTGTTGGATTCCGGCATCAAAATGAAATGGAGACCTTGTCTAGTGGAATTCAAGTTACGGCGCAGCTGTAGCACCATGGCACATAAGGCCCGCCGTTATAAGGCTTGATACTGCCGCAGGCTTACTGAATTGACGCTGAATGGCGCCCGGTAACCCGTATGGCCAAGCCAAAGATAAGCGATAAATTGTACGCAATTGAGGATAAGCGCACAACTGAATCAATAGTATCGCGCCGTGATACTTTCAATTTGTAGCAAATACGGCGAAAATGCACGCCAGAATCCGTAGCTTTGTTTACTGCATGTTATTCAATATTTTCTTGCTGCTCGCCGGCTTGTCCGTCCTGGTCTGGAGTGCCGATAAATTCGTTTATGGCGCCGGGGCTTTTGCCCGTAACCTGGGGTTACCCCCCATGTTGATAGGACTGACCATAGTGGCCATGGGCAGTTCGGCCCCAGAGATGTTCGTTGCCGCCAGCGCCTCCATGGCCGGCATGCCGGATACGGCCGTGGGTAATGTGCTGGGCTCCAATGTCGCCAATGTCAGCTTGATCCTGGGGTTAACCGCTCTGCTTGGGGCTATCGCCGTCAGCTCCAAGACCCTGAAGCGGGAGATCCCCATGATGCTGGGTGCCACAGTGCTGGCGGGTTACTTCCTGCACGATGAGTATCTTAGCCGCAGCGAAGGGGTTATTTTACTGGCGCTGTTCTTCGGCCTGATGGGCTATCTTATCTGGCATGCGCTGACCAATAAGAACAAGGATCCACTCGCCGACGAAGCCGATGCCGAGATCCCCAAAGATGTGCCCACTGCCAAGGCGGTACTATGGTTGATAATAGGCTTGGTACTCTTGCCGCTGTCGGCTGATTGGATGGTGGACGGTGCCGTAGGCATCGCCAAGTCTTTTGGACTGTCTGATCTGGTTATAGGTCTGACCATCATTGCCGTGGGCACCAGCCTGCCGGAACTGGCGGCCTGTGTGGCCGGTGTGCTCAAGAAAGAGGACGACCTGGCCATAGGCAATATTGTCGGCTCCAACCTGTTTAACATACTGGCGGTACTGGCAATACCCGGCCTTATCGCCCCGGGCGTAATCGATGCCGCGGCGGCCGGACGCGACTTTTATATGGTTCTGGGCACCAGTTGTGCCCTGGCACTCCTGGTGCTGAGCACAGGCAAACAACGTGAACTCAAACGCTGGCACGGTGCCTTACTACTGATAAGCTTCATCGGCTATCAATACAGCCTGTTTCAATCCCACTAGCGATGAAGGGCAAAAAGACGAGAGACAACTATGGCAGAAGCTAAGCAACTGCGCCAATGGGGCCGCAGAGTAATAGATATCGAGAAACAAGCATTGGATAACCTGTACCAGTTTGTTGATTCCCCCGAGTTCGCCCAAGCCTGCGAATTGATCCTCAACTGCAGCGGCAAGGTGATAGTGATGGGGATGGGGAAATCGGGCCATATAGGTAACAAGATTTCTGCCACCCTCGCCAGCACAGGCACCCCGGCATTCTTCGTTCACCCGGGCGAAGCCAGCCACGGCGACCTGGGGGTGTTGAGTGAAAACGATATCGTATTGGCTATCTCCAACTCGGGCGAGTCCAGCGAAATTCTCACCCTGATGCCCGTCATCAAGCGCCAGGGGATCCCTATGATCTCCATGACAGGTAAGCCCGAATCCACCATGGCCAAGCTGGCGCAGCTGCATCTGTGCATCAAGGTGCCGGAAGAAGCCTGCCCGCTGGGCTTGGCGCCGACCTCCAGCACCACGGCCACCCTGGTGATGGGTGATGCCCTGGCGGTCGCCCTGTTGCAGGCCAAGGGCTTTACCAAAGATGACTTTGCCCTGTCGCATCCCGGCGGCGCTTTAGGGCGCAAGCTGCTGCTTAAGGTCAGCGATGTGATGCACAAAGGGGAAGAGCTGCCGCTGGTCACAGAAGATATCTGTATAACCGACGCCCTGTATGAGATCTCCAAGAAGGGCCTGGGTATGACCTCAGTGGTCAATCAACAGAAGCAACTCGTGGGTATCTTCACCGATGGTGATTTGAGACGTGTCATAGACGCCGGAGTCAACCTTCGTACCACAAAAATCAGCGACGTCATGACCCGTGATTGCATCACCAGTGGTGACAATATCCTCGCGGCGCAGGCGCTGAAGGTGATGGACGAGAATGACATCAATGGTCTTATTGTCATCAATGGCGCCAATGAGCCGATTGGAGCACTCAATATGCTGGATATGGTCAAGGCGGGGGTTATCTGATGAGTCATCAAGGTTTCTACGGGCCCATAAGCGAAGATAACTGGCAAAGAGCCGCCAAAATCAAACTGCTTATCTGTGATGTCGACGGTGTCTTCTCCGATGGCCGCATCTATATGAGCAACAGCGGCGAAGAGCTGAAGGCCTTCCATACCCGCGATGGCTATGGGGTGCGCTCGCTGCTGTCCTGCGGCATTCAGGTGGCGGTGATCACCGGCCGCAAGTCCCAGATAGTCGAAAACCGCATGACGGCCCTGGGGGTAGACAAGATTTATCAAGGCATAGACAACAAGCTGGAGCCCTATGAGGCGCTGCTTAAGCATTATGACCTCGAGCCTGAACAAGTGGCCTATATAGGTGACGACATTGTCGACTTGCCGGTGATGAAGCAAGTGGGGCTGGCGGTTTGCGTAGCCGATGGCCATCCTTGGGTAAGGCAACACTGCCACATGGTCACTCAGATTGCCGGCGGCCATGGGGCGCTCCGGGAGCTGGCGGATCTTATCCTGCTCAGTCAGGACAAATTTGAAAATGCCCACGGAATGAGTATATGAATAGGGTCACCCTGGCCATTATTTTGTTTTTCTCCACTGCACTTATCCTTTACTGGCAGGTGCAGAACAAGCGTAACGCTCAACAGAGTGAGGCGCCTGTGGATGTGGTTCGGCCTGACTTTGTCGCCGATGACCTGCGCTCGGTCAACTTTGATGAGCAGGGCAATGTCGCCAGCAGGGTCGCCGCGGCGCACATGGAACATTATGAAGCCAGTGAAAAGACCTTCTTCAACCAACCGGTTTATCTGGTCTATCCGGACAAGGGCGAGGCACAGTGGCGTCTGTCTGCCAACGAGGGCAGGCTCAATCGCAAGAGTAACCGAGTGGTACTTGAAAATAATGTTATCATCGACGCCATTAGCCCCAATGAACCGATCCAGAGCCTGAAAACCAGTTATGTGGAGCTGGATCTGGACACCATGATCATGACCTCAGATCGCGAGATCCTGATCGAAGGCAAAGACTTTAATATCAAGGGATCCGGCCTGTACGCCGATCTCAATGCTCAGCAAGTGAAGCTGACCAGTCAGGTGAAAGGAACCTATGAAACCAAGTAAGCTTTTTATCGGTGCCCTCTTGTGCATCACAAGCCTGTCGGCAGTGGCCATTGAAGAAGATCTGCTGCAAAAAGTACAGATCAGCGCCGCCAATCAGTTTGCCGATATCAAAAACAAGCGCGTGGTATACGGCGGGCCTGTCACAGTCACCCAGGGTAGTTTGAAACTGCTGGCCGATGAACTCACGGCTTACACAGAAGACAAGAGTGGCGAGCGGATCCTGGTGGCCAAGGGCTCACCTGCTACTTATACCCAGAAACTGGAAGACGGCCGTCTGGCCAGTGCCAAGGCCAAAGAGATCCACTACAACATAGACAGTCGTATCATGACCCTGCTGGGCCAGGCCAAAGTGGAACAGGACGGCAGCGAAGTGACCGCCGAGAAGATAGTCTACGACATCAACAAACAGCAGCTGGAAGCGGAAAGCAGTGGCAAAGGCCAAGACAGGGTAACCACTGTTATCCAGCCGGAAAACTATCAGGATCTCAACAAGAAAGAACAGCAGCAGGAGCCGCAATGACCAGCACCCTGACGGCACAGAATCTGGCAAAGAGTTACAAGAAGCGCAACGTCGTCAAAGACGTCAGCCTGTCGGTCAATACCGGCCAAATCGTGGGGCTGCTGGGCCCCAACGGGGCTGGCAAGACCACCACCTTCTATATGGTGGTTGGGCTGGTACAGAGTGACAAGGGCCGTATCTTTATTGACGACGACGAGCTGACCTTGGATCCCATGCACCTGCGAGCCCGTAAAGGCATAGGCTACCTGCCACAGGAAGCCAGTATTTTCCGCAAGCTGTCGGTGCATGACAACATCATGGCCGTGCTGCAAACCCGCAAAGAACTCAACAGCGACGAGCGCGAGGAACAGCTCGAACAGCTGCTGGAAGAATTCCATATTACCCACATACGTGACAGCCTGGGGATGTCCCTCTCCGGCGGTGAACGCCGCCGAGTGGAAATCGCCCGGGCATTGGCCGCCAATCCACAGTTCATTCTGCTGGATGAGCCATTCGCCGGTGTGGATCCCATCTCAGTTATCGATATCAAGAAAATCATCGAACAGCTTAAGTCCCGCGGTTTGGGAGTGCTGATCACAGACCACAATGTTCGCGAAACACTCGACGTTTGTGAGCGAGCCTACATAGTCAGCCATGGGCAGTTGATCGCCGAGGGCACACCCGCTGAAATCTTGGACAACCAGCAAGTGCGCGCTGTGTACTTAGGCGAACAATTCAGGCTATAGTTAGGATCATGTCATCCGGTGACAATTCCGGGTATTATAGTTTGTTATTATTGAATTTTTTCCTTGAAAAATAACGAGTAGGGATTAGCGGTATAATGAAAGCGTCACTCCAGCTCAAACTGGGTCAACAGTTGACCATGACACCTCAGTTGCAACAGGCTATTCGCCTGCTGCAACTGTCGTCCCTTGAGCTGCAGCAGGAAATCCAGGAAGCCTTGGAAGCCAACCCTCTGTTGGAAATGGCCGAGGACAACCAGGATGACGCTATCGACGACAACCACAAGGAAAACGACGCCGGCGAGTTGAGCGCCAAGCAGGAAGATGGTTCCACGGTAGAAACCTCAGAGGCATTGAACAATGAGTCTATGCCGGATGAATTACCTATGGATACCACCTGGGACGAAGTCTTTACCGCCGCCAGCGCCTCGGGGCCGGCCATGGGCCGTGAAGATGATATGCCCTTCCAGGGAGAAACCAGCGAAGGGCTCTATGAACATCTGGAATGGCAGAAGAACCTGACCCCGTTTTCCGATACCGACGACGCCATTGCCACCGCCATTATTGATGCCATCGACGAGCAGGGCTATCTGACCCAGAGCACAGAGGAGATCCTCGAAGCCATGGGCAACCCTGAGATTGAGCTCGATGAAGTCGAGGCAGTACTCAAGCGGATCCAGCACTTCGATCCTGTCGGCATCGCCTCCAGAGATCTGCGCGAATGCCTGCTGATCCAGTTGCAACAGTTCAACGCAGACACCCCGCATCTGGCCGACGCCCGCTTGTTGATTGACGAACATCTGGATCTCATTGCCGCCCGTGATTTCCGCACCCTGATGCGCAAGACCAAGCTCAAGGAAGATCAGCTGCGTGACGCCATCAACCTTATCCAGAGTCTCAATCCCCGCCCCGGCTTGCTGGTGCAGCCGATGGACGAGGAATATGTGATCCCTGATGTCAGCGTCTGGAAGAAAAACGGCCGCTGGGTAGTAGAACTCAACCCGGACTGTATGCCCAAACTCGGGATCAATCAGCAGTATGCTGCCATGGCTCGTAGCGCCCGCAGTCAATCAGACAGCCAGTTTATTCGTGGTCATCTTCAGGAAGCCAAATGGTTTATCAAGAGCCTGGAGAGCCGCAACGACACCCTGCTCAAGGTGGCCAACTGTATAGTGCAGTTCCAGCAGGGATTTTTTGAATATGGTGAAGAAGCCATGAAACCCATGGTGCTCAACGATATTGCCGAGGCGGTCGAGATGCATGAATCGACCATCTCCAGGGTCACCACTCAAAAGTATATGCATACCCCCAGGGGAATATTTGAATTGAAGTACTTCTTCTCCAGCCATGTCGGCACCGAAGATGGCGGAGAATGCTCTTCCACGGCGATCAGGGCTTTTATCAAGAAGCTCGTGGCAGCGGAAAACCAGAAGAAGCCTTTGAGCGACAGCAAGATGGCGCAACTTCTGGCAGAACAGGGAATCAACGTTGCAAGACGCACCATAGCCAAGTATCGCGAGGCTATGATGATACCACCGTCGAACCAGCGTAAGAGTTTATAAATCCACAGTTGGAAATTGGAGGAATCTTTCTATGCAAATCAACCTGACAGGACATCATATCGAGATCACCGACTCACTGCGTGACTACGTGGAAAGTAAGTTTTCTAAACTTGAACGCCATTTCGAACAGATCAATAATGTGCACGTTGTGCTCAATGTACAAAAACTGCAACAGATAGCCGAAGCCAAGATCCACCTCACAGGCGGCGAAGTCTATGCAACTTCTGAACATGCCGACATGTATGCCGCCATCGACGTTCTGATTGATAAATTGGATCGTCAGGTCATTAAACACAAAGAAAAGCTGACAAAACACTAACGATGGAACTGAGTACCATCCTGCGGCCGGAGTGCACTACCTGTGCCACTCCGGGCAGTAAGAAAAAGGTACTGGAGCTGATTAGCGATCTCGCTAGCGCCCAGTACCCCACCCTTTCCTCTCAAGCGATTTTTGAAAGCCTTTTGGCCCGCGAAAAGATGGGGAGCACAGGTATAGGAAATGGTATTGCGATTCCGCATGGCAGACTACCGGACATTACAGAGCCGATTGCCGTGCTGGTCAAATGCGAAGAGCCTATCGCCTTCGATGCCATAGACAACCAGCCGGTGGACATACTGTTCGCCCTCCTGGTGCCCGCAGATCAATGTCAGCAACACCTGAGTACCCTGTCCGCCATGGCTGAAAAGCTCAGCGATAAGGCGATACTCAAGCAGTTGCGAAAATCCAGCGACGAAACAGAACTCTATCAGGTGATCACAGGATGAAACTCGCCATAGTCTCAGGCCGCTCCGGTTCCGGAAAATCCGTTGCCCTCAGGGTACTCGAAGACCTGGGTTACTACTGTGTGGATAATCTCCCCCTGCCCATGATAGGCAGCCTGTTGGAAAACCTCCGTGGCAGCAATGATCTGGTCGCCATCAGCATAGATGTGCGCAATATGCCGGATCAGGAAAAAGTGCTGGAACAACAGTTAGCGGCCTTGCCGGAAAACACCCAACTGACCAGCTTCTTCCTCAACGCCTCCGATAAAGTGCTGCTGAAGCGCTACAGCGAAACCCGCAGACTGCACCCCCTGTCCAAGAGCAAAGTCTCACTACAGGACGCCATCAAGCTCGAAGGCAAGCTGCTGGAACCTATGTCGAAACTGGTGGATCACTACATAGACACCTCGGCGCTGAACATCTATGAACTCAGTGACACAGTGCGGGAAATTCTGCTTGGCAGTGTCGATAAAGAACTGGTGATCAACTTCGAGTCGTTCGGCTTTAAGCATGGTATGCCCCAGGAAGCCGACTTCATGTTTGATGTGCGCTTTCTGCCCAACCCTCACTGGGAGCCGGCGCTCAGACCGCTGACCGGGCTGGATGAACCTGTGCAGGAGTTTCTCAGCCGCCAGCCACTGGTGAACAAGTTTATCTGGCAGATAGAAAATCTATTGGAAACCTGGCTGCCGCACCTGGAACGCAACAACCGCAGTTACCTCACCATAGCCATAGGCTGCACCGGCGGCCAGCATAGATCTGTCTATGTCGCTGAGCAGCTCGCCAAGCGTTTTGGCAACAGCAAACACAAGGTACAGGCCCGTCACCGGGAGCTGAGTAATGGCAAAGGTTGAACGGGAAGTCACCATAGTCAATAAGCTGGGCCTGCACGCCCGCGCCGCCACTAAGCTGGCGGTGCTGGCCAGCGAGTTCGAAGCCGATATCACCCTGATCCAAGGCGAGAAAAAAGCCTCGGCCGCCAGTGTACTTGGGCTCTTGATGCTGGAAACCGGTCAAGGCAAGAGTATTCGCCTCATCGCCGAAGGCCCGGATGCCGAACCCGCGATGGACGCTATCTGCGCCCTGATCAACGCCCGTTTCGACGAAGCCAGCTAAAGCCTTAGCGCTGCACTCTTTGTTTCTATAACACCCCTGTCTTGAGGTAACATATCCTCGCTTTGCATCACAGGGGGAACTGCATGCCAATAGAAGCGCTCGACCAAGAGCTGACAGAACAACGTCTTACTCAACTAAACCAAGCTCTTAGCAGTGGTATGTTCGTGCATGTGCGCGACATGCTGCAGCGAATGACGGCTTCGGATATCGCCTTTATTCTCGAATCTTCACCGCCGCGTACCCGTCAGGTACTCTGGCAACTGGTGGATCAGGAGCAGAGCGGCGAGATCCTCGAAGAGCTGGGTGAAGATATGAAAGACCAGCTGATCAGCCTGATGAGTCCTGAGCGTTTGGCACGAGCGACCGCGGGTATGGATACCGATGATCTGGCCTACGTGCTGCGAAGCCTGCCGGATACACTCTACAAACAGGTACTGCACTCCATGAGTGCCCAGGACAGGGCCAGGGTCGAACAGGCGCTCTCTTATCCGGAAGACAGCGCCGGTAGTCTGATGAATACAGATACCGTGACCCTGAGGCCTGACGTCAATGTCGATGTGGTGCTGCGTTATCTGCGCCAAAGGGGCGAGCTGCCCGAAGCCACAGATACCCTCTACGTGGTAGATAGACGCGATATTTTGCTCGGTGGCGTCAAGCTCTCCACCCTACTGACCTGTAACCCCACCGCCGGGATCCGCAGCATAATGGATCCCGAGCTTGAGAGTATTCCCGTCACCATGCCGGACAATGAAGTGGCCCAACTGTTTGAGCGTCACGACTGGGTTTCGGCGCCAGTGGTCGACAGTGAAGGCCATCTGCTTGGGCGGATCACCATTGATGACGTGGTGGACGTTATCCGTGAAGACGCCGAACACTCCATGATGGGTATGGCGGGGATGGACGATGATGAAGACACCTTCGGCCCCGTGTTCAAGAGCGCCTTTCGCCGCTCTTTATGGTTGACCTTCAACCTGTTTGCCGCCCTGCTGGCCGCCTCGGTCAGCAATATGTTTGAAGGCACGCTGGAAAAATTTGCCACCATAGCAATTCTGATGACCATAGTGCCCAGCATGGGCGGCGTTGCCGGCAACCAGACACTGGCGCTGGTGATCCGCGGTATCGCCCTCGGCCACATAGGCCAGAGCAACTCCCGCTGGCTTATCGGCAAGGAATTAGCCATCGGCTTTCTCAATGGCCTGTTGTGGTCGGCGCTGGTATTCACTGCCGTGTGGATCTGGAAAGGCGATCTGGCACTCGGCGCCCTTATTGGCGGCGCCATGTTGATCAATATGACGGTAGCCGGTCTCGCCGGGGCCAGTATTCCGCTGATCCTGAAAAAGCTCAATGTAGACCCTGCGCTGGCCGGCGGCATGGTGCTGACGACTGTGACGGATGTAATAGGCCTGTTCGCCTTCCTGGGGTTGGCGACTCTCGTTTTAATGAGCTGAAGCTATGTTTCTAATGGGCTGAAGGCTTGCTGAAGCTCTGGCCTTGATGAATTGCAGAAATAGCAGGGGGCGACCAGGCTCGCCCTCTGACGGTGGAAGATAGCGGGTCAGTCTTTAAGCCAGTGCACCTTGGGTTCATCCTGTTCACAGAAGACAGAGACACACTCATTGCGGCTCACCAGCAGATATTCCTGCAACTTGAGATTGGCGCTGGCCATAAAGCCGCTGCGTTCGGCCTCCTGGCGATACCAGCCACCGTTGGAGATACGGAACAACCAGCCATTGGAGAGGCTGCACTCGGTCCAGAACTCCATCAGATCGCCTTCATCCAGCATCCGAAAGCCAACCACAGAGTCAAAGTGCACCAATGCCCGGCAGCCCTCAACACTCAGTTCAATATCCAAGCCCTGACTGTCATAACAAAGGCGGATAAATCTCACCTCGTCGCCGAGATAATCTGTCGCTATCGGTAAGCCTTTGGTTTCGAGCATGCTCCCCCCCTGACAAGGACATAATGCCCTACTTTAGAAGGATAATAATTGCCCGTGCAAGCTGATTTGGCCAAAAAAACGTGAAATACCTATAAAGAGAGTGCGAGTCAGTTCAGAGCAACTGACTCGCATATCTCCAGAGTAAAACCCGCTTCCGCCGGATAGAGATTTAGGGCTTAAGCGGTGCTTCAAAGCCGTAAGAGGCCAGAATGGATTGCCCCTTAGGAGAGAGAATATACATGGCCAGCGGCCAGGCGGCAGAGTCGGCCTTATCCAGCACCAGCATGCCATAGTTGGCACCCACTGCCAGCGACTCGGGCAACGCCACTATCTTGAGATCAGGCACTTCTTTCTTGGCCAATACGGCATTGGTGCAGTAGGTTAAAAATACATCCGCCTGTTTGTTGGCCATCACCCAGCCATAGGGATTTTTGCCTTTCGGCGCCTTGGCACTGTCGGCGCCACCGGTCAGCTTGAGCGCCTTGGCCGCCAGTTTGGCCTGACTACCGGGCTTGATAGCTTCGGCGCGGTCAAACACCTTGAAAGCATAGTCACCGGCAGGGTCGGCCTTGGGAGTGGAGGTGCCCAGCTTGATCTTGCTGTCCAGCAAAGTATCCAGCATATTCTCTGTCGTCAGAGGAACATTATCTTGCGCCAGGGCGCACAGGCGGTTACGGGCAAACATCACCACAGGCGCGCCCTTGCCTTCCTGCATCAATTTCTGTGGGTGTTTCATATTGGCCGAAGCAAACAGGTCGACCTTTTCGCCCTCTTCAATTCGGCCTCTGAGCAAGCCTGAAGGGGCAAACTGGGCATTGACCTTAACGCCGCCATCGGCCTGATAACTGGCGATAACATCCGTCATGGCGGTCTTCAAACTTCCCGCGGCCCTGAACTCCAGATCCGCCGCCTGAGAGAAGGCGGGCAGTAACAGGGCGAGTAAGCAGACGCTCTTTTTCATTTATTTTTCTCCGGTGTATAAGATACAGATGCCGCTAAACTCAACCAAACCGCATCACAAATCAACGCACCACGGCAAAACTTGTCATAAATTCCCCTCAAGATCACGCCACCTGACAGGGAAAACCGGAGAAAGGGACAATTTGACCCAACAAAAAGGGCCGCCTAAGCGACCCTTAAACTTAAAATCTTAGCCGAGAGGACTAAGAATAATCTCTACCCGACGGTTCTGTGCCCGTCCCTGAGGGGTGGCATTGGAAGCGATTGGGCTGGCCTCACCTCGGCCTTGGGTCAATACCCGCTGTCCGGATACACCTTTACGGATCAAGTAATTACCAACCTCACTGGCGCGAACCTGTGACAATCTCAGGTTGTAGGACTCAGAGCCACTGCTGTCGGTATAACCCACTACATTCAGTTGAGTCTTGTCATATTCCTTGGCCACCAGCACTACGCTGTCCAATACCCGCATGGCGCCGCTACTGAGATCTGTCTTATCGACCTGGAAAGTCACTTCATTGGGCATGTTGAGCACTATGGTATCGCCCACCCGGGTCACACTGACACCGGTAGACGCCAGTTGCTGACGCAGCTTGGTTTCCTGCACATCCATGTAATAGCCGATACCACCGCCTACGGCAGCGCCGGATGCTGCCCCGATCAGGGCACCCTTGCCCCTGTCGCTCTTGCTGGAGGAGGCCACACCTATGGCCGCGCCGGCTACGGCACCTATCAATGCTCCGTTGGTCGCCTTGGCAGTCTGTTGCTCATTGGTATAAGGATTCACAGTGGTACAGCCAGTTGCCAGCATTGCCAGCAACAGAGGGGCTGTCAGAAAAGCGCGCTTTTTCATGTTATTTTTCCTTCGTCTGCTTGTTCCAAGCTAAGCGGAACCTACCTGGCGCCAAAGTATATAGCAGCACCTCAAGCAGACAATCCCCCGGAGGCCATAGAGGCGGCAAATCCGCACGGCGTTCAGCATAGATTCAGTCAAATCCGACATTTCCTGACCCGGATTGTCAGCCAAGTGTCACGGCGCTGACATCAAGTAAAACCCCAAAATAGAGCAGACTGCACTCTATTGGGTGGCGCCAGGCAGGTACACCTAATAATGAAATGAATCAATTTTCTTTTATATCAACAAGTTAAAAGAAGATTAAAAACTGGCATGTTTCTTACATACCTATAAAGCAGTATTCCACTGTTCAGGAGTCATTATGAAAACACTGATGAAAATGCGCAGCAGTTGGCATTCACTCTGGCATTGCCTCAAGCACTTGGGCTACAGCCAATGGGATGTGGAGTAGCAGAGGTGGAATCACAGCTCTGGAAAACCATTCTTGAACCATCAAGGAGGCAGTATGGAAATTAACGAGCAGAAGCTGCGACAGCAAGCCATTAAGGAAGTGACCCAAAACGGCAGGCTCATGTTTGACGTTGCCCGTCAGCATGGGATCTCCACCAAACAGGTTTATCAATGGCTGGCACAGAATGAAACAACAAGCAGGCCCAGGCAATCCCGGCTGATGGGAGAACTGCTGCAACTGCAGCAGCGCATTCGTCAGTTGAGCCAGGAGTTTACCCTAATCCGTTAAAGTTTCGACAGGAGCGAACCTGACACACTGTTATCGCCCCCAACGATAAAAAATGTACATATAACAACTATAAAGCGCTACATTTTTAAGGTTCGTTCCTGTCATTTTATTGCCGTTACTGGCCGCTTAGACGCTTGCCGAAAGAGATAGCATAAGCCGCGGATCTCAGCCGCAGCACAGGGTCATCACTGGCGGCAATCCCTTTACTGAGCACATTGGGATCAAAATTCAGCTTGTCACAGGCCGAAGCCGCAACCGAGTCTATGGTCAGGCGCCCGAGGGCGACTCTGGGCCGGTTATCCGGCCACTGCTGTGAAGGGTCCAGCAAGGGATCCCCCTCCTCGGCCAGGGTCAGTTTAAGCTCAAACTGAGCCGGTCCTGTTTTCAGCCTCTGTATCAACCTGTCCTGCAGAAAATCATCCGGCAATTGTGCCAGCTCGGCATCGGTCAGAGGCTGCTCTCTGTCCACAGGCCAAAGCTCCCAGCGACCAAAGCGCTTTTGCTGGTCTTCATTACCAAAGATAAAGCTGTGAATGCCAAAGTAGTTGACCGATGTATAGGCCGCCGGCGGATTGTGCTGCTTGAGCCACTGCCCCTGGCGGGCGGCATCCGGATGCTGCTGTAGATAGCGTGCAACCGCGCCGGCTTCCCCCTCACGCTGAGCCAATGACGCGCGCAGCAAGCCAAGAAAACTGTCGGGATTTTTACCCGGAAACACTGGCGTGGTCAGCCCGGCCAACTGATGCACCTGCCCATCTGGCAGTTCGATGCGTACGCCTATCCCCCTTGGGCTGCGACTGG
The DNA here is from genome assembly GCF_009183365.2 of Shewanella algae. Taxonomy (NCBI): domain Bacteria; kingdom Pseudomonadati; phylum Pseudomonadota; class Gammaproteobacteria; order Alteromonadales; family Shewanellaceae; genus Shewanella; species Shewanella algae. The sequence goes on from NZ_CP068230.1 coordinate 4,115,251, forward strand.
TATCGGCCACAAAAGGATCGCCGCCCGCCATGGAAAAACGTACCTGAGCGGGCAGAGCTTGCTCTGTGGCAAACAGAGGTAACTCCTTGAGCCAGGGCTCCCCTGCACTTGGCTGGAAACTGCCAATGGTACAAATTCCCTTGGCATGCCCCTTACGTTCTCCCGGATGTTTACCGGAAAGTGCTTCAAATACTTGAATAAAATCATTTGCCTGAGCCGCCATTACCGAACTGGAGCCCAAAGCACCCAACTGAGTCCCCAAGAGCAATAACGCAGACCAAACCGATACTCTCATGCTTACTCCTTTTGTAAAAATCATAATCCAGGCCTGAAACAGGCCGCCCAATCCAGACCGGGAAACCCGGCGGATTATTTCAGGAGAGACCCAAAGGCCATGCTATGCTGAGGACGGCAACAGACGACAGGAGGCGGCAATGCAATATCGGATTGAGCAAGACACTCTGGGCGAGGTCAAGGTAGAGGCAGACAAATACTGGGGCGCCCAGACCCAGCGCAGTCTGGAAAACTTCCCCATAGGCCCGCAAGCGAGTATGCCAAAGGCCATCATCCACGCCTTCGCCCTGTTGAAAAAAGCCGCAGCCCAGACCAATGCCGAGCTTGGGCAACTGTCCAAGGACAAGGCGGCGCTCATCGCCAGAGTTTGCGATGAAATCTTGGCGGGCCAACTGGAGCAGCACTTTCCACTGGTCATTTGGCAGACCGGCAGCGGCACCCAAACCAATATGAACCTCAATGAGGTGATAGCCAATCGAGGCATGGCTCTGGCAAATAAGGCCATCAGCCTGAGCCCGAACGATGATGTCAATCGCAGCCAGAGCAGCAATGATACCTTCCCCAGCGCCATGCATATCGCTGTAGTGCTCAAGACCTGCAGGCACACACTGCCGGCCATAGGTGCGCTGCGCGATACCCTCAAACGCAAGTCACAACAGTTCGCCGATATTACCAAGACCGGCCGCACCCACTTTATGGATGCCACCCCACTGACACTGGGACAGGAGATCAGCGCCTGGGAGACTCAGTTGGATAAAGGCATAGGCGCCATAGAGCAGGCGTTGGCAAACTGCCGTGAATTGGCTCTTGGCGGCACAGCCGTGGGTACTGGGCTCAATTCTCCCGCAGGTTATGCCGAGCGCGCTGCCGAACTGATATCGTCATTCAGTGGTGAGCAGTTTGTCAGCGCGGCCAACAAGTTCGAGGCACTGAGTGCCAGCGATGCCATGGTGGAACTCAGCGGCGCCTTCAAGCGCCTGGCGGTCAGCCTGATGAAGATAGGCAATGATGTTCGCATGCTCGCCAGCGGCCCCCGTTGCGGTATAGGGGAACTGCAGTTGCCTGCCAACGAACCCGGCTCCAGCATAATGCCCGGCAAGGTTAACCCGACTCAGTGCGAGGCGCTGACCATGGTGGCGGCTCAGGTGATGGGCAACGATCTTGCCGTCAGCATAGGTGCCAGCAACGGCCAATTTCAGCTCAATGTCTTTCGGCCGCTCATCGCCGCCAATCTGCTGCAAAGTGCCGAATTGCTGGGTGATGCCTGTCTGAGCTTCGATGAACGCTGCGCTTCGGGGCTGGAACCCAACCGCCAGATGATCGCCAAGCAGTTGCAGCGCTCCTTGATGCTGGTCACCAGCCTCAATCCTCACATAGGCTATGCCAAGGCTGCCCAAATCGCCAAGGACGCCCACCAAAGAGGCATTAGTCTGAGGCAAGCTGCGTTGGAGTCAGGACTGGTGACAGAGGCCGAGTTTGATACTTGGGTCAATCCGGCGAACATGTTGGGCCCTTTCGAGGTTAAATTGTAAATTTGTATTAAAACGTATCAGTATTAGAGCTAATCGCTGTATTATGCCGATTCACCGCCATATGGTCGGCATTTTCAACTGATACGCAGTAATTTACAGAATGAAATACCAAAATATCTTGTTGGCACTGAGCGCGCTCATGCTGACCCAATGCAGTTCACTCGACCTCAATCAATGCCAAAACTCAGATTGGTTTTCCCTGGGGCTTCAGGATGGCAACAATGGAGCTCATGCCAGCAGAATCAATGATTATGCCGAAGATTGTGCCGAGTTCGGTATCCGGGTCAATCATAGCGATTGGCGCGAAGGCTATCTAAAGGGGCTGCAAAATTACTGTCAGCCGGAAAATGGTTACCGTGTCGGTCTGGCGGGTGAAGGCTATGCCGGGGTCTGCTCCAGCAACGCCTTTGTCGAACAGTACAATGCCGGCTACCGCCAATACCAGCTCAATAAACGCGCCGATGAGATCCGCAACCGCCTGCGTCAGATCGACTATGAGATCCGCGATCTGGATAAGAAGCTGGTGTCCATGACAGACAAGGCCAGCACTCTGGAGAAGAAAAAACAGCTGCTGAATGAAAAAGATAACCTGGTGAACGAGCTCAGGTATCTTCATGTACCGGATGTGCAGTTCAGATGGCAATTCTGAGGCTCACCTTCGATATCAAGCTATCCAGCGCCGAAAACTCATGAGTTTAATCTGTGCGCCTGTTTTCAGCCCCAGATAAAATTGTGACCATCGAAATAGGTCCTAATTTCGTTCCTGCACCTGCGGTGGGCTTTCTGCCTATCTGCACCGCAGGTGATGGGTTGCAGTTTAGCTAGCAGCTAAGCGCAAGTTTATTGGTTAGTTTTGGCTTAAAGCCATGATAGCCGCTGTGCCAGCGGCCCAAAGTCGTGGAGCAAATGCATCCATGCACAACGGCCGGTTCGCCATCCCTGCCTCTCGCTCGTAGCCAGTCGCTATGCAACTCTCGCCGCCCCACACCCGACCAAGCGGGGATCAACAGCAATCCCCTCTTGGATCTCCCTTGCCGCCCCACACGGTGTCGAAAGCCCCTCGGCCTAATGGCGCAAATAACTAGCGCTGCAGACGCTCATCCCTGATTCGACTGTCGCTGCTTCGGCATCCATGCCTCAGCCACGTTATTTGCGCCAACGGCTTTCGGCGACACCGAGGGGGAATTGGTGCAATTCTATTAACACTGAGTAGCTGGAAGCATTTCAGAGTTCTGCAGATATACACCTAATTCCAGGCACAGGTGAAACTGTGACCTTCCGAGCCAGGGATGGCGAGGCAGAGCTTACACGGACGTACTCGCAGCGTGTCACAGGATCGCCTGTGCATAAGCCTGCGGCAAGCAATGAGCAACATCCGTCGCCGGAAGCTCAGGCAATACTGGCTTAGATACTTTTAGCTCAAAGCCCTGATAACCGCAGCGCCAGCTGCACAACCCCTTTCTGGTGCCAACAGTTCTGGCACCTCCCCCATCCCTGGGTTAACTTGGCAAGTTGAACTCAAAGGAGGAAACGCGCAATGTCCGACTGCATATTGCAACCCTTTCAGCCACAATGGGCCGGTTTGTTACTCTCCTGGATAGAGTCGGCAGAGGCTTGTCTGCGCTGGGCAGGCCCAGGGCTGGGTTGGCCGCTGTCACCATCAAAGCTGCAGCAGCATCAAGCCCAGGCAAACCTCACCCCTTTGGCGCTGACAAGAGTCGAAGACAGTGACCAAGCTAGCCTGGACAGCGACTCGCTGCTGGGCTATCTGGAACTGCTGGCCAGAAAACCCGATGAAATCAGGCTATGCCGGGTGATCTGCTCCCCCAAGCATAGAGGCAAGGGGCTGGGGCGGGAGTTAATGCGTCAGGGTATAGAGCGCGCCTTTGCCGATCCCAAGGTTACGCATCTAAGCCTAGCTGTGTTCCATGACAATCTCGCGGCCCGCCGCTGTTATCAGGCACTGGGGTTTGAGATAGTGGCCCGAGGCCAGCTGGCGGAAACGAAAACAAATAATTTTCCCGCTTCTGATGCTGAGTTACTGGAAATGCAGCTCCAGCGCCGTCACTGGTTTAAACAGAATGAAAAGATTTTTTAAACAGTGAGTTAATTCACTTCCCTTTTATAAGGGCCATGCCAGAATAGCCGCCATATCCGAGTATTGTGTTGTTTCGGTGACAATCATGTCCAGCTCTCTCAAGGGAAACGCTCTGGCGGCCTTCTCTTTCGTGCTTTGGGGAATATTACCCCTCTACTATCAATTGCTGCCGGATGCGGCCATCTTCGAATTGCTGGCCTTCAGGGTCATCTGGTCAGTGCCCTTTATGCTGCTGGTCTTTGTCCTGTTGAGACGACCATTACCAGCCTTTGGCGCGCTGTGGCGCGATAAACGCTCATTGCTGCTGTGCTTTGCCGCCGGGCTTATCATGTGTATCTCCTGGGTCAGCTTCACCTGGGCCCTGACCCATGGTCAGGTGCTGGCGGCCAGCCTGGGATTCTTTATCAACCCTCTGTTTGCCATCGCTCTGGGGGTGCTGTTCCTCGGCGACAAGCTGAGTAAGGCGCAACTGGCCGCCGTGGTGCTGGCCATTGCCGGTATTGGCTGGCAGGTATATCAATACGGCAGCCTGCCCTGGTTGTCTCTGGTGATGGGCAGCTTTTTTGCCCTCTACGGGCTGCTGAAAAAGTTTATCCGCTTTGACTCCTTCACCTCGGTTACCCTGGAAGCACTGCTGCTGACTCCCTTTGCTTTGGGCTACCTCTGTTATCTGCTGGCCACAGAGCAAAGCGCCGCACTGGCTGGCGGCAGCGAAGGCATTATGCTCTATATCGGCTCGGCGCCCGTGACGCTGGCGCCGCTGATCCTATTCAGCCTGGCGCTGAGATACACGAGTCTGTCCATGGTGGGTTTGCTGCAATACATTGAGCCCAGCCTGCAATTTTTGCTGGCGGTGGTCATTTTCGGTGAGGTGTTTGACGAGGTGAAACTGGTGAGTTTCTCCCTCATCTGGGCCGGGCTGCTGCTGTGCTCGTTGGAGGCCTTGCCCGGCCTGCGTCGCAGCTTAAAGCGGGTCTAACTTCCAGGCGCGGGTCATCTCGCGCTTGCCCAGGGCTCCCGGGTAAGCTTTAACCTGAAAACCGGCGGCCTTGAGATCTCGCTTGAACTGGCCATTGGCGCAGTAAGACACCAATAAGCCGCCCTGCTCCAGCAACCCATAGCACTTTTTGAAGTTATCCAGCGCCCATACATCCGGCTGCTTGCTGGGGGCGAAGGCATCGTAATACACCAAGTTGAAGGGTTCGCCCTGCCACTCGAGCTGCTCCAGTTTGCCCTTGACCTTACGCAACACAAAACCCGGCATGACTTCCACATCCTGATCCCAGGGGGCGGCGTGCAAGGCATCGAACAGCGGCGCATACCAGCCGGGCAGCATGCCCTTGTAGTTCAGCCCTTCAATCAGCTCAGCGGACAAGGGATAAGGCTCTATGGTGACATAGCGCACCGGCAGCGGCGCCAAGCCACTCTGCTGACGCGCCTTTGTCAGCTCCAGCACCTTACCCAGGGTCATGAGGGCATTGAGCCCGGTGCCAAAGCCCACTTCCAGAATCGCCAGATGGTCAAAGTCCTGCAACACCTGCTCGAGCCCGGCGTGGATAAACACATAACGGGATTCGGCCAACGCCCCCTTGTGGGAGTGGTAGGTCTCATTGAGCTCGGCATTAAATAGAGTATGTGACCCGTCTTCGGTCAGCTGCAGGCTTACGTGTTTCATCTCGACTCTTAATCATCTGTGCGGGGAAAGCCGGGGCGAGCGCCCCGGCGACGGGCAATTATCCCAGAAAGGCGATAACTGCCGCAAGCCAATTACCCTTGGCGCTCCAGCACCTGCTGCACCACGGCCTTGAGGGTGGCATAGTCGATATAGCCGGGGATCACTTCATCACCTATGAGCAGTGTCGGCGTGCCGCCAAAGCCCAGTTCAGAGAAGACTCTCACATTGGTATGCATCAACTCGTCGGCGCTCGAGCTGGGCTTGAGGTATTGTTCCGTGCCCGTGGCCTTGGCGACCTGCTGCAGTGAGTTCCCTGTGTGCATGCCATTCTTGGCCATCAAGAGTTCATGTACCCGAGGGAAATCCTTACGATCCTGCCGCCAAACCTCGAGGGCAAAGGCGCCGGACGAAAGCTCAGTGCCCTGAGCCTTTATCTGCCTCAATGGCACAAACACATTGACCACCTGCAAGTTTGGGAACTCCTTTAAAAGCTTGGCAAATTCCAGTTCCATCCGCTTACAGTAGGGGCAGTTGTAGTCGGTAAAAACCACCAGTTGCAACTCAGGCTTGCTGCTGCCCATGGTCGGCATCTGCGGGTTGTTGAACAGCCAGTCCTTGTGCTTGGCCAGCGCTTGCTGCTGCAACTGTCGCTGCTCCACATAAGACTCTATGCTGCCGAGCACGCCGGGAATGATCTCCGGATGCTTGACCAAAATGCTGCGGATCTGCCCCAGTTGCTGTTCCTCTTCTTGGCTCAGCTTCTGCTCGGCCGCCTGTAAACTGCCACTGGCCGCCAGCAGCCAGGCACTCAATACTATCCAATACTTCATCTTGTTATTCCTCAAATTAAATTCATTTTTGTCAGCCAGAGTCGCAGCCAGATCCCCGGCCAACTTGTGACTCCTGTGGTGCTGCTGCGGATTTCGCCCTGATAGATAAACAATAGAGTCGGTGTCGCCGACACTCCAAGGGATCGCGCCAAGGCGCCGCTGGGATCGTTGACTACCTCAAAGCCGTAGCCCTTGTTTTGCAAGTACTGCTTGACCTGGGTGTTATTGCCCGATTGCAGCGCCACGGTCACCACCTGCTCGCTGTCACTGAAACCATCGACAGTGCCGGACACCAAGGGGCAGACGCCACACCAGCTGGCCCAGTAGTACAGGATCACCGGGCGCTCCATGCTCATGGCGGCGATATCCAGATGACTGCCGGCCAGGCTCTGAACCGTTTGCAGCGGCAGGGTTTCCGGCATCTCGTGGCTGCGAAAGGCATCGAGGGCAACACTCACCACCAGAATGAATAGCCCATAGCCGAGCAGGGTCTTGAGCCATTTAAGCCCCTTGTGGGCCAGTTTATTTTCCTGGGTCATTGTCTGCTCTCCGCTTCTGCCAAGGCCGCCAATACCCCGTCGCTGCTGAGGATTACCGGTAATGGGTTACCGGCGGGGGTTCCCGGGCCATAGACCTGATTGAAAGGCACCCCAAAGCGGCCATTGGCCTTAAGATAGGCGGTAATTTCTTCGCTGGGCTTGGTCCAGTCACCGCGCATTAGCAGCACTCTGTCATCGCCGAGGGCATCATAGACAGGGTTTTGCAGCAGCACCCCCACCTTGTTGGCCTGACAGGTAATGCACCAGTCGGCCGTGACATCGACAAACACTGTCTTGCCCTCATCGACTGCCTGTTTGAGCTGCACCAAATTCAGCGGTTGCCAATGGTGATCCGAAGGCAAAGGGCTAACCCAGGCATCCCGGGTCAGATAACCTACCCCGAGCGCCAGGCTGGCAAACAGAAAACTGCCGCCAATGGCATACACCATTACCTGAGTGCCATAACGCTTGCCCAGCAGTCCCAGTGTCAGCAACAACATCAAGGCGCCCAGCCCCAAGATAGCCGCAACAGAGAAGAAGCTTTGCAGCAGGCTCAGCAGCCAGAGACAGGTTGCCAGCATCATCAGCGCGAACACAGGCTTGACCCAATTCATCCAGCGCCCGGGCTTGGGTAAACGCTGCGCCAACGCCGGCCACAACGCCAACATCAGCCAGGGCAAGGCCATTCCCAGCCCCATGGCGCTGAAGAGGGCAAACAACATGGGATAGTCGGCGCCGAGGGCAAAGGCCACCGCAGTACCCAGAAACGGCGCGGTACACGGCGTGGCCAGCAGTGTGGCCAGCATCCCCTGCAATAAGTGGCCGAGGCGCGAATCATCACCGGCTCCGGCCAGGCGAGTCTGCCACTTGGAAGGCAGGTTGATTTCAAACACCCCCAGCAGGTTGAGGCCGAAGCCCCAGGTCAGCAGCACCATAAAGCCGATAAACCAGGGCTGCTGGAACTGTATCCCCCAGCCCAGCGACTGACCGGACAACTTCAGCAAGCTAAGACCTGTTGCAATCAACCAGAAGGACAGCAAAATACCCAGTGCCGAAGCCATAAAATGGCCGCGAACCTGACTGCGACTGCCCTGGCTGCTCATCATGACCCCGTGCACCTTCATGCCCAGCACAGGCAATACGCAAGGCATGATGTTGAGAATAAGGCCACCGGCCAGCGCCATCAGAAACAGGCTCCACAGCGGCAGGCTTGGCTGCGGCTTGGCAACATGCCCTGTGGCGATGGCACCGCTCAGTTCGGCCGAAAGGTGTGTGTCGGCCAGATTGATCAGCAGCGGCTTGCCCTCCAGATCCGGTGTCCCCAGCCAGTGTTTGACCCCGAAAGTGGCGGTCAGCCGTTTGCCATCTGTCTGGATCTGCGGCCGGGAGAAGATCAGCTCGCTGACTGTCTCATCCTCGCCGAACAGAAACAGATCTGCCTGTTGCCAGGGGCTTGCGGCCTCTATGGCCAGTTGCAGCAACTGCTGCTTTTCATCCCAGACAATCGACTGCAATACCGCGCCGCCATTGCCCTGTGGCACCCTGGCCATCGCCTCGCCCCACTGGTGCAAAAAGCCGTCATCGGCCTTAAGCCCGGCGGCCTGACCGCTCAGCTCCACAGGGTAATCGGTCAACACACAGACATTGGTGCAGGAAGACAGGGTCAGGGTGCCCTTGAGCCGAAACTGCTGCCCGGGATCCTTGAGGCGAATAGTCAGTGGAAACAAGGTATCGCCCTTGTAACCCAGAGTTTCTATGCCCTGCAACACATAGCGCTGCGGCAAGGGCCAGTGCCAGTCGACCGCGGCAATATTCTCCGAGGCGGACCAGTCCAGGGAAGGCGGGATCCCGCCTTCCCCCGGCGCGCGCCAGTAGGTTTTCCAGTCGCCGCTCAAGGCCACATCCAGCAGGGCGTTGAGCTCACCGACTTGGTCGGCATCGACATCGGCCAGCGTCAGTTGCACCTTCACTGGAGGATGATCCGGGTGCTTGAGCCAGCCACTGCTCAGCGGCTCTGCCAATGCAACTTGACTGAGCAGCATCAGACATACCGCGAAGGCATGCCATATTTTTTTTAAATACATGAAATTAGCTCCAAAACAAAACATCAGAACCCGGTGTTAACCGGCAAGAGTTCAGGATGTTTTCATTCCAGATACACGCACAACACTGAGTGTCGCCTTCGTTTGGAGACTATGGGATGGGAGAGATAAACACTGAAAGGTCGGGTACTGCCGAGCCAGTTGAGCAACAGCAGAAACAGCAACAGGGCCGTGAGTCCCAGTTGCAGTACCACAGGTTGCAGATTCAGCATATGGGAAGACAGATGGCAGGGCTCTTCATTGAGCTGCGCCTTGCCCGCATCATTGGCGTGAGTCGGCGCAGTATCAAGGCCAAACTGTGTCAGCTGATGCTGGGCCTTGAGCGGACAGGAACCAAACAGCGAAAGCTGCTGACCAAAACAGAGCAGGATCACCAGCAGACTGATGATCAATGACACCAGCGCCCTGTCTTTGAGGGAGAAGCGGTTAACACCGAGTGAAAACCCCATGCTGCACTTTGCTCTGTATGGTTTAAGAATGTCGATAGGGTTCCATGATTGGTGACAAAGGTCAATCCTGAAACCGCTGCTGCAACCAATCCTTGCTTGCCATCTACGCCATTGGCAGGATAATCAAACCCACCAAGCCAAAGTTTGCGACCCCAAGATGCAGCTCAAACCTCTTACCCAAGGCAGATACTCCCAGGAGTGGCAATCAGACTACCCTCTGGTGGAGCGAGTATTGCTCAGCTGCGTCAGCGAGCAGCGCCGCTTTGCGCCGGGAGAGGCCTTGATGCAACAGGGGCAGAAGCTGAATCAACTGGTATTGGTGCCCAGTGGCAAAATAGCCATGAGCTACAGCGCCCGCAACGGCCGCAACTTTCAACTTGGCACCCTGAAATGCGACTCGCAGCTATTCGGTGAAATGGAGTTTTTCACCCAGTATCCCTGTCAGTTGGATATTCTGGCAGAAACCACCCTGACCTGCGGCATTATTCCCGCCGACAAGCTGCAACAAGCCCTGGGCGAGCACCCCAGGCTGGCGCTGTTTTTCGCCAGTGCCATCGCCATAGATTATCAGGACACAGTGGACATCTTCACCCGGCGAATGCTCTACCCCATCAGCTACAACATTGCCTACGACCTCTACCACCAACAGCTGGACGATCTGCCGGTATCTGGGTTCAACAAGGGCTATCTGGAGGCCGAGCGTTTCGGCACTACCGCCAGAGTCTACCGCCGGGCGATACAATCGCTGGAAGATGCCGGGTTGGTTCGGCGCAGCAAGGGCAAGCTGGAGATTATGGATCTCAAGGCGCTGCAGGCTTTTGTCGAGCAAGGGGAGCTTTAGCTCCCCTATCTATTGATTGAGAAGTGGCTCAGGCCAAAGCCGCCTCGGCCTGACGCTTAAAGCAAAAATTGGACACCAGCAGCATCAGCAAGATCACCCCGTAGAGCACAGGGATGGCATACATGACGGTCTGCAAGCCCACTATCTTTTCCGCCATCGAGCTAATCGCCGGGCTGAACATGGCACCGGCACTGCCGCTGATCAGAATGAAGGACACATTGCGGCTACTGGCTTGTTTCACAAAGGAAACCCCATAGGCGATAAAGGCGTTATAGAGCGCGGCGCAGACAAAGCCGTAGCCATAGGTCAGGTATCCCAGGGTTTCCAGATCGCCACAGCTGACAATCCAGCTGGTGAGCAGCAGTGCCAACGAGATGATCATCAACAGGAAGTGGCGGATCTGCATCCGGGTCACTATCAGGGTTGAGATCAAGGCGCCCACCAACGCCGCCGACCAGTACTGGGTGATGATATTGCCCGCCTCTTCAAACGGGATCTCAAACTTCTGCTTCACAAACATAGGCGCCCAGGTGAGGAAGGTATAGAGCGCCAACATGCCCAGAAACAGTCCCAGACCACCGCTGATAATGCCGAAGTTCCATTCGGAACGTTGAGCGGACTGCGCCTGCTCACCCTGGCCCTGTACCCGGCTGAAAGAGGTGAAGGCCGCCAGTGCCAGGGTCAGCAAGGCCACCAGGCCTACCGCCAGATAGCTGTAACTCCAGGCCAGTGAGTGTGTCAGCGCATAAGTGGTGATCAGCGGAAACACCACCCCGGCCACGTTAAAGGTGGCATCCTGCACCACCAGCATGGTGGACTGGATTCGCTCCTGCCACAGGGACACCACCAGAGTACCGGCGATACACAGGCCGATGCCGCCGCACAGGCCCACCAGCGTCATGGCCACCATGACCACGGTCAGCGAAGAGCCAAAATGCAGCGCCAGCGCCGACAGGAAGATGACGGCATAGCTCAGCAGTGTCATCGGCTTGATACCGACCTTTTCAATCAACAAAAAGGCCACAACAGTCCCCGCCAGAGCGCCGCCGTTCAACAGTGAGAAGATAGAAGCCACATCGTTGACATCGGCCCCAAAGCGGGTGGCTATCGGCTCTATCAACATACCGAACTGAGAGGCGAAACCCGCCATGATAAAGTTGGCCAGAAAACTGATGGCCGTCAGTGTGATTTTATTATTCATTTTTTATCATCCATCAATGTATTAGGGAAGGTGCGAATAAGTCCTCGTTGCACTCTGGCTTGCACAGCAATTGGCGTTCAAGGCATCTGACTGAAGGCATGCCGGGGCATGTCGAAGTCAGATAACGCAGAGAGCCGGTTGCTGTGAAAGCCCCGAAGGGCGTGGCTTACAAGCCTGCCTGCTGTGTTGTGCTTCTTGCAAAGGACTAGGGCCATTTGCTGCGAACCACGCCTTACATCCAGGCCCGTAAGCCGACGCAGAGCACACATGGGACTTGTTTGCACCTTCCTTAGGCCACGGCCAGCGCCAGCGAGATCATCTGGTTAAATGACAGCTGGCGCTCTTCGGCACTGGTTTCTTCACCTGTGAGGCAATGATCCGATACGGTCAGAATCGCCAAGGCCTCGATGCCGAACTGCTGCGCCAGGCCATAGAGACCAGCCACTTCCATATCGATCCCCAGAATGCCGAAGCGCTCCAGCGCCGGGATCAGATCTTCATCCGGGTCATAGTAGAGATCGCCGCTGAACACATTGCCCACTCTGACACTCAGACCCTGGGCCTTGGCTTGTTCCCAGGCCTTGAGCAGCAGCGGGAAGCTGGCCGAAGTCGGCATATGATACCCTGCGCTGCGCTTGGCGTTGGTGACTGAATCTGTCCCCGCCGCCTGAGCCAGGATCACATCACGCATCTGCACCTGACGCTGGGTCGCCCCCAGGCTGCCCACCCGAATGATGCGCTCAACCCCGAAGTCGTTGATCAGCTCATGACCATAAAGCACCATGGAGGGGATCCCCATGCCGTGGCCCATTACGGAAACCGGCTTACCCTGCCAGCTGCCGGTATAACCCAGCATATTGCGCACCGAAGTCACCTCGCGGGCATCCTCGAGAAAGTGCTCGGCAATGTATTTGGCCCGCAAAGGATCGCCGGGCATGATAACTGTCTTGGCAAAATCGCCTTTGGCGGCGTTGATATGTGCTGTCATAAGCTGTTCCTCGGATAAAAACTGACCCGAGTCTACCGGCGGCGCCAAAAAAGCCTTGAGGACAAAAGTCCGCTTGCAGGGTATTTGTTTACCAAAATGCCACATTCCCCTCACTCACAACACATTAGCGCCAATTTGCTTCAAAGCGAGATGCGTGATCTCGGTTCCAGTTGTTTGCTTAACCTGCTCCGGCTCAAAAAGACAACGATGTCATTTGCTGAAAACCTTTGAAAATCGCACCATTAGCAACAGATGTAACAGGCACAGCGCCACATATTTTTGGGTTCTGTGTATCTCAGGGCCCATTCAGGGCCTCTTCATTTGGACCCGCATCATGATTATCCACGCTCCGGCTGTTAGCCGACTGTTTGCCACCCGACTGCAAGATACCGATCCCATGTGGCAGATCTCCCAGGAATGCCAGGCTGGCCAGTTGCTCTCCTGCTTACTGGCCACAGCGGCTACTTCGCTGTTTTTCATGTTGCTTTACCTGTGGCTATTCAAGAGTGATGCCGCTGTCGTCATCAATCTGTTGGGGCTGGCGGCCCATGTCGCGATTGTGGCCGACCTCTGGTTTTACGGTAATTTGCGCCGCAGCCAGTGGCTGACAGTGCTGGTGCCCACCTGCATTGCCCTGGCGATGAGCCTACTGCTCGGCACTCAACATCAAATCACCCTCTATCTGCTGCTATCGCCCATATTGGCGTTTCTACTATTGGGTCGCAGCCGAGGATTGCTGTTAAGCCTGGGATTGGCCTCTTGTATCTGGCTGATGCTGACGCTGAACCAAAATCTGTGGCAAGGGGCCGATAGCTTGGCGGGTCTTGGTGTGGTGAACTTCTTTGCTGCCTACACCATGGCCGTTGGTATAGGTTACACCGGCGAGCGGATCCGTCACCGCAGCTTCAAGCGGCTGGAAAAACTGGCCAATACCGACCCGCTCACAGGAGCCATGAACCGGCGCCGCTTCTTCGAAAACTGGCGCCGCGCCAAGGCCGAAGCCAATAGAGGATTGAGCGAATTTGCCTTTTTGCTGCTCGATATTGACTACTTCAAGGCTACCAATGACAGCTACGGCCACGACTGTGGTGATGCCGTACTGCAACAACTGGTGCAGTTGCTGGAAGACAGGCTCAGGCCCTATGATCTGCTTGGCCGCTTGGGCGGCGAGGAGTTTGGTTTGCTGCTGCGGGGAGTTTCGGCCGCCGATGCCGAGCGTAAGGCTGAGGAGATACGTACCAAAGTTGCCGAGCACAACTTCGGTAACGAACAGGTGCCCCATCTACCCATCACGGTCAGCATAGGCATAGTCCATATGCCAAGGCGCCACGGCAGGAGTATCGAAAGCCTTTATAAACAGGCCGATATGCAGCTTTACCACGCCAAACGTGCCGGCCGGAATCGGGTAGTGCTGGCCGAAAAGATTTTCGAGCCGGCTTAAGCCCAATTCACAGCCATTGCTGGCGACGCCAGAGCTGCTTCAACCCCTTGTGATTGCTACGCACCAGTTTCCAGCGTTCACAGGCATTGAAACGGGCATAGTTGGCAATGGCCCTGGCGAGTTCGGCCAGCAACACATCATCCAAAGGCCGATTGGCATACTCAGGCTCCAACACCAGGTTTTGCAACAGCAGGCATTGGCGCGGCCGGTCGGCCTTGACATCGACCCGGCCGATAAACTGCTGGCGCCAGAGGATGGCCAGGCTGTAGTAGCCGTAGATTCGCTTTTCCTGCGGCAGGTACACTTCCAGTTGATAGTCAAAGCCAAACCATTGCTTTAAGCGGTTACGTTGAATAACCAGGTTATCGAAGGGATTAAGCAGCCAGACCCGCTCCGGGATTATGGGCGCCGCACTCAGCTCTGCCGGGCAGAAATACTGCTGACCATCGACCTTGAACCGCTGTAGCTCGCCGGCCTCCAGCCCTTGGGCCAACACCCGCTTGATAACCGGCCGCATGCCTTTACGCAGATAGGCAAACTGGGCCTCTGAGCCAAAACCATTGGCATTGAGAAAGCGGTTCACCAGATACCGGCCAAACTCATCATCGTCGGGCACCCGGGTATCTATGCCCGGCGGGAGCACCCGCTCGGCCAAATCATAAACCTTTTGAAACCGCTCGCGCCGCACCACCATTAACTCGCCGCGCATAAACAGCTGTTCCAGCGCCTTCTTGGCCGGTTTCCAGTCCCACCAACTGCCACGTTGATCACTTGAGTGTTCAAAATCACTCGCCTTGAGCGGCCCCTCGGCGCGCACTCTGGCAAGCACTTCCCGCATCAAGGGCTCGTCCGGTTCAAACCAGTGTTTATCCCCTTGGCTCAGTTGCCGTTTGCGTTGCAGGCTGTACCTGTAGTCACTCATAGGCAGATAGGCCGCGGCGTGAGCCCAGTACTCGAACACCTCTTTATCGGCAATAGCCTGTTGCAGCTGCTCGGGGTGATAACCGGGCAACCGGCTGTGCAGCACATGGTGATGGGCACGCTCGACCACATTAATGGAATCTATCTGCACATAGCCCAGCTGGCGGATTATGGCCGCCGCCGAGTTCGCCGGTTGCAACAAGCCCTGGCGCTGCAGGTTGAGCCTGAGCCATTCATCGATGGTCAATGGTCCATACAAGGGTGTATCCATGGTGCCCGGCTCCCGATAGCCTTGGTTTAGCGTGGCGCTATGATGACAGCTCAATGCCGCTGCCAATACGAGTAATCAGTTTGCCCTTTTCATGGCTTTCGACGCAAATTTGCACTTCAGTTCACAAAAAAAACGGTTTTGTTCATGGCCGGAGTTGAATGGAAAGCCGGATTATGCGCATATAGCTGCAACCTTTATTAGAATCGACAATAACCAAGGTACATTATGAGCTCACCTTCCTCTGCACGCTGGCCGCGGCAGATCCCCTTTATCATTGCCAGTGAAGCCTGCGAGCGCTTCAGTTTTTACGGCATGCGCAATATTCTGACTCCCTTCCTGATGACGGCTCTGCTGCTGTCTGTGCCGGAAGAACTGCGTCAGGGCGAAGCCAAAGATGTGTTCCACTCCTTTGTGATCGGGGTGTATTTCTTTCCTCTCCTGGGGGGCTGGCTGGCCGACCGTTTCTTCGGTAAATACCACACCATTTTGTGGCTCAGCATAGTCTATGTGATTGGCCATGCCTTCCTGGCGATTTTCGAAACCAGCAAAACCGGCTTCTACTCGGGCCTGTTTCTGATAGCCCTGGGATCGGGCGGCATCAAGCCGCTGGTATCCTCTTTCATGGGCGATCAGTTCGATCAGAGCAATAAGTCGTTGGCGCAAAAAGCCTTCGACATGTTCTATTTCACCATCAACTTCGGCTCCTTCTTCGCCTCGCTGTCGATGCCGCTGCTGCTGAAATTCTTTGGCCCTTCAGTGGCCTTCGGTATCCCGGGGGTATTGATGTTTATCGCCACGGTATTTTTCTGGGGCGGCCGTAAACGTTATGTCCACCAGCAACCCGAGCCCAAAGATCCACACGGCTTCCTGCCAGTGCTCAAGAGCGCCATCTTCACTCCGGTGCCCGGCAAGGCCAATACAGGTTTGCTGCTGAGTGTCATAGGCATACTGCTGGCGCTGTTTTCCCTCACCCAATACAACAGCCTGGGAGTGGTGACCGCCTTGTGTCTGGCAATGGTGCTCTTGATGGGCTTTGTCGGCATAGGCGCCTCCATGCAACTGGAGCGGGCCCGCAATCAACACCCGCTCGAGGCAGTGGACGGTGTGCGCGCCGTGTTCCGCATCTTAATCCTGTTTGCTCTGGTCACCCCCTTCTGGTCGCTGTTCGATCAAAAGGCTTCCACCTGGATTTTACAGGCCAACGACATGGTCAAGCCGGACTGGTTTGAGCCGGCCATGATGCAAGCGCTTAACCCACTGCTGGTTATGCTACTGATCCCCTTCAACAACTTTGTGCTCTACCCCATGCTGGAGCGCAGCGGCGTGCGCCTCAATGCCCTGCGTAAAATGGGCGCAGGTATCGCCTTCTCCGGCCTTTCCTGGATAGTGATAGGCAGCATTCAGCTGATGATGGACGGCGGCACCCCCATGTCCATCACCTGGCAAGTACTGCCTTATGCGCTGCTGACTTTCGGTGAAGTACTGGTTTCTGCCACCGGATTGGAGTTTGCCTACAGCCAGGCACCCAAGTCGATGAAAGGCAGCATCATGAGCTTCTGGACACTGTCGGTCACTGTGGGCAACCTCTGGGTGCTCTTGGCCAACGCCAGCGTCAAGAGCGATGCAGTGACCAATCAGATTGCCGAAACCGGCCTGAGTGTCACCGCCTTCCAGATGTTCTTCTTCGCCGGCTTCGCCCTGCTGGCCGCCTTGGTGTTTGCGCTCTACGCCCGCTCTTACACCATGCAAGATCATTATCGGGAAGTGGAACCGCAACAGGGTTAAGGCGTTTGCCGCCAACCTGAGCGACAAAATCTCGTTGATTTAAAGTCCCCAAAGACCCAACGTGAGTTGGGTCTTTTTCATTGCTGATGAAAAAAACCGCCGGAAACCAAGTTATTCCCTCCTCCGATAGCGGCGCTGCCAAGAACAACTTTTTACACAGACAATCCTGTGCCTGGGAAATAGGCGTACATCTGCAGCTAAATACGACACCGTTGGAGGAAGAATTGCACCGACTTCCCCCTCGGTGTCGCCGAAAGCCGTTGGCGCAAATAACGTGGCTGAGGGCGAATGCTCGCCGGTGGCGAGTGTGCTTATGAGCGCGAGCCAAGGAAGGCGAGCTGGCCTTTATCCATGGAAGGATCTGGATGCCGAAGCAGCGACAGTCGAATCAGGGATGAGCGTCTGAAGCGCTAGTTATTTGCGCCATTAGGCCGAGGGGCTTTCGACACCGTGTTGGGCGGCAAGGGAGATCCAAGAGGGGATTGCTGTTGCTCCCTTCTTGGTCGGGTGTGGGGCGAAGCTCCACGACTTTAGGCCGCTGGTACAGCGGCGATCATGGCTTCCAGCTAAAAGTATCTAAGCTAATATTGCCCGAGCTTCCGGCGACGGATGTTGCTCATTGCCTGCCGCAGGCTTATGCACAGGCGATCCTGTGACTCGCTGCGAGTACGTCCCTGTAAGCTCTGCCTCGCCATCCCTGGCTCGGAAGGTCACAGTCCCGCCTGTGCTTGGAAAATAGGCGTCTGTCTGCAGCTTAAAACGACTCTGTGTGGAAAGAATTACACCTCCACTCCCCCTAGGTGTCGCCGAAAGTCGTTGGTGCAAATAACGTGGCTACGAGCGAGAGCCAGGGATGGCAAACTGGCCCTTGTGCATGGATGCACTTGCTCCACGACTTTAGGCCGCTGGTACAGCGGCTATCATAGCTTCAGGCAAAAACTCACCAATGAACTTGGTTTTAGCTGCCAGCTAAGCTGCTGCCCATCACCTGCGGTGCAGATGGACAGGAAGCCCATGGCAAGTGTGCCGCTAGTATTCAGCCCCAGCTTGCTCCTTCCCCAGCTGGGGAGTACCCTCTTTCGCAGCCAACCGTTTAAGCAGTATCGGGAATTGACCGCCATGCCAAAGGAAATATTTATACTACGCCACGGCCAGACTGAGTTTAATGCCGCCGGTAAGCTGCAGGGACACTGTAACTCACCGCTGACCGAACTCGGCAGGGCGCAGGCAAGAGCTTATGGTGTTGTCCTGCAACAACGACTGCAATCGGCAAGAAATCCTCAACAAGAATTTCAGCTGGTTTCCAGCCCGCTGGGAAGGGCCATGGAAACGGCGGCTCTGGTGGCAGAGGTGCTTTGCCGGGATCCCGGCGCCATTATTACCGAGCCCAGGGTGATTGAATGCGGTTTAGGTGAATGGGAGCAGACCCGGGTCGCCGATATCCACGCCGCCAGACCCGAGCTTGCCGGGCGCAATGACTGGTATCTGCAGGGCCCGGGCGCAGAAACACTCCCCCAGGTGCAACAGCGGCTGGCACATTGGCTGACCGATCCGGCAACCCCGGAGCGGGTGATCCTTGTGTCGCACGGCCTGACAGGGATTGTCCTGCGCGCCCTGTTGCTGGGCCTGGATGACAAGGCACTTTGGCGTCAGGACAAACCTCAGGATGCCCTCTATCACTTTCACAGTGAGGCTCAGGAGAGGCTCAAACGCATCTGTTGCTGACTCGCCAACCAGTCGAAGTGGGCCAGCAAAGCCTGCAAATAGCGCAGCTCTTCCGCCGGAAGTTGCCCCTCAGCCGCGGCTATCTGCTGTAAGTCGTTCAGCAGTTGCCTGACCAAAGGCTCGGTGCAGTAGCCCTTCCACAGTCTCAGGGCGGCTTTTTTCGGCGAATGGCAGTAGCGCCGCAGCTGAATATCGACAAACCAGTCGGCCCGCTCCCGGGCGCTGGGCATCAGCGTCATCACATACCAGTTCATCCTCTCCTCCTCAGGCGGATAACTTGATCCTGTCGCGGCCATCGCTCTTGGCTCGGTACAGGGCTGTGTCCGCCGCGCTGAGCATGGCCTCGGCCGTGCGGTACTGGCCATTGATCTCAGTGGCAATCCCCTGGCTGACACTGACACAAACCTCACGGCTCAGCCCCAATTTGACGAAGTCCAGACTACGAATGGCCTCGGCTATCTGCTCGGCCACCACCCAGGCCATGGCGCTGTTGAATCCGGGCAACACCAGGGCAAACTCCTCACCGCCAAAACGCGCCGCCAGACACTGGGGCGATGGCAACGCCGCGGCTATGGTCTTGGCCATCAATTTCAGGCATTCGTCCCCCATCAGGTGACCATGCTGATCGTTGAACTGTTTGAAATGGTCGGCATCTATGATCAAGGTGCTGATGGGCTTGTGCTTATCGACGCACTGCTGCCACTGGCGTTCCAGTGTCTCGGTAAAGGTGCGGCGATTGGCCAGTCCGGTCAAATAGTCGGTCGCCGCCAGGGTGGACAGGCGTTTAATCTCATCCCTGTGACCGCTGAGATCATGCAAACCAATCACAAACAGCGGCAGCAAGCCCTGAATAAAGGAAAGCGATAGATTCACCGGCAGCTCGACCCCATCGACACGTCTGAGCAATACCTCCCAGGGACCATGTTGCAGCGGTACCTGGCGACCGTATTGGCTGCTGAACATGCTGGCGTAGCGGCTACGGTAAGGCGCCGCCAACCAGGTATGCCAGAATTCACCGGCAAAGGTTTCGCTCTGATCGCCCAGCAGCTCGGCCGCCGGAGAGTTCACCGCCAACACTTTGCCCTCACCATCGGCCAGCACCATAGGTTGCTGCATGCACTCAATCAGGGTCGCCAGAGCCTCGCTGTCACACTCACACTGACTAAAACCAGCTTCATTGCTGTAGGGGCTTGCCATGCTGTTCTCCCTCCCGACCTGCGGGTTGTTCAATTTCGACAGGGATAACTCTAGCGCGTACGTACAAGGCTAACCTTCTGATAAGCTTACGATGTAATTTATTGAAAAATATAGTCAATAATTTAGATCTTCGGCTGAGTAGAATAGTACTGACACGAAGTCACAGAGCGGGGGGAGAGGTAAAACTAAACTCGAAGAAGGCAAATAAGCTCCGGTCTTTAAAGACCGGAGAACTGATTCAGCGGTTAACTCAGTTGGTCGGTTTATTGATAACCTGTGGATCCGGGCTGGCCAACAGGAGTGGCGATTCCTCACTGCTGAACAGGAATTGATACTTGCCTGTGCCTGGGTTACGCATAGAGTCATGCAGCTGCAGTGTCAGGCCATCGGCGCTGACCTCGACCCGATCGATATGACCATCGAAGGGATTGGTGAAGGCGGCACCGACAAATTTCAGCCCGGCCGGAGAATCTTCCAGGTTCAGCAGTTGGTAGGTGATCACCGCAGGTTCACTGACCACCACATCACCACTGCACTCCAAGCCCTGCTGCGAATAGTGAAAGCTCGCCTGCCGGGCGTTATCCAGAGTAACACTCAGCACCACGGGCTCACTGACCTCACAGTAAGGTAAACGCGGCCTCAACAATAGGCTGTCGGTTTGGCTCAGCTGCGCCGCCTGGTCAAACTCGGCCATCCTTGACTGCCAGCCAAACAGCGCCAGGATCCGATAGACTTCCGAAGCACTCAGTGGTTGTTGCAACAGCCGGCGATCCAGCTTCACCAACCCCTGCTTGTCAAACACCAAGCTATTGATAAAGGCGGGTAAAGACTGCCCCAAGGGCTCCAACGGCGAAGGCTCGGCCAGCAAGAGTTGCAACTCGGCGTCACTCTTGACCGGTGCCATTGCCAGATCGATCTCGGCCTGAGTAGCGGCACTCAGTGCCAGGGGAAAGCTTGCCAGCAGCGCGCTGGCCATAAAAGCAATACGCATAACGACTCCATGTCAATTCGCTCCACATGCCTTATGTGGACCAACTTAATGAGTGGCAGCAGAGACAGATACCACTCCGATTAATGCAATCAAACTGGGTTTAAATATCTTGGGATCAAAATCAGTCAGGTCTGTTAATGATTTCCGGATCCGGGCTGGCCAACAGGAGCGGCGATTCCTCACTGCTGAACAGGAATTGATACTTGCCTGTGCCTGGGTTACGCATAGAGTCATGCAGCTGCAGTGTCAGGCCATCGGCGCTGACCTCGACCCGATCGATATGACCATCGAAGGGATTGGTGAAGGCGGCACCAACAAACTTCAGCCCGGCCGGAGAATCTTCCAGGTTCAGCAGTTGGTAGGTGATCACCGCAGGTTCACTGACCACCACATCACCACTGCACTCCAAGCCCTGCTGCGAATAGTGAAAGCTCGCCTGCCGGGCGTTATCCAGAGTAACACTCAGCACCACGGGCTCACTGACCTCACAGTAAGGTAAACGCGGCCTCAACAATAGGCTGTCGGTTTGGCTCAGCTGCGCCGCCTGGTCAAACTCGGCCATCCGTGACTGCCAACCAAACAGCGCCAGGATCCGATAGACTTCCGAAGCACTAAGTGGTTGTTGCAACAGCCGGCGATCCAGCTTCACCAGCCCCTGCTTATCAAACACCAAGCTATTGATAAAGGCGGGTAAAGACTGCCCCAAGGGCTCCAACGGCGAAGGCTCGGCCAGCAAGAGTTGCAACTCGGCGTCACTCTTTACCGGTGCCATCGCCAGATCGATCTCGGCCAGAGTAGCGGCACTCAGTACCAGGGGAAAGCTTGCCAGCAGCGCGCTGACCATCAAAGCAATACGCATAACGACTCCATGTTAATTCGCTCCACATGCCTTATGTGGAGATAACAAACTTATTGGATGGCTCCAGGACAGAAGCCACCCAGGTTAATGTAATCAAGCTTGGGTTGAACACCCTTTCAGTAACATAAACTTGCTCAGTCGTTTCCGGTATTCACGACTTGAGGATCCTGGCTTGAAACCAGCAGAGTGTTGCTGCTGTTACTGAGGATCAGCCTAAAGCCTGTCTTGCCTACCACAGAGTTGGTGTCCATCAGTATCAGCATATCCGGGGCCTCGGTCTTGACCGCATCGATAATGCCGTCGAAGGGGGTATCGAAGGAGGCGCCGACAAAGGCCAAGTCCATATCTGTCTTGTCCTGCAGCTTATAAATAATATGAGTATTGGGCTTATCTACCACTACTGGGCCGTCCGGCTCATAGGCAAACTGAGGCACGCGGTTATCATCTAAGGTAATGGTGACAATGATATTTTTTACGGGTACAGACATAGCTTCATCCTTGTTTCAGGTTAGTTTTTGAGGGGAGTTTAAATTGACGAAAACGATAACCAAGTGGCTCAAATTTAGCCTTCATTTTCAATAGTTCCTGTTGGTCATCCATGCAATCCAAAGCCATAGCATAAGGCGCGAGTATACGGGCATCACGATTCACAGTGACCCATGGTTGCAGACTTCGGCTGACTTTCTGGCAGTGAGTATAGGCAAAGCTTAAATCGTTATTTAACATGGACACACTATAGGCGCTTACAAGCCCAGCCTCGGCCAAGGCTCCCATATCGACAGTGCCCAAAACCGTTTTCTGTCCTAATGTTGTAAAAAACGCTTCTGCCAACAGAGCAAGCTTATGAGCTTGCTGATAATCACCTTGTTCGAGCCGCTCTTTGGCAGCAACCAACCAAAAACGAGCCTCCAATTTAAGCTGCTTAGTCGAAGTTTCGCTTGACGGCTCACTGGCCAGAAGCCCTCTGAGGGCATTAAGCATGGCGGTTTTTTCTGTTGATGCCGGTAGCAAGCTAACCAGTAACACCTCAACAAAAGATTGCTGCATTCGCCAGCGCTCATTTTCCGGATCGGCCTCAAGCGCGGCAGCAATAGCCCTACTGGCTTCAATTGCACTCTCTCTGGCCAACTCGGTTTGCTGCACCGCTCTGTACAACTGAGCCAAGATCTCCAGATTCCCGGATAATCTATATAGTTGATAGGGTTCTCCCTGAGCATGCCGTTTTAACTCTTCGGCTATCTGCCTATGAATGGCGATGGCTGCTTGAATATCCCCTTCTGCACTCGAAGACCTGGCGAGCCAGGAGCGAGTATCGGCGACATCGGCCAAGAGCTGAGGATCATCCGGCGACTCGGCCAGCGCGATCAGCTTGAGCCGCAGCGATTCTTCAAAGCCCTGGCGCGCCTTGCTGAAGTCCTGCAGCTTCATCGATAAAGACCCCAGTGAATTGTGGGCGTAGGAGAGCTCCATCAGCGCTTCGCTGTTGTCCGGCGCCAGTCGGTACATGGCCAGACTGTGTTGCAGATAAGCCTCGAACCAGGGGCGGGTGCCCTGCCAATCGCTCTGGTCATACTTGAGTTGCCCAAGCCAAAAGGCATTGGCACCAAGGGTCTTTAACAGCTCCAGCTGATCTGTACTACCGGACAGCAGCGGCAAGAGTTTGTCTCTGGCGGCCAGCAGCGCCTTTTCCGCTTCATCCACCCGGCCACGGGAATAGGCCACCTCACCCATGGCTTCCAGTGTCTGGCCATGGCGAAACAGCGCCGCCTCACTCAGGCTGCTGTCGGCCTCACGAAAATAATCCAGCGCCTTGTTGCTGACACCATCGAGCAGATCCATCCGGCCTATGCTGCGCAGCTTGTCGGCAAAGTCACCCACCATAAAGCCCAGCAAGTCTTCTGCCGCCAGGCGCTTGGCCTGCGCCTGCTGCTCGGCTTCAACGCTGCGATAACTCATGAATACCGAGATGAGGGTCAAGAGACATAAAAGCATGAAGGTCGCGCCCTTGAGGCGCCGCTGGCGCTGCCCTCTGGCGCTGGAGGCGGCAACATAGCTTTCGCTGACAGGATCCAGCTCAAGCAGGGGATCGTTTTTCAGCGCCAGCGCTTCGGTCAGCGGCTTTCCCTGGGGCAGCAGAAAATCGCGGCTGCACTGCTGTTGCTGCCAGCGCCTGGCCTGATGGAACAACCTGGCCTTGGCCGCCAGCCCTTCCCTGTGGCTATCTATCCAGTCTCTGGCCCTGGACCAGCGTCTGAGCAAGGCTTCATGGGCTATGCTGAAACCGGGTTCGCTGTCCTCCAGATGGGAGACAAACAGCCGACTGTCGACCAAGGCCTGAACCAAGGCGCGCTCGGCATCCGTGGCCAATTCGGAATATCTGGCACTGCGACTGGTGACCGACTGCTCATCTTCCCTGAGGGTCACCAGCAGCGACAGCACCCGCGGCAGGGCCGCCCTTTGCGAGCTAGACAAGGAAGCGATGGCATCTTCGGCGGCCTGGCCTATGGCTCCGGCCAGCCCACCCAGGCGGTGATATACCGCCAGTTGCAACTGGTTGTCGTCACTGCGCTGCAGATACAGGGCCTGCAGCATATACTGCAACATGGGCAGGGCATCCGGGTTACTGGCGGCCTCACGGCACAGCAGCTCATCCAAGCCCAGTGCCGATTCAGGGTCAAATTCCCAGCTCAAGCCTGCGGCTGCGGCCGGCAAGCGTATCATCTGCAACAGTTCCTGACGGCTGGGCGGCAAGAGGTCGAAATGGGCGCCATTGCCCTTGCCCGCCATCAAGCTGGGGCTGGCAACCACCTGAGGGTAGAATTCATTGCGACAGGCGCTGAGCAGCAATACGGCTCCGGAACGCGCCAGGGTGTCGAGCAGCGCCAGCCCCTGCTCACGGGCGGCGGCCGAGAAGCGCGGCGAAGACAGCAGCACTTCCAGACGGTCGACAAACAGGCCGAACCTGGGCTTCTCCCAACTTTGGGACGGCAGCGCCCGGCAGAGTTGGGCGCAGAGGCTGTCGATATCCTGTTCCAGTGCATGAGCCAGCGTTTCGGCGCTGTAGCCTGCCAAAACCGGCGCATCGTCCAGCTCCCAGTCGAGCATGGCGGCGGCCAATTCCAGCAGCAGTTGATCTTCGGCGACATCGGCCAGATCCAGTATCGAATAGCAGGCCAGGCCTATGCCGTGAAAGCCCTGAGGCGAAGCCAGATTGGGCAAAATGCCTGCGTTAATCAGCGATGACTTACCGCTGCCACTGGGGCCAAGCAGCAAGCAAAAACCGCGGCCATGTTTAATCTGCCGGGCTATGCGTTCCAGTAAGGCGTTGATCTGTTCGCTGCGGCCGAAAAACACCCCGGCATAATCGGCGCTGAAGGGTTTTAACCCGGGAAATGGTGAGCCCAGGCTCCAGGCCAGCGACGGCAAACTGGCTTCGTGGCCGATGGGGAAACGGACATCGGCTACAACTCGATAGCCGCGTTTGCGGATAGTTTCGATGAAAGAAGGATCGCCGGCCTTGTCGTCCAGCGCCCGGCGCAGCTGATTGATGGTCTTGTGCAGCGGGTTATCGCCCGTGTCGCTGCCGGGCCAGCAGGCATCCAGCAGCTCATCGCTGCTGACTACCTCGCCGCTGCGACGACACAGATACAGCAGCACATCCATGGCTTTGGGTTCCAACTGCCGCAGGCGCTTTCCCAGCCGCAAACTATTGCTGCCGGGATCGACCTGCCAATCACCCAAAAAGAAGCTGCTGTCGCTCATGGAACCTACCGCGATAAGAGATTGACCGCATCTTACCCGGTATACAAAGTTAACACCATGATAACAGCGTTAAATTTTACGTAATGAGCGTTAACTCAAATACTCAAACCCCAGAGCTCGAATGTCTCCCGGCACAGGGATTCGCGAAAATCCGGATGCGCTATGTCGATTAAGGCTCTGGCCCGCTCGCGGATACTGCGGCCCCTGAGGTTGGCACAACCATATTCGGTGGCAATATAGTGCACATGGGCCCGGGTAGTCACTACCCCGGCACCTGGGCTCAGCACGGGCGCGATACGGGAAAGCGCGCCATTGGCGGCCGTGCTCGGCAGGGCGATAACCGAGCGCCCGCCGGGAGAGAGACCGGCGCCGCGAATAAAGTCCATCTGCCCGCCTACCCCGGAATAGATTCGGGTACCTATGGAGTCGGCGCACACCTGGCCGGAAATATCCACTTGCAGCGCCGAGTTGATGGCCATCACCTGCGGGTTGCGGCGAATAACCGAGGTGTCATTAACCTGCTCTATATCCAGAAACAGCACTTCGGGATTGTCATCGACAAAGTCATAGAGAGCGCGGCTGCCAAGCGCAAAACCTGTGACCAACTTCCCCGGATGCACCTTCTTGCGGCTGTTGTTAATCGCTCCGGAGCGATAAAGCGCCAGAATGCCGTCGGAAAACAGCTCGGTGTGGATCCCTAAGTTTCGTCTGTCTGCCAACTGCCCCAATACGGCATCCGGAATGGCACCTATGCCCATCTGCAGGCAATCGCCGTCTTCAACCAGAGAGGCCACATGCTTGCCGATAGCCTGGCTGATGGCATCGGCTCCGGCCATGGGGTGTTCGGGCAGAGGCGAACTCTGTTCATACACGGCGGCAAAGCGGTCATAGGGTACAAAGCTGTCGCCATGGGTGCGCGGCATTTGCGGGTTGATATGGGCTACGATGCGGCCGGCCACATCACAAGCGGCGCGGCTGGCTTCGACACTGATCCCCAGCGAACAGTTGCCATGGCTGTCCGGCGGCGACACCTGTACCAGCGCCGTATCTATGGGTTGCTCGCCGGAGCGAAACAGCTTGGGCACCTCGGATAAAAAGACAGGCACATAATCCGCCTCGCCACTGGCCAACAGGGCGCGGGTCGGGGCGCCGCCAAAGAAACAGCGATGGCGCAGATGGCCCTTGAGCTCGGGCACGCTCAAGGCCTCGGCTTCCTCGGTATGCAGTTGCAGCAGGGTCAGATTCTGCCGCGTCATGGCATGCTGTGCCAGCGCCTCCAGCAAGACTCTGGGGGTGGCTCCCATAGAGTGGGTCCAGATATATTCATCATTCCCTATCAGGGATACCGCTTCCAATGCACTGGAACAAACTCTTGGCGCCATGCTGCTTCCTTATTAGCTCGGTGATTTGCTCCTAACCCTAGCCAGTTGCTCTGGGAAGGGCAATCCCTTGCGGCCAGCCAAGGCCCCTTGCCGGTGGAAAGTGGGCGCTACGCCACACTGGGCCTCAAGCCACGTCCAATTTCACAAAAATGCCGCTGCGGCGGATAAGGCGTTTACCCTCAAGGTCTCAGTCGTTAGACTAGCCGGGCCCCAGGCTGCAGCTGCAAGTTCCACTGAGTAGCTGTGCCCGGGCAGGACTCAAGTTTCAAGGAAGTAGTATGTCTCAGTTCGACAAGACCCTCAGCGTCAGCCTCAATCCAGAGGATCCCGCCAGCATCGCCCTGGCACTGCTGCAATACCGGCAACACCTGAACGACGGCAGCGCCTTTCGACTCAATGGCTCCTTGCTGTTCAATATCGAGTTCGTCAATCAGCAGCAAAGGCCGCTTAACCGTGACGATGCCGGTGCCAACCGCCCCTTGTTGGAACACGCCCTAGATGCTGCCCGCCGGGATCACAGACTCAGCTTTTACACCGAACCGGTACTCTTTGCCGCAGCGCTGAACTTTCCCGAGCTATTGGACGAGCTCAAGGCCACAGCCGAGGCCATGGTGGCCTTCTCCCGCCGCCGCAACGACTCCAGCGATCTCTTTATCGATGACTACAACGTCTTCGGGGTGGAAGCCCTCTACATGCTGGCCAGGCAATATCCCGAGCTGAGCCATTATCTGGCCGCCTTTCTGGTACCTTACTGGAACTTGGAAAGCTTCTACCAACCTGTGTTACTGCTGGGCAAACTGGTGGAGGAGTTCGGCTGGCGCCGCGAACTGATCCACGCCTATCTGCACTGCGACGGCGAACAGAATCGCCGCTGCTTTTTCCAGACCACAGAGGGTAATTCAGTCAACCTCAGCCTACTGGAACATTTTGCCCGGCATCCAGACGATTACCCCTGGTTTAAGGCGCAGCTGCTCAAGCGTCTCGAACAAACGCCACTGCTGGCCTATGCCAATGAACAACCGCTTGAACAAACCCTGCCGGTACTGGAGTTCTTCTACAGTCTGGGCGACTGGCCGGTAGAGGCTGACATTGACGACACTGAACTGTGGCGGGATCGGGTCAAGCAGCAATTGATCTTGGGTTGCCGGGTAGAGGATGAAGCACTTTCCTTGCTGGCACAGCTGAGCGAGCAGAGCCAACCTCTGGTAATAGTGGCTGAGGCCTGGCGGGAAGACGACCGCCATACTCTATGGCAAACCGGGGAAGAGCAGGCTCTGGCAGAGGACTATGACTGGGATCAGTATGATAACGAGCCGGACTCTGACTATGCCGAGCTATTTTATGACCTGGAAGAGCCGGAAGACTACCTCAGGATTGTCGAACTTGAAGAACTGGATGCCGAAGTGGGAGAGGCTATGCTTTGCGCGCTGGCCGAACTGCCCAAGAGCCTTGGCGCCTGCGCCTATGCCGCCTATCGCCTGAACTCGCCAAACAGCTTAAGCCAGGAAGCCGACAAGGCCAACGAGGCCGCGGCGCTGCTTCGCTGGCTGGCGCAGCAGTTGCCGTTACAGTTTCAGCACCATATCTTCTATGAGGGCGGAGAGTACCAAAAGAAAAGGCGTGAACATCGCCTTCTCAAGAGCTGGCTCGCGGATATAGACACCGAGGGCGATGTTGCCAAGATGGCTCAAATTGCCTCTGAGATACTCTATACCAGTAAGGACGGAAAGCGTATTGCACTCTTATGGTCCAATGGCAATAAAGGATTCCAAAACGGCTTGTTGGCGCTGTATTTCCTGCTCTGCGCCCCGGAGCTCGAAGCGCCGCAGTGGCAGGCATTGAAAACCCTGGCACAAAGGCACTGGCAGCTATGGCTGACGTTGGATCCGCTACAACTGATTGAAAAAATTTATTATTGCTGGGCTGACTACGCCTTCTATCCGGCCATTGACGATGAGCATATCGAGGCCGAATTGCGGCAAAACCTGCTCAAGCTGGGTGTCAGCGAGGCGCAGCTCGATGCTCATTGCCTGCTGACAGCACAACAAGTGGCTGCCTATCGCCCGGCCGATAAACGCTTCTGGCAAAGTTATATCACCAGGCTGAGCCGGTTTGCCGAAGCCGACCCAGAGGATAACAGCATGATAGGCCGCCGCCTCTGGCAGCAACAACAGCAGCTGTTGCAAGCGCTTGACTCTGGCCGCGAGCTGCCGAGGCTGAACTTTTTTGGCCATCTCAAGGCCAACTTCCCCGAGACTCCTCTGCCGCAGGCGTTTTTCGAACTGTTTGATC
The DNA here is from genome assembly GCF_009183365.2 of Shewanella algae. Lineage (NCBI taxonomy): Bacteria > Pseudomonadati > Pseudomonadota > Gammaproteobacteria > Alteromonadales > Shewanellaceae > Shewanella > Shewanella algae. The sequence goes on from NZ_CP068230.1 coordinate 4,144,426, forward strand.
TTTGCCTGCGGCAAAGCTTCAGCAAATCATTTCCCGAACAGCAGGCGCAAAACCTCTGCCGCCAACTCAAGGCTTATCTGGAATCGGGCGAAGGGCTTGAGCCCTTGACGCCCCAAACCGCGGCCGAGTTGCAGGACTGGGCGCCTTGCCGCTCGGACGACCCCACCGATGCGGCTGAGCTTAGCGACTTTGTCTGGCTGCTGCCTGAAGCGCAGGGGCGAGGTTTGGCCCTATTTCTCGCAGGCCTTGGAACCCAAAGCCTGTATTGGCTTCACCGGCCGAGTGTGGAGACGGCCTATGTCAACCACCTCATTGCCGAGGGTGGTCTCTCGATGGCGCAGCGCTGGGAAGATCAAAGCGTGGGACACAAGCGTCACAGCGACTATGACACAGGGTTAGCCTTTCAGAGTGCCAAGGAAAACTGGGCTCTCTGCTGGCTCGACAGCATAGGCATAGCGCCGCAAAGCACTGTCTATTTCGCCGTAAGCCAAGGCCGCGCCCCGGCGCCCTTCCTCAAACATTTGGCCGATGAGGGGCGACTGCCGGAGACTTCGCAGCTCTTGACCATAGACGAACGTGTACGCCTGCTGAAGTTGCTGGCACAAGCCGGGGTTGACGCCGAGCTTTTCAGCTCCTTCCTGCAGGACGAGTCAGCCGCGGTCCGGCAACTGGCCAAAGATTTGGCGCAAGGCTCTTAAGGAAGACATTGATAAAACAGCAGTTGGGAATAACCCAATAAACGAGTAATAACAGGATAACTGCCGCGCCCTGACTCATGGCGCGGTCGCCGGTTGTTTAACAGGAAGTGCCTTACAGGCAGCGACCGGCAAAAGCATTAATTTAATATCAAGGAAGCAATATGTCCCAGTTCGACAAAACCCTCAGCATCAGCCTCAAGCCACAAGATCCCGCCAGCATCGCCCAGGCGCTGCAGCAATACCGGCAACACCTGCACGATGGCAGCGCCTTTCGTCTTGAAGGCTCCCTGCTGTTCAACATCGAGTTTGTCAACGAGCAACAGCAGCCACTCAGCAATGACGATGCCGGCGGCAACCGCAACTTGCTGGTGCATGCACTCAGCGCCGCTCGAGCGCACCACACCTTTAAATATTGCACTGAAGCCGTGCTGTTTGCCGCAGCGCTGAACTTCCCCGAGCTATTGGACGAGATCAAGGCAACAGCCAAGGCCATGGTGGCCTTCTCCCGCAGTCGTAACGACTTTAGCGATCTCTTTCTCGATGACTACAACGTCTTCGGGGTGGAAGCCCTCTACATGCTGGCCAGGCAATATCCCGAACTGAGTCATTATCTGGCCGCCTTTTTAGTGCCTTACTGGGATTTGGACAGCGGCTACACACCCGTGGAACTGCTGGGCAAACTGGTAGAGGAGTTCGGCTGGCGCCGCGAACTGATCCACGCCTATCTGCACTGTGATGGCGAACAGAGCCGCCGCTGTTTTTTCCAAACCGCCGAGGGTGATCCAGTCAACCCCAGCCTGCTGGAACACTTTACCGAGCATGCTGACGATTACGCCTGGTTTAAGGCGCAGCTGCTCAAACGTCTGGAGCAAACCCCGCTGCTGGCCTATGCCGATGAACAAACGCTGGAAGAAACCCAGCCAATACTGGAATTCTTCTACAGCCTGGACGACTGGCCGGTAGAAGCGGAACTTGAAGACACTGAGCTGTGGCGGGATCAGGTCAAGAAGCAATTGATCTTGGGGCACAGGGTGGAAGATGAGGCGCTGGCGCTGCAGGATGCGCTCGGCGTTGAGCCCAAGGCACAGGTTGCCGAAGCCTGGTTGATGGACGACAGACTCGCCCCCTGGCAGCAGGATAAAACCGATACCGGCAACGCCCAGGCAGAGCAGGAAAGTGGCAAGAGCTCCGGGCAAACTCAAGGCGACAGCCAACTACCCAGCTTGGAAGAGCTACCTTTTTTCCTGCTTAGCCATACCTGCAAGCAAAGTGACTTCGCACAGTTGGATGCAGCCATTGCCGATCGTCTGCCGGCGGCACTGGACAAGTTGCCGACCCACCTGGGAGGCGTTGCCTATGCCGCCTACCGGCTCGCCCGCCCCGAGTGCACAGCGGCAGAAACCCAGGCTCTGCTTGGTTGGCTGGAGCAGCATTTCCTCACTGCCTATATGCGTGTCTTCAATCGGCATGGTGGCAGCTTCAATAGCAATAATCCGCAGCATTTGACACTCAAGGCCTGGCTCACTGAGGCCAAGGAGCAGCAGGATGCAGGCGCTATGGCCGCCGTTGCCGATTCGCTACTGGACAAGGATGGCGGAACCCGCGGAAGCCAGATAAGCCAGCATCAAGCGGCCTACTGGTTGTTTTTCCCGGACGATGGTTTCCAGTGCGGCCTGCTCAGCCTGTTTTTCCTATTAAATAGCCAACTGCCACAGGCTCACACCGAACTGCAGATCCTGGCCAAGCGCCACTGGCAACTGCTTTTGAAACTGGCGCCTATGGTGCTTATCAGCCGCATCAGTCAGTTTTACGCAAACTATGAGGGATATGCCGCCATAGATGATCCGCAGACAGAGCAGAGCCTGCATCAAAAACTGCTGGCACTGGGAGTCAGCGAAGCGCAGCTGGATGCCCATACTTTGCTGCAAGACAGGCGTATCGCGCGCTATGCGCCGGCCAACGAGCGCTTCTGGCAACGTTACCTCGAGCGATTGGCAAGCTTTGCCGAAGGCGATCCCGAAGATAACAGCATGATAGGCCGCAGCCATTGGCTGGCTCAGCAAAAGCTGTTGGATGCCCTAAACTATTGCGATGAAACGGCCATGCTGGGGTTTATTGCCGATCTCAAGGCCTGTTTCCCGGAGCGCCCCTTGCCGCAGCAAGCCTTTGAGCTATTTAACCTCAGCCTGCAACGTGGTCTGGAGCAAAGACTCAAACCGGCAGCGGCGAAGGCTGTATATGACAAGTTACAGGCCTATTTGCAAAGCGGCGAAGGCTTGGAAAACCTGACACCACAAGCCTTGAAACTGCCGGTTCTACAAGGTTGGGATCCCTACAGCGATTATCGCGGCAAGGTTGGCGTGGCAGACTTTGTCTGGCTGTTGCCTACCGAGATGGGAGAGCGACTGGCACTGTTTCTCAGCGGTCTTGGGAAACGAGGGCTGCACTGGTTGGGCTGTCCCAGTGTCAGGGAAGCCTATGTCAACCATTTGGTTGCCGAAGGCCATCTGAATATGGCCGAGCGTTGGCAGGATGAAGCGCTTGGGCACTCAAGCATCGGCGATGTCGATGTGAGCCTGCAACTTGAAGCCGACAAGGAGTTCTGGGCGCTACTCTGGTTGGATAGGATAGGTGTGACGCCACAGGCCACTGTGTATTTTGCCATGCACGAAGGGCGGCAACCTGAGTCTTTTATTATTCACTTGGCCAGCCAGCAGCGGCTGCCGGATATGTCCAGGCAGCTGACCGCAGACGAGCGCAAACGCCTGCTGGAAATCATCGCCAAGTTTGATTGTCTGACCGAAGAAAACGCAGAGCCATTCAAGCAAGACGAGTCGAGCGTCGTCAAGCGTATGCTGGGCAAGTTGTTTTAAGGCTAAAGAGGCGTTGCCGGTCAATGCGGCAACGCCTCTTTAAGATAGTTTCAGCTGCCTTTGAGTGAGCGCAGGAACAAACCTATGCCACCTGTCAGCAATACCAGGATCACCAAGAGATCAAAACTGCTCATGCTGCGCAGGCTAAAGTGAATGGTAGAGATCACCCCGAAGATCATCGCTGTGATAGAGCCAATCGCCAATAACCAGCCAAGAATATTCTTGCCGTTATAGAAAATCATCCCAACCCCCAGAATAAAGGGCACCAGGATCATACCACCTGTGATCCCCCATTGGCTGCCAAATGCGGGAACACCATACAAGCGGGTGCCCAGACCAAAGCTGCTGGATACCCTAATGGCGTTGAGCAGCATGTAACCACCACCACACATCATGATAAGGCCAATAAAAAATTGACCGACACCGCCGGAACTCCCTCCCGCTCCATTCATGTAAAACATCCTATATTCAATTGATTTATGCGGCGAAAATTCTAGCCGTTTTAGGCCCGGGCGGCAAACCGGGCCATAAGGTTACGAGTCGCGGCCGTTGAGGCGTTCAATAATCTGCGCCTTGGCTTCTTCCTGCGCCTGCTGCGCTTCCTCTTCCTGTTTCTGCCGCATTAGTTCGTTGAAGGTAATACGGGCAGCCTGAGCTTGCTCCGAGGCTTGCAGCTTACGTTCCTTCGCCGCCATGGCTTCATCTGTGAGGCGCTGCAACTCGGCAAGTGACTCATCGGGCGCATCCCCCAACTCCAGGTGCGACTCACTGCGGCTCAAGGCTTCACGGCGCAGCTGCTTTTTCAGCTCCCAGATGGCATCCAGGGCTTCACGCTCGGCGTCGGCGGCTTCAATGGCGCTGTCCCGCAATTGCTCAAACTTGGCCAGCGCCTGGCCTTCACGGCTCCAGGGATCGACCTCAGGCAGATCCGAAATATTAATCACGGGATCCTCGTAACCATCCTGATGACTCAGGTCCAACATGGCCGCCTTGACCCCGGACATCATCAGCATCACGGCTATCACCAAGAGTGGCAAACCACCAACGATAGCCGCTGTCTGCAAGGTAGCGAGCCCACCCATAAACATCAGTACCGAAGGCATAAAAGACAGAGTAAAGGCCCAGAACAAGCGGTTCCAGCGCAGTGGTTCCTCGGTGACATTGTTTTGCACCACAGACGCCAGAATATAAGAGATGGAATCAAAGGTAGTAGCGGTAAAGATGATACACAGGAGGGTGAAAACAGCGATCACCAGATAGCTGAACGGCAACTGCTCCAATACGGCGAATATCGCCCTGGTCGCCCCTTGATCATTGAGGATCGCCACCACATCCAGCTCACCGGATAATTGCAACGACAAGCCGAAGTTACCCAAGATCATAAAGTACATGGCACAGCCCAGGGAGCCGAAGAAAATCGAGCCGGCCACCATCTGTTTGATGGTTCGACCGCGGGAGATCCGCGCCACAAACAGTCCCATGCTGGGGGCAAACACCAACCACCAGGCCCAATAGAAGATGGTCCAGTCCTGAGGGAAGTGGGTGTTCTCAAAGGTGCCCAAACCACCGAAAGGCTCGGCCCAGGTCGCCATGATAAAGAAGTTGCTCAGCATCCGCCCCAGAGAGTCCAGGCCGGTTTCCAGCATAAAGATGGTTGGACCGGCAAACAGAATAAATGCCAGCAGCGCCAGCGCACCCCAGAAGTTGATATTACTCAGCACCTTAATGCCTTCATCCATCCCCTTGTAGGAGGAATAGGCAAACAGCGCTGTACACAAAAGTAATACGGCTATCTGACTGCCTGTGGTCGATGGCAGATCAAACAGGTAACTCAGGCCTTCGTTGATCAGTGGCGCCGCCAACCCCAAAGTGGTAGCCGCCCCACCGAGCAGACCGAAGATAAACAATATATCGATAAACTTGCCGAGCTTACCGTGACTGCGGCCTTCACCTATGACTGGCATCAAGGCCGCCGACACCTTGAGCACTGGTTGCCTGCGAACATAAAAGAAGTAAGCGATGGGGATGGCCGGGATCAAATAGATGCTCCAGGCGATGGGCCCCCAGTGGAATATGCCGTAAGTGGCTGCCCAGCGCACGGCTTCTTCACTGCCGGCTTGAAGCTGGAACGGCGGGTGTTGATAGTAATAGGCCCACTCAATCGTGCCCCAATAGAGGATGCTGGCGCCTATACCGCCGCAAAACAGCATTGCCGCCCAGGAAGCTGTGGCAAACTCAGGTTTTTCATCGGCATCGCCGAGCTTGATCTGGCCGATATCCGAGAAGATGATATAAATCATAAAGAAGAATGCCGCCAAGCCGAGCGACAGGTAAGCAAAACCCAACTTATCCGTCATAAACGCCTTGGCAACGGCTATCCATTCGGCGCCTTCTGCAGGAAATAGAGCCAGCGGGATCACCACCGCAAGCAGCAAGCCCAGGGCGCCAAAGAAAGTGGTTTTATCTATGAGTTCGAAGTGTTTTTTCATATTTTTGCTCTTCTGTTCGTCCCCGTTCGGGAGCTGGGGCCGCTGCTGGACCCATGCCGGATAAAATAGGCGCAAGTGGCCATTCAGTCGATTATCTTTATCCGGAAAACGTACGAAAAGTGACGTAAATCAATAGGATGTTACATGATGAGATGTTTGTGTCCAGCTTGTATGAATTGCTGAATCGCTCAGTCGTTGCTGATTAAAGCGCCTAAGACCATAAGGATTTATGCTCTTGATTGCAAGTTTGCCCAGTCTGGGAGGTGTCATTCATAAAAGCCAAGGGGCCCACAGTCACAGGGGCCCCCATACAGACAAAGTACCAACAACCGGCAGAATCCGGCTGTCAGTCTGCCGCTTCGCTACTGCTTCAGCTTCATCCAGGCCGCCTGGGTTTCACGACTGCTTCTTGGGTCCTTTGGCACCAGCCAAAGCAGCATCATATTCAGCAGTGAAGTCGAGAGCATAGCTCCCCAAAGCAGCATGAGAGAGTGTGTGATAAGGATATAACTGGCGTAGGAGTCCATAAAGGACAGGGCCAGACTGATCACCACACCGCTCCCGGGTAATAACAGTAGAGTAATAAACAGCATCAAACATACCGTCTTGGCGACTGACCACCCCAGATTACGAGCCCTGCGACTGATAATCCTGTAGCCGAAATAGAGGCTGGGCAGTAACCAAAACATGATGAGCGTCCCTGTCCCCTGCCCTTCAAGCCGCAGCAGAGACCGCAACGCAAAAGAAGGGGAACCGGAAGTTTGCACCATAAAGATTAGACATCCGAGAAACAATCCGTTGCAGATCCCCAGTATCATGCTGCTGCGAAAGAAAGCCAACGCCGGCGTCTGACGATCGGGATCGCACCCCTTACGATGAGCCAGTAAAGGGTGTTCCGGTTCAACTTTTACCAAGGGAGGACGAAACAGGTAAATCAATAACTGCGCCACCAGCCAAACAACAGCGCAGCCCAAGGCAAACATCAAGCCAAGCCAAGGCATAGTCTTGTCAAACTGGATCATGCTCAGTAGCGTTGGATAAGAGAAGCCGAACAGGATGTTCACCAATGCCAGAGGCACACCTCCCAAATACCCGAACGCCCGTCGACCAATAGCAATATGCGCTGCCAGCAACCCCGCACCTATGCTGAGTTGTAGCCCTGTTGCCAAGATAGCCAACAGTGAAATAAAGAAGTCGACCTCTTGGATTGCCAGCAGCAGTGAAGGTGAGAACATGTACACCAGTTGCCACTGATAATGGATAGCCAGTATGGGCAGCAGCGCAATAAAATAGCGACTCCGGTCGCGGGCTTTTTCCGCCCCGCCAAACTCTGGCTGAACAAAGAGATCGCTAATCACCCTCGCCATGCTGTTGGCCGATTGTCTCAATCCCATACCTCATCCTCCTCGGTATCAGAGTGCAAGCTCAAAAATGCTTGCCATTCAGGGCTGTTGCCATGGCGCAGACTCAATTGATACAAGGCATCGCCTTCACCACCAAAGAAGTTTTCATGGTCAACATCCAGTGCATTGCCGTATTCGGTAATAAGAGGCAGGTACTGCACATCCTGTAATCCCAACTGCAAGGCACAACTGGCCAGCGGCGTCCCCCAGTTGGCGCCATCACATTGATCACTGCCGTCAAAACCGCGGCAAAACTGCTGCAGAATTTGCGCCATCAGCGGCAAGGCTTCGGCATGACAGGCTGAACGTTGGAAAAAACTGGCCTCATCCCATTGCTGTTTGCCATCGGTAAACCTAAAGGCCAAGGTCTTCCCGTGCAAAAGCTTGCTGCAATCCTGAGTCCGTGACTGCAGTTGGCGCAGCGCGTCGAGTTGGCCTTCGGTACTTTCGAGATCGGCAACCTTTATCAGCGTATGTCCAAAGCATTGCAGCGCCTGGCGCTGCGCCTCACTCAGCCTCCAGTTGTGCTGCCAGTGACAGGACTCCAGGGATAACGGGATAGGGCTGCCTTGCCACTGTGCAGGCTCAGGGAAAGGGCAGCGCAGCAGTTCTTCGCGATCCGAGAAGATCAACTCTGTACCTACATGCAGCAGTTGCCCCTTTGCCAAGAGGGTCAAAGGCGGCGTTTGCGGATCCAATGCCAACCTGACCACCAAACCATCAGACCAACTCAGCCACAGCCCATCGGCCTGCCAGATAGAAGTATCCAACTGTTCGAGATGGAAAAGCGCATCCTCTTCGTCTTCACAAAGCCGCACAACTCCGGCCTCCGAGCGCTCACCATTGTCGAGATTGAGCCATTCAACTCCAATGACAACACCCGCATCTGTCTCTCGAATCACTGGGATGGCCGCCAGGGCTCGTTGCGGACAAACCGCAATCGCCCCAGGTTCAGGGTCCCATTCAAGCACTGAATCGTCCAGGGGAAATACCTTGAACTTCACCCCTTCTCCCTGGATATCAATACGAACCATGTAGTGCAGTTCTTCGTCTTCATCTATGACATGCATAAGCAGGCCGTTGTCCGGCCCGGCATAAAGACGTTGATTGAGATTGGTGTTATTCAAACAAAAGTAAGGCCCATCTTCATCCAGATAGTCATAACCACCGCCAAAACAATCTTCATCATACAGCTGGGCTGAAATCTCGCTGACAGCGCCAACTTCAGGAATAAGAGGCAGGCGTTGCAAGGTTAAGTCCGTATCCTTGTCCATCTCATAAAACAGCACCAGCAAGGCATCACCATCACTGTTGACAACACCCTGGACACTACCAAATTTGCTTTGATAATCATGCAGTAAACGGCATTGCTGCTGCGCGGGATCGTACAGATAGAAAGCGCCAAATTGGTTGCCAAAAACACAGACGCCATCCCGGGTTTGCCCTTTCAGGGTCACGAGTCCCTTGGATGAACTCAACTCGGCAGCCCAAAGCAGTTCGGTGCCACCTTCATCGAACGGACGCATCTGTAATAGATGGAGAACCGGGCCACCTATATCAGACTTTACTTTCAGCAACCTGGGCCCCAATTCGCTGGCCCGGGCGTATCTCTCTGGATACGGGGCAAAATCCAAAATCTCAATCACAAAACAACCCTTTGTTATTTATGATAATTACCTTTGGTTAATCATCATTTCATTGATAATCGTCTTCATCCTGACGGCTCATTTCATATGGCAAGCGGCGGTTAAAGTCCTCGCCATCAGGGGTATCGGCATACTTGCCGAGCAAGGTATCCAGATTGCCATCCTGTTGGAAAAACAGCTCATGATCGACATCGATACAGTTGAGGTATTGGGCCACCAGCGGCAGATATTGGCTGCCGGCCAATCCCAATTGCAACGCACAGTCGGCCAGCGCCGGCTTGCTGATGTGTGGATCGCTGTAACAGTAATGGAGCCGCTCATTGGCAATGAATAGCCCCAGCAGACGCGCCATATAGTTCCGGCCTTCCAATTGGAGGGCCACAGCCTCAAAGAAGCGCGCCTCATCCCAGCTTTCGTCGGCATCATAAAAACCGAGGCGCAAGTCTTTACCCGACTTGAGCGATTCAAAATCTGTCAATGCCCGCAGCACCAGCTTGTCCAAGGCCTCAAGCCTCGCACTCGCTGACTGCAGATCCCTGACTTCGATTCGCGAAAAACCGAGCAAAGGGGGAACTGTATCCTGCACCTGGGCCTGGGCATGGAAGCTGCTCCATTCTGTCTGCTGTAATTGCACAGCAAAGCTCGCCTCCATGGCGGCGGGCGCTTGGTTCATCTGGCTGGCCAGATCCAAAGTGGGGTTGGGATTGACGCGCCACAGATAATGCCAGTCGGTCAGCAAAGCTCCCTTGCTGAGGAGCTTCATGCCCTCCTCGTCGTATAAGTCATCTTCGCCATCCGGGAGATACAGGGGTGAGCGCCACTGCCCGTCCAGAGAAACCTTGCGGGTCGCGCCGCCATGCCAGCCAAGCCAAAGCGCCGCTTCGTCATTGCAGTAGGCAATATCATCCAGCTGTAGCCAGAAACGCCCCTGTGCCTCTTGCCAGTCGAGATTGTCGACATCGGCCGGGGCCAACAGCATGTCGGCGTCATCGGCCAGTTGCTCACGGGTAAATTGACGCACGCAAAAACGGCCTATCTCGCGGCCAAGGCGCAAGTCGATGCGCTGCAACTGATACGCCAGCGCCTCTGTTTCAGTATCCTGCGCCCAGCTCAACTCCATGGCCGGCAGGGTAAGCTCACCGCGCTCACTGTCCAGCGCCAGGGCACACTCCCAGAGCGCTTCATTCCCCGGCGGATTGGGCAGAGACATGGCCGCCACCTGCAAGGGCTCGGAATAACGGCCCTGCCATTGAACTTGGTTAATGCTACTACCTACGGGGTCACTGCCCACGAGGTTACTACCCACCAGATCATTGCCCACAAGATCATTGCCGACGACAGCCATGGGGTCCAGCCGCAGCAAAAACTGCCAGGCCTGGGGCCGACGACGCCTACTGCGGTGACAATGCAGGATCAAGCTGTTATCCGGCCCGGCATAGAGGCGATCGGTAAAACTCAGCCCCATACTGTCCGGCAGTCCGGTCTCATCGACCTCGGCCCAAGGGCTGCCCTGATTATTCACCTCATCATTCAGCTGCATGGCAGCCGAGGGCGAGAGATCCCTGTCCTCCAACCAGTACCAGAGCGTTAAGTCATAACAGCAGCGCCGGTCATTTTCGCCCAGTGATGCCAGGGTTCGGCCATCACTCAATACCGCGACTTTGAGATATTCCATCCCGGTATGAGCCAAAAACTCCTGCTGACGACGCGCCAGATCCACCAAGTAGATACAGCCCTGCTGATCCCAGATAACGCAGCTCTGCTCACGCCCCGGCACCCCATGGAAACAGCCACTGACTTGCATAGTGCCCTCGGCCATGGGAAAGTCTGTGCTCCAGACGAGCCGATAACCCGAGCCTGTATCTGCCGCTTCATAGAGATACAGGCAAGGGCAGCCATTGTCCGCATCGATGTAGATGAGTTTCCCGTCGCCAACCGGCGAGCATGTGAATGACATATTTCCTCGTTCTTCAGATCATAGGGCTCTGGCTTTAAGCTGGGGCGATACACTTGAGACAGAGCCACACAAAGCGTGTTGTTGCATTGAACTCAGTCCAGATAAGCCCCATCCTCGAGGCGAAGCTCGGCAGGTAAGAGGTCGTAAAACTGCTTACCCTCCAGGGTATCGGCATACTTCTCCAGCAAGTCCTGCAAATGGCCGTCCTGCTGGAAAAACAACTCATGATCCAGATCGATACACTTAAGGTAGCGCGCCACCATAGGCAAAAATCGACTGTGACTCAAACCCAGTTGCAACGCACAATCTGCCAGCGCCGGCTTACCCAGTGCCGGGTCACTAAAGCAGTTGTGGCATGATTTGTCGCGTATGAATGAGAGCAGCAACTGCAACATCAGATTCCAGGCCGGCTCCTGAGTCACGACGGCTTTAAAAAATTGCGCTTCATCCCAGCTCTCATCGGCATCATAAAATCCAAAGCGCAGGTCTTGGCCTGATTTGAGAGATTCATAACCACGCAAGGTCTCGCTCATCAAGGTCGTCAGAGCCTCGAGTCTGGCACTCTCGGATTGCAGATTGCTGACCTCAATCCGTTTATATCCAAGTAGAGGGGGGATCTCCTGCGGTTCTGCAGTTGCACTATTTAAGCTGCGCCAGTATTCGCTGCTTGTAGCAATGTCGCAGCTTGCTTCCATGGCAGCCGGTTCAGTATCTAGCTGGCTGGCCGCATCCAAGGCTGGATTGGGGTTGAAACTCCACAGATACTCCCAGTCGGTCAGCAAAGCGCCACTGCCGAGCAGATTCATTTCATCAGCATGGTATAAATCACGCTTGCCATCGGGGAGATAAAGGGGCGAGCGCCACTGCCCGTCCAGAGAAACCTTGCGGGTCGCGCCGCCATGCCAGCCAAGCCAAAGCGCCGCTTCGTCATTGCAGTAGGCAATATCATCCAGCTGTAGCCAGAAACGCCCCTGCGCCTTTTGCCAGGCCAAATTGTCTAAATCGGCCGGGCCCAACAGCATGTCGGCATCGCCGGCCAGTTGCTCGTGGGTATAATGACGCACACAAAAACGCCCTATCTCGCGGCCAAAGCGCAAGTCGATACGCTGCAACTGATACGCCAGCGCCTCGGTTTCAGTATCCTGCGCCCGGCTTAACGTCATTGCCGGCAGGATAAGCTCACCGCGCTCACTGTCCAGAGCCAGGGCACACTCCCAGAGTGCCTCGTTTCCTGGCGGAGTGGGCAGAGGCATGGCCGATAATTGCAAGAGTTCGGGATAACTTCCCTGCCATTGAACTTGGCTAAGATCACTGCCCACAACAGCCATGGGGTCCAACCGCAGCAGGAATTGCCAAGCCTCCACCTCATCGCGCTCACTGCGGTGACAGTGCAAGATCAAACTGTTATCCGGCCCGGCAAAGAGGCGATCGGTAAAACTCAGCCCCACTCTGTCCGGCAGTCCGGTCTCGTCGACCTCGGCCCAAGGGCCGCCCTGATTATCCACCTCATGGTTGATACACTGAACGGCTGAGGGCACGGGAGCATCGCCATCCCGCCAGTGCCAGAGACAGACTTCGTAGCAATAGCTAGACTTATTTTCACCCAATAATGCCAGGGTTCGGCCATCACTCAATACCACGACTTTTAGGTTTGCTATCCCAGTTTCGGCGAGTAGTTGCTGCTGCCGTTGCGCCAGGTCCACCAAATAGAGGCAGCCTTGCTGATCCCAGATAACGCAGCTCTGCTCACGCCCGGGTACTCCATGAAAACAGCCACTGACCTGCATAATACCCTCGGCCTTGGGAAAGTCTGTGCTCCAAATGAGTCGATAGCCAGAGCCACTGTCTGCCGCTTCATAGAGATACAGGCAAGGGCAGCCATTGTCCGGGTCAATATAGATGAGTTTACCGTCGCCAACCGGCGAACTTGTGAATGACATACATCCTTATCCTTTTCTCATAAATGACAGTTACTTATAGTCATCATCGTCGTCAAATTCGTCATCGTCGTCATAGTCGCCTTTCTCGGCCAGCTTAAACTCCGGGTCGTTATAGGGGCTTGGGACCGCCGCCAGGAAAGCCGCCAGCTCTTGCGAGCCCTGATGTTCGGCAAAGATCACTTTCAAGGTGCGATTGATATGAAATGGATGCACAGGCAAGGCGCTGAGAACATTGAAATAGTCCGCGAGTTGCGGCAGAGCCTGCCTGTGTTCACTAAGCGCCAAGGCAGCCTCGGCCAGCACTGGCTGCCCCTTGGCTCCCAGCAAACACCTGGCCTGGGGCAGACGGCAGTATGCCGCCAGGATGGCCGCAATCAACTCAGGCCCCTGCTCCAGACGCACGGCATAGTGGAAGAAGTCGTATTCACTGTGCCGATTCCCCAAACCATCGACAAAGGCAAACCAGAGCCTGCCAGGCTCAGTAACTGCACTATGGGTTATTTTCTGCTTCAAGCGGCCAAGCCAGCCGGCTCTGGTTGCTACTGGGACTCTGGTTGCTACAGGGGCTCTGGCTGTTACTGAGGCTAAGGGCGCTCCGCACGCCTCCCCCAGGGTCTGCTCCAATTTGGGGAGCACCGCCAGTAGCTGCTGCAAGAGTTGCAACCTGCCTTGATTTGATGTCAGATCGTCACAATAGAGAGTCACCCTGCCACTGGGGCAAGGCTCGGCCTGCAGTTGGCTGGGAATTTGCAGCGGCTTGGGTTGATAGCTGCAGCAATTGAGCGGGCACTTTTGCTGTTCGGCAGCCAGCAGGCTCTGGGGCACAGCAGCCAAGGAGTCGATGTCGACCGAGTAGTGACTGGGCTCATCGAGATCACCGAATGCCAACCAGAGCCGCCCTTGGTTAACCCCCTTAATCATGACCAGATCACCACCATAGTGGCTCAAGGGGCGCCACAGCCCCGCCGCATCTTGGCTGCCCAGTTGGTACAGAGGGGAAAGCCTCTCGCCCTTCGGCGACACCTTTTGTACCACACCCCCTTTCCAGCCCAGCCAGAAGACTTGCTCCTGCTCGCAAAAATAGCTGCAAGTCAGGCTGTTTATCAGTTGCTGCCACTCGTCGTTATCCTGGTGGGATATCTCACCGGCGGCAATCCGCTCCAGCGCTTCCTGAACCGCTTCGGCATAATATTCATCACAGATATCGGCCATGGCCGGCAAACGCACCCCGGCATCGATTTGACGGCCGAGATTCATATCTATCAGCTGCAACCTGGCTTCGTAACGCACAGGCTCGCCCTCGGCCTGATGACAGCTCACGCCATCGGCGGCCAGGGTAGTGATAAGGCCGTTGGCACGGTTCTGGAACCAATAATCCTGCGTTGAAACCTGCACTGGAGCCGGTTTCCCCGGCAGAGGCTGTTCGGACCAGGTTTCGTTTGACGGGTCAAAATACACCAGTTGCTGAAAGCGGAAGCGATAACCGCCATGCTCATTGCGACCATAAAAGGCCACGCGTCCATCCCGGGTCAGAATCAGTGACTCAGGCTCGATTTCGGCACTCACAGGCCAATGCTGCACCGGCTCCATGGCCGCGAGATCGACCTTGAGCAAGCTGTGGCCGCGGCGCGCAGCGACGCCCACCCGCCCGACCACCCACAGGGTCTGTTTGTGGCTATCTAGCCAGGCCCCGGGGGTTCCGGAGATTTGTAAATCCAGCACCTGCTCACAACTGCGCGCCTGATAATCGCAGACAAAAAGCAGTCCATTTTGGCCCAAGGCCAGGAAGCGAGTGTCATCCAGCCATTGCAACAAGGCCAGCTCGCCATCCTCGGTTCCCGGCAACTCACATTGCCACAACAGGGTGTCGGCCTCATCAGCGCTCTGGATAACCTGAATAAGCTCAGGGCCGATAAAAAACAGCTTGGCCTGTTGCAGGCGGATATTGGTTCTTACATTGGCATTCATGAAGTTATTCCTGTGATTTGCAATCAGGCGGGGGAAATCGGCCAGGGCAAATCCTGGACAAAACGGC
Source organism: Shewanella algae (assembly GCF_009183365.2). NCBI lineage: Bacteria > Pseudomonadati > Pseudomonadota > Gammaproteobacteria > Alteromonadales > Shewanellaceae > Shewanella > Shewanella algae. Next base: position 4,159,467 of record NZ_CP068230.1, read on the forward strand.
GATATTGGCGGCGCTTGAGCAGCCCCTGGCCGTGACGCCGTTGAATAAGCGGCACTGAGTGCTGTTGATGGAAAGCGGCGCCTGGACCATCAGCCAGCATATTGAAATAACGGGCCAACAAAGGCAGATAAGCTATGTCATCACCGGCCAGCGCCAGCACTGTGTCCGACAAGGCCGGCTTGTCGGCGCCGCTGCGCAGACTTGCCGCATCGGGATAGGCCAGCAGCTTCTCAACGGCTTCGGCCAACAGCTCGGCGCCGCCCGGCACAACTATCAGCGCGGCCACAAACTGCGCCTCGGTCCATTCACTGCCATTTCTGTCATTAAAGCGCCACTCCAGGCGCTCACCCTTGGCGCTGTTTGGTAAGTCGGCCAGACGGCTGACCATCTCTTTGGCGCTGGCCAGCAAACACTCCCCCAGTTCCAGATAATCGGCCTCAACAATATTGAGCCCCGCCTCACCATGGGCCAGGCTCTGCTGCTCACTCATCACCAACTCAGGTTTAGGCCAGAAGTAACAGGGCAAACTCTGGCAATCGGCGTCCCCTGGCAGCATGGGCGTGACAGTACTGGTATCCAGTGCATATATCTCGAACCCCACCAGCAACAAACGATTAGCCGTGGGTGAGGTCAATTGATAGTCATAGTGGTCAAAGGCAACCAGGGCAAAGGGATTGGCTTCGTCGCCGGGGAGTGGGCATTCGTTGGCGCGATAGCGAGGCGACAACGCCTTTAGGCGGAAGTGTTCCTCTGGCGCCAGATAGCCCTTAATCAGCTCGCCACTACGCAACCTCAGCCAAAAAGCGGCTTCATCCCGGCAAAGGCGGATACCTATCAGCCCGTCAGACAGGCTTTCGAGCGCGTCAGTCAGTTCTTCTTCATCACAGGCATCTTCACCGCTCCTGAGCGATTCAAGCAAAGTGGAAAACTCATCCGGATCCAACAAGCCATCATGGCTGTCAAACCAAAACACCGGCTGTTGCCAAAGCACGTCAAGGGATTCGAGTGCCACCAGTTGCAACTGCAACCCAATGCGTGGACTGTCACCGCTCTCATCCAACAGACACTCAGAAACCGGCAATAAGGCCAACTGCCGCTCAGGGCAAAGGTGTATGCTCGAATAACGGCTAGCTTCAAGCTGCGGTTTGCCCTCAATCCGGTGAAATCGGCTCTGGCCGTCGACCACATTGGTGCACCAGAAGCCATGCTCTCGCTGCGCCAGAGAGTCGCATTCACGCTCATAGAATAAAAAACAACCGTCTCGGCGCCGCACCATGGTGCTGCCAAGGCGGCGATCATCCAGATATTCAGGCAACCAGATATCCTTAATCGGTCGCCAGTCGGCCAGCGACCAGCCCAGAAGACAGGGATATTCATCATCCCCTCTTGGCTGCTCGGCCACATACCAGAACTCGCCTCTGTCTTTATCCAGCCAACCATGACCATAGATGCCAACATTTGGCAGATTGACCATCAGCCGAGGCCCGGTTTCGATATCACCGGCATAGATCTGTCCTGAGCAGGTGGCGACCACAAATTCACTGTCTCTGTAGAAGGCGCTCAGCACCACTTCATCCTCGGCCTGGGGCAACTCATACTGCCAAAGCAATTGCTGACGGCCGTCATCCAGCGGCGTCAACAGCTGCAACTGCGGGGCACCGGCCTGCTTCGGGGAGTGTAAAATCCATTTGGCAGCTGTCATTTGAGACTCCTGTTGTTAACAGTAAAGAGATAGCCGCGCCCGCAAATCGAAGCGGCATGATGGGAACCCATCAAACATAAAACCAACTTGGCATGGCTAAGGGGGCTTGCCAGGTGCGTATGCAGAGCAAATAAAGGGGATGGAAGCATTTGGCCTAGATTAACCAGGAGCCTAGTGGGAGACTGAACGACAATAGCAGTTTTCAAAACAATCCTTTTCGATGGCCTTAAGGCCTGGGCCCATCCAGGGCTCGCTGATATAAATTCGGCAAGAAGCATAGTGACTATTGGCACACCGGATACAACCGGCGCCGCACATATGGCTTCCTTGGTGGAGAGGTGAATTCTGACGATTATGCCGCCCCATGACAAGCTTGAACGCCAATAAAGTGATGCGAGTCAATAGGGAAGAAACAAAATTTATACAATTATCAATCAATACAAAAGATGGATGATTCGCCAAAAAACCAACAGGCAAAGCGAAGCCGACAATGACAGGTTTCTCTGGGTATAGCGACCTTGGTTCTCAGCACTGATACAAATTTGTAACCTACGGTTTTGAGGTTTCCCCTTCGGAACTTATCTCAATAAAAACAAAAAGCAGCGCCGGGGCGCTGCTTTTTACTTCAGATGAGACACTATCAGAGTGTCAGATCCACTTGGATTAACCACCAGGCGCGAGGACTGTTGTTGTTTGCGGCTACCACGGCACCTGGCTCATAGGCCGGTGCATAGTGAACCAAAATCAAAGGTTCAGCCGCGCTATAATGGCCCGCCGGCAGACTGCCGTTATAGCCATCTTCCGGATGCAGACTCAAAGTCACCTGAGCCGGACAACTGGCAAACTTCAGCAAAGGTTTTTCGATAGCGCCGCCAGCCAACGAACCATCGGCACACTTGCCACTGCGACTGGCTCTCAGAGTAGCCAAACCTACCTGACCTTTGTCGTTTTTCACCCGAACTGACAACAGGCTATAGTCTTTGCCTTCCACGGCTTTGGCGCGTTTATTGAATTCCTGCAGCAGGAAATAACTCTTGTCTTCATCACCATTGGCAACTGTTGCCGGAGAGCTGACACTCAATTCGGCGCCATTGAAACTCAGTTGCTGCTCCTCACCTGAACCCGGTTGTGGATTTTGCAAAAATACACTGTAAGTCAGGGTGCCCGGCAGATAGTTACGGTCACCATCATCTGTCACCGACATAGAGATAGGATGTGACTCAGGCAGGGCCACCAAGAGCAACTTATCATCTGCCGTTATCGCCATCTCTTTGGGATTGTAGACCTGAGTGATCTCATGGGTAACCTTGCCATACGGCGCTTTAACCCGACCACTTTCAACACTAATACCCGGGAAGAAGGCCGGCTGTTCATCCTTCACCACTTGTGGATAATCACCGGGATAGGGGGCAGGACTCACCTTCACATCAAAACTGGCGATAGCATCTTCATAGTTGCGATGTGAAGCGGTGGCCGTGACCTTGAGTGAACCGGCGTTTTTCACCTGCATACTGCCCGATACCGAATTCAGGTCAACCACATCCTGGGCGTAGGGCTCCGGCAAATACTTGATGCTACTGCCGGACACTACACCATCAAGAGTCGGAGGCAAGAGCTGTGCCTGACCATATTCGGTCAGCAACTGCGACTGGCTGAAGCTGAGCATTTTCGCCGGAGCCTTAGTGACAGTGACCCGCAGACTGACACTGCGATCTCTATGTGTTGCATCGCCGCTGTCGGTCACAGTGAAATAGGTAATCCCCGCATTGAGTACCTTTATCTGCCCAGTGGCGAGATTCAACTCGGCCACATCATTGGCGGAACCAGCGCTCAAACCACCGCTAAGCTGCCCCAGCACGCCACTGAAATTGACTGGTACCAACTTACCTGGCGCAAACACAGTCGTGACCGGCTCAACTCTGAGGGTGCCATCCATAGCACCGACATTGACGGTGAAACTGGTTTCTGCAGCCTGGTATTGGTCATTCCCGGCATCGTGCACCTTAACCACGGCATAACCGGAACCCACCACGCGGATACTGCCATCGGCCTCCTGCTTCAATGCAGTAACCCCAGCGTCAAAACTATAGCTCAGCGGGCCTTTGGCGCCTGTAACCAATGGAGCCAACAACTGATCCTCAGCCTTGGCAAAATTCAGCGCCTGCGCCTTCAACTCGGTATTCAATGCCTTGCTTATCTGAATATTGGCCTGCGTTTTGGCAGGATGATAATTATCATCGCCCGAGTCAGTCACGGTTACACTCACCTCACCGGCCTTGAGCATATCGAAGCAACCATCTTGCTGCAGACTGATGACATCGGTGGCAGCCCCAGGAGACAGGGCGTATTCGAGCTTGCCTCTGGCCTGCTGAACTTGCAGGCACAGTCTGTCGTTGGAAAAGCTGTGATAGATATCGGCCACAGACAACTGCTGACTAGTCCCCTTGAGTATGGTCAAAGGCAAAGTGATCTCTGCTGCACCGTAGTCACGATCGCCACTGTCTTGCACGCGGATACTGGCGCTACCGGCACCCAAGAGTTTCAAATCACCATTGGTCGACTCCAGTATGACAACATCATCACCGGCCAACAGCTGGTAACTGACCTGGCCCTTGTTACCGCGCGCCAGCAAAGATACTTCGGCATAAGGCGCATAAGCCCACTCTTGCTGCTCCAGTGCCAATTCCGTATTTTGTGCCTGGTTGATGGTCACATCAAAGCCCTGCACATTGGCGGCCTCTCCGCTATAACGACCCGGCTGTATCAGTTCGATACGTGTCTTGCCGGCATGCATAACAGCCATGGCCCCGGTGCGGGGATTCAACTGCACCACATCCTGCGCCGCACCATCGGCAACGCGGAACCAGCTTTCGGGTAAGGGCTCGCCTTGCAGCATAGGTTGTAGCTGCGCTCCCTCAACGAAGGGCTTGGGCGCCAGCGGTAATACCTTGGCAAATTCGCCATCGGGCTGGGAAACAATAATCTTCAGTTGCGCCTCGGCGGCCTGATAATTACGACCACCATCATCACTGACCTGCAGAGTCACTTCACCCGGCACAAAGGCTTTCACTTCACCGTTACCGGCATTCAAGGAAACATTGGACTGGGATTCAGGCAGTTGGTAGTTCAAGGTTCCTTTGACGCCACTGATGCTCAGCTTGCCGGCCTCTCCGGGTTTCAGCAGCAGATCGTTGACCAGCAAAGGGCCGCGGGCAGCCGGCAGTACTTTCACCATAAATTGGCTTTCGGTTCCCAGCGTGGTGGCGTTACCACTGTCTTTGACTGTGACACCGGTTTCACCGGCATTTTGAATATAGAGTTGGTTGTCCTGCAACAGCAGGATATCAGTATTTGGCTCGTTCAACTGATAGCTGAGCTGCCCCACCTCACCCTGCACACTGACTTGCAACCTTTGATTGGCACTGTAGCTCAGCTGCAGATCCTGCACCTTGAGCCCTTGGTGAATTGTCTTGTCGTTGGTCTTCTGAGCAGGCGAATCATCGCCGCCACCGCCACCACAGGCGGACAAAGCTGCCGTAAGCAGCAAAATTACCACTGTTTGTTTCATATAACCCCCATAAAAAGCGGGGGCAATATATAGTCAACAAACTACCACTTCAATAAAAAACAACAATTTTTGCCACAACCGAGATCATTTGGTTACAAATGAAATGCAAGCGAGACAATTAAGTATTTTTTATGTTAACCACAGCCATTATTAAGTATGCCGAACGATAAAAGCGTGCGCTCTAATAACTTCAGGCAAATCTGTCGTCAGAGAGGGTTTGCAGCGGATCTTTGCCCTGTTCATACCAACCATCACGGGTATTTTGCACGCAATCAAATGCCTGAATATAAGGCTTGATATCTATGATGGGGGTGCCGTTGAGCATATCGATTCCCTTAACATGAATGCGGTTACCCTCCAGCCGGTCGATTTCCAGTATCGACAGGCCTATGGGATTGGGGCGCTTGGGGGAACGGGTAGCAAACACACCGCGCAGTTGGTTATCGAGAAACGGTTTAACCTTGAGCGCCCCCTGCTTGCATTGATGCAGGTGAAACAGCACATAAACATGGGAAAAACCATCGAGGTCCGCCAGCCCTTCGGCATAGTCGGGATGGATCACCAAAACCCCTTGATTATCGGCGACCTTGCTGCCCTGAATCGGCATATTGGCCAGTTCTGTGTACTGGGTTTCGGCGTGGCCTATGGCGGTAAAGCTGACGACTTGCATAACAACTCCGTTGCAAATACAGAATTGCAGTCTACCTCAGCTTGGCAAAGGGGTCTTCAAAGCAACTCACATTCTTAGGGAAGTGCTTCTTGCAAAGGACTAAGGCCATTTGCGGCTTACAGCCTTGCATCCAAGCCTGTAAGCCGACGCAGAGCACACATGGGGCTTGCCCGCATCTTCCTTAGGGCAGGCTCAGTAAGGTCTCGCCGTGAAAGTACTGTTTTCTGAGACTTTTGCCCTCTTCAGAGTTCAACACCTGATCCAGGTTAGCTTGAAAGCGCATTACCAGTTCATGCGGCACCTTGGCACTGAAGGCAAAGCACAAGGGCCTGTGACTCACCTTAACCAAGGGCTGCATTATCTCGGGGTCGTAACCCCCGTGTCGCAGAGTGCTGAGTAAGGTTAACCTATTGCTGGACAGCAAGCTGGCCCGGCCGCTGTTGAGCACCTTGATTGCCTGCTCCAGGCTACTGGTACGTACCAAAAAAGCCGGATCGAAACCCTGGCTCAGCAGCAACTGCTCGCCGACATCTTCCCTGACGGTTGCCACCAGCAAATGCTTGGCATCCTCCAACTTGGTCAGCGCAGGCGCTGAGCGTTTGAGCGCATAGAGATTCAGCTCCAGGGTGCCAAGGCTGCAGGCCCATTGAAACAGCGGTTCCCTCACCTGAGTACGGGTTGTGGAAAACAGCACCACGTTATCGCGACTCCCCAACATATAGTAACCACGGGCCCAGGGCAGAAGTTCTATGGTCTGGGGCTCTGTACCTGTCCGCCGCCAAACGGCCCGCAGCACATCGGTGGCAAATCCGGATACTTCCCCATTATCCAGGCTGAAGTTATAGGGTGGATACTCTTCCGTGAGATATCTGAGTTGACCAAGCCCCACGGCAGCCTGAACGCTGCAACAATAGAGCAATAGCGGAAACAGCAAGCGCATAACTATCCCCCGAGACAACAGTATCTATTAAGTGTTGTCAAAGGCGGCTCAATATACAAACCCGGGTTTCAATGCTTAGTAAGCTATTGTATTAATATGCTTTTTAAAAAAACCGTTCGAAACGGGAGTCCTGGCATTCAGCAAGCCATGTCAGCAGCCCGTAAAGGGCTTGAATTATTTTTCACGACGCCTTGAGCATGGAACACACTTAAAGGCTCTCAAAATGTCGATTTCCCCCCTTAAAATCGCGATTTAAGCACTTATCAACACCATGATTTTAAAGGTTTTATTTTTAGTGATATTCCAGAGTGCCGATGTTAGCCTGCAAAGGTTTTTGGGAAGGCGCCAACAAAACCCCTGCTTGTCTGCATAGGCAGAGCTAGCAAAGAGAGTTAGCGCCCTCCCTGGTTAAAGGAAGCCGTATGGATATTATTGATAAAGTTTTTCAGCAAGAGGATTTCTCACGCCAGGATTTGAGTGACAGCCGTTTTCGCCGCTGCCGCTTTTATCAGTGTGACTTCAGCCATTGCCAGCTAAGGGATGCCAGTTTCGAGGATTGCAGTTTCATTGAAAGCGGCGCCGTCGAAGGGTGCCACTTCAGCTATGCCGATCTGCGCGATGCCAGTTTCAAGGCCTGCCGCCTGTCTTTGGCCAATTTCAGCGGTGCCAACTGCTTTGGCATAGAGTTCAGGGAGTGCGATCTCAAGGGCGCCAATTTTTCCCGGGCCCGTTTTTACAATCAAATCAGCCATAAGATGTACTTCTGCTCGGCTTATATCTCAGGCTGCAACCTGGCCTATGCCAATTTGAGCGGCCAATGCCTGGAAAAGTGCGAGCTGTTTGAAAACAACTGGAGCAATGCCAACCTCAGCGGCGCTTCCTTGATGGGCTCCGACCTCAGCCGCGGCACCTTCTCCCGCGACTGCTGGCAACAGGTAAACCTGCGGGGCTGTGACCTGACCTTTGCCGATCTGGATGGGCTCGATCCCAGACGGGTCAACCTCGAAGGGGTCAAGATCTGTGCCTGGCAGCAGGAGCAACTGCTGGAACCCTTGGGAGTCATAGTGCTGCCGGATTAGTTCAAAGGCAGACTCAAGCGACAAGCGGGTAAATATCACTTGAGTTCCCGCTTGCAACAGGGCAGATTCAGCTATAGCAGAGCATAACTGACGAAATGCCGTTTCTCTGCTGTCGCAGCCGGCGTTATACCTTCCCTTCAAAGGAGGCATTATGAAGACTCAACTGCAAGCTGAATTGGCTCAGGTCAAGCGCTCTTTGGTAATCACTCAACTGCTTGGGGCCCCCGGTATGTTGCTTATAGGCCTGGCACTCTATGGCCTGGTTGTCGCCGAAGGTGATGCCTTCGCCCCGGCGCTCAATAACCCCATCAACTGCTATCTGCTGATCGCCATAGGCTCGGCCATCGCCCTCTGGGAGGCGTTGAAGGTCATCAAGCTCTCCAAAAAACAAACGCAGATCCTCAAACAGTTGGACGAACTCAACTAAGCCTCAATACCGGCAGGCCACCAAGAGCCTGCCCTCAGGAGAAAAGCCCATGGAACTGGAAATCCAAGTCACTTTTCGCACTGGAGACAGCATAAGAACCCGGCGTTACAAGAGTGAGCAAGGTGCCCTGCGCGGCATTTGGAAATGGCTCTGCAAGCATCAGGACAAGGCCGATATTCAGGCCAGCTTCTTTTCCCCCGAACTCGGCCACCGCGCCTTTGAGCATCCGGAGCAGCTCAGCGAGTTCGAGCCCAAAACCATAGATAACTTTTATCAATCCAGGGCCTGGTTGGCACTCAGATATCAGGTGCTGCAAACTCACGAACACAAATGTGTAGAGTGCAATCGCACTAAAGCCGAACACAATATAGTGCTGCATGTTGACCATATTTTGCCCCGCAGCAAGTACCCGCACAAAGCGCTGGATATTAATAACATGCAAATACTTTGTGAAGATTGCAATCTGGGTAAGTTGGATAAATGATCACTATGACTTGTCGCCCTATTTAGGGTGAGGTATTCTGTAACCTGTTTGTAAAGATTGACTCAAGGAAGAGGGGCGGCCAAGGCTGTTGCAACAGGGACACCTCACAAAAATCAAACCTTTCCTTTATATGTCAATTGTTTGACTCGACTCAAAAAATTTTGATCTCAAACTGTTAGAGTCGCGGTTTAATTTATTATTCGCTTCTGCCGAGCCTGTGCCCTTGACACTGCTGTTGGCCGGAACTGTACCCCAGACCAGCGGCGCTTCGAGAGAATGCCACAGGGCGATCACAAGCCAGCACGGAAGTAGAACACCGAAAAAAACGGAAGTTAGCTCATGAAGAATATAATAATCGCTATCGTTTTGACCGGCCTGATGGCCTGCAGTACTACCCCAAACACCATAGTCTTCGACGGCAGCAGTGCAGAGTCAACCCAACAGGATGTCATCAGACTCATGGCGCAGCTGAACTCCCATGACAAGCAGGAATTTGTCATGGCCTTGTTGGCAATCCAACTGGCTGAGTTCGACACCCCATTGGCAGCACTGAACCACTCGGATCGCAACGGCCAGATGGACTTCGGCCTGATAGGGCAAAAGATTAATGGTCTGGACTTTGAACAAGTGCTTGAACTGGCACACAGCAAAAGTGACAAGGCCAAGCCCCGCCAACCGCTGCCTTAACCCGGCAAGTAAAAGCTCAATCTCGGATTCTTGGTGTGGTTTCAAATCATGGCGTTAAATCATGACTTTAAATCATGGCCTGAAACAGTAGCCTCTTTCTGCGGTCGGCTGCCCCGGCCGCAATCCCAACCTGGCGCACTTGCCATGGGCGCTCGGCGGCAAATAAAGCTAAGTGATTGAATTTATATTTGCCTTATGGTGGCAAACTGATTACTATGCGCCCGCATCGCTCACCATTCATTCACTGTAGAGGAGAAAACATCATGCAAAACACATCAACCTCCTTTGCAGGTCTTGTCCGCTAAATAGCAGAAAGCTATCCACTGATTTCATAGCTTTCAAGTAAAGCTATCGCTTCGGTCAACTGGCCTGCCAATACGTTTATCGTTTAAATCCTGTTTAAAGGAATTGGTCTATGGGCAGATCCGTCCAAAAACTTACTGAAAGCGTCAGCCTGATTGCATCCAAAGAAACCTGGGTAGAAGGGCTGGCAATACAACAACTGATAAAAACCTCTGAATTGGCCTGTATGCAGCACGTGGCAGGAATGCCGGACCTGCACCCCGGCAGAGGCTATCCCATTGGTGCGGCGTTTTTTGCCGTCAACAGAATCTATCCCGCCTTGGTCGGCAACGACATTGGCTGCGGCATGTCACTGTGGCAGAGCTCGCTGAAGCTATCCAAGGTCAAGCTGGATAAGATGGCGAACAAGTTCAAACAGATAGAACAGCCTCTGGATGAAACCTGGGCGCAAACAATTGCCGAGCGCAAGCGGGAAAAAAGCATAGCCATCACAGGCTTTGACCAGGCGCTTGGCACCATAGGTGCCGGTAACCATTTTGCCGAGTTTCAGGCGATAGAAACTGTCTATGACCAGGCGGCGCTGCAAGAGCTGGGGCTGGACAGCCGCTATCTGCAACTGCTGGTGCATTCCGGCTCCAGAGGCCTGGGGCAGGCAATTTTGCAGGAACATATCCGCCGCCACAGCCACCAAGGCCTGAGTCCGGAAGATAGCGAGTTCAGCGACTATCTGGCCAAACACGATGAGGCGCTACGCTGGGCCGAGTTGAACCGCGAGCTGATAGCCTGTCGCTTCCTGGAAGCGATCAACAGCTCTGGCAGCTCGGTGTTGGATGTGAACCACAATCTGGTATCCCCCAAGTGCATAAACGGAACCCAAGGCTGGCTGCACCGAAAAGGCGCCACCCCGAGCGATAAGGGTGTTGTGGTGATCCCGGGATCCCGCGGCGACTACAGCTATCTGGTGAAACCCTGCGCCGCTGCGGGCGATGCCGCCGACATCAGCCTGTTTTCCCTGGCTCATGGTGCCGGGAGAAAATGGCAGCGCGGCGAGTGTCAGGGCCGCCTGGCGCACAAGTTCAGCCGTGAAGATCTCTACCTCACCGCCCTGGGAAGCCGGGTGATCTGCGGTAACAAGACACTGCTGTATGACGAAGCGCCCCAGGCCTACAAAAAATGTGCGACTGTGGTTGGCGATATGGTCGATGCCGGTTTGATTGAGGTTGTTGCCAGGCTGCGCCCTGTGCTGACCTTCAAAACCAACGGGGAGTGCTGCTGATGATACTGCTGCAACTGTCGGCCGGAACCGGCCCGATTGAATGCTGCCGCGCTGTGGCCCTGGCGGTGCAAACCATAGAGCGGGAGTGTCAGGCGCAAGGCATAGGCTGCGAGTTGTTGGAGGTGACTCAGGCAAACGCTAAAACCGGCGTCGCCTGCTTCAAGTCGGCCTTGCTGCAACTCAATGCCAATGACGAAGCCAGGGCCAAGCACTTGGCGCTGGCTTGGCAGGGAGCCATGCTCTGGAGCTGCCAAAGCCGCTTCAGGCCCGGGCATAAACGCAAAAACTGGTTCTTCAGCGGCCAGATGTTTGAGGTCAATGACAAGGCTCTGGATAAGCAAATCCACTTTCAGGCCTGCCGCGCCTCGGGCGCCGGAGGGCAGCACGTGAACACCACAGACTCGGCCATCCGCGCGACCCATATCGCCAGCGGCCTGTCGGTGCGGGTTGAAACCGAGCGCAGCCAACATGCCAACAAACGCCTGGCAACGGCCTTGCTGTTTCAAAAGCTGGAGGCGCTGAAGCAAGAGCAGATGAACCGGGAAGAGCAACAGCGTTGGCAACAACACTGGGAACTGCAGCGGGGCAATCCGCGAAGAAGCTTTAAAGGCGAAAAGTTTATTCCGCTCGACTAAAGCTTAGGTAAAGGAACAGGCCGGGAGCCGGGATTGGCGCTCGGGCCTGCTTCCTATCTGTCACTGCGGCTCACTCAGCAGACTCCTCTCATTTAGCCCTCTCATTTAGCCCCTCTCATTTAGATCAGTCGGTTGAGTCCACTCAGCTGGGCCTACCAGTTACACCACCTTGAGCAAATCCATATTCTTGGCCAATGCCTGCATTCGCGGCGCCACGATTTCAAGGGTAAACAACGCCGCCTTCTGACGGGCCGGATGGCGCAGGCTCTGCTCCAGCATGGCCTCAATATTGCGGCTGCGCGCCACGGCAATATCAGATTCGGAGCACTGGCTGGCAACACTGGCCCAGACATAGGCCTCGGCCAAATCGCCCCTGGCTGCAAACAGCATGGACAAACGATACTGGGCAGCGGGCTCACCTTGTCTTGCCGCCATCAGATAGCTGTCGATGGCAGCCTCGGTATCGGCCGCTATGCCTATGCCATGCTCCAAACAGTAGCCCAGATTCAAGGCCGCCAGCTTATCTCCATGTTCAAGCCCCTGCCGGAAACAGGCGACGGCCTCGGCAAAGCGCTGCTGCTCGGGAGGCTCAATCGGCCAATCTTCGCAATTGGTGGGTTCTCGCAGCAACATCAGCCCGCGGGCGGTAATGGCGTTGGCAATGCCGCCCTGCTCCGCCGCGGTAAACAGCTCAAGCGCCGAGCGGTATTCGAGTTTGCCTCCCAACCCCATCAGCTGCATCATCCCCAGATAATAGGCCGCCGCCGGGTCCTGCTGTTTCTGCCAAGCCCTAAGACACCAACGCTTGGCACTGCCCACAGTGGATCCCACAGGCGTTACCCCGATACGGCTGAGGTTATGTTGAAACCAGGCCTCAAGCGGCGTCAACCCTTGCCAAGCCTCAAGCAAACGCCGATAGTGCCGTGGTTCGCCTTCTGCATAAATTGCCGCGCTGGGCGCATCCCAGTAGGTAAACAAGCGCTCGCTGCCCTGCTTATCCAACCAGCCCTGCATCATGGTCGGCTTACGCCGCGTCTCAACCAGCCACATAACTCCCAGGGTCAGCGCCAGCAGCACCACAGTAAAAAATCCACCTGCATAGCAGGTGGCTTTGAACAGCCCCCTAGAAGGGGGCTAAAAGAATCACCCATCCAAACCAAGCTTGAGCTGACCGATAGATTCCTCTGCCTCTACTTTCTGTTGATACCTTACATATCGACGAATGATCTCTTCGTTTGCTCCCACTGAAGACACTCAAGCTTGGCGGAAGTCTCACCAATAAGTGAACATGGTCTATCAGGACATTTAGCTCTACTATCCGACACCTCTTCATGCCGCTATAGATATAAATACTGCGACAAACCTCCTGCCCAACTCGGCCATACTTTGGCTTCCATACAATGTGATACTGACAGCGATAGAAGACGTGCGATGCACTTTCATATCGGCTCATACTGCTTACTCCTTGATTTGCAGGTAACAAACCGAGTCAGTATGCAGCATGGGCACTCTTCGGGCTGAGCCCCGACTTGACGATCACCACCTCCATAGGAGGTGGTTTTGGGGTGACAATAAACAAAATCGGGCCAAGCTCTTGATTCATATTTTGTATCCCTACAAATAGTTTTATCCCGGCAACTCAAACGCCGGCCAAATAACCGCGCCCCTGCGGGAAAACGAAAGGCCGCATTATTGATTGAAGCCGGTGAAAAACCAAGCACGCTCAATCACCAGTGCCGCACTCAACTTCAATTACAGACACTTTGGCACTCAGGCCAAATAAGATACACTGGGCCATTATCAAGTTGCTCATTATTGAGCAGTGAATGGATGCAGTTGATAAATGATTCTAAAAAGTAAATCACTCCAAGTTACGCAGTCTCCCCAAGCCTACGCCGGGCAAAAGCAGGAACAGGACGTCGCCTTCTTTTTGCGTCGTGCCTTCAAAGACCATCCACAGGTCATGGTCATCAACGACTTTAAGTTCAACTTTAACGGCGAAACCGCCCAGATAGATCACCTGATCATCTATACCTATGGCTTCGTGTTAATTGAATCCAAGAGTATTAAGGGTCGCGTCAACGTCAACCAACAGGGCGAATGGACCCGTAGCCACCAAAACCAGTGGTTTGGCATAGCCTCGCCACTGAAACAGGTGGAACTGCAACAGGCGCTGTTGCTGCAACTCCTGACCCATCACAAACGAGAAATTCTCGGGAAATTACTGGGTATCAAACAGCAGGGCTTTAAGCTACGCGTCTGGGATCATCTCTGCGCAGTCTCGAGCGACGCCATTATCAACCGTGACACTATGCCCAGCGAGATCTCACAAAAGCTGGTCAAAACGGAGTTTTTGGTCGACAAACTCAATGAGGTGATGAACCTCAAAAGCAGTTTTATGCGCTTGGTAAACTTCAGCGATACCCGGCCCGATTTCAGCCAAGATGAACTCAAATCAATTTGCGACTTCTTGATAGCGCAGGATATCAGTAGCCCCTCTCAGCAGGAAACCGGCACTCCCCTAACCAACGCTGAAACATCAACCAGTACAGTTGCGACGCAAGTCCAAGCAGAAATAGAAGAAAGGCATACACAGATACAGGAAAGACGCGCTGCAGACTACCAAGCCCAGCCCCTTGCGGCAGCATTAACAGCAAGGTTAAGTTGCAAACATTGTGGTGAATCGAGCAACTACATTCCTATGTACGGCAAGTTTGGCTACTACATCAAGTGTCACCAGTGCAGCAAGAATACCCCGATGAAACAAAGCTGCCCTCAGTGCCAAAGTAAAAACACCCGAGTACAAAAGCGGGCCGAGACTTACACTCTCAATTGCCAAGAGTGCCAGTTCACTGAAAAGCTGATTTAGCGAGCCCAATGAAAAAGTGTACTTAAATACACTTTTTCATTCATTCCAGCCGAAAACACCTTAAAAGTGTAGTTTGTTACACTTTTAAGGCACTGAAATAGCCTTGTTAGCTACTGTGGGAACATACCGGCGATAATCGCCGCAGGCAGAATTGCCACCACAGCAAGCACGGCGACGGCGCTGCCGAGACAGCCGGAAAGATGGCTCTGTCACATACAAGCGGGCTACTTGGGCTAAAACAGCACAACAAAACCCCATGCGGTAAAGCTTGTTTTTCACCGCTGCAATATTGTAGGATTGGCTGGGCTTTTAACAAAAAACCAATGAAAAGCAATAGTTAAGTGCCAGTTAAAGTACAAGAAAACAATCAGGGATGGCAACCGCTCTCACCCGAGCAGGCAAAAGGCAAGGATAAGCTTTCAACACCTCACCTCAAACCCTCTCTGACCCAAGCCACTTTAACCGCTGTGCAACTTGTGACCCAGACTAAGGTTTTGCCTGCCACAAATTGATAGCTTTAGTGTTGTTTTTATTGAAATTTAATCAGGTTCAGTACGCTCTGGGATAGCTAGAATTCACTGCGGTAGCCATCCCCATCCAATTGCAACCATGCGCCAAGCTGCGTTTGGTAAGAATTGTGGTGTTCCACACCACACCGGGGAAATGGGGTTGCTTCGATAAGCCCCTTATCTAATCCCCTTAGGCCGTATTGATGGAGACGAGACGAACTTTGAAAGAGTTAACCCTACCCGCTACTATCAATAACGCGAATACTATGATAAATAATGCTATCTTCAGAAACACTGACCAGAAAAAGTATTAACCGAATAGAAATTGATTTATTTTATATCAGTGCTTTACTCCAAATGTTGATTGCATTATCATCTGCACCGCACTAGCGTTCCGCTTAGTTTACTGCAGTTGGAAATGATGGTGTTCGGTCTTAGCTCTAATATGGAGCGCCGTCTGTTGTCAACAGATGGTATGTGCGGAGGCCCACACCCTCCCATTGGTTCTCCTCGTCGCAAGCTAGAGTAGAACCTCATTAGGCCTGACCTTAATATATTGTTGGCAGTAACCGAACACCAGCCGATGAATGTAACAACAATATATTGTGCTCTGGAGTATGAGCATGGTCAGGCCTTTAATATCTTTGGATAAACTATGATGACCATCATCGAGCCCTCGTTAAACACACCCAACGTAATTGCCTCCATCAGAGCTCTCGAAAAAACCCTAGGCCTTACTCAACAAGATATTACTACCGCATTAGAAATACCAGAATCTAAAAAGTACCATGTAAAGCAAGTTCCTAAACAAAATGGAGAATTACGTTCGGTATATCGACCACACCCATTAATAAGAAGAGCTCAGCGGAGAATAAACAATAATATATTCAAAAAAATAGTTTTATGGCCAAGTTATATATTTGGCTCTCTTCCCAATACCATTAATAAAAATAATGAAGTGGAAAGAAAAGACTATATATCCTGCGCAGCTCAACACTGTGGTGCTAAAAGTCTTTTAAAAATGGACATAAAAGACTTCTTCGATAACATCCATATTGATCATGTTCGGAGTATGTTTATTCACTTCTTTAAATGTGGAGATGATGTTGCTGATATACTGGCGAAGCTATGTTGCAAAGAAAATCATGTAGTTCAGGGCGGATTGACGTCAAGTTATATCGCCTGTTTAATTCTTTGGAATATAGAGCATAAACTAGTCAATAGGTTGGCGAGAAAAAATTTAACTTATACTAGATTAATGGATGACATCACTGTGTCATCAAAAATATCAAACTTTGACTTTTCTATGACGACTAACTTGATAGCAAATATGCTACAAGAATTAGACTTACCAATTAATACTTCCAAAACAAAGGTTTGCCACCTTTCTACAGAGCCTTTAACTGTTCATGGTGTTAGAGTTAATTTTAAAGAACCAAGGTTCCCATCAAATGAAGTCAAACGTATTAGAGCTTCCGTCCATAATTTGACGATTCTTGCAAGCCAACCCGGCTACCGCTTAACCCATGATTATCGAAGCGACTACGCTCGCTGCATGGGCAGAGTAAATAAGCTAAAACGTGTAAATCACGAAAAACACAAAGAGTTCCTTGTCATACTTCAGAAGATTCTGCCTTTACCTTCAGTACGAGACAAAAAACGTGCCAAACAAATGTTTATTCGCCTAATAAAAGACTACAGAATAAAGTATAAAACTAAAGGTTATCGCACTCGTTACTTCCGACTGCAAGAGAGACTTAATGTTCTATCAAGAAAAAAAGATTACCTTAACTTTACAAAATACATAAGAAAGAAACTAAAGAATATAAAGCCAGATGAACACTCAAAAACTGACTTCTAGATTGATATACGCCGTAATAGTATGTTTCATTATAATAACAATACTTACAATAATATCGGCAATACTTACAAATATTGACAATGGATATTATAAAGCTGAACTATGTTTCAATGAAGAATGTATAGAGAGAGCAGGGAAATACTACAAGAATACATTAACGCTATTCACTTCATCAGCACAGACATTAAGTGCTATTGCAACAGCGCTTGGAATTGTTGTGGCTGCACTTACATTCAAGAATACATCTTCAACAAATGCACTAAACATACATATATCTCACTTTAAGATATTCTCCGACTATCTAACGTTAGAACTCAACAAAAGAGAAAGAATTGATATTTCCTCTATAAATACTTTTGACTGGTACAATCTAATATTTAAAGAGTCTATTCATGGTTCAGTTTCGGTATCTGATGAGTACATTACCAGCCTAAAAAAAATTAATGATGAAATTAACAAAACGAACAACAATGCTCAAAAAGCATCTAAAGGCCCATTCAGACATCATGAACATCAGCAGAGAATGAAAAGTGCATTTGCAAAACTTGGAATTGAAATTGAGCAATATCCAAAAAACGACTATTGGCTCATTGAAAATGAAATCATCAGTCTAATTGATGTTATCAACAAGGCTTTTTGCAAAAGACCAAAAGTGAGCCCAATAGTATATAGACAATACTACTCGAAATAATTATTAGAGTGACCTTTCCCCCGAATTTAAGACCATGACATTGATGAGATTTCCAATACACTAGAGCCAATGGAGATCTCAACATGAAGAAACGTTACACCGAAGAACAAATCATCAAGGAAAGAGTGAGGACAGCCAAAACACTTCACCCGCAGATTGCACCAAATCACCCGGCATATGCGCATCAGTGACCGTCGCCAACATGGATGTTGGCGCCGAGCTTACAAGGGTGTATTCACAGCGTGTCACTGAGGTGCATATGCATAAGGCCTGCGGCAGGCAATGAGTGGCACAATCAGCCGGAAGCCATTCCAAACCCAAACCAATCCCCCGCCCTCGGCAGAAACCACTGAGATGGAAAAGGCCCGCGTTCGAGGCACGGGCCTTTTCCTTTCCCGGAATAAACAAAAGCCCCGATACCTTTGGCATCGGGGCTTTCTTTTTTAAGGTGCTAAGCTTCTGAGCTTCTGACCGACATTGCGTCTAGCGCAGGAAAAATCGTTTTAGAGCCAGGCATCTTGCCGCGACGTTTAGTGAACTAAACGAGTGGCAAGATAACGCCGCTATAGACGATTTTAACCAGCTAGAATTACATCATGCCGCCCATTCCGCCCATACCACCCATACCGCCCATATCAGGCGCAGCCTCTTCCTTTGGCAGCTCGGCTACCATGGCTTCGGTGGTGATCATCAGACCGGCTACAGAGGCCGCGAACTGCAGCGCAGAACGAGTAACCTTGGTTGGATCCAGGATACCCATTTCCAGCATGTCGCCGTAAGTGTCGTTACCGGCGTTGTAACCATAGTTACCGCTGCCGTTCTTGACGTTGTTGGCGACAACAGAGGCTTCTTCACCTGCGTTGGTGGCAATCTGGCGCAGTGGGGCTTCCATGGCGCGCAGGGCGATAACCACACCGTGCTTCTGATCTTCGTTGCTCACGTCCAGCTCACCAATCTTGGAGGCAACGCGAACCAGGGCAACACCGCCCCCAGGAACCACACCTTCTTCAACGGCGGCGCGGGTAGCGTGCAGCGCATCTTCAACGCGGGCTTTCTTCTCTTTCATTTCCACTTCGGTAGCGGCACCGACTTTGATTACCGCAACACCGCCGGCCAGCTTGGCCATACGCTCTTGCAGTTTTTCTTTGTCGTAGTCGGAAGTCGATTCTTCAACCTGTTGCTTGATCTGGGCAACACGGGCTTGAATTTGAGACTCTTCACCGCTGCCATCAATGATGGTGGTGTTGTCTTTGGTGATAACCACACGCTTGGCGGTACCCAGGTCTTCCAGAGTGGCTTTTTCCAGCTCCAGGCCGATTTCTTCGGCGATAACAGTACCACCGGTCAGGATAGCGATATCCTGCAGCATGGCCTTACGACGGTCACCGAAACCAGGCGCCTTAACGGCAGCCACTTTAACGATACCGCGCATGTTGTTGACAACCAGAGTCGCCAGGGCTTCGCCTTCAACGTCTTCGGCAACAATCAGCAGTGGCTTGCCTGTCTTGGCCAGGCCTTCGAGGATAGGCAGCAGCTCACGGATGTTGGAGATCTTCTTGTCAACCAGCAGGATGAATGGGTTGTCCAGTTCAACAGAGCCGGTTTCAGCCTTGTTGATGAAGTAAGGAGACAGGTAACCGCGGTCGAACTGCATACCTTCAACTACGTCCAGTTCGTTTTCCAGCGCCTGACCTTCTTCAACTGTGATCACGCCTTCTTTGCCCACTTTTTCCATCGCGGTGGCGATGATTTCACCGATAGACTCGTCAGAGTTGGCAGAGATGGTACCTACCTGAGCGATAGACTTGGAGTCGGAGCAATCCTGAGACAGGGCTTTCAGCTCGGCAACGGCGGCGATTACAGCCTTGTCGATACCGCGCTTCAGATCCATTGGGTTCATACCGGCGGCAACGGCTTTCAGACCTTCGGTCACGATAGCCTGGGCCAGTACTGTGGCGGTAGTGGTACCGTCACCGGCAGCGTCGTTGGCCTTGGAAGCAACTTCCTTAACCATTTGCGCGCCCATGTTTTCAAACTTGTCTTCCAGTTCAATCTCTTTGGCGACTGAAACACCGTCTTTGGTGATCAGTGGTGCACCGAAGCTCTTTTCCAGAACAACGTTGCGGCCTTTAGGGCCCAGAGTCACTTTTACTGCGTTAGCCAGAACATTTACGCCCGCCAGCATTTTTACGCGAGCGTCATTGCCAAATTTTACTTCTTTAGCTGCCATGTTGATTATCCTTAAATTTTTCGATTACTTTGGAAGGTTTTCAATGGTTCGAGTGGCTTATTCCACTACGGCCATCAGGTCAGCTTCTGACAGGATCAGGACTTCTTCACCGTCAATCTTCTCTTTCTTGACACCGTAACCTTCGTTGAAGATCACTACGTCACCTACCTTCACGTCCAATGGCTTAATGTCACCGTTTTCGAGGATGCGGCCATTGCCAACAGCCAGTACTTCACCACGGGTAGACTTTTCGGCTGCGCTGCCGGTCAGTACGATGCCACCGGCCGAAGTGCTTTCAACTTCCAGGCGTTTGACGATCACGCGGTCATGTAATGGACGAATATTCATCTATGGATTCTCCTAATGATTTTTGCCCAATATGAGGCGGTTCATGGTTTATGTAAAAGACGGCCAGGCCAACAGGCTTTAGCCGCTTGATGTTGGCTTATATGGGGCCGGATTTGGCACTTCCAAGGGGAAAGGTCAAAATTTTTTGAAAATTTTTGACCCTCGTTTTTTAAAGCCGGGGCAATCCTGTTAGAATCGCGCTTCCGCACGATTTACTTCATCCATTTCACAAGAGGCAGATACGGGCCATGAGAGACAGACACGGGCTGCTCAGTCAGCCGATAGGTCGTGTACTGCTTAATATGAGTGTTCCCAACATGTTAGGAATACTCACCGTGCTGGGCTTCAACCTGGTAGACACCTACTTCATCAGTAAGCTGGGCACAGAGGCGCTGGCGGCGATCAGCTTCACCTTCCCTGTTACCCTGGTGGTGTCCAGTATTGCCATAGGCATAGGCGCCGGGGTGTCCACCAATCTTGGCCGCCTGATAGGCGCCGGGCACGCCCCCAAGGCCAAGGTGTTTCTGCACGACGCCCTGCTGCTGACCTTTATTTTAACTGCCGGGCTATCCTTGCTGGGCAGCTTGTGTATCGACCCGCTGTTTTCCCTGCTCGGCGCCAAAGACGACATTCTGCCGCTGGTGCATGAGTATATGAATCTCTGGTATCTGGGGGCGCCGCTGTTGGTGGTGTTGATGGTGGGCAATCAGGGCCTGAGGGCCACCGGCGATACCCGTTCACCGGCGGCAATTTTGTCACTGGCGGCGCTGATTAACCTGATCCTCGACCCGCTGCTTATCTTTGGTATCGGCCCCTTCCCCAGGCTGGAAATTCAAGGTGCCGCCGTGGCGACCCTGATCTCCTGGTTGGTGGCGCTGTCGCTGTCCAGTTATCTGTTGGTGGTCAAACGCCATATGTTGGTGGCCGCGGGTTGGTGTTTCAGCCGCTTTGCAGATAACTGGAAACAGCTGGCCCATATCGCCCAACCGGCGGCGCTGATGAATATGATCAACCCCCTGGCCAACGCCGCGATTATGGGGATGCTGGCGCGGATAGATCACGCCGCCGTGGCCGCCTTCGGTGCCGGAACCCGGCTGGAGTCTTTGCTGCTGATTGTGGTGATGGGGCTGTCTTCCAGCCTGGTGCCCTTTATCGCCCAGAACCTGGGGGCCGGACAGAAGGAGCGCGCCCGCGAGGCACTGCTGCTGGCGCTGAAGTTTGTGCTCCTGTTCCAGACCCTGCTGTATATCCCGCTGGCGCTGCTGGCGCCGCAAATTGCCGCCCTGTTCAGTACCGACCCTCAGGTGCTGGAATGGCTCAGCTTCTATGTTCTGGTGTTGCCCGCCGCCTATGGCCCGCTGGGCGTGGTGATTATTGTGGCCACCTCGCTCAACGCCTATCACAGGCCTATGGCCTCACTGGTACTGAATCTGTGTCGCCTGTTCCTGCTGATGCTGCCGCTTGCTGCGCTGGGCGCCTTCCTCGGTGGGGTAAAAGGCCTGATGCTGGCACTGCCGGTAACCAACATACTCATGGGCATTGCCAGCTATTATCTGGCCAGCAACATCAGCGAACCGCAAAAAATCAAATCCCCCTGCCCCAACGACGGATGATAAAGGACAGGAAACAAGGATGGCCAAACGTCTGACCCAAGAGCAATTTTTCAGGGCCTTTGAATGCGCCGAGAGCGGCGCCATCTGCGATGCCGAGCAGTTAAAGGCACAATTGGCAGACCCGGAAATCGGCGCACCACTGACGGCTATTGCCGGTGAATTTGCCAAGACTGCCGATAGCCTAATGACCATAGCCGAGCTGCAGAGCATGGAAGAGCTGCATTATGTGGCCGCCAATCTCAATTGGGACAACGGCCTTGAAAGCCCGGCCGCCATACTCAATCACCCTCTCTGTGATGCCGGCACAGCCTTGCTGCTCTACTGGTATGGGCAGGGCTTTTTCCATTCAAACCCGGCAGACGCTGAGCCGGAGGAGAAGGCACTGTTCGACCGCCTGATAACCCGCTTCAGCCAAGGAGATTTCGCCAGCTATCGCATCGCTTTTGATGCCATCAAAGAAGACATGTTGCCGCCTCTGAAACTGATGCAGGAACGTGGCTGGCAGTTTCCCGGCATCTTACTGGCGCCCTACAGCACCATGGAGATAGCCACCTATCAGGGCGACTATCAGACTTGGGTTAATCAATTGCTCGACAAAGGCTGAACAAGTCCGATCTCTGTTAGCGGCGCTTGCCCGGTATCCTCTATACAGCTTTAATCGCCGCTTTTTCGGAGCCTTCCCCATGCCCTTTGTGCCTTCTGTCGACTTGCTTATCTGGCTAGCACTGATGCTGGCGGTGCCTTTTGCGCTGCTGCGCCGTTTTCCCATCGCACTCTTGCTGCTCGCCACCAGCCTGCTACTGGCGCTGTTTTTGGGCCGAATTGCGGCGCCGACTCTGATACTTGTGGGCCTATTGCTGGCGCTGGCATTTAAGTTGCCACAATGGCGCCAGCGGTTTTGCCGACAGGCAAATTCAGCCAAGAGTGCGGCGGCGAATAATGAGGCAAACGAGCAGGGCCACATACGGCTCAAGCAGTTTGCCGTTTATGGCGCCCAAGGCTTGATACTGCTGAGCGCCGTGGCACTCACAGTGCATCTGCTGCCGGGCTTTGACAACCTCAAGCTGCTGGATAAAGTGCAGGCCAGCAGTGGCAGTGCGCCTTTCAGCATGTATCTCAACCTGGATAAGCCGCTGAGCCTGTTCCTGTTGCTGCTGGCCTGGCCGCTGGTTGCGGGTACGCCAAAACCTCTGCCAAGGCGAAAAATAATCCTGCTGGCCTTGCTGTTTGCCGCCACGCCTGCACTGCTGGGGCTGGCAAGTTTAAGCGGCGCCATTCATTGGGATCCCAAGCTGCCGGGCTGGTGGTGGCTGTTTGCGCTCAATAATCTGCTGCTGACCTGCGTCGCCGAAGAGGTGTTGTTTCGCGGCGCATTGCAACAGTATCTGGTCAAGCGCGGCGGCGCCCTGCTTGGGGTAACGGTAGCCAGCGTGCTATTCGGGCTGGCGCACCTGGCCGGGGGTTGGACTCTGGTGCTGTTCGCCGCCCTCGCCGGTGTCCTCTATGGTTTGGTATTCCAGCTGAGCGGCCGTTTGTGGCTGGCGGCGCTGTGCCACTTCTGCCTCAACTTCTGCCATCTGCTGCTGTTAAGCTACCCTATGGCGCTGCCGCACTAGCTGCGCCACAGGGTTTTGGGGCGATAGGTTTTAGTGCAGCCGGCTTTAATGCAGCAGGCTTTACCCAAGCTGCCGCTTGAGAAGGGGCAGCACCATCAAACCCGGGCCAACTGCCGAAGCCTAGCTAGTTCAGTGGCGGCGCGCTCGAAATCAAAGGCCCGCACCGCCCGCTGCAGCCGCTCAAGCGACTCGCGCCAAGGCTGCAGTGCCGAATGCTGAACCAGGGCATCGACCTGCTCCAGCGCTTCTGTGTTGTATTCATCCAAGCTCTGATGCAGGGCATCGAACTCGGCGGTAAGTGTGGCCACAGACGCACTTGAGCTGGAACTGCCTATTGGAGTCAGTGTCTCAAACGTCTGAGGCTTTAATGACGGCTGCGATGATGGCTGCGATGACGGCTGCGATAACGGCTGGGGCAAGGCCTCCAGGGCGAGAACCAGTGCCTCCAGCGCTTGCAATAGACTGTCCAGCCGAGTCTGTATCTGCGGCAAATCGGTTGGATTATCCTGCTCCTGTTGCTGACCAAACTGCGAGCCGAGTGCTGTGGCTATCCGGCTATTCAGTGCCAACTCCAGGGCACCGGCACACTCGGCCAGCTCAATGGCGCCGATATTGGCGGCCGAGCCCTTGATACTGTGACTCAGAAGCTGCAGCTGCGGCCAGTTCTGACGCTGCATCGCCTCTGCCAATTCAGTTGCCACCCCCTTGCCAGTGTCGCAAAAGAGTTGCAGTAAGCGCAGGTAAAGTGCCTCATTGCCATTGCAACACCTGAGCCCGGCGCTATTGTCCAGCCCGGGGAACTCGGGTAAGCCACTCACAGGCATAGATTCGGCAGGCAATGCCGCTGCCGGAGTTTCTAGCCTGGGTTTGACCCAACGCGCCAGCGCCCCATAGAGCACCTCGGCCTGAATCGGCTTGGTGATATGCTCCACCATGCCTGCCGCCAGCGCCTTTTCCCTGTCCCCCACCATGGCATTGGCCGTCATTGCCAGCACAGGCAACCCCTTTAGCGCCGGATTGGCACGAATAGCCCGGGTCGCCTGATAGCCATCCATCACAGGCATCTGACAGTCCATCAGCACGGCATCGAAGTCTTGCTGCTGCAGTAGCTCCAGCGCCTGCTGCCCATGCTGGGCCAGCTTGACCTGCATCCCCACCTGACTCAATAGCGCCAGCGCCAACTCCTGATTGAGCGGGTTATCTTCCACCAGCAGGATACGGGCGCCCTTGAGTTGTTGCCTTATGTTCACATGTGTTCGCGGCTCATCGGAGCAACAGGGCGTTTCGCCGGACAGATCCAGCAAAGATCGCAGCGCCGTCAACTGACCGCAGGGAGTGTAGGGGCGCAGCAATCTCTGCTCGCCGCCGATACGGCTTAACTGTTCATCCTGACTCAGGTTCCCCAGCAGCCAGACTACGGCATGGCTTGGCAATGGCAGCGCCGCCAGGGAGTCCGGGCATTCGCGGCTCATATCCAGCAGCAGCGGCAAGCCTTTGAGCTTGGCTTCACTGTCTGCTTCGAGGCCGTCCAACCATTCGCCAAGCTGTTGCAAACTATGAAAACGCTGCAGCCTGATGCCGAGCTGGCGACACAGCCAATGCCAGTGTCGGTACTCGCCGTCATCACTGCTGACCAGAGTCACCTCATGACCTCTGAGTGGCGCGTAATCGGCCAGATAGTGGTACTCGTCCCGGCAGGTGAGCTCCAGCTCCAGATAGAAGCGGCTGCCCTCACCTTCGCGGCTCTGACACCAGATGCGGCCATGCATCATCTCGCTCAAGCGCTTGCAGATAGCCAGCCCCAGCCCGGTACCACCATACTTGCGGGAGGTGGAGGCATCCACCTGCTCGAAAGAGTCGAACAGGGTTGCCAACTTGTCCTCAGGAATACCTATGCCGGTGTCCTGAACACAAAACTGCAGCCGCACCTTGTCCCCCTGGCGATGCAGTAAACGGCCCCGCAGGCAGATCTCACCACCTTGGGGAGTAAACTTGAGGGCATTGCCCAGCAGATTGGTAAAGATCTGATTGAGCCTGAGCGGGTCCCCCAGATACAGGCGCGGCATATCCAGCGGCAGCTCCATTCGCAGTGCCAGCTGCTGCTCATCGGCCTTGAAGCCCATCACCCCCACCAGTTGCCCCACAAGTTCAAACAGATCCAACTGCCGCTGTTCCAGTTCCAGCTTGTCGGCCTCTATCTTGGAAAAATCGAGAATGTCGTTGAGGATCCCCAAAAGCGACGACGCCGCCTGATGCACCTTGTCGAGATAGTTACGCTGACGACCGTCCAGCTCTGTCTGCAACACCAGCCAGGACATGCCCAGAATGGCATTCATCGGCGTGCGGATCTCATGGGACATATTGGCCAGAAACTCGGACTTGGCCCGGGTGGCCGCTTCGGCCAACTCTTTGGCATGGGCCATTTGAGTCTGCACCTGCTTGTTTTGAGTGATATCCACCACCCAGCAGAGGCTGGCGGCCTGGCCGTCCAGCTCGGTGCGATAGAGACTCAGCTGCACATCCCGAAAGCCGCCCTCGTCGGAGAAAATACGGGTCTCTATGGTCACGACATCGTTTTCCCCTTCCAGCCGCTGCACCGCTTCAGTGTAGGCCTCCGGCTCGGGGAACCAGGGCTGCAGCGGTTGCCCCAGGCGCATTCCCGTCATCCGGGTCATAGGCTCGTTGACATACCTGAGCACACCGTCAACGGCAATCCACACACCAACCGGACTGTTGCCCAGCACCTTCTTGAGAATGTCCCGCTCCCGCGCCAGTGACTGCTGCATCTGCCGCTTCTGGGTCAGGTCGTGGTAGGAGCAGAGGATCAGCGAGCGTTGCTGCAGCATCACCCGCACCAAGGTACCTTCAACCGGAACCCTGCGCCCATGAACCCCGAGCAAGTCGCCATCGAAGCACACTTTACCTTGGCTCAAGACCTGCTTCAGCCTTTGGTCCACCTGTTGACGATTCCCCGGCGCCGGGTAGTAGTACCAGTCCGGCTTTTGCCCCAGTAAGGGGGATTTTTCCTCACGCCCCAGCAGTGCCAGCATCGCCTGGTTGCAGTCGAGGATAGTTCCCTGACTGTCGGCCAGCACACAGGCATCCACCGCCGAGTCAAACAACGCCTGAAACCTCTGCATACTGGCCTTCAACTCGGTTTCTACTCTCAGCCTCTGCTGCACCTCGCGGTTGAGACGCCGGTTCCAGCGCCAAAACAGCAACAGCAAGGTGATGGTCAGCGCCGCGGCCACCAGGCTCCACTTGAGCACCTTACTGTGATGTATGCCGAAGTCGTACTTGACGTTGATCCAGCGGTTCTGGATCTCCTGCGACTTATAGGTTGGGATCTGCGCCAAGGCCTTGTCGAGAATAGATGCCAGCTCAGGCCAGTCTTTGCGCACCGCCATCGCCACCTGGAACTTATACTCGGTATCGCTGGCGAGCCAGAGTGGGCTGTTGAGATGAGTGCCCAGATAGTGATTGGCCGTGGGCAGATTGGTAAATACGGCAGCGACCTGGCCTTTTTCCGCCGCCCGCATCATGGCTTCGATGGAGCGAAAACGCCGCAATGTCATCTGCGGATAGTCCCGCCGCATCACCTCTTCGGTGACATCATCCTTGAGTACGCCCAGAGTTTGCTGCTGCAGATCTTTAAGGCCGTTGATCTTCTTGGCATCGTGACGGGTAAGCAGCACTCCGGGGAACTCGGCCAGCGGCCGGGTAAACAACATATGTTCCTGACGCTCGCTGGAAGGCGAAGCCAGACTCAGCATGTCCACCTCGGTATCCTTCAGCGCCCGGATATTCTTGTCCCAGCTGAGTTCATTGCGGATATTGAACACCAGCGGCAGGAAGCGATCTATCTCGTAGAGAAAGTCGGCCATCATGCCCTGATGTACGCCCTTCAGGCTGAGAAAGTCCACCGGCGCCGCATCCGGTGCAACCCCGACATCCACCACCTGATGCTGTTGCAAAAACTGCAGTTCTTCCGGGCTCAAACGGGCAATAAATTCGTGCACGTCCAGATCCGGGATCAGGTTTTCCAGTCGAAAATCCAGCGACATGATCCTGGGGTTAGCGGCCATGGAGATCTGGGAAAAGTCGGGATTGAAGTTGCTGACATCAAACAATTGCCAGTAACGATTGAGGTTTTCGCCATTAATGGCGATCAGGTTGAGATACTGATTGAACGCCTGCCCGGACAGATCCACGCCGCGCAGGTGATCCGCCAGCATCACCAGGGCAAAGGCACCTTGAAACTCCACCCCGCCTATGCCTGCGTGGATTCTGCCTCTGCGCATCGCCTCGGCAATATCGGCATCCCAATTACTGGTACCCAGCAGCAGCCCCTCTTCCTCGGCTTGTTTGGCAACTGCCAATGCCATCACCGCATTCATGGCCAATACTGCGTCCAGGCCCTGCTGCTCCAGCGCTTGCTTCAAGGCTCGCTCGGCATCTCTGGCGCGCCATTGGGTGTATTTCACCGTTAGCTTCACCGGCTGCGGCAGGATATCCAGATAAGCGCGGATCCCCGCCAGTTGCTGTTGCACCTCGGGGTCGGACTCAGGCCCGGCTATCACCAGCAGT
Source organism: Shewanella algae (assembly GCF_009183365.2). NCBI lineage: Bacteria > Pseudomonadati > Pseudomonadota > Gammaproteobacteria > Alteromonadales > Shewanellaceae > Shewanella > Shewanella algae. The sequence goes on from NZ_CP068230.1 coordinate 4,187,562, forward strand.
TGCAATTCGGGTTTCTCAGGATCGGCTTGCTCCAGCAGTTGCCGGGCCAGCATGCTGCCCAGCACCTTGCTGTTGGCCGTGACACTGCCAATCCAGTTGCGGTGCATTACCTGGGGCTTGTGTGTCGACTCGGGAAAGGAAGATTTGATAGTAACTGTCGGCACTCCATAACTGTCTGCCAATGCCAACAACTCTTTACTCTGCTCACCGAAAGGGGAAAAGATCAGCCCGGATGCCCCCTGCTCCAGCGCTTCGCGCCCGATAGACAGTTGGTTCCGCCCCTTGACATCGCAAAAACGAACCTGCAGATCCAGCTTGAGATCCTGCGCCGCCATCCGGGTAAAGCGTTCCACCCGCTGCCAAAATGGGCTGCCGTCTTCCAATAAGAGAACCACTTTGGGCGTTTCCAACTGTGCCCCATCATCAAGCTGCAGCGGCAGATCGCCCACCTTGGAAAACCCAAAGGGGCTCAAGCAAATCAGCAGACAAAACAGCAACAGGGATTTTCCCATTATTTATTCCTTCGTGCTTGTGCCAAGCAGAGTAAAACGGAGTCGGGTGTCAGATTGCTGACACTGCCTCAATTCGGGCGTCAGCTGTCTAAAAAAGGCGCATATCTTGCGCGAAAGCCGCGATGGATGCCAAAAGTGAAGTGGATCACCCCAAAGAAACAAACTGATACAACATTAACTGCTGAAAAGTGCCAAAATCTCAGCGCCTTTCAGATGAATATGGCATAAAAAGTAAATAGGATGTGACAGGATATTCAATATAACAAGGTGGTGACAGGAAGTTTCAGACACTAACTCGACCGCCCCATTGGGCACTGAGGAGATATATGCAAACTTTCGACAAGGCCTGCATTCTGGCCGTGGACGATACCGCCGACAACCTGCAACTTATCCATGCAGTGCTGGCCAAGGATTATAGTCTGCGCGCCACCACATCCGGTGAAAAGGCCCTGGCCATGCTGGATCAGGGGCTGGAGCCCGATCTTATCCTGCTGGATGTGATGATGCCCGGCATAGATGGTTTTGAAACCTGTCGCCGCCTGAAACAGCATCCCAGATCGGCGCAGATCCCGGTGATCTTCATCAGCGCCAAGAATGAAGTGATCGACGAGCAAACCGGCTTTGAGTTGGGGGCCGTGGATTACATCTCCAAGCCCATCAGTCCGGCTATCCTCAAGGTACGTATTGCCAACCAGCTGGCATTGGCCAACCAGGCAAGGCAACTGCAACAACTGGTGAAGCTGCGCACCCGGGAGCTGGAACAGACCCGTCATAAGATCATTAACCGCCTGGGGCGCGCCGCCGAATATCGTGACAACGAAACCGGCCTGCATGTGCAGCGCATGAGCCACTATTGCCGGGTATTGGCCCGGCAGTTGGGCGCCTCTGAATCCTGGGTCGAGCTGTTGTTCAATGCCGCGCCCATGCACGATATCGGCAAGATAGGTATTCCGGATCATATTCTCTTGAAGCCGGGCAAGCTGACGCCGGAGGAGTACCGCATCATGCAGGGGCATACCAAGATAGGCGCCGATATTCTCGGCGATGATGCCTCACCTTTGCTGCAACTGGCGGCGGAAGTGGCCCGCAGCCACCACGAACGCTGGGATGGCAGTGGCTACCCCGAGGGTTTGCAGGGCAATGCCATTCCTCTCAGCGCCCGTATAGCCGCCATTGCCGATGTGTTCGACGCCCTGACCTCGGAGCGGCCTTACAAGAGCGCCTGGAGCAACCAGGAAGCCTTTGCCTACCTCAAGAAAGAGGCCGGAGGCCAGTTCGACCCACAACTGGTGGCAGCCTTTTGTGCCTGCGAAGCTGAATTGCTCGACATTCAACAGCGCTTTGCCGAGCAGCAAGGGCCCAAGATGGGCAAGCTGATTCAACCCAAGCCCCCTGTCGAAGCCCTTTCGGCCTAGCCTCTGCCGATGCAAAGCACACATGGGACTGGCTCGCACCTTCCTTAGAGATTGGCAACGCCACCATCGACCAGTAATTCGGTGCCGATGACAAAACGCGACTCGTCGGATGCGAGGAACACGGCCGCCTTGGCGATTTCCCAGGGCGTTCCCATACGACCTATGGGCACCAGTTGCCGAATCTCCTGCTGCAGTGTCTTTTGCTCTTCAGCAGCCAGACCCAACTTACCCAAAGCCGCAGTCTCTGTCGGCCCGGGGCTTAAACAGTTGACTCTGATGCCAGACTCAAGCAGCTCTGCCGACAGGGTTCGCGCCAGCGACAGCAGCGCCGCTTTACTGGCGGCATAGGCACTGCTTTGCACCAGGCCGATATGCGCGCTGGTTGAACCACAGAGGATGACAGAGGCCGGGTTTGCCAATAGGGGCAAGAGTGATTGGATAAGAAAAAACGGCCCTTTGAGATTCACCGACATCAATCTATCCCAGGCGGTTTCGTCCCAATCCGCCAATGGCAGATGAGTAACGTCTCCGGCATTGGCATACAAGACGTCCAAACGCGGCCACTGGCGGCTGAGCGTTTGTGCCAATTCCCGTTGTGAGTTTATATCGCCGGCATCACAGCAAATGGCCAAGGTGTTACCCCCCAACTCTTCCCGAACCCGGTTGAAGGCATTGATGTCGCGCCCAGTGATGGCAACCTTGGCCCCCTCGGCAAGAAACTGTCGTGCGGTTTCCAGGCCTATACCACTGGTACCCCCGGTAACCAAGGCAAACTTATCTTGCAGTCGTTTCATGCATACTTCCCTCTACGCTGTTGGAGGGCGCATTTCATTTACAATAGTATCCATTGTATAGTAGGCACCTTTTTGATACTAAAGAGGCATTTGGATAGCTATGTCCGCCGCAGAGAGCTCTCAGAAAACAAGTTTAACGGCCGCGCCCTCCTATGAATTGGATAGCTCTGAACCCTGTCCTATGGTGAGCTTTGTCAATCTCATTTCGGGTAAATGGGCCATCCCCATTCTCTATCGTTTGATAGTGATCGACTCTCCGGTACGCTTCAGTGAATTGCAGCGGGCCGTAGCCCCCATTACGCAGAAGGAACTGACGCGACAATTACGCCTGTTTGAACGTCGCAAGCTGGTGCAGCGCAAGGTTTATGCCGAAGTGCCGCCGCGTGTGGAGTATCGAATAACCCCATTGGGGAAGTCTTTGAAACCTACCTTGGATTCACTGGCCGATTGGATGCGAACCAAGGGCGCAGATTTGGCTGACGATAGTTGAGAATACGCTGCCAGCCTCTTCACTTTTTGAGGCAACAGGCTGTTTGCCGGCTATGAGAATAAAAAAAGACCTTCCGAGCGGAAGGTCTTTTTTATCAGTGTTTGTGCTGATCACCGGCTACCGGGCCGATCATCGTCTTGGTTTTCCGTATCCTGCGACTGAGGGCCGTTTTCACTTCGCTGAGGGCTATCTTCTTCCAGCTGATGGCTCTCCCCACCCAGCTGATGGCTCTCAGGACGCTTATCGGAAGGGTCGGCCTTGCGCTCAAATTCACCTTCGAACACATCACCGCCCTGGCCTCTTTGATGTGGCGGCTCAAAGGGGTTGGCACCGGCTCTGAACTGAGCACCGGCAACCACCTTGAGCTGCATCCGCTGATAGAAATAACGCGCCAGCGGTGCCCGGGTGATTGGAGTCAGCAGGATAAGGCCGATAAGGTCGGTAACAAACCCCGGAATAAGCAGCAGAATACCAGCCATGGCCAGCATCATGCCTTCGACTATCTCTTGCCCCGGCGCTTCACCGGCGGCCAACTTTTTCTGTACCGACATCAGGGTACTCAAGCCCTGGCTGCGAACCAGAGAAACACCGACCACCGCGGTGAGGATCACCAATGCCACTGTGTTCCAGCTGCCCAGAACTTCGCCGACCCGGATAAGCACCGAGAGTTCGACGACAGGGATCAGCACAAAGATGATAAACATTATCAGAAATGGCATGTAGGCCTCATTTTTTACAGTAGTTGAAAACTAAATGGGGATAACTCGGTCTGATTTCAAGTCCGCAGCCTGCCCCGGGTTTGACGCCTGAACTCACTGTTTCAGCAAAGCCTTAATGCAAGCTTGCGGCAAAACACGTAAAGTAGACGCTCGATTTTAATCCCCTTGGCTTAAGTCAGGTTTAATTTAACCCGCTCATTATGGACATAAAATCTCAACAAGCGCTGCTGGTTTTTTGCAGTTGCCCGGATACAGACAGTGCCAAGAGCCTGGCCGCAACCTTGGTGCGCGAGTCGCTGGTGGCCTGTGCTCAGGTGAGCCAGACTGTGGATTCGTTTTATGTCTGGCAGGGCGAACTCTGCCAGGAGACTGAAGTCAGCCTGCAGCTCAAGAGTCTGGCCAGCGCCTACCCCAAGCTGGAGCAGAGAATACTCGAACTGCATCCCTATGAAGTACCTGAAATTATTGCTGTGCCCATCAGCCATGGGCTGCCCGCCTATCTGGATTGGATAAAAGACAACACTAAGCTATGAAGAAAATACTTACCCTGCTGCTAGGCAGCCTGTTGCTTCTCAGCCCGCTGGTTCAGGCCGATGGGATCTTTGGCAACAAGCAATTCGATTTTCTCAAGAGTGAACCTGAGCTGATGCCCGTGGATCAGGCCTTCGCCTTCGACTTCAGTCAGCAAGGCAATAAGGTCAAGCTCAGTTGGGTAATAGCCGACGGCTACTACATGTACCGCGACAAACTCAAGTTCAGCATAGATGGCGGTGAACTGGGCGAGATAGCCCTGCCCCAGGGCAAGGGTCACACAGATGAGTATTTCGGTGAGCAGCAGGTGTACTACTCCTTTATCGAGATTCCAGTTGCCATTAAGGAGGCGGGTGAAGCCGCCAAGTTATCCGTAACCTTTATGGGCTGCGCCGAGGGCAAGCTCTGCTTCCCGCCCACCACCCGTGACGCCCTGCTTAAACCTGTGGCGGCCAATGATGGCATACTGCCCGATGCCGACAAGGGCGCAGATGCCCAGGCGGCTCCCAAGGGCCAGGCGGTGACCCAACAGGATAACCTGCTGGATAAACTGCTCTCCGGTGACAGCACCCTGCTCAACTATCTGACCTTCTTCGTGTTGGGGATAGGTCTGGCGCTGACTCCCTGCGTGTTCCCCATGTATCCCATTCTATCGGGGATCATTGTCGGTCAGGGGCAGAAAGTCTCCACCGGCAAGGCCTTTACCCTGTCGATGGCTTATGTGCAGGGTATGGCTATTACCTATTCGCTGCTGGGGCTGGTGGTGGCTTCGGCCGGCCTCAAGTATCAGGCGGCGCTGCAACATCCGGCCGTGCTTATCACCATAGCCGTGCTGTTCGTGGTACTCAGTCTGTCTATGTTTGGCCTCTATGAACTGCGCCTGCCCGCCAGTTGGCAGCAGAGGATGAACAGCCTCTCCAATAAGCAAAAGGGTGGCAATCTGTTGGGCGTATTTGTCATGGGTGTGCTTTCGGGCCTGGTGGCCTCACCCTGTACCACGGCGCCTTTATCGGCAGTACTTGTGTACGTGGCGCAAACCGGCGATCTGCTGCAAGGCTTTTTGACCCTCTATATTCTCAGCATGGGCATGGGTCTGCCGCTGCTGCTGATAGGCACCTCGGGCGGTAAGTTGCTGCCGCGCGCCGGCACCTGGATGAACATCATCAAGCATGTATTCGGTTTCCTGCTGGTGGCCGTGTCCATCATAATGCTGGGCCGCATCTGGCCTGGATTGGTGTCGGATCTCATGTGGTCTGTGTGGGCCATCGTCTTTGTCGGCTACCTGATGCACCAGAACAAGCTGAGCCAGTTCAACTGGAAACAGACGGTGCGCAGCGTGATCCTGACCCTGCTGCTGCTGTCGAGCTTTTCCTATGGCCTCCAGGCGGTAATGAGCGCCATGGGTTACCACTTCATGGGGCAACAGCAAGCCGAGCATCATGCCTTTAAGCGCATCAAGTCGCTTGAGGGCTTCAAGGCCGAACTGGCGGATGCCGAGGCGGCCGGCAAGCCGGTGATGCTGGATCTCTACGCCGATTGGTGTGTGGCCTGTAAGGAGTTTGAGCAGATCACCTTCAAGAATGCCGAGGTTAAACAGCGGATGGAACAGATGGTGCTGCTACAAGCCGATGTGACCGCCATGGATGAAACCGATGTCGCTCTGCTGGAGGCCTACGATGTGCTGGGGCTGCCGACACTGTTGTTTATTGATGAACAGGGCCAGTTGAAGAATGAGTTGAGAGTGACAGGTTTCATGGGCCCGAAAGAGTTTGCCGCCCACCTGGATATTTTGCTCAAAAACTAGCGTTCAACACGCCGACATTTCTGAAAAAGCGAATTTATCAGCAGATAAGTTCGCTTTTTTATTTAAATTTAATGCTCTTCTTATAGAATACTCTTTAAACAGCTAGCCTCCTTCCTGAAAGAGCAAAATGGAACCTGCAATTCTCGTTATTACCTTGGCCTGCGGTATGCTGGTCAACCGTATCAATCTACCACCGCTTATCGGCTACCTGGCCGCCGGCTTTGTGCTCTATACCATGGGCATAGAAAATGAAAGCCTGCCGCTGCTCAACCAATTGGCCAGTCTGGGTGTGACCCTGCTGCTGTTTGCCATAGGTCTCAAGCTGGATATCCGCAGCCTGTTCAAGGCCGAAGTCTGGGCAGGCTCCAGCCTGCACCTGATGTTGTCCATGGTAATCTTTGTCCCCATTCTCAAGCTGCTGGGCTTGATTGGTCTGGTGCAATTGACCAATCTCACGGTCGAACAGCTGACCCTGCTGGCCTTTGCCCTGAGCTTTTCCAGTACTGTGTTTGCGGTCAAGGTGCTGGAAGACAAAGGCGATATGCAATCTCTCTACGGCCGGGTCGCCATAGGTATTCTGATTATGCAGGATATCTTTGCCGTATTATTCCTGACTATTTCCAAGGGCGAGTTTCCGTCGATATGGGCCTTGGCGCTGCTGTTGCTGCCTCTGGCCAAGCCGCTGATATACAGGGCCTTTGACAAGGTCGGCCACGGTGAACTCCTGGTGCTCTTCGGCCTGGTAATGGCTTTGGTCGTCGGTGCCTGGCTGTTTGAGTCCGTGGGGCTGAAACCGGATCTCGGCGCGCTGATCATCGGCATACTGCTGGCCGGGCACAAGAAGGCATCCGAGCTGGCCAAGTCGCTGTTCTACTTTAAAGAACTGTTTCTGGTGGCCTTCTTCCTCACCATAGGCCTCAACGGCCTGCCGAGCATGACAGATATTATGCTGGCGGTGCTGCTGGTGACTCTGGTGCCGCTGAAAATTCTGCTGTTTGTCTATATCCTTACCCGCTTCAAACTGCGTTCCCGTACCTCAATGCTGGGCTCATTCAACCTGGGTAACTTCAGCGAGTTCGGTCTGATTGTGGCTGCCGTAGCCACCAGCAAAGGCTGGCTGCCCGCCCAATGGCTGGTGATCATTGCTGTGGCCCTGAGCCTGAGTTTCGTGCTGGCGGCGCCGCTCAACGCCATGGTGGGCAGCATCTACCAGAAGTATCAGCAGAAGCTGGTCAAGCTCGAGAAGCACCCACTGCATCCGGAAGACAGGCAGATCCCCGTGGGCAATCCGCGCTTCCTTATTCTGGGTATGGGGCGCATAGGCTCAGGCGCCTACGATGAACTCAAGGCCAGGTTTGATGGTGAGATCCTCGGCATAGAACATAAACAGGAGTTGGTGGACTTCCACCGCGAGCAAGGGCGTAATGTGGTACAGGGCGATGCCTCGGATACCGACTTCTGGGAAAAACTCGACCGGGCTCCGGCGCTGGAACTTGTGCTACTGGCGATGCCGTACCATGCGGGTAACATGTTTGCGGTTGAACAGCTCAAGAAACTGGATTACCAAGGCAAGATCAGCGCCATAGTGCAGTATGGTGATGATGCCGTGGCCCTGCGCGAATCCGGCGTTCACAGCGTTTATAACCTCTACGAGGCCGCCGGTGCCGGTTTCGTTGAGCATGTGGTCTGTGAACTGCTGGCGGCCGAAACCGTCAATGAATCGCCCGCCAAGGAAGCGGTATCCTGATATTTTTCGGCATCATTTAGCCTCACTCGCCGTTAGCGGACTGAGTGAGGCTTTTCTCTTGTTCCCATAGATATCTCCTTAATCTGCCCTTGGGCGCAATCCGAATAAAAATCTCACTTACACCTCAGTGACAGAAATGATATAACAACAGAAAAGCAGTCATTTATGTTGCTGTTCGAGCGTTTTTTTGCGGAATCCATAAGAGCATGTCGAATCCTGCCCCCAGCGTTACCAAACTCTTTGTCAAAACCTTCGGCACCAAGCCGGATGCCCTGTATCAGGCCCCCGGGCGGGTCAACCTTATCGGGGAACACACAGACTATAACGAAGGTCTGGTGCTGCCGGCGGCAATCAACTTTCACACCATAATTGCAGTCAAACGCCGTGACGATGACAAGTTCCGCGCCGTATCGGCTGCCTTTCCCGGCATTTTTGAATGGCACTATGGCGATGAAGGCAGCATGAGCGAGGATGAGGGCTGGGTCAGTTATCTCAAGGGCTTTACCTCGGCCATGGCCCAGAGTGGCCTGCCGGCTCGCGGCCTGGACCTGGCAGTGATCGGCAATGTGCCGGCCAACGCCGGATTGGCCTCATCGGCCTCGCTGGAAATCGCCTTCGGCACCGCCATCAATGACACCAGTCAACTGCACTTGTCGCCGCTGGCGATTGCACAACTGGCGCAGCGGGGTGAAAACCACTATGTCGGCTATGGCTGCGGCATCATGGATCAGATCACCTGTGCCATGGCCGAAGCCGGTGCGGCACTGTTGATCGATTGCCTGGATCTGGACTGCGAGAGCGTGCCCTTCCCAGACGATCTCAGCCTGCTGATCATCAATTCCGGCTTGCCCTCCATCGCCCACAGCACAGAGTTTGGCGAACGCCGCTTGCAATGCGAGCAGGTGGCCGGTCATTTCGGATTGGATACCCTGCGCCACTTGTCACTCAGGGCGCTGCAAAGCGCCGAAGATGAACTGGACCCGGTTGCCTTTCGCCGCGCCCGCCATGTGATCAGTGAAAACCAACGCACCCAGAGCGCCTGCCGCGCCCTGGAGCAGGGAGATATCGCCAGGCTCAGCAAACTGATGGCCGAATCACACCGCTCGATGCGCGATGACTTTGAAATCAGCCATCCGGCGATAGATACCCTGGTGGAGCTGATAGCCGAAGTCGTCGGCGAACGCGGCGGAGTACGGATGACAGGCAAGGGCTTTGGCGGCTGCGTCATCGCCCTGGTGGAACATGAGTTGACCGACAAGGTGATAGCCGCCGTTGAGCAGCAATATCCGGCTAAAACCGAGCTGGAGGCCAGTGTGTACCTATGCAGCCCCAGCGACGGAGCCAGCCGCCTGGACTGAGTTGTAGCCCTTAAGCCAAAAGGAACTAGCAGATGATACGTTTCAGCGCACTCGACAGTTGGGAAGATCCCCGCGGCGGCCAGATAGAAAGAGTCAGAATCGACAACGGCATTCTGGCGCTGGAAGTGCTCAGTCTCGGTGGCATTATTCGCTCACTGTGGGCGCCGGATCGCCACGGTGAACGAACCAATATCGTGCTTGGCTGTGACTCTGCAGCCGATTATCTGGCCCAGGACGCCTGTTTGGGCGCCGCTGTGGGGCGCTACGCCAATCGCATCAAGCAAGGTCAAATCAACTGCCGCGGCAAAGCTTTTTCTCTGGATAAGAACTTCAACGGCCACTGCCTGCACGGCGGCCGCGAAGGCTTTCATCGGCGCCTGTGGCAACTGGGCACACTGCCGGACGGGGTGCGCCTCAGCCTGATAAGCCCGGATGGCGACATGGGCTTTCCCGGTGAATGCCGGGTACAGTTGGACTATCGTCTGGCGGGCAACAACCTGTTTGTGGAGTTTATGGCCTCAAGCAGCCAAGACTGCCCTGTGAGCCTGACCCAGCACAGCTATTTCAACCTCGATGGCCGGGCGGATATCGCTGAGCACCAGTTGCAACTCGATAGCAACAAAGCACTGGCAACCGACTCTGAAGGCATTCCCTGCGGCATAGTCAATACCCAAGGCAGCATGTTGGATCTCAGTCAGGGCAAGGTACTCAAGACGCTGCTGGGGCAGCCGGAACTAGCCGGCGGCCAAGGGTTGGATCACTGCTTTATCAGCCGACAACAGAAAGATGAGCTCTGGCGTGTGGGCCGTTTGAGCGCGCCGCTATCGGGTCGCGGCCTGACACTGTATACCAATCAACCCGGAGTGCAGCTTTACACCGGCGCCGGGCTCGAAGGCGTCAAGGGTCGTAAGGGCCAGGCGATGAAGGCCTGGCAGGGTGTCTGTCTTGAGCCGCAAATGCTGCCGGACGGCGCCAATCAGCCACAGCTGCACGGCGATCCCTGGATAACACCCGGACAAGTCTATCACCATTTGAGCCGCTACGAGTTCGATACCCAGGCATGACCAAACTCTATTTCAACGCCGAGGATCTCGGCCAGATCAGCATAGGCGCCTTTGCCTTGTCCGTGCCCATCTCTTTTTCCGAGGAGGCCTGGATGCTGGCGGCCAATCTGCCGATGGTGAATCTGGTGCTGGTGGTGGTATTGAGCCTGAGCTTTATCGCCCTGTTTGCTTATCAGAGTGTGTTTCAGGCCAATATCAAGGCCAGGGTGTGGGTGTTCTGGCTGCGGATCCTGCTGGCTTATGCCCTGACCTTGCTGGTGGTGAGTGTCGTCTTACTGGCCCTGGATAAATGGCCATTATTGAGCGATCCCTTACTGGCGCTGAAGCGCACCCTGCTGATCGCCATGCCGGCCTCTATGGGCGCCATCATAGTCGATAGCTTCGATAAAGAATAATCGACTATCGCCGGATATTGATTGTCGTATTTCATTGACATCAAAATTCAATTTAAAATTTCATCATCAATAAAGGAAGATCGGGTTAAACCTACATCATTCACCCCATATTGGCTTGGGTTGTATAGTTTAATTTCTGCCAGTATTTGCTGTGATGAAAATCTGACAATGATTCATCTTTAATCCAGCTATTAAATTGTCATACCAAAGCTAAGATCCCATTCCAGCACAGGAACCAAATGCAAACCACTGGCGTTCAAGGCGATTAATGGCTCTGCGATTGACTTATGCACCAAATAATCCATCATCCCTGGAATTTGGAAAATACATCTCTTTTCAAGAGGTATTTTAGATAACTTATTAGAGTCCAGTCGGCAATTCCTTGGGTTTCTTACTTCACCATCCTCTAAAATCCCAGTGTATTTTCCATTATCAAAGTCATAAGCATCAATATTATTATCTACGACTAAAATTGAATATGAATGTACACTTTCATCACTATGGGCATATAAAGCTGGGAGTAACTGAACCTGATAAAGATCAAAGTATTCCAGCACTTTACTTATTCTGTTTGACAGTAATGGATCACTTAATGCAGTCATTGCTTCGATCAGCGGAATAGCCTCATTATCATCTGCCCCAGATTCAACCTGAATTGGCATTTTAAGGCAAGTCGGTTGTCTAAAAGTTAAATAATGACTTTTACTGCAGGAAACATAAGGGGAAGGCACCTTTCCAGAGCCACATATCAGTACATAATATTCTTCGTTAATATCTGGTATCATTATTCTCCAACTTATAAATCATCGTCTTAAAATGTCAGCGTTCGACTTTCCGGTATACCCGGACCATCGCTTCAGTGAACTGAAGTCGGACGGCCGGGCATAGGGATATCAGTCGTCGAAGCTGTCATCCCAATCGTCATCGAAATCATCACCCATGTTGTCGGCTTCGACCTCGACCTCAGGTTCCGGCTTGGGCTTACGCGCGGGAGCGCTGTCTTTGACGTTGTTCAGATTGACTCTGGCCTGCTGCTTTTGCATAAACTCGCTGCGGACCGCTTTGAATGCACTACCGAACTCACGCTCGGCAGCCTTGGCTTCATCCTCACCCAGATCATGCAGGTTGGGTTTAACTATATCTTCCACGTATTCAATAATCGCATTACGCTGAGAGTTGAACAGGTAGATACGTCCAGGAGATGCCTCGGGTAACTGATTGTCATGGACGACGATAGCATTGCCACGTGCGGTTCTGAGCTCGCCATACCAAACTTGTTTCTTTGCAGTGTTATACATATATGCCAATACCCTTAAATCAACACATACACCAGAGAAGTTGCCAATAAGTCGCTGCGCATAGTGCCTGGACTTGCTCGCGCCTTCCCTAAAGTTTTTCGGCCAAAGAAGCGCACTACTGCTCACTTTGCCACAATAGGTTTCCACCTTTGGGAGGTGGAGTTTTCAAGTGCGTATTCTTACAGAATCTTTCCGAGAATCAATGCTACAAACCGTGATTTTTCCAACTAAATAACGATTAATTTTTCATGACAGCACCCTCGAGTGCCCTCACAAAGGACTTTAGCCCAAATTTCCATCAGGGCAAGTTGAATTTTGCACGCAAACGCCTTAAGGCTGCATGTTACAGCCAAACAGCGGCGACAGAGAAAAAGCTGCCGAGCGAGTGTTCAGCAGCCATAGGGTGTTGAGCGTCAGTAGCTACTTACTTCAGTGTCAGCACGACCTTGCCCGAGTGACTTCCGGATTCCAACAAGTGGTGTGCCGCAATGCACTCTTGCAGCGGGAAACTGGCAAAAATATGTGGCTTCAGGGCACCTTCATTCAATAACGGCCAGACCTTGGCCTTAAGCTCGGCAGCAATCGCCGCCTTGGCCGCTACGCTTTGAGGCCTCAGAGTCGAGCCGGTCCAAACAATACGTTTGGCCATCAGGCGAAAGATATCCACTTCAGCCTTGGCCCCCCTTTGCATGGCAATGGACACCATGCGGCCATCACAGGCGAGTACCTTGAGATTCTTGTTGGCAAAGTCTCCGCCTGCCATATCCAGCACCACATCGACACCCTTGCCCAGGGTCCAGTCCAACACAGGCTCGACAAAGTCCTGTCGGCGGTAGTCAATCGCGAGTTCGGCCCCCAATTGCTGACACCAGGCGCATTTCTCAGGACTGCCGGAAGTCACCAGTACCCTGGCGCCAAAGGCCTTGGCCAGCGCTATGGCGCTGCTGCCGATCCCCCCCGAGCCGCCGTGGATGAGCACTGTCTCGCCTTGCTGCAACCCGGCTCGCATAAACAGATTGCCCCACACAGTAAAGAAAGTCTCGGGAATCGCAGCGGCTTCTTCCAGACTCCAGCCCCTGGGAATAGGCAAACAATGATCGGCCCAGGTGAGCACATACTCACTGTAACCGCCTCCCGGCACCAGGGCACAGACCTCTTGCCCGGTCTGCCATTGCGCTACGCCCTGCCCCAGCGCCACTATCTCGCCGGCCACTTCCAACCCCAGCACGGGGGAAGCGTCTGCCGGCGGCGGATAGTTGCCTTTACGCTGAGCCAGATCCGGGCCATTGACCCCGGCCGCCGCCACCCGAATCAACACCTGACCCGGACCGGGTTTGGGGATCTCCACATCCGTCAGATAAAGCACCTCGGGCTGCCCGGGTGTGTCGAAAGTCACCTGTCTCATACACTGCTCCTTGATAACTGAGCCACTGCCGAAAGATTTGCCTCTGACGTTAATCCAGAGGCCAAGCCTGGCAGAGACTGATACCTGTAGCCAACACAGTAGCAGAAGCCGTCTCAGGCTCATACCCGCGCCAAGGAAGATGCGAACAAGTCCCATCTATGCACTGCATCGGCTTTCAGGCCTGGATGCAAGGCGTGCTTCGCAGCAAATGGCTTCTGTCTTTTGCCAGAAGCACAACAAAGCCGCCAGGCAAAATTCAGCTTCGGCGAATTTAAATGTAAATTCTATTAATTTCATTGCGTTATAAATCTATCCTAGCTCGCGGTGACCAAGGAAATCCTCGCTGTTTTCCTTTGGAATAAAAAATAGACAATTTTATATTGTATATTTTATTCCTTTACTTCTATGATGAAACACTGATTTACCCTGAATAAAGTGTTGTGCACAGTCAGGCAGTATCGGCAAACGGCGCAGGAGGTCACTTTAACCACTAAAGATCTGCAACAGCAGACTCAAATAAAATGGAGAAAACCAATGAAGATCAGCCCACTGGTCGCCAGTATCGGCCTGCTTTCCGGCATGGCATTCAGCCAACAGACGTTTGCACAGCCCTCCTCCCCCCAAGCTTCCTCACCTCATCCCGCCGCCAGGCTGCACGGTCATCCCTTACTGCCCGCTCAAGCCAACGAGCAGGCGAGACTGGCCTCTCACGCGCGGCTTAAGCGCGAGGTCAACTCTCAAGCGGAGAGGCAGACAAAGGCTTCGTTGCCGGCGCCGCCGCAGGCCTTTAGCAGTCAGGCGGTGGCGAACCAGGTAATTGAAGGACATGCCGTTGACAAAAAAACGCCCCAAAAACGCCAAGCCGTCGAAAGCCTCAACCTGATGAGCCGCTCGGCGGCCGGCGATCTGCAGATGCAGGCCGACAGCAGCTGTGATGAGCTGACAGGCCTCAATGGTCAGGCACTGGTCGATGCATTAAGCGCCGCCACGCCTGCTTGTGTCGGTGCCTTTTACAGCCTGGTGGGCAGTCAGGCCACCGCCAGCTTCAGCCAGGCCAATGTGCTGGCGGTAGCCAATGCCATAGACGGCCGCGCCGAAAGCTACACAGGAACTGACACCCAAGGGCTGGAGTCCTTGATAAACTTTGTCCGCGCCGCCCTCTATGTGCAGTTTTATCATCCGGAAGATGTGCCCGCCTATGATGCCTCGGTAACCACGGCGTTAAGCGGCGCACTGGATAGTCTGTTCAACAATCCCAAGAGCTGGACAGTTTCCGAGGCCAATGCCGGGGTTCTCAAAGAAGCATTGATCCTGGTGGATTCGGCCAATCTGGGTGCCGAATTCAACTGGGTAACCATCAAGGTTCTCAACGAATACGACAGCGACTGGCAGGCGCTGTTTGGCATGAATGCCGCCGCCAATGCTGTGTTTACTACCCTGTTCCGGGCTCAGTGGAACGACGAAATGCAAGCGCTGTTCGCCCGGGATCAGAGCATTCTCGATGCCCTCAATCAGTTTCAACTTGAGCAGCGCCAACTACTGGGAACCAACGCCGAATACCTGCTGGTCAATGCGGTACGTGAGATGTCCCGCCTCTACTACATAGAGGCGATGAAGCCCAGGGTCACGACTCTGGTCAAGGCGGTAATCGACAGCAGCAGTAAAGAGGACAGCAGCCGCGCCATCTGGCTCGCCGCTGCAGAAATGGCCGACTACTATGACCGCAGCCAGTGCGACTACTACGGCATTTGCGGCTTCAAATACCAACTGGAGCAGGACACCCTGAGTTTCAACTGGAAGTGCTCGGATACCCTGAAGATGCGCGCCCAGGATCTGTATCAGGATCAGGCAAGCTGGATCTGCGAAGTGCTCAGCGACCAGGAAGCCTACTTCCACAGCAAGCTGGAAACCAGCAATACTCCGGTGAGCGAAGATAACAACGACGATCTTGAGCTGGTGATCTTCAACTCCTCCGGCGACTACCAGTCATTCGCCGGCAGCTTCTTCGGCATCAACACAGACAACGGCGGCATGTATCTTGAAGGCTCGCCGGCCGGGCTCAAAAATCAGGCCCGTTTTATCGCCTATGAAGCCGAGTGGCGCCGCCCCGATTTCCATGTCTGGAACCTGCAGCATGAATATGTGCACTACCTGGATGGCCGCTTCAACCTCCACGGCGACTTTGCCCGCGGCATGTCGGCCGACACCATCTGGTGGGTTGAAGGATTGGCGGAATACATCTCCTACCGGGATGCCAACACCGCAGCCATAGCACTTGGTGAAACCAAGGCATTTGCCCTGTCGCAAATATTCAAAAACACCTATGACTCGGGACAAGACAGAGTCTATCGCTGGGGCTATCTGGCGGTGCGCTTTATGTTCGAGCGCCATATGGATGATGTTCGCCAGATCCTCAGTCTGCTGCGCAGCGACAACTACAGCGAGTATCAAGCCCTGATAGATGGCATAGGCAGTCGTTATGACAATGAATGGTACAGCTGGCTGACAAGCGGCCTGAGCACGGCCGACAATGGCATAGTGGATAAGGGCCCCAGCGACATAGACGCCGCACCCAGCGGCCGTGAAGGTAACTGGAGTGGCCCGGGCGGCAATATCAGCCGCGACTTTGCCCCCTGCACGGTCAGCGACGAATCTTATCGTTATCAGGAAGGCATGACGCCGCTGCTGGATGTGCCAATCGAGTGTATCGACTCGAAAAACGGCCGCGCCAGCCTGGTGTTTGCCAATGAGCAGCGTTCCGACCAAGAGCTGTGGATCAAGGTGGGTGACGGCTGGGGTGATGCCGATATCTATTTCAGCTCCCAAGGCTGGGCCAGCGCCGAAAACAACGAGGGCTTAGGTATAGGCAATGGGAATCACGAGGTGATCAAGGTGCGCCTCAACCCCGACAGCTACTGGCATTACCTGACTCTGGCCGGTGAATTTGGCGGCGTGGATCTATTGCTGTCGACCACAGAAGTCGAAGCCGACCCGGACCCGGCTCAAGGCGGCGGTGATGGCGATGGCGGCGAGCCGGTGGATTGCGGTGCTCCGAGCACAGACTATGGCCAGTTGCTGGCCGGCAAGAATGAATGCCTCAGTGGTGGCCGTTCCAGCTTCTATGTCTGGGTCGAGGAAGATAACACTCGCCTGACCTTCAGCCTCGGCGGCGGCACTGGTGACGCCGATCTCTACTATGCTGCCGATACCTGGGCCGGTACAGCTCACTATGATGCGTTCGCCAAGACCGCAGGCAACAGCGAGACACTGACAGTCACGGCCAATCGCGGCTGGCGTTACCTGGCGGTGGAGAGTGACAACCAGTATGCCGGTGTCAGCCTGAGCCTGAAAGTGGCCACGGCCGGTGAACCTCAGCCCAGTGTCCTCGAAAATGCCTGCGCCACCAAGGCTCCCCAGAGTTACAGCGAGTTACAGTCCGGCGCGGCCATCTGCGCCGCCAGTGGCCGGGGAGACTTCTACTTCTATATTGCCGAAGGTACTCAGGAGATTGAAGTTGTCACAGGCCACGGCAGCGGCGATGTCAGCCTCTATGGTGGCACTAGCTGGCCTACAGCCAACAGTTATCAACAGGCATCCACCCAGCAAGGCAACGCAGAACGTTTACTGCTGCAGGCGCCAAGCGAAGGTTGGTACTATCTGATGCTGGATGGTGCCAATGCTGAAGGGGTCAGCATCCAGATGCAGGCTCGCTGATAGCGTTACAGTTTGGATGAAAAAAGCGCTGCCTCGGCAGCGCTTTTTTACCTTTACGACCGTTAGCCCTTCTTGATGGTCATGGTCCAGGCAGCATCGCCCTTCTGGGCAAAGTGAGTCACCTCATGGCCCTCTTCGGCGGCCCAGCGAGGAATGTTTTCTGTCGCCTGGGCGCAGTCATAGTCCAGTACCACTTCGTCGCCTTTTTCTATGCCCTTTATCAGCTTCTGCAGCTCTATCAAAGGGAAAGGACAAAGTTTGCCGGTAGTATCGAGAACATGTTTCATATACAACTCCTTGGATAAAACTCAGATCTGAGCCAGTCGCATGGGCCGGATCAGGGTAAAGTAACTGAAGCAGTAACTGCCAAGCAGAATGGCCGGAATAAACAGCCAGCCCTGCCAGGACAGATAGGCGGTACCCACAAGCGCATTGCCCAACATGCAACCGCCGGCAATACCGCTGCCAAAGCCCATCAACAGACCGCCGACAAGCCCAAACAATACCGTCTTGTGGCCCGGATAGCGCCAACGCTGCTCCGAACTGCCGCGGGCGGCAATAAAGGCCCCGACAAACAAGCCGATGAGGAAGTATCCCGGCCAGCCGAAGAACTTGGTGTTGCCAGTGGTCAGCAGATCCCACAGCTGAGCGCTGGGGCCACTGATACCAACGCCACCGACCCGACCGCTTTCCAGGCTCGCAGGCCAGGCCAGCAGAGCCAGCACGCCGATGATCAGCGCACTCACGAACGGGTGCCAACGGGCTTCAAACAACAGATGTGCCAGGCCGCTGCGCCTCGGGGTCATCAGGGCCACAGGGTGCTTGCGCCGCTTGAGATAGCGTATCGCCAGTACGGAAGTCAGCAGCGCCAGGGCGATACTCACCAACCAGGGCGAAACCCCCAGGCTCTGATACAGGGTCTGATCGGCCAACTGTTGCTGTTTGATGGGGGCCAGCATGCTCTTGAGCTCGGCCGTGCGCACCAGTTTACTGGCAACAATAAAGCCCAGCACTGCCATCACACTGGCAGCCAAGCCTTCGGCCGCCCTGTAATAGGCTCCGGTGGAGCAACTGCCTGCCGCCGCCATACCCAGGCCAAACAGCACGCCACCAATCAGAGTTGCCAACCAGGGGAAATGCCCCGTCGGCAACTTGACCCAGCCCAGCTCATAAAAGGCAAACAGCCCCAGGCTCTGGATACTGATGGCGATCAATATGGCGATCACCATGGTGAAGTCTTTCTGCAGGAAGGTGTCACGTATGCCACCCGCCATGCAGAAACGCCCCCGCTGCATCACAAACCCCATGGCCAGACCTATGCCCAAACCACTGAGAATCGTCAGCATAACCGGCTCCTCAGCGCTGGATCAGATAACGGATAGTCGGGCCGTTCTGTTCTATCTCCAGCACCTTGTAACCGTGGTTCTTGGCATCCAATGGAATATTGTTGATCGACTGTGGGCAGTCGCTGATCACTTCCAGAATTTCGCCGGGCTTGAGCTGGGGCATGGCCTCCAGGGTGGCAACGGCGGGATAAGGACAAGGTTCACCAACCATATCCAATTGATAATCAGGAGTATATTGGCTCATTACGCGGCCTCCGCAGTCAGTTGTGCATCCCGTTTGGCTTTACGGGCAAAGAATTGTTTTTCCCAGGCGAGCATGGCGGCAAACGCCAGGCCCAACATCAGGTAGGTGGCCAGCAAGCCGCCCTTGTCCCCCAAGCTGGAAAGCAGGTTGACCTTGTCCCAACTGGTGGCCAGTGGTTCGGCAAAGTCGTCCCAGTAGTAGGCCAAAATGGTGGAGCCGATAACATTACCCAGGCCAACCCACCAGAAGTGCACCTGCCCTTCCACGGCGCGGTACATCCAACCGGTTTCGCAGCCACCGGCCAGCACTATACCGAAACCGAACAGCAAGCCGCCGATAACCGCATTGGGACCGGCCCACATGATCTTGGGTGAAACCCCTAGTTGCACATAGCTGTAAATCCCTATGGCACTGACCGCCATACCTATGATGATCGCCTTGGCCATATGGGTACGGCCGGTGATCCACATGTCGCGAAATGCCGAGGTAAAGCAGATCTGTGCCCTTTCAATCAGCAGACCGAAACCGACACCACAGAGCATGGCAATACCCAGCTTGGGTGCGTTGAACAGGGTCAGGAGTCCCCAACCGACTATGCCGATAAACACCAGCATGCCGATCCGAAAACGCCTTCTGGCCTGGTTTTCGTCCTGCTTGACCGAGCTGGCCTTGGTGACCTTCTTCAGCGCCACCGGAATGCGGAACATGGGCAGCAAGGTGAACTTGGCGCCAAAGTAAGAACCGGCAGCAGTGGCCAGCGCGAAGAACCAGGCATGCAGCGAGAACTGTGGAATACCGGTAAAGAAGGCCGCCAGGTTACACCCCATGGCCAAACGGGCGCCGAAGCCGGCTATGATGCCACCAACCAGGGCCTGCATGATGCGCACCCGGCTCTGTGGCATTCTGAGCTTGACGTTGTTGGCCCATAGCGCCGCAGCGATACAGCCACCGAACATACCGATAATCATCATGCCGTCGATGCGATCCAGCGGCGTACCGGCCAAACCTATCACCTTGAAGTAACCCCAGTTTTCCGGCTCGGCACCAAGTATTTGCAGTAAATGCCCACCCCAGCGGGTAAATTCGCCGGTCACGGCCCAGAAGGTTCCGGTAAGACCAAAATAGTAGGTGGAGAGAATACCAGCAGCGATAACAGCCGGCATGGGAGCCCAGAAACGGACCAGATATTGTTGTTTAAATTGTTGCCATGTCATGTCATTACCCTAATGAACGAGACCTTGTCTAAACGGACACAGGCGTGTCCGTCAACCATTACAGGTGCGAACAGGCAGCCCGCAGAAACTGACCTGTCGCATCTTATGTATGCCTTTACGGCGATAAAATCGCTGGAGTGCAGCAAACGACCGGCTGTCTACCATCATCAAAGCACTAAAGACCGGCTGGAACTGGGTTCCGACCGGTCATAAACAGTGTTTAACAACGATGATGAGCAGACAGTAAGCGCTGTGCCAGGGAAGAGGCCCGGTACTTCGAGGCCTTATTCGCAGCTTCCCTAAATGGCTTTGGCCAGGCGATCGCGGCTCAATCCCGTCAGTCTGTGACCATGGGTGTAGAGCGTCGCACGACCGTTGCGGCAAAAGCCCACCAGCGTGATGTTGCTCTTCTCGGCCAACTCCAACGCCAGTGAGGTCACGGCGGACATGGCAAAAAGAATCTGAATATTGGCACTGGCAGCCTTTTGCACCATCTCGAAACTGGCTCTGCTGGTCAATAAAACCGCGATTGGCCGCTCGGCATGTTTCTGTGAAAAGGCACCGATTAACTTATCCAGTGCTATATGTCTTCCAATATCTTCATAGGCATCAATAATATGCCCATCTTTATTTAAACCCATGGCAGCATGGGTGGCGCCAGTTAATTTAAAATGCTGTTGATTGTCCTTAACAAAATTCAAAGCAACCTTTAAATTATTGATATTAAACTTGGCACCATCATCAACTCGAATAACAGGTTTAACCGCTTCTTCAAGTTGGGCAACACCGCAAAGTCCACAACCGGTTCTACCGGCCATATTGCGTCTTTGTTGCTTTAATTCCATGAAACATCTTTGGGTTATCTCAATCTGAACCAGCACACCTTCTTCGGTATACTCAAGTTCAACACCCTTGATTTCATTTATGTTTCTGACTATGCGCTCCGACAAGGTAAAGCCGATTGCAAAGGCTTCGAGATCCTGCGGACTGGCCAACATTACCGTGTGGGCAATGCCGTTATATACCAGGGCGATTCTCACTTCGTTCGCTAAGTAGTCAGTTAATTCCGAAGCCTGCCCTTGTTCCATAAGGGTAACTTGTTTCTCGGTGACAACGTCATGCGAATAATAATCCATAAGTACCCTCTGAACCTATCTAAATAATAAAAATTTACAGACTTTAAAATAAAATAAGAGCTATATCACAAACTCATAAAGTAAATAAAAACAGGGTTGCTTCAATTGCATTCATTTTCTATTATCCTTCTGTCTTTCGATGGAAGAACGTCGTCTCCGGTGAGGCGTCCGGACTTCAAATCCGGGTGGGGCTGCCAGCAGTCCCGGGTAGGTTCGACTCCTATGTTCTTCCGCCAATCTTCATGGGACCAGAAAAGTTCAGCGTCCCGGATCTCCCGACTGTTACTGCGATACTTCCTGCGAGTAAAACCGCTGCGATCGAAGAACTCCAACAGTTGAATACTTACCTTGCGGCCAAGACCTACCATCGCCTTGAACTCGGCGGTTTCCAGTTGTCCCTTTAGCTCTAAATGACCGCGAATAAGATCGGCGTAGTGGCACAGCTTACTGCTGAGCAGATATCTGTCTTTCACCACGGCGGTGATAAATCCCTGTTGCACCAACTGGAAACACAGCGGCCGCAGCTCACCCGGCTCCAATTCAAGATATTCGGCCATTTCCGTGACCCACACAGGGGTATCCTGCTGCTCCAGCCAAGGAGATAAACGCTGCCAACAGGCTTCGGCTTTGGGATCCAAGGTCATTCTGTGCTGCGGCAACTGCAGCAAGGCGCCGCGCAACACCATGCGGCGATCGCGACAGAGGCGCTCCAGGATCAAACCGGCCAGCGGCGATGGCAACTTGCTGTGACTCATGCGCAGCAGGCGGTTGCGCCCCAGCCCCAATTGATCCGGGTGCTGCTGATGGTATTGCTCCAGCAAGGACAGATAGTGCTGCTGCTCGGCCTCAAGCAGTTCAGGTGCCAACAGGAAACCGCCATGGCGGCTGAGTCCGGATTCTTCGATGAGCCGACTCAAACCGGCTTCGGTCAACTGCCAGCGCCAGGCCAAGTCAGGCACGGCCAAGGCCTGCTGCCTGCCTAGAAGGGTAAGAGCCGCGGCCGGAGTTTCGGCGTCGGCGAGACGGCCAAGAAGAGCGAGCCGCTCTTCGGTGCGTTTCTTGCGATTGGGCACTGTGAGTGCCAGTACTCTGCCGGCACCCAGGGTATGCTTGCCACTGGCATGGCGCAGCACTATGGGGTCGTCCTGGCACAATATCAGTGGCTTATCCAGCACCAGTTCAGCCAGGCAGTAGCCGCGCTCATCGGCCTCGGTCAGTTGGGATATGCGCCCCAGAGTATGATCGGCGCCGTGGTGGCAATGTACGCTCTGCCAGTGAGTCACTGGCTCAAAGGCACGGATCTGCACCACAGGGCGGCCACAGGCGTCCGGCTGCGGCAAGTTGCTGAGCCAATCGCCGCGCTGCGGCGCTCTGTGGTTATCAACACCACTGAGATTGAGGGCGACCCGGGTGCCCGGCAGCGCCGTCTGCGACTCCTGCCCCTGGCAGTGAATGCCGCGGATCCTCAGCTTGTCTTTCTGACCCGAGCTGTAGAGGTTATCACCGACATTGGCACTGCCACTGATCACTGTGCCCGTGACCACCCAACCGGCGCCTTTGACGCTGAAGGCGCGATCCATGGTCATGCGAAAGGCCTGCTGCGCGTCTGCGGCGACGCAAGCCTTCTCAAGCTGTAGCTCGCTCGATGCCAGCGCCAGAATATGCTCTCTGAGTGAATCGATCCCCTGGCCATTGCTGGCCGAAACGCTAAACACACCGGAGGCCTTGAGGGCAAACTCACAGAGCAGCGCCTCACTCTCTGCAGCCACTTCATCAATGCGGACCCGCTCCACCAGGTCACTCTTGGTGAGCACCAGCGTCAGGCTCTTAAGCGGCAACATGGCTAAAATCTGCAGGTGTTCACGGGTCTGCGGCATCACGCCGTCGTCACAGGCCAGTACCAAGAGCGCGTGTCTGGCATGACTGACGCCCACCAGCATGTTGTTGATAAACTTTTCATGGCCAGGCACATCGATAAAGGCCAGTCGCTGGCCGTCGGCAAACGGCATAAAGGCATAACCCAGATCTATGGTCATGCCGCGGCGTTTCTCTTCCGGCAATCTGTCGGTATTTTGCCCTGTCAGGGCCCGAATCAGGCTGGTCTTGCCATGGTCTACATGGCCGGCGGTTACCAGGATCACAGCGACACTCCCAGAGTGCTCAGCTCGGCTAGTAACTCGGCTTCATCGTCGACCCCGCGCAGATCCAGCAGCAGTTGCTCATTGCTGATCCGGCCAATCACCGGCCGCTCGGCCTGCTTGAAGTGTTGCTCAAGCTCAATCAGGCTAGCGCCCGGATTGGCTCTGAAAGCCAGAGCCACCGAAGGCAGGAAGGTATCCGGCTGTGAGCCACTGCCCACCTGGGTGCGGCACTCCACCAGCTCCAGTTGATAGCCGGGGGCAAACAGGGGCTGCAACGCCTGGTGCAAACGGCTGCCTAGCAGTTTGAGTTGCTGCTGGCTGCGGCCGAACTTGGCCATCATAGGCAGTTCAGTATCCAGGGTTTCCGGGTTGAGATAATGGATCAGTGTGGCTTCCAGCGCCGCCAAAATCAGCTTGTCGCAGCGCAGCGCCCGTTTGAGCGGATGGCTTTGCAACTTGTTGATAAGCGACTGTTTGCCGACAATCAGCCCGGACTGAGGGCCGCCGAGCAGCTTGTCGCCGGAGAAGCTTACCAAATCGACCCCATCGGCCAGCATCGCCTGGGGAGTGGGTTCCTGTTTAAGCCCGAAGCGGCGCAAGTCGGTGAGCGAACCGCTGCCGAGATCCGAGATCAGCGAAATATCGTGCTCGCGGCACAGTGTCGCCAGCCGCGACTCTTCCACCGAGGCGGTAAAGCCCTGAATATGGTAGTTACTGGTGTGTACCTTCATGATGGCAGCGGTGTTTTCGGTTATCGCCTGCTCGTAATCCCTGAGGTGGGTACGGTTGGTGCTACCCACTTCCACCAGGGTAACCCCGGCCTGACGCATGATGTCGGGGATCCGGAAGGCGCCGCCTATCTCCACCAGCTCACCGCGGGAAACTATCACCTCTTTACCGGCCGCCACCGCCGACAGCATCAACAGCACGGCGGCGGCATTATTGTTGACCACACAGCAGGCATCGGCGCCGGTGAGGCGGTGAATAAGCGAGCTGACGGCATTATCTCTGTGGCCGCGCTTGCCGGCCTGCAACTCAAACTCCAGCGGAGTTGGGTAACGCATCACAGAAGTGACGGCCTCGATGGCCGCCTCGGATTGCTGCGCCCGTCCCAGGTTGGTGTGCAGTAGGGTGCCGGTGAGGTTCCATACCGGCCTTAAACTGTGGCGATAATCGCTGGACAGCTGATCAACCAAAATGCCATACAAGGCTTGGTGTGAGTGACACCACTCAGGCAGGCGTTGCTCGCTGCCTATCCCGGCTCTTGCCAGCCGAAGTTGTCCATCCAGCGCCTGTTTGACGGCGGCCTTGCCAAAGCGGCTCAGCAGTGGGGCCAGAGCTGGCTCGGCCAGCAGGCTATCCATGGAAGGCAAAGCCCGATAGAGGTCTTTGAGAGTATCGGCAGTTTGGGTCATCATCTGTTTCATCATTGACTGAATAAAGGGAGGGCCTGAGCCCTCCCGGCTTTCTTACTGGCTTGGTTACTCGCTGTCTTCTGTCTCGTGGGCCAGCAACAAGGGATTGACTGTGGTAGCACCATAGCCTTTCTCATTGAGCTGACTGTCGAGCATCAGGGTCGCCAAATCATCGGCGGCCACATCCATCAGCGGCGCCTTTTCGAGGAACATCATCTTGGTATAACCATGACAAGCCTCGCAGCTTTCGATGCGAACATTGGCCTGATAGTCGTCCAGAGACCAGAGGTTCATCTCCTTGTCATGCCCGCAACAAGTGCAGTGGGCACGTATGTAGTGCCACTCGCTCTCACACAGGCTGCAATGCAGATAACGCAAACCGGCTCTGGGTTCATCGACTATCACGCTGGCAACCGGATGGCTGCCACAGACCGGACACAGGCTCTGCTGTTCGACCCTGCGCTGATCCATGCGCTGAATAACTGCCGGCGCCCAATGAGACCAATAAAGCCCCATAGCGGCCCACAGAAACAGACTGAACCTGGCGGGCACTGCACTCAGGTTGCCCTGACGCAGCGCCTGCCCCCAGGCACTCAATTGCTCGGGTGCCTGTTGCATCAAAAGACGCAGCACCCGGGCGACCGACTCATCCACCTGCGGCAGGAGTTCACTGAGCAACTGCTGCAGCAAGCTCTGCCAGTAACTGTCGGCGCTGGGACCCAAGTCGGTGAGGGGCTGCCCCTCGGACTTGTCCCAGGCTGGAGGAAGACCGAAGTCTTCCTTCGCCGCCAGTTTGGCCTGTACAGCGACCAAACGGCGACACAGCTCCAGGTAATCAGCCAGCGGCGAGTCCTTGGCCAACACTTCCAAACGCTTGGCTCTGCGCAGATAGACGCTGGCAGGGTCGGCGGCTTTCAGTGGTTTGAGCTCCAGCGGCGACTCGCTGCCGGGGGCCAGGGGTATCTCGGCTGTATGACTCATTTAATGTTTCTCCGCTTCCGAATCTTCTTCCAGCATTCTGGGGTGGTGCTTACGGCACCAGGCCTTGGAGACCTTGCCGTAGAGCATGCCCGCGACCGAACCTTCTACCCAGGTCGCCATCCAGAAGTGCACCATCACGAAAATCAACATGATGAGAGCACAGACGGCGTGCAGCAGAATGGCCCAGCCCACAGTAGTGGCTGAGAAGTAAGGTGCAAAATAGGGCTGCCACATAATGAAGCCGGTGACAGTCAGTACGATAGATGTCACCACAAACGCACGGAACAGCACCTTTTGCCCAGGGTTGTAATGGCCGATAGGCGGGATCTTGTCCTCGTTCTCAAACATCACGTCCTTGATGGCCAGCATCCATTTCAGGTCGTTCTTCTCCCACTTGTTGTGATGGTAGTAACGCACCAACATCAGCATCAGCGGCAGACACATAAACAACCCGGCAATGGGGTGGATAAAGCGCGCCAATTGAGGCGTGCCTGCAATAGCCCCCATCCACTGGAAGGAAGGATAAAAGAACGAAAAACCGGTCAGGAAAGTGACTAAACCTGCCGCCACAATAAACCAGTGGCAGATACGGTCGAACAGCTTATGACGCACTATCATCTCTTGCTTGTGATGCTCGCTCATTTGCCGTCCTCCTCTTTCTGAGCCGCTTGCTGATCTTCTTCAGGCGGCTGATAACCGGGTTGATCCTCTTCGACTATGTTGCGGCCAACGGTGATCTTGTGCAGACAAGCCACAGCGGCTGTTGCCAGGATCCCAACTGTACCCAGAGGCTTGACCCAGTCCTGCCACAGAGTGACAGACAGTGGGATCTGCGGATCTTCCGGCATGTTGTAGCTTTCAGGCTGAGTGACATCGTGCAATATCATCATCATCCCTGTGCCACCCACACCCTCAGGGTTGTAAAGCCCGGCCTTGGCAAAGCCGCGTTCCTTGAGTTCGGCCACCCGCTTATCGGCATAGAACAACATGTCTTCACGGGTACCGAAACGCAGCGCGCCTGTAGTACAGGTCTTGACACAGGAAGGCTCCAGCCCGACCGCCAGACGGTCGGAACACATGGTGCACTTGTAGGCCTTGTTGTCCTTGGGATCGATTTTGGGGATATCGAACGGACAAGCGCTGGCGCAATAACCGCAACCGATACACTTGTCTGAATCGAAGTCCACCACCCCATTGACATGCTGCACAATGGCGCCTGCGGTCGAACACGCCTTGAGACAGGCGGGATCGGCACAGTGCATACAAGCAGAGTGAGTGAACTGCCAGCGCAGCTTATTGCGCTCGTCCATCACCTCGTTGTACTCCATCAGGGTCCAGACCTGGCCTGAGAGTTTCATCGGGTTTTGATAACTTCCCTCGAAACTGCCCACTTCTTCGCGCAGATCGTTCCATTCGGAGCACGCCACCTGACAGGCCTTACAGCCGTTACACTTGGTCGCATCAAACAGTTTTGCGACCTGCTTGACGTCACCAATCCGAGTTTGCGATGCCGGCGTTGCCGCTGAGGTGCCGGAGCGTCGAATAATATCTTGTGTTGCCATTATCAGACCTCCGCCTTCTCAACGTTCACCAGGAACGCTTTGTACTCAGGAACACCCGTGTTGGCATCACCCATTTCGGTAGTCAGCACGTTACAGCTATAAGCCTTCTTGGTGAGGGCGTTATGGCTACCGTGACGTGGAATACCCAGAGTGTGTACCGTTTGACCATTGACCTGCAGTGGACGCAAACGCTTGGTCACCAAGGCTTTGGTAAGAATGTGGCCACGCTTGGAGCTCACTTTCACCCAGTCGCCATTCTTGATGCCTTTTTCTGCCGCCAACTGCTCGTTCATTTCCACAAAGGTCTCTGGCATGGATATCGCCGCCAAACGGCAGTGAGTCGTCCAGAAGTTAAAGTGTTCTGTGAGCGAGTAAGTGGTACAGGCGTATGGGAACTCCTCTTTGGTACCTATGGTTTCTTTCACACCCTCAAACCAACGCAGCACTGGGCTGTGCACCACTTTCGGATGCAACGGGTTGGTACCGATTGGTGATTCCACCGGCTCATAGTGTTCAGGGAACGGCCCTTCTTTCAGCAGTTTCAGCGCGAACAAACGGCCCGCCCCTTCCGGCTGCATGATGAATGGGTGTGCACTGTCCTGTGGATTGAGCTTGGCGTTGAAGTCAGGCACGTCTATGCCTTCCCACTTGCCATCTTTCCACTCGACTATGGTGCGGTTTGGATCCCATGGCTTACCGTTGACATCACAAGAGGCACGGTTGTAGAGCACCCGACGGTTGGCAGGCCAAGCAAATGCCCATCCAGGGGTAATACCTTTACCTGACGGATCGTGGTTGTCGCGGCGTGCCATCTGGTTGCCTTGCTCGGTCCAGGAACCGGCATAGATCCAACAGGCACAGGCGGTGCTGCCATCGGCCTTGAGTTCAGTAAAGCTGCTCAGTTGACGGCCGGTGTTAACATCGTATCCGTTCAACTCTTTGGTCAGCTCAACAGAGCTCGGGTTATGGGCATCTGTGTATTCCCAGTTAACCGCAGCCACAGGCTCAGGCAGTTTACCGCCCTCTTCGCGATACAGCTTTTTCAGCTCCAGCAAGATGCCGGCAACGATTTCCGAGTCGGCCATGGCTTCGCCGGGAGCATTGGCGCCTTTATAGTGCCACTGCATCCAGCGACCCGAGTTGACGATGGAACCTTCTTCCTCGGCAAAACAGGTTGTGGGCAGACGGAACACTTCCGTTTGGATACTGGCGGTATCGACTTCGTTGAAGCCGGGTTCGTTTTGCCAGAAGGTTGCGGTTTCAGATGACAAGTTGTCCAGCACGACCAAGTACTTGAGCTTGCTCAGCGCCTTGAGGTTCTTGTTACGGTTGGGCATAGAGTTAATCGCGTTAACCCCTTGCACGATACAACCGTTGATCTGACCGCGATACATCATGTCGAGGTAGCGGCCAAAGTCATACATCTGATCCCATTTCGGCAACCAGTCGTAACCGAAGTCGTTTTCAGGGGTCGCGTTATCGCCCCAGAACGCTTTCAGCAAAGAGACATAGAACTTGGGATAGTTTTGCCAGTAGTTGGTTTGACCCGGACGCAAAGGCTTGGGCGTATGCGCTGCTAGGTGAGCGGCCAAAGTGGGTTCATTGTCGTTGGGCAGTTTAACGTAGCCAGGCAGACTCTGCGCCAGCAGACCCATATCGGTTGAGCCCTGAACGTTGGCGTGACCACGCAAGGCGTTAACCCCACCACCCAACTGACCAATATTGCCCAGCAGCAACTGCACCATGGCCATGGTGCGAATGTTCTGCGCACCCTTACTATGGTGAGTCCAACCCAGGGCATACATAAAGGTCGCAACCCTGTCTTTGGTATAAGTGCTGCCAATCGCCTCACAGACCACCTGGTAGTCATCTACCGGCGTCCCTGTGATGTTGCTGACAGTGGCAAAGTCGTAACGTTCTACGTGCTCTTTCAGCAGGTTCCACACACAACGTGGGTGCTCAAGGGATTCATCCACCTTGGCATAGCCGTCTTCGTCGAGTTGATAGAACCAGGATTCTTTGTTGTAGTCGCCCTTCTCTTCATCGAAACCGGAGAACAGACCTTCGTGGAATTCAAAGTCTTCCCGCACCAGATAGCTGGCGTTGGTATAGGCCTTCACATAGTCGAAGTTGATCTGGTTGGTGGAGATCAGATAGCGGATCACACCCAGCAAGAAGGCAATATCTGTGCCTGAGCGGATAGGAGCATAGTGATCGGCCAAAGCGGCACTACGGTTGAAGCGAGGGTCAACCACAATCAATTTGGCATTGTTATGTTGCATAGCTTCTGTGACCCAGCCGAAACCGACAGGGTGCGCTTCTGCAGCATTACCGCCCATAATTATCACTACATTAGAGTTCTTGATGTCGATCCAATGGTTGGTCATGGCACCGCGCCCAAATGTTGGAGCAAGACTTGCTACCGTTGGGGAGTGTCAGTTACGTGCAATGGTATCGATGGCGACTAGGCCGAGAGAACGAGCAAACTTCTGAGTCGCAAGACCACTCTCGTTCGCCATACCGGATGAGGTCATCATCCCTGTGGTCAACCAACGGTTGACTGTAACGCCATCGGCGTTTTTCTCAATCAGGTTGGCATCACGGTCGTCTTTCATCAAACGGGCAATACGCTTGTAAGCTTCGCCCCAGCTGATGCGCTTCCATTCATTGGTGCCCGGAGCGCGATACTCAGGGTACTGCAGACGGTGCGGACTGTTAACATAGTCCACCAGGCCTGCGCCTTTAGGGCAGAGCGCCCCGCGGTTTACCGGATGATCGGCATCACCTTCAATATGAAAAATGGCATGTTCAGAGTTTTTGCCACCGCTGCCTTGGCTATACATAAGCAAGCCACAACCCACCGAGCAATACGGGCAGTTGTTGCGGGTCTCTTTAGCTCTGAGTAGTTTGAATTCCCGAACTGCGGCATAAGCCTTCTCGGACAACAACCCCAGCGCAGATATGGCTGAAGTTGCCGCCCCGGCAGCGCACAGTTTGAAAAACTGACGTCTGTTCATAGCGTCCTCACACTCTTGTCGTTATGAGTTTTGATTGGGGTCGCAGCCCTTGGCTGCGACCTGCCAAGTGCAGTCGAACCAAAGACCACACTCTGTGTAAGATTATCCTTAAAGAAACTCAGGATAACAAATAATGACACGAGACAGAGATCACAAAGGAATAGCTATGACAAATTGAACCACAAAAACAAAACCAGCCAGAATAAAAAGCCAACAAACAAACAAAAAGCAGTTTATAAAACCAAAATGAACAAAAAATACACTGAAAGACATTTTGTCCAAACATATAGGTAAATTTTGTCCCAACAGCGAAAAAGGCAGGATAAAGCACCATTAACTGAGGCTCAATCGACGGGAAATAGAAAAGGGTTGCGCTAAAAAAGCCGGCAACAAGCACAAGGGGAAATAACAGAACGCAGGAATATAACAGATAAAACAAAGTATTACATCAGTAACACTTTCACACTATCTGCAATGGACAGCCGGGGAAACAGAATAACCGTCATCAAGTCAAATTGACCCACTGCCCGAAAAACGCCCACCACCAAGGCAGGGCACAAACAGATTACAAATGTAAAGATTGCCAATTTCAGCTGAAAAATATCCCACGGCTATGGGGCTAGAGGGAACTTTTCGGGCGAAAGATGCCGCGATAAATTCCCGCCAGCTTCATATCAAGCGAGCGCTTGCAATGACAGAGCCTGTTCTACCGCATCAATAAAGGCCCGGATCAGTGCCGACTCTCGGCGGCGCTGCGTATAGAGCGCATAAAAAGTGGCGCTCTTGAGCCTGTATTCGGGCAATACGGTTTGCAGCTTTCCCTGTTTCAGACTGGGCTCGGCCAGATACCTGGGCAATCTGGCTATACCAAACCCATGACAAACCGCGGCATGGATAGCTTTCTTGTTGTTGAACACCAAAGAGCCCCGAACCTCAAGCTGCTGTTGGCCTGCGGAATGTTCAAAACACCAAAGTTCATTTCGGCTGTTTCCCTGCGCCAAAGTGACCAACTCATGCTGCAACAAGTCGCCGGGTTGAGCCGGAGCAAGGCGTGATGCCAAGTAAGCCGGTGCAGCGCAGAGAACCGACTCGTCCTGCCCCAGTTCCCTGGCAATATAGGGCTCTGACGAGAGCTGGGTGCTGCGAAAAGCGATATGAAACCCATCTTGCAGCAGGTCTACCGCTCGATTGGAAAACTCGGCCACTATGCTTACCTGCGGATGCCTGGCCTTGAAGCCGAGCAGCACGGGAGTCAACACCAGCTCGCCCCAGAGTTCCGGGGCAGTAATCCTCAGTTCGCCGGCCAGTTCATGCCTGCGCCGACTGAGGCTATCGAGCAGCTGCTCATTGAGCTCGAGGATCCGCTCGGCCTGTTGAAAATACAGCTCACCGTCATCGGTCAACGTCAGGCTGCGAGTTGTGCGGTGCAACAACCGGGTTTGCAGTCGCTGTTCCAGAAAGTGAATATCCTTGGAAACTTTACCGGCAGTGATTTGTAGCTGGCGGGCGGCGGCCGCAAAGGAACCCAGACGGACAATCAGGGTAAAAAGCCGCATCAGATAAAGGTTGTCCAGCTTATGATGATCCATTGTTGTTCCCCTCAAGTGCCAATTCATTCCCACCAGGAGCGAATACATTTCCTGAATGACAGATTATTTCCCATAGCGACAGATGTACAGTAGAGGCATAGATTGGACACAAAAGGAAAAGTGAGATGTCAGCTTCACTGAAACACGAGTTCCTCTTTGGCAACGCCGGCGTGAGCCTTAAAAACCGTGCGGTATTGGCGCCATTGACCCACAATATGAGCGCAGCCAATGGCGACCCATCCCAAGCCGAGTTGCAGTGGCTGCAGCTCTGTATCCAAGGGGGCTTTGGCATGCTGATAACCCCTGCCACCCAGGTTTTGCCCGGTGGACGTTGCTGGTCTGGACAACCGGCCCTGATGACTGAGGCGCAGCAGCAATCCTGGCTCCCCGTGGCCAGCTCTGCCGAAGCCAACCAAGCCAAGGTGTTGGTGCAGCTGCACCATGGCGGCCTGCGGGCCCTCCCCGAGTTGAACGCAGAAGGCCCCAAAGGCCCCTCAGCAATAGCACAGGGAACAAGATATCCAAGTGGGGTAGCACAGCTGCAGGATGAGGAAATCCGGCAGCTTATTCAAGCTTTTATCAACTCTGCCGAGCGGGCTTATGCCGCGGGACTGCACGGTGTGGAACTGCATGCCGCCCACCATTTCCTGCTGTGTAATTTTCTTAACCCAGAGGTGAATCGGCGCGAGGATATTTGGGGCGGCAGCAGCCGCAATCGCGCCAGGATCATCATAGATATTATTCGCGGTATCCGGCAGCGTCTGCCGCGCTCATTTTTGATTGGTGTACGCCTGTCTCCCGAGAGCTACGCCAATGTGAGCGGCATCCGCCTGGCCAACCAATTGGAAGTCGCCAACCTACTGGCCGAAGAGGCGCTCGACTATTTGCACTTTTCCATGGGGAACAGCTTCAAACAAGCCAATGAAGACAAACAGGCAGGCCCGTTGCTGACACAGATTCGCCAAGGCTATCATGGCCATGTTCCGTTAATGTTTGCCGGAGCTATCACAGATATCCATACCGCCGAACGGGCATTCAACCTGGGTGCCGAACTGGTTGCCATCGGCTCTGCGGCCATAGGCAACCCGGATTGGCTCAAGCGCAGTCTTTCCGGAGCACCTCTTAAGCAAGCGCCATTCAGCCGTGAGCATCTATTAAAGCTGGGCTTCACCGAGCAGGCGCTGGAATATTTGGTGAAGATACCGGCACTGACAGAACAAGCCAGGAAAAACTAACTCCAACAAAAAAGCCACTGCAGTTGCAGTGGCTTTTTGCGGTATCAAGCACAAGTGCCGATATCAGAACGGGATATCATCATCCCAGCCGTCATCCAGATCCGGCGTGTAGTTCTGCTGTTGTGGCTGAGGCTGTGGTGCCGGCCGCTGTTGCGGAGCTGCCTGTTGTTGCGGCGCTGGCTGCTGTGGCTTGGGCGCATAACCTGAGTTCTGCTGCTGACCATAGCTTTGCTGCTGCGGCGCGTTGTACTGCTGTTGTGGCTGTTGTGGCTGCTGCGGTTGCTGGGCAGGCTTGGGCTGATAGCCGCCGGACTGCTGTGGCGCATTGTATTGAGATTGAGACTGTGCCTGACCACCACCGTAACTACCTTGGCTTTGGTTCATACCACCTTGGTTCATACCACCCTGATTGCCGCCTTGGCTCATACCACCTTGATTTTGGTTACGGCCACCCAGCATCTGCATGGTACCGCCCATATCAACAACCACTTCAGTGGTGTACTTGTCCTGACCGCTCTGATCTTTCCACTTGCGGGTCTGCAGCTTGCCTTCCAGATACACTTGCGAGCCTTTGCGCAGATATTCACCGGCAATTTCAGCCAGCTTGCCGAACATGACAACCCGATGCCATTCGGTACGCTCTTGCTGTTGGCCCTGCTGGTCTTTCCATGACTCACTGGTGGCCACTGTGATATTCGCTACGGCGTTGCCGTTTGGCATGTAGCGCACCTCTGGGTCCTGTCCCAGATTGCCCACCAGAATTACCTTATTAACACCACGACTGGCCATCGAAATCTCCTGCGATTTTCACGTAATACTTAGCTTAATTGACAGAGCCTAACACAGCTCTGGCTTGTCTTAAATCGAATTGATCGTTCACCTTGAGGTAGGCGACTTTTTCTTCCAAAACCACTATGGCTTCGGCAACCCCTTGCAGCGCAGACAGCTCGGCGGCCATCTTCTGCGCATGCTCGCGGCCGTTCACCTGAGCCTCCAGAGTGTAACTCTTGAGCAACACTGGATTTTTCATTCCCAGGGTCAATGCCAGCCAGATAATTAACAGCACCACCGCCACGGTAAATACCCCGGCAGCGCCCATGATTTGATAGGCGCCCCCACCGAGCAAACCGCCACAGAAGGCACCGAGAAACTGACTGGTGGAATACACCCCCATGGCCGAACCTTTGGCGCCCACAGGACAAAATTTGGCGATCAGGCTGGGCAGCGAGGCTTCCAAGTAGTTAAAGCCGGTAAAGAAGGCCACTATGGCTACCGCCAACACCCAAAGACTATGGGAAAACAGCGCCATCGCCAGCAAGGCAGCCAACATGATCAGCAGGGCCAACTGGAACATGCCCTTGGTATTATTGCGCTTCACGCCGATGATGATCAGCGGCACCATCAAAAAGAAAGCGCCGACAAAGGCCGGGAAGTACAGCATCCAGTGCTTTTCTTTGGCAAGGCCGGCGTCCACCAAGTCCAGCGGCAATGCCACGAATACCGCCGTCAGTACCAAATGCAGAATAAAAATACCGGCATCGAGGCGAAACAACTGCGGATCTTTAAGCATATTTTTCAGCTTGCCCGGTTCCGCCATGGTATCGCCCTTGGGCGCATGAGCCACAGGGTTGGGTACCAGCAGCTGCACTATCAGCATACCCAGCAGCGCCAAGCCAGCCGTCAGGGCAAACAAGCCAGATAGCCCAAGATGCTGTGCCACCACAGGCCCCACCAGCAGCGACAAGGCAAAGGAGAAACCTATGCACATGCCTATGATGGCCATCACCTTGGTGCGTTGCTCATCCCGGGTGAGATCTGCCGCCAATGCCAGCACGGCGGCGGCGATGGCCCCCATACCCTGCAAGGCGCGGCCGGCGACAACGCCATAAATGCTGTCGGACATAGCCGCCAGGACACTGCCGAGGGCAAACACCAACAGGCCACCGAGGATCACCGGCTTGCGGCCAATTCTGTCTGACAGTATCCCCATGGGGATCTGCAGTATCGCTTGAGTCAGACCATAGGCGCCGATGGCAATACCCACCCACAGAGGTGAGAAGCCTTTGAGATCTTGTCCATAGAGCGCGAAGACAGGCATGATCATGAACAAGCCCATCATGCGCAGCCCAAATACACTGGCTAATGAGAACGCGACTTTTCTTTCTGTGCCGGAAAGTCCACCGTTGGCCATAGTTTTTGCCCTGGATTAAGAATTTTTTAAGGGAGCGCATGTTACCACGAAGGTTTTGAACAGCTCAAAGAGAAAAACCCAAGTCGCCCTCAGCCCACGGCTGAGGGCTTGCTACTGACAGTAAGGTGTCAGTAGGACAAATGCGCCGCCGCTATCGGCACAGCGCAAAATATGTGATACTTGTGCTCTTTTTCTCCAGTGATTAGCCAAAGTAGAGACTGATGGACAAGATAGACATTCGCGGTGCCAGAACCCACAATCTCAAGAACATCAATCTGACCATTCCCCGAGACAAACTCATTGTTATTACAGGCTTATCTGGTTCGGGTAAATCTTCTCTCGCCTTCGATACCCTCTACGCCGAAGGTCAGCGGCGCTATGTGGAATCCCTGTCGGCCTATGCCCGCCAATTTTTGAGCCTGATGGAAAAACCGGATGTGGATCATATCGAAGGCCTGAGCC
Organism: Shewanella algae; assembly: GCF_009183365.2. Taxonomy (NCBI): domain Bacteria; kingdom Pseudomonadati; phylum Pseudomonadota; class Gammaproteobacteria; order Alteromonadales; family Shewanellaceae; genus Shewanella; species Shewanella algae. Next base: position 4,223,341 of record NZ_CP068230.1, read on the forward strand.
CGGCGATCTCGATTGAACAGAAGTCCACTTCCCACAACCCCCGTTCTACCGTGGGAACCATTACCGAAATCTACGACTATCTCAGATTACTGTTTGCCCGTGTGGGTGAGCCTCGTTGCCCGGTTCACGGCCAGCCGCTGGCGGCACAAACCGTCAGCCAGATGGTAGACAAGGTACTGGAACGCCCCGAAGGCGAGCGCCTGATGTTGTTGGCCCCCGTAGTGCAGGGCCGCAAGGGTGAACATGTCAAATTACTGGAGAACCTGGCGGCCCAGGGCTATATTCGCGCCCGTATCGATGGCGAGGTGTGCGATCTGTCCGACCCGCCGCCACTGGATCTGCACGTAAAACACAATATCGATGTGGTGGTTGACCGCTTCAAGGTACGCGAGGATCTGCAGCAGCGGCTGGCGGAATCCTTCGAAACCGCACTGGAGCTGTCCGGCGGTGTGGCCACTGTGGCCAGCATGGAGGAAGGCAGCAATGAAGAGTTGCTGTTCTCCGCCAACTTCGCCTGCCCTCACTGTGGTTACTCCATGGCCGAGTTGGAACCCAGGCTGTTTTCCTTCAACAACCCCGCGGGTGCCTGCCCGACCTGTGACGGCCTCGGGGTGCAGCAGTTTTTCGATCCCGATCGGGTAATCACCAACGACGAACTGTCGCTGGCCGGCGGCGCCATTCGAGGCTGGGACAGACGCAACTTCTACTATTTCCAGATGCTCACCTCACTGGCCGAGCATTACGGCTTCGATGTGGAAACACCCTTTGGCGATCTCCCCGCCAAGGTGAAGAAGATAGTGCTCTATGGCTCAGGCAAAGAGAATGTCGCCTTCCGTTATATCAACGACCGCGGCGATGTAGTGGTTCGCAACCACCCGTTCGAGGGCATCCTCAATAACATGGACAGACGCTACCGGGAGACAGAGTCCAACTCGGTGCGTGAAGAGCTGGCCAAGTACATCAGCAATCAGGCCTGTTCCAGTTGTGGCGGCTCACGCCTGCGCGAAGAGGCCCGCAATGTGTTTATCGGCAATATCAATCTGCCGGAGTTGACCACCTGGTCCATTGGCGAGGCCAGCGACTACTTCGCCACCCTGAGCTTCGAGGGGCAAAAGGCACAGATAGCCGAGAAGATCCTCAAGGAAGTGGGCGATCGCCTGGGCTTTTTGGTCAATGTCGGCCTCAACTACCTGAGTTTGTCTCGTTCGGCAGAAACCCTCTCAGGTGGCGAGGCGCAGCGGATCCGTCTGGCCAGCCAAATTGGCGCCGGTCTGGTCGGGGTGATGTATGTACTCGATGAACCTTCGATTGGTTTGCATCAGCGCGACAACGAGCGCCTGCTCAACACCCTCACTCACCTGCGGGACTTGGGCAACACTGTGATTGTGGTTGAACACGATGAAGACGCCATCCGCATGGCGGATCATATTATCGATATCGGCCCAGGCGCCGGGGTTCATGGTGGTGAAGTGATCTGTGACGGTGACATCAACGCCATCATGGCCTGTGAAGAGTCTGTCACCGGCCAATATATGTCCGGCAAGAAAAAGATCACCGTGGCCGGAGGTCGGGTGCCCTGCGATCCCGGCAAGATGATCAAGCTGTTCGGTGCCAGTGGCAACAACCTCAAGCAGGTAGATCTGGAGATCCCTGTCGGGCTGCTGACCTGTGTCACCGGGGTATCCGGCTCGGGTAAATCCACCCTGATCAACGACACCTTCTTCAAGATTGCCCATCGCATGCTCAACGGCGCCACCGCCGAAGAGCCGGCGCCTTATGAGCGTATCGAGGGCATGGAACTGTGCGACAAGGTGGTGGATATAGATCAGAGCCCCATAGGCCGCACGCCGCGCTCCAACCCGGCCACCTATACCGGCATATTTACCCCGATCCGCGAGCTATTTTCGGCGACTCAGGAATCCCGTACCCGCGGCTATCAGCCGGGGCGTTTCTCCTTCAACGTCAAGGGCGGCCGCTGTGAGGCCTGTCAGGGTGACGGCCTTATTAAGGTAGAGATGCACTTCCTGCCGGATGTGTACGTGCCTTGCGATGTCTGTAAGGGCAAGCGCTACAACCGTGAAACGCTGGAAGTGAAGTACAAGGGCAAGAACATTCACGAAGTGCTGCAAATGACGGTCGAGGAAGCCCGTGTGTTCTTCGATGCGGTGCCGGCCATTGCCCGTAAACTGCAAACCCTGATGGATGTTGGTCTGTCTTATATACGTTTGGGCCAGAGCGCCACTACCCTTTCCGGCGGCGAGGCTCAGCGGGTCAAACTGGCTAAAGAGCTGTCGAAGCGGGATACCGGCAAGACCCTCTATATTCTGGATGAACCCACCACAGGGCTGCACTTTGCCGATATCCAACTACTGCTGGATGTACTGCACAGACTCAAGTCCCAGGGCAACACCATAGTGGTGATTGAACACAATCTGGATGTGATCAAAACCGCTGACTGGATAGTGGATCTGGGGCCGGAAGGCGGTTCGGGTGGCGGTACCATTCTGGTGGCCGGTACCCCAGAGCAGGTAGCCGAGCATCCAGAGTCCCATACCGCCCGCTTCCTTAAACCTATGCTGTGAGGTGACTGTGACAGGCAACAGACTGCTGTTATTGGCCCTGGTTATCTGTATGGCGGGTTTATTGCTGGCGGCTTTTGATCCCTTGGTGGGTAACTGCAAACGCTATTTGGGTGAAGTAGTGCATTCCGGCCCGGACGGCACTACGGTTGCCCTACCCGATGGCCGCACGGCGCTGGTTGAACCCAGTGCCCTGCCCCCGGCGACTCTGGTCACCATAGGCGCCAAGCGCCATTTGGTATCGGGTATTGAGGTGTTCAAGCTCAAGGGCCGAGCGGAAACCGAGACACCTTCGGCCAGCCGCGGCGGCAACACCCCACCGCCCGGCTATCAGGGCGGCATGGCACAACTCGCCAAATAAGCAGGCAAAGCCGTCTTGGGGAATGGTATAAACTGCAACATAGCTTGAGTTGATTGCCGTTGCCGGAGGCAGGATGCCGATGACACTCTTTATCCGCCCGCAGATGTGGGGACTCTCTATCCCTCCCCCGCTGTGGGCACTCCTATTGATATTGCCGGCGCTTGCTGCCGGTTGCAGCAGCTCGCCCGAACGCTGCGGCGGTGAGATTCTGCTGAGCTGGGCCGAGACGAAGCAGTTGCAACAGGATGTCGAAGTGCTGGCCTCGCCCAGGCTGCAAGGTCGGCGCACCGGCACCCAAGGGGCGTCGTTCAGCCGTGAGTACCTCACGGAACGCTTTGAACAAATCGGCCTGCAGCCACCCACTTCGGTATTTCCGCCCCTGGCCGAGACTCTGAGCGGCTTTCAACACTCATTCAACTATGTCGATGGCTTTGCCGACGCTCGGGGCATCAACCTGCTGGGCTGGCTGCCGGCTGCCCAGCCGACCACTGAGTGGCGCCTGCTGATTGCCCACTATGATCATCTGGGCGATCGCGGCCCGGGCTTTTATCCGGGAGCCGACGACAACGCCTCTGGCGTGGCGGCCTTGTTGGCCATAGCCCGAAGAGTCAAACAAGCGCCCAGTCGCTACAACCTGCTGTTTATTGCCAGTGACGCCGAAGAGCCGGGACTCTATGGCAGCAAGGCCTTGGTGAGCGCATTGCAACAGAGCGGTTTTGCCGAGCACATCTCGCTGGCGGTCAATCTGGATATGATAGGCAGGCCCGGGCTTCCCTATGCCATCTACCTCGAAGGCAGCCGCTATTTCCACCACTATGATGACTTCAGCGCCGCACTGATGGCGGGCACAGGGCTGTGCATTCGTCCCAGTCATCCGCGCCCTATTGGTCGCAGCGTGCAGCGTACCGATTGGCTCAGGGCCTCGGATCATTATCCCTTCCACCAGGCTGGGATCCCCTGGCTCTATTTCGGCGTTCCAGCCCACGCCCAGTACCATACCCGTGACGACACGGCAGACAGACTGGATTATCCTTTCATCGGCGCCGTGGCCGAGGCGGCGGAACAGTTGCTGCGACTGCCAACTAAGCAGTTACAAAACCGATAGTTGGCCTACTATTTGCTTTAAATTTGCCATAAAAATTCCTTTAGCCGTGGAAAGAAGCAGATTTCGCTGTTATAATCTGGCGTTTTCGGTGCGGGAAATCGACACGGGGTTGATTTTCTGTCTGTGAAACTTTCTGCGTCATCCGGACGCGTCCACAAGGCTACAACCCATGTCATCCAGTGAAAAAACTTTCCGAGAACTCGGCCTCTCCGAGGCGTTGCTGCGTGCTCTAGACGAGCTCGGCTACGAGAACCCGACCCCAATTCAAGCTGCGAGTATCGCCCCCCTGATGGCGGGCCAGGATATTCTCGGCCAGGCACAGACAGGTACGGGTAAAACCGGCGCCTTTGCTCTGCCTCTGCTTAATGCAACAGATCATAACCTCAACGCACCGCAAATTCTGGTGCTGGCACCAACCCGCGAACTGGCGGTACAGGTAGCTGAAGCTTTCTCAAGCTACGCCAAATTCATGAAAGGTTTCCATGTACTGCCTATCTATGGCGGTCAAAGCATGCACCAACAGCTGCAGGCGCTGCGTCGCGGCCCTCAGGTAGTCGTTGGTACTCCAGGCCGAGTCATGGACCATATGCGCCGTGGCACCCTCAAGCTCGATAGCCTCAAAGCTCTGGTGCTGGATGAAGCCGATGAAATGCTGAAAATGGGCTTTATCGACGATATCGAGTGGATCTTGGATCATACTCCGGCCGAGCGTCAGCTGGCACTGTTCTCTGCCACTATGCCTGAGCAGATCAAGCGGGTTGCCAACAAGCACCTGAACAACCCTGCCACCATCAGCATTGCCGCCAGCCACACCACGGTTGACTCCATTGAACAGCGTTTTGTACAGGTGTCTCAGCACAATAAACTGGAAGCCCTGGTACGTGTGCTCGAAGTGGAAAACACCGAAGGTATCATCATCTTCGTGCGTACCCGTAACTCCTGTGTGGAACTGGCCGAGAAGCTGGAAGCCCGCGGTTACGCCTCATCACCACTGCACGGTGATATGAATCAACAGGCCCGTGAGCGCGCCGTGGATCAACTCAAGTCCGGTAAGCTGGACATTTTGATTGCCACCGACGTTGCTGCCCGTGGTCTGGACGTTGAGCGTATCGGTCACGTGGTCAACTATGACATCCCTTACGATACCGAAGCCTATGTACACCGTATCGGTCGTACCGGCCGCGCCGGTCGTACCGGGATGGCGATTCTGTTTGTGACTCACAGAGAGATGCGCATGCTGCGCACCATTGAGCGTGCCACCAACAGCCGTATTTCTCCAATGAAGGTTCCAAGCCCTGAGACTGTGGCCGAGCGCCGTCTGTCACGTTTGGGCGATCAGGTAGCTGCCACCATAGCCAACGAAGAGCTGGACTTTATGAAGGGCGCCGTGGCTCAGCTGTGTCAGCAGTTGGAAGTGGACACAGATATTCTGGCGGCCGCACTGCTGCAACAAGTACAGCAGGAGCGTCCGCTGCAGTTGCCTCCGATCCAGGAGCGTCAGCGTGACAGCCGTGATGATCGTAGCTCACGCGACGATCGTGGTTCACGGGAAGATCGTGGTTCGCGCCGTCGTGACTCTCGTCCGGTTCCCGGAGATCTCGGCAAGGCCGATTCCCTGAAGGATAACCCGGATCTGCAGATGTGCCGTTATGTACTGGATGTGGGTCGTGAACACGGCGTGGGTGTGGGCAATATCGTGGGTGCCATCGCCAATGAAGCCAGCATAGACAGCCGTTACATAGGCCAAATCCAACTGTTTGACTCTCTGACTACAGTCGATCTGCCCGCCGGCATGCCTAAAGACGTACTGGCACACCTGAAGAAAGTACGGGTATGTGGCAAACCTATCAATATCCGTGAAGCCGGCAGCCAGAGCTTCGAAGGTGAACAGCGCCCGGCTCGTCGCCCTCGCAAGCACTCGGGCGAACGCCGTCCGGATCGTAAGCCCCGTCGTCGTGATGACCGCAGCTGATCCAGCGGATTAAATCAACTCGGTAAAAATGCCGCTCACTCATAGTGAGCGGCATTTTTCTTTATATTGATTAAGCAGTGTCGGCAGATACAACTGTGCTTGGGAATATCCCGCAGGGTCAGTTCCAGGTAACTAAAATCAGCCTTCATGCACCAGCAAAGCGCAGGATCTGTCCCGGCCGCCATGGCGCATTGGTTGGCTTGTTGACATACAGGGCAACGAGCAGCAGACTTTTCGGTCATGAAGCCTCCCTGTCAGCGGGATGATTGATGCCATCCATCACGGGAGCATCCTTGAAGGTAAAAGGATCCAAGTCGTCGATGCACCCCAGATTAACGCCATACTCCTCTGGATTCGAGCGCCTTTGATGGTGAGTATAGATACCGCAGCGACTACAGAAATAATGTTTGGCGGTATGAGTATTGAACTGATAACAGCTGAGCAGCTCTGCGCCGCTCACCAGCTTGAGATTGGCCAAGGACACAGAAGCTACCGGCGCACCGCGGCGGCGACACATGGAGCAATCACAACGGCGAACATTGTTCACTCCTTCGGGAAAAGTGAGCGCCAACTGAACCCCGCCACAATGGCAACGGGCAATATAGTGAGTCTGAGTCATGACAATCCCTGTAATCCTGATTGAACGGGCAAGCTTATGCTGAAAATTCGAGCAAAACGGCATACGGCTGAATTCATCTTGCCCCAGGGAAAAACCCTTGCCAATAGACAGAAGCTGAACTGCCAAGCTAAAGAAAGTAATCTTCCCAACAAAGAGTAAGCATTTCCCCCGATATTGCTGCAGCCAATAGCCAAGACTCCCTATCATAATGGAGCAAACTGCGGCCCACATCTACTACGCCCCAGCTCAAGTCAATGCCGAATTCCCCCCCCCAGGAGTCAGTGATAAGGCGCGGCGACCACTGCCTCAGTATGACGCTAAGCATAGCGGCCAAGCTGCTTACCGCCCCTATAACAGCGAGGATTTGTCATCGCCGCTAGAGAGTTGCCAACGAGTGTTTCTATTCGCGAACAAATAGCCTGTCACCGGACAGAAACAACCAACCTCATTGATTAGCTGAGTTTTTAATTTATTTTTAAGGAAGCATTTTTCGGTTATAACCCTATGGATCCCATGCCACAAAATAGGTAGACTGGCCCCGGTTTACCTCCTTGGAAACAAACCAAGGGATATGATTTGGGGGCGTAAATCGGTTGCTTGAATAGCCAGTACGCGCTCTCCTCAACTTATAGAGAAGGAAATAATGGGTTTACAAGAAAAACAATGGAAGCGCTCTATCGAAGAGCAGTATGTGGTTGAGTTCAAGCAGGACATAAAAAGCATTCTGGATGCCGACCTGGACGTAACCTTTGACTGGGACAGCTTCGACAGCGCCAAAGAGATCATGTACGTGCCCACCTATGCACTGGATCGTGTCAAATCCGCGTTCAGAGAACTCGCCAACGACCAGGACGCCAAGGAAGAGATTGTTGCGCAGATCAAGACCCTGCATATCAAGAACATCAACGACAATGCCGAAGAAGCCAAGAACATGCGTATCGGCGATGGCGTTTTCGCACTCGAAGTCGGTTTCGGCGGCAACCACGCCTGTGTCTTTAACGACACAGCTATCCGCCAGTACCTGGAAAACAACCTCTGATCATCTAAGCAGAGCATGATGCCTGGGTTCATCTCCGTTTGAGCCCATTAGTATCCAAGGCCGGTCATTCCCCTGAGACCGGCCTTTCTATTTATTTCTATGCCCTCCCGGCTATTTAATGCCTGTCCCCTCGGTGGTCTATAGCCAGCAGAGCTGCAATCCCTACTCCTTGCAGCCAGGTATAAAAAAGCGCGCCTATGGGCGCGCTGAATAGATTAAGGCTCTGAGCTTACTGCTTCTTGGGGAAGACTGGATAAGCCTCTTTGCCCAGCAAGATACCCTTTACTTCTTTACCATAGTAACCGGCATGCTTGTGATACTTGCCTTGGGTTTCCTCGAGCTTTCCTTTGAAGCGGGGATCCTGAGGACGCTCATGGGAGTTGATATAGGCAGCCACATCCCAGGCTTGCTGAGTGGTTAGCTGCATACTCTTGCCCAGTGGCATATTCTCGTGAATAAAGAAGGCAGCCGTGTTAACCCTGTGCATTCCGGCGCCCCAGTTAAAGCTCTGAGGCCCCCAAAGAGGTGGCAAGGCATATACACCGGCTATCGCCTGACCTTGGCCATCGGCACCATGACATGCCTGACAATGGGCCTGATAAACCTGCTCACCACGGGCAGGGTCATAGGCCTGCTCAGGTTTGGGGATTGAAGGGTAACCCCGGCCCGGCAGATTGGCGCGTTGCTCTACCGTCAATTGCTGCTTAATGGCTTCAGGAATAGGGAAGTCTTCCCGTTTGCCGCCCTTGATAAGCTCGGCATCGGCCAGTTCAGGCACTTCGCCTTTGACGCCGTATTGATCCATCAAGCCACCGACCCCAAGCCAATAGGCATAGGCAGACAAGGCCACCAACTCAGGGCTGCCGCTCTTTGGCGCCTTGCCGTTCATTGAATAGGTAAAACAGCCCTGGATACGCTCTTCGAAGCTGTTGACCTTATCATTCTTCTTCCGATAAGCAGGATAAGCGAAATAGGCACCCCAGATAGGAGAAGCATTAGGCTTACGGCCGGCATCCATGTGGCAGTTGACACAGTTCAGCTCATTGCCGACGTATTTATCCCGCAGTTGCTGAGTATTGACGAACAGCTGATAGCCCTTGCGCACCTTGTCACCAAAGGCACCGGCCGGAATGGCATCCAGCGGTCTGGGGATCAGATACTCCTGTCCCTCCACCTTGGGAGAAGAAGGCAATTGCGCCTGGCGATCGGGAAGGTTCTCGGCCTGGGCCTGAGCTGTCATTGCGGCCACAGCACCCATGATAAACAGAGTAGATTTTTTCATGCTGCGTCCTTACTTGAGATTGGCAAAATAACTGGCGATAGCGTCGATTTCGGCGCTATCGAGCTGTTTGGCAACATGCTCCATCATGCCATCGACATCACCTTTACGGGTGCCATCCTGCCAGGCGTGCAGTTGAGTCTTGATGTAGCTGGCCTGCTGACCGGCAAGCCTTGGAAAAGTGCCGCCACCCAGGCCTGACGGGCCATGACATGTTACACAGGCGGGTAGGTTCCGGGTCCAGTCGCCCTGATACACCAGTTTTTCAGTCGGATCGGCAAATACCACTTGCTCACCTCTGAGCTTGGGTTTGACCTCGGCGACGCTCTGGGCAGAGAAGTAATCCGCCACCTGGCCGATAACCTCATCACCCTGCAGAGTCATTGCCATGGGCATCATAGTGGCGTTTTGGCGGGTCCCCGCCTGGAACAGCTTGATCTGTTGTTGAATATATTGGCTGGAAAGTCCGGCGAGCCTTGGGCCCAGCGGCTCTACGCCCTGTCCCTGAGGGCCGTGGCAACTGCCACAAAGCGCGGCCTGTGGTGGCATAGCCGGTTGTGCTGCCATAGCGGTTCCTATGGACTGAGCCAGCAGCAGCAGGCCACCTGCGGCGAGCGTGATTGATTTCATCTGTTATCCCCCATTATGAGTAAGGGCTATAGCATAGATCCAAATCACATATATGAGAAGTTTGCGATAAATATCAAAAAACCAGGGTAACCGGGCACAATCCAGATGCCATAAGGTTTGCAGCTCATATGAATCCCAGGCTTTGAAATATTTGCTTACGATTTGAGTTTTATAAAAAACCCTTTTCTAACAATGTATTGGATAACGATTCTCGTTTAGAAGTAATTACTCTCCAAAGCGGGTCGCCTCAAAACTGTTGAGAAAATGATGTAACAGGTAACAGGCCAGTAAAGTACCGACTATGGCCACCAGAATGCTGCTCACCCGATACAGGGCACTGAAGATCAGATCATTCCCCGGAGTCAGGTATTGGCCGAACAGTATTCCCAAGGTGGTCATGGCACCAAAGCCCACCGCCGAGCCACTGGCCTCTTTGACATGGGCCTGGGCAAACAACAGGGTACCGAACCAGAGCATGGGTACGACCAACAAAAGCACACCGGACCAATCATACAGAAACAGCTGCACCGCCATCCCGTATACCACCCCGAGTACAGTGCCCATTGCCCGTTTGCGGGCGTAGTCGAGAGCCCCATTCCAATGCATGGGGAACAGCAACAGTAAGGTAGTTGCCTGAGCCGACATGGAGTCGCGCAGATCAAAAGCCTGGAATATCAGAAAGGACAGGGTTGCAACACTGGCCCCCATCAGCGCTTCATGGCGCATTCTGTGGGGCTGCTTGGGCCCGGGCACATAAGCGCTGCGAGGTTCAACATCCGGGATCAACACTGTCATCAAATAAGCTATCAACACAGACAGTACACTGGCCCAAAAGTTACCGAAGATGAGATCGTTAAGATCGGTATCCGGATAGCTGGCAAAATGCAGCATGATGCTGAGGCTGATCACCCCATTGGCACCAAATAGAAACAGAGCGCCACGGGACATACAGGCAAAGCGATACAGAAACAGTACGAAGACAATCAAGGTCATCAGTGCCGGATGGCTGCCAAGCAAACCGCCTATGATGCCAACCTCAATCCCACAGATGGCCGCAGCGGCCAGCAACTGACGCGCCGCATGGCCGTTCATAACAGGTACCAGTCCCAGCAACAACATGGGGGTGACAGTGTAAAACACCCCGTAATTCCAATTCATCAGCTTACAGATCAGAAAGCCCAGGCTGGCGCCGGTGGCTATGCGCAGGCACTGGCGCAGCTCATTCTGAGTCAAGGGGTGGTGACGCAGGATCATCGGCCACCTCAATAGATGTAGTGCAGCAGGCTGATTGCCTTGATCTGCAGCTTGGCCATGAAACGGTAGAAACTATTGTCCGGCAGTAGTTGTACCGTAGCACGGGAGCCGGCGGCCAACATGGGGTGTTCTTCACCCAGGAGTTCAAAGTGCAAACGCAGACGCTGGGCATCCCGCACCCAACGATCCGACTCGGTCGGTGTCGCCAACATGCCATTGGCGTCGAATTGTCCGGCGCTGACACCAGCATCGCGGCTGCTGACCCTGGCGGGGTAGAGTCTGCCTGGCTCGGCATCGAACGCCACCCAGGCTTCAGTGCCCGGTTCGACTCCCCTGAGGGTTTTCTCGCGAAAATCGGCAATGATGTCCAGCTGTTCCGACACCAGGGCTAATACAGGTTGGCCCTTGTTGGCCATGCTGCCACTGGCCAGTTGCAGATTGGTCACTATGCCTTCGTTTTCTGCCAGCACCTTGGTGTAACTCAGATCCAATTCCGCCTGAGCCAAACGGCTGCGGGCCTGGCGCAACTTGAGATTCTCTGTCCCGGCTGTTCCCCGGGAAACCTTGAGTTTGGCCAACTGCGCCTTGGAGGCTGCCAACTTGGCTAGCGCCGAACTGGCATCGGTATCTGCCTGATCCTTGAGTTGGCGTGACACACCATTGCTGGCATAGAGTGCATCCAGGCGCCTGGCCTCACGTTGTTTTTGTTGCAACATGGCCTCATTGGCGCTGACATCGGCTCTGGCAGCCTCTATGGCGGCATCCAGCTCGGCGTTATCCTGCATCGCTTGCTCCAGCGCCAATTTGGCTTGCTCAAGCGCGAGCTCAAAGGGGGCCGGATCTATGGCGAAGAGCAACTGACCGGCCTCTACATGTTGATTGTTGGCCACGGCCACAGATTGCACCGGGCCGCTCACTTGAGGAGCTATCTTGACCACAGTGCGGGTCGCCATCGCCTGCGGCGTCAGCGGCATCTCCAGATCCGCCAACATGAAATAGGCAAAGACCAGCACAAAGCCTGCCATGGAAATTTTAACGAGTCTGGCAAATTGTTGATCTGGCGTCATAAAGTCTCTCTCATTTATCTTGTTCTTGCTGCAGCTGATGCTGGGCGTTATCGCAAATCCTGGTGATCACGGCTTCAAAATGGGCCAGCTCATCCGGATCTATACCCACCAGCAGCTTGGCCCTCACCTGGATGATTCTGGCTTCCATGGAGCGAATAACTTCCTCTCCTTGGGCCGTCATGGAAACGATGCGAGCCCTTTTGTCGTGCTCGCAGCTGTGGCGGGTGATCAACCCCTGCTGCTCCAACTGCCCCAGAGTACGCATCAAAGAAGGCAGCTCTATCTCCAGAGACTCGGCCAGCTGCTTCTGACTGATGTGGTCGCCCATGCGTCTCAGCTTCCACAGCGCGGTCCAGCGAGGATGGGTCAGCCCCAGAGGCGCCAACTCGTTATCGGCGACCATGCGCCACAACCTGTGTAAACGCCCCAAGCGCTCTCCCAGAGAAGTCTCGGTCAGCTGTTCTATATATCTGTGCATCTTGATTAACTGATTAATTAGCAGGCTAAGTATTTTATTTATTTAGCCTGCTAAGTAAATAGCCGATCGAAAATAAACCCGATCTGCCTCGCACATCTGTTCAGTAAGTAAACGGATCGAGACAAAAATTTGTCATACGTCGCAATCAGTTAACACAAGGGCCACTATAATTTTCCAACCTTGTTTGACCCGGTGAAGGTACAATGAGCCCAGCGCAAGGTCGGTGGCTATTACAAGGCTATTGAGATCCTGCGCCCTCGTTTTAATCACTCCCATGCCTGGAGGCTAACTTGTTCTCACATTTGAAAATCGGCACTCGAATCGTGCTGGGGATCTGCGCCGTGCTTATCGCCATGATGAGCTTTATCATGCCCTTGGTACTGTCGGAATTTTCCGGCCAAATTGACAATGCCGAGCAGCGTGAACTGCATAAGCTGTATCAAACTGCGATTGCTGAAATTGACTCTTCAGGCAGATTGGCCGAGGCGCTGGCCACAGTGGTGGCCAACACCCCGGAAATGCAGCAGGAATTCGCCTTCGGCGACAGGGACTCACTCAACAACCGCAGCCAACAACTGTTCACCCCATTGAAACGGGATTTTGCCGTGCAGCAGTTTCAGTTCCATCTGCCACCGGCCACCTCTTTCCTCAGGGTACATAAACCGGAAAAGTTCGGTGACGATCTCTCAGGGTTTCGCCAAACCGTAGTGCAGACCAACAACAGCAAGCAGCCGATAATGGGGCTCGAGAAGGGTGTGGCCGGCCTCGGGATCCGCGGCCTGGCTCCAATGACTTATCAGGGACAACACACAGGTTCAGTTGAGTTTGGTATGTCATTCGGCCAGCCTTTCTTCGATGCCTTCAAACAGAATTACCAGGCCGAAATTGCCCTGCTGACACCTGACAGCAGCGGTTACCGCCGTTTTGGCGGAACCTTTGAAACCGCGGCTTTCAAAGACGCGGCGCTGCTGCAGAAAGTACAACAGGGAAATGCTGACAAATCTTTGATAAATCTGAATAACAATAGTCATGTCCTCTACCTGCATCAGGTGACTGACTTTTCCGATAATCCCATTGGCGTACTGGCGATCGCCATGGATCGCAGCCACTCGGAAGCCAGCCTCTGGTATATCAAACTCAAGTTGGTGGCCATTGGTGCCATAGCACTGTTGGCGGGCGCCGTTATCGCCTTCTTTATCGCCCGCAGCATCACCCGCCCTATAGCGCAAACCACCAGCGCTATGGAAGATATCGCTCAAGGGGAAGGCGACCTGACCAAGCGTATCGAAGTGAGCAGCAAGGATGAAATTGCCGATCTGGCGCGGGCATTCAATCTGTTTGTCGCCAAAATCCAGCAAACTATTCAGCAGGTGACTCAAGCCACGGACTCACTGGCAACCTCGGCCGAAGAGATGTCCGGCATCACCAGCGACAGCCGCCACAGCGCCGAGCAGCAGCAAAGGGAAACCGAACAAGTGGCTACCGCCATGAACGAGATGGCTGCCACGGTTCAGGAGGTCGCCCAAAATGCCACTGTTGCCGCCGACTCGGCAGAGCAAGCCGATGCCGCCACAGATTCAGGTAAACAGGTGGTCAACAGTGTGGTTGAGTTGATGGCCGGGCTGGAGTCAGAGATCCGCGGCGCCGCGGCTGCTATCGACAAGCTAGAGCAGGACAGTCAGGCGATAGACTCAGTGTTGGAAGTGATCCGCAATATTGCCGATCAGACCAATCTGCTGGCACTCAATGCCGCCATTGAAGCGGCCAGGGCCGGCGAGCAGGGGCGGGGTTTTGCCGTGGTGGCCGATGAAGTACGCACCCTGGCGAGCCGCACTCAGGCATCGACAACCGAAATTCAGCAGATGATTGAAACCCTGCAACAAGGGGCGCAATCAGCCGTCGGTGTGATGCAAAGCAGTAATCAAACCATGGATAAGTGTGTTGCCGAAGTGCAAAACGCCGATGCGGCTCTCAATGAGATCCGCGCCGCGGTTTCCGCCATCACCCAGATGAATATCCAGATAGCCAGCGCCGCCAATGAGCAGTGCGCCGTCTCGGCCGAGATCAATCGCAATCTCAACAATATCAATGATGGCGTGGCTCAGGGCAGTGAAAGTGCCGCCCAGATAGCCGTCGCCGGTGAAGAGCTGGCGCAGCTGTCGGTACGCCTCAAGCAGTTGGTCAGCCAATTCAAGGTTTAACTCACTAAAGACAAGCCCACCGATTGGTGGGCTTCCTTTTATCAAAGGTTCACTGAGAGGCCATCACTTGCCGGGACGCACTCCCAGAGTATGGCAGATGGCATAGGTGAGCTCGGCGCGGTTCAGGGTATAGAAGTGGAAATCTTTCACCCCTTCACGGGAAAGCACCTTGACCATGTCGATGGCCACGTTGGCGCCCACCAACGCCCGGGTACCGGGATCGTTATCCAAACCTTCAAACTGGCGGTGCAGCCATCCCGGCAAAGACACATTGGTCATGGCGGCGAAACGCTTGAGCTGGTTGAAGTTGCCCACAGGCAATATCCCAGGAACAATTTCCACATCAATGCCGGCGGCCACACAACGGTCGCGGAACCTGAGATAAGACTCCACATCGAAGAAAAACTGGGTGATGGCACGGCTGGCACCGGCCTCAATCTTGCGCTTCAGGTTGATAAGGTCAGCCTGGGCATTGGCCGCATCCGGGTGCACCTCAGGATAGGCGGCCACCGAAATATCAAAGTCGGCGACCGAGCGCAGCAAACGCACCAGATCCGAGGCAAAACGTGTCGGCTTGGGGCTGCCTTCCGGCAGATCGCCCCGCAGCGCCACTATGTTACGAATACCGCTGTTCCAGTAGTGACGCGCCAACTCCAGTAACTCTTCATCACTGGCATCCACCAGCGTCAGGTGCGGCGCCGCCACCAGCTCGGTTTCCTGCTGGATCCTCTCGATCACGCTGTGAGTGCGATCCCGCACTCCTGAGTTGGCACCATAGGTGACAGAAACAAACTTGGGATTCAGTGGCTCCAGGCGCTGAATTGAGTTCCACAACAAGGTTTCCATCTCAGGCGTTGAGGGCGGAAAGAACTCGAAAGAAACATTGATGTCGCCGTTGAGCTCGGACAAGCTCTGGTTCAGCGAGTGCGCATGTTGTGCGTGATGAAAAGCCATTGAAAATTCCCTCAACTGTCTATCCGGACGTTTGGACGTCTATATGTCCACATACTAGAGAAACTGTCATTGAAGTCAAGCCCAAAGATGGTTTCAAAGGTGTATTTATCTTAATCAGTATAAAAGCCACTAATGAGTGTTTCTGCAAAGCCTCGGCTTTACGCCTAGGGAGAGCTCTCGCACAGGTGATCCTGTGCCTGGAAAATGAGCGTATATCTTTGGGTATATAGGTAACTTAGAACAACTCAATCATCACAGAATTACACCGACTCCCGCTCGAAGCGGCCGCAGGGCGTTGATGACAATCGCGTAGCGAGGCATGGCCGTTCACGGGCGTCCTGCCCTTCACGGCATTGGGACTCCTTTCCGGCAGATGCTGACGCAGCTCAGTCGAATCAGGGGCGAGTGTCGCTTAGCGACGAGCTCACGAGCGCGAGACAGGATGTTGAGCGGGGTAAGAGTCACATGGATGTGACTCTGAGCGTCTGGCGCGATAGCGAATTGGCATCATAAGCACAAGGGGGTTTCCGCTGCGTCGCGGGTCGCAGGGGGTTTGGAAAGGGGGCGAGTCGATACAGCCCCCTTTCCTCGGGTGTGGGGCGAAGCTCCACGACTTTACGCCGCTGGAACAGCGGCTATCATTGTTTTCAGCTCAAAATAGCCAAATAACATAGATTGAACTTCCAGCAACGGATGTCTCCCATTGCCTGCCGCAGGCTTATGCACAGGCGAGCCTGTGACACGGCGTGAATACGTCCATGTAGCCTCGACGAAAACATCCTTGTTTTCGACGGTCACTGTCCCGCCTGTGCCTGGAAATAGGTGTATGTCTGCAAATACTTCAGATGTTTCAAGCTACTCAGGACTAACAGAGTTGCACCTATTCCCCCTCGGTGTCGCCGAAAGCCGGTGGCGCAAATAACGTGGCTGAGGCATGGATGCCGAAGCAGCGACAGTCGAATCAGGGGCGAGTGTCGCTTAGCGACAAGCTAACGAGCGCGAGACAGGATGTTAAGCTGGATAAGAGTCACATGGATGTGACTCCGAGCGTCTGGCGCGATAGCGAATTGGCATCATAAGCACAAGGGGTTGTCCGCTGCGTCGCGGGTCGCAGGGGGTTTGGAAAGGGGGCGAGTCGATACAGCCCCCTTTCCTCGGGTGTGGGGCGAAGCTCCACGACTTTAGGCCGCTGGTACAGCGGCTATCATAGCTTCCAGCTAAGAGTATCTAAGTTAGTATTGGCCGAGCTTCCGGCGACGGATGTTACTCATTGCCTGCCGCAGGCTTATGCACAGGCGATCCTGTGACACGGCGTGAATACGTCCTTGTAGCCTCGACGAAAACGTCCCTGTTTTCGACGGTCACAGTTCCGCCAGTGCCTGGAAAATAGGCGTATGTCTGCAAATCGCTCAAATATTTCAAGCTACTCCATTTTCACAGAATTACACCGAATCCCGCTCGAAGCGGCCGCAGGGCGTTGATGACCATCGCGTAGCGAGGCATGGATGCAGAAGCAGCGCCAGTCGAATCAGGGATGAGCGTCTGGCGCGATAGCGAATTGGCATCATAAGCACAAGGGGTTTTCCGCTGCGTCGCGGGTCGCTGGGGGTTTGGAAAGGGGGCGAGTCGATACAGCCCCCTTTCCTCGGGTGTGGGGCGAAGCTCCACGACTTTAGGCCGCTGGCACAGCGGCTAGCATGGCTTTAAGCCAAAGCTCACCAATAAACTTGATCTCAGCTTCCAGCTAAACCGCAAGCCCGTCACCCGCGGTGCGGATAGACTGAAAGCCCGAATACCGTGAAGGACAGCACGTCCGAGAACGGCCACTCACACAGGCTTTTCCTAGCCAAGAGCCCACCAGCTTCAAATATGACGCTAATACCAGTCCTACTCCTGCAGCAGATCGCGACAGATCTGCACCAGATCCGACTGTACTGCCGCGGCAGTCACTTCCCTGCCGGCACCTGGGCCGCGAATGATCAGCGGATTACCCTGGTAGAAGGCCGAGCGGATGACAAACACATTATCTCCCGGGGTCAGATTGGCGTATGGATGCTGACGCTCGACCCATTGCAGAGAGACTTCGGCATTAACCTGGCCATCTTGCTGCTCCAATGAAGCCACATAGCGCAGCACCTTGTTTTGCTCGGCCGCGGCGGCAAACTGCTGCGCGAGAGTGGCATCCAATTCGGGGATCCGCTGCAAGAACTCATCCAGCGGAATGTCGGCCAGCGCCTCAGGCACCAGAGAGCTTAAGCGAATATCTTCAAGCTCCAGTTCCAGACCTATTTCACGAGCCAAAATCAACAGCTTGCGCTGCATGTCACGCCCGGAAAGATCGTCCCTGGGATCCGGCTCAGTGATCCCCAGCTCTTTGGCCTGCAACACCAGCTCGGAGAAAGGTTTGACGCCATCGAAATGCTCAAACAGCCAGCAGAGCGTGCCGGAGAAGATACCGCCGACAGCCTCTACCCTGTCGCCGCTGTTGTGCAAATCATTGAGCGCGTGCTGCACCGGCAGCCCGGCGCCGCAACTGGCGTTGTAACGCCAGAACAGTCGGCGGTTACCCAGTTGCTGTTTCAGCTCACGGTAGAAAGGCAATGGCCCGGAGCCGGCCAACTTGTTGGCACTGACCATATGAATGCCACGGGCAAAAAACTCAGGATACTGTAGTGTCAGTCCGGCGCTGGCACTGATATCCAGCGCCACCAGTTCATCGGCTTGTAGCAACGCAAGCTGTTCGAACAGATGTTCATACTGCCAAGGGGTAGCTTCGGCTTCAAACCTTGCCTGCCAGTCTTCCCCAAAGATCCCTTCATTGCAGATCCAGGCACGGCTCGAACTCGCCAAGCCCAGGAGTTCAACACTGGCCTCCAGCTCACGTTTGAGGCCGTCGCGGGCTCGGCCGAACAACTCCACCCAGGCTTCGCCTATGTTACCCACCCCCAGCAGAATAACGCCTATGCGTTTGCGGGGGCCGGCGCAGCGCCTGTGCACCTTCTGGGTCAGCAGGTTCACCTGCGATTTGGGCACCAGGGTGACCAGGCTGAGTTGGTCCTGATACAGAGGCCGCGCTTCACGGCTCAGCAAGCGGGCAAAGCTGCGGCGATAACTGCCGGCGCCACTGCTTACCAGGGCTACCAGCCCAAGCTCTCTGTCCTCGGTAATGCTTTGAATTTTGAGCTCGGATGTCTGCGCTTCCAGTAGCTGCCAGACTTGGCGGGATAATTCGGGAGTATAGGCCAGCTCAAGTTTGTGTTGCCCTTGAGACCAGTAGGCCAGCGGGGTCAACCCCACCTCATTGAGCGCATCAAGCGTCTGAGTCTGAGCCTGGGTGCCATTGAACTCCAGGCTCAAGAGGGACACCTGATTGAGATTGGTCACCACAGGAGCGCTTGCGGCATCACTCTTGGGGGCTATCAGGGTAAAGTCGGTATGCGAGGCGTAGCTCGAACGCACCGCCAGGCTGACCTCGGTATCAAACAGCGGTTGCAGGGTTCGGCAATGCAGTACCGGGGAGCCGAGCCGCGCCAGGCGGTCGGCCTCAGCCAGCGACATGCTACTCAGCAGTTTGGCATCGGCAATCTTGTTGGGATCGGCATTGAACACCCCTTCAACATCTGTCCAGATAGTCACCCTGTCGATATCGGCCAGGCTGGCTATCAGGGTGGCACTGAAGTCGGAGCCGTTGCGACCAAGCAACAGAGTTTCGCCTTGGCTATTGGCGCAGATAAAGCCGGTGATCACCAGGCGCTCATCGGGATGCTCGGCCAGCAGCCGCTGCACCCTTTCACGGGACTCATCGAGGCGAATCCTGGGAACTGCGCCCTCATCGGCAATCAACAAACTGCGGGCATCCACATGGGAAGCGGCGACACCGGACTCCCTCAGTAGCGCCGCCATCAGTCTGGCCGACCAGCGTTCACCGAAACCCACCACCTGATTGCATTGGTATTCGCTGAGTTCAGGCAAGGACAACAAACTGGCCAGTTGCGCCTTATCTGTAGACAGACGCTCCCGCAGTTGACGTGCCTGTTCATTGCCCAGCAGCTGTTCAATCAGATTCTGCTGATAACCGACAAGCACCTGCAGCTCTTCTTGCCACAGAGCGCCAGACTCCTTCAGGTTCAGCAGTTTATAGAGAAAATTGGTACTCTTGCCGGCGGCGGAAACCACTACAAGATCATCGGCATGACCATGGGTCAGCAAAATATGGGCGACCCGTCGGTAACAATCGGCATCGGCGAGACTGGAACCGCCAAACTTATGTAGGTGACAACGTGCCATCTCAAGCTCCTTCAATTCAACAGTTTGCGGCTGCAGCCAATCCGGCGGCGATATCATCCAGCAGATCCCGGCCATCTTCTATGCCCACAGACAAGCGGATAAGCGTGTCTTTAATACCGGCTTCGGCGCGAGCATCACACGCCATGGCTCTGTGGGTCATGGTGGCGGGCACGGCCACCAGGCTCTCAACCCCTCCCAGGCTCTCGGCCACGGAAAACAGCTTGAGCGCGCCGAGGAAGGCAACCACCTGCGCCTCATCACCCTTGAGTTCAAAACTCAGCATAGCGCCAAAGCCACTCTGCTGCCTGGCGGCAATCTCATGACCTGGGTGGCTCTTAAGCCCCGGATAGTAAACTTTGTCGACCACGGGACTCTGGCTCAGCAGCGCCACTATGCGCTCGGCATTGGCCTGATGCTCGCGGATCCTCAGCGCCAGAGTACGCAGGCCACGCAGGGTCAGGTAGCTGTCGAAGGCGCCACCGCTCAGCCCAAGCGTGTTGGACCACCAGTGCAATTGCTCTGCCAGTTCAGGATCTTTGGCAATCACGGCGCCGCCTACCACATCGCTGTGGCCATTGATGTATTTAGTGGTCGAGTGCACCACTATGTCGGCCCCCAACAGCAAAGGCTGTTGCAGCGCCGGCGATAAAAAGGTGTTGTCGACCACCACCAATGCCCCCTGCTGGTGGGCCGCCTCGGCAATAGCGGCAATATCCACTACCCGCAGCAGCGGATTGGACGGAGTCTCGAGCCACACCATGCGCGGCTTTTGCGCCATGGCAGCGGCGAGTGCTTGCGGGTCGGTTTGATCCAAAACCTGCAAGCGAAACTGACCCTTGGCAGCCAGATTGGTGAACAGCCTATAGCTACCGCCATAACAGTCATGGGGCACCAACAAGAGGTCATCCGGCCCCAGCAGGTTGACCACCAGAGTAATGGCCGCCATGCCGGTCGCTGTGATTGCCGCACTGCAGCCCTGTTCCAGCTCCCCCAAGGCATCCCCCAGAATGGAGCGGGTAGGATTACCCGAGCGGCTGTAATCAAAGGCTCTTGGCTGAGTGTGGCCATCAAAGGCATAGTTGGTCGACAGATAGATGGGGGGCACCACGGCCCCGTGCTGGCTGTCTGATTCGATGCCCTGCCGGACCGCTGTGGTTGCTAATCGCCGCTCTGTCATAATCGACTCCTGAATGCTGAGGTTCGACACCATAAAGATGTCTGGACGTCTAAATCTAACCAATGACCATCCAGCCGTCAATAGGCATCAAGACGTTTGGACGTCCAAATGTATGGATTTCTGTTCATATTGCACAGATTTTGCAGGCAATCATTTGACTGTATCCTGTAAGGGTTTAAAATCTGCTGCGAATTAGTGAGATCACAGGTGAATCAATGACTGAATGGAATGGCGAATACATCAGCCCTTATGCCGAACACGGCAAGAAGAACGAGCAAGTGAAAAAAATCACTGTCTCTATTCCGTTGAAGGTGCTGAAAGTATTGACCGATGAGCGCACCCGGCGCCAGGTAAACAACCTGCGGCACGCCACAAACAGCGAACTGCTGTGCGAAGCCTTCCTGCATGCCTATACCGGCCAGCCACTGCCCAACGATGGGGATTTGTCCAAAGACAAACCCGACAGCATCCCGGAAGAGGCCAAGCGCATGATGGATGCCATGGGCATAGAATGGGAAGACATGGAGTAAGTGTGTTGTCCCTCAGAATTACCTTATAGTTGAACAAGGATCGCGGTGCGATCCTTGTCTTTTTTGGGGCTTGCGAATGTTGTCACTGATAGATCCCGTCACCCTGCTACTGGCGTCCCTGATCATATTTACCGGCGCCCTGACCCAGTCGTTGATAGGCTTTGGCTTGGCCGTGGTAGCCACACCTTTGCTGTATATCGTCGATCCGGAACTGGTTCCTGCCCCGGTTATCGCCATGGGGTTTTCCATCGCCCTGCTGACACTGGTGCGCGAGCGTGGCCACCTGGAATTCAACGGCCTGCAATATGCCTTGTTGGGGAGGCTCCCCGGCGGCCTGATTGGCGCCACCCTGCTGTTGCTGGCGCCGCAGCCTATTCTGGGCTTGACCATAGCCCTGATTGTGGCCGTAGCCGTATTCCTCAGCCTTAGAAAATACAGCATCAAGATCAACCGCCTCAGCCTGTTTATCGCCGGGATATTTTCCGGGATCTTCGGTACCGTGGCCGCCATAGGCGGACCGCCGATGGCCCTGCTGCTGGCGGGTAAGGATGCCAGTCAGTTCCGCGCAGCGCTGTCGGCCTTCTTCATCTTCAGCTCATTGATAGCCTTGATTATTCTCGGCTGTTTTGGCCTCTTGACCTTGAGACACCTATGGCTTTCGCTGTTGCTGCTGCCTTCGGTATTTCTCGGTTTTCTGGTGGCTGGCCGCTTGGTGGGCCGTGTGGATAAAGAGAAGACCCGAGTCCTGACGCTGGCGCTGTGCGCGCTGAGCGCCCTGTTGCTGACCATCAAATCAAGCCTGGCGCTCATCAACGGTTAATTTTAGAAGTGATAGCTGGTTTGCAGTACGCCGCCTATGGCGTCATCGCTGCCGAACATGCCGGTGAGATCCAGCCGGAAACTGTTGCCTATGGCGAACCCTGTCCCGAGTGAATAAAGATCGGCGGTGTGATCATTGAGATCCTGGCGATAACCGAGCCGTAAAGCAACCCAGTCAGCAGGCCGGTATTCACCGCCTAAACGCCAATAGCGGCTGCCCTCAAGCTCGGCAAACTTGTCGTTGTCGGTAAGATCCAA
This sequence comes from Shewanella algae, assembly GCF_009183365.2. Classification (NCBI taxonomy): domain Bacteria; kingdom Pseudomonadati; phylum Pseudomonadota; class Gammaproteobacteria; order Alteromonadales; family Shewanellaceae; genus Shewanella; species Shewanella algae. Next base: position 4,245,950 of record NZ_CP068230.1, read on the forward strand.
GTCGCTGCTGAGTGAAAAGGCTGCCCAGTCATAGGCCACCCCTGCGGTAACCATAGGTTTCACCTGATAGGTAAGCTGCACGCCGCCGGCCTCTATGCTGCTTAAGTCCCGCTTGATGAGGTTGCGACCACTGACACCGATAACCAAACCATCCAATGGCTGGAATGCCAGACCGATATCCAGGTTAAAGCCAGTGTCATCGCTTCGATAATCATCATCGTTGAAGTCATCGGCATCAAAGTTGTTGGCGCTGACGGCATAGTTAAAACTGTCCAACCGTTGCAACTTGGGGGTAACTCCCACTGTCACCGGCATATTGACGATAGATAGCGGATAGCTCACGGCAACCCCTAGCTCGGAAACCGCCCCGGCCACCACTCGCCCCTGGGAGGTCAAATCTTGGATTTCCGGCGGATTATTGGGGTCCAGATTATCCAGGGCATCAATATCCGCGGCGGCGATTTCGGCTATTCCCAAGGCATCGAGATAACTCTTGAATACAAAGGCATAATTAAAACCATCCGAGGGCATGACCAAAGCCATATTGATACCGGCACTGACGTAAGCGCTATTGCCCTGCAGCGATTTCAAGTCACCACTGAGGCGCTTTCGGTAGTCATCGATAGCCGCTGTGTCGGCGGCGTCTATGGCATTAACCAGGGCGTCATAGTTATCCTGCAGGGCATCAAACTTATCGATCATCTGATCTTTATCGGCGCCATCGGCGCCGATGGTTGGAATGAGTAAACTGAAGTCATTGCTGCGGCGCGAAGGCAAAGCCAGCAGTGCCGGATTGGAAAAGGCCGCCGCCTCACGATTACCGGCTGCCACGGCAACCCCGCCCATGGCATCTGAGCGGGCCTCATAAACATCCTGACCTGCCAGTGCCAATGTGCTGGCAAGTCCCGTGGTAAGCAGTGTCAAAAGACTCAGTTTCATCTCATCACCCTCTTGCTTTTATCTGTAACCTGACACACGCGGTTACCTGGGTTAAAGATAGTCCAAATCTCGATGAAACTATGGCATCAAACACAAAAAAGCCCGTACCAAATGATACGGGCTGAGGCTCAAACAGGTTCAGAAGTGCTTGTTAACCAAGATAGCTCTGACCTGCATAGAGAATAAAGTGTCTAAGTGCCAGCACGCCGGTCAGGCTGCAGCAGGCTACCGCCAGCATGGCTCCCTTGCTGTGACGGGTACTCGCCGGCAGCAACAGCATGGAAAGCAGCGGGATACCAAAACCTATACCCACAACCCCAATCCAGAACACGCTGGCCCAGACGCCGCTTGTCAGTGATGCCAGCGCGGCGGCAGCAGCGCCACCCTTGAAGTAGAGCGCGCAGAACAGCATAAACAGGAACAGGATTTCTGCCACCATTACCGGCAATTCCAAACCGTGCATCCGTCCCAGCTGTGAGCAGTGCTTGTCTGTCTTGAACAGCAGCAGCGCTACTACCGCGTTGGCTGCCGCACCGGCCGACAAGCCGGACACCAGGAACAGTGCCGGTAAGACGGCAGTGTTCAGCATGGGGTAGGCGTTCATGGCGGAGATCAGGAAGCCGGTATAGGCACCCACGACAATTGCCAGCACGAACAGCAGCACTTCCATGGTCTTGCGCAGGCCAGTCAGTGATTCCGCAATCCCCTTGAGGAAACCCAGGCCCCAGTTGCCGAGATCATCTTTCAGCACGACCAGCGCATAGGCAAAGGTCAGCGGAATGTAAACCAACAGCGCCAACACCCCGATGGACATGACAGAGGTCAGGTTATAGTTGATCAGAATCAGCCAGAAGTGGAATGGCTTGGTCAGGTCAAACACCAGACACAGCATCCCCAGACAGATAGCCACTGGCGCTATCAAGGCTGCGGCCTTGAGAATGCCGCTGTCACCCTCTGTCTTGTTTTGCACCCAACGCAGCCCGATCCCAATCAGCAGACTGCCTGCCGACAACCCCGCCAAGAAGAGGTAAACGGCTATGACCCAGTGCCAGGTGACAGGGTCGTATTGCGTCATATCGCCCCAAGTATTGTTCATGATTGGATCCCCCCTCTCTTGACAGGAATACGGTAGATTCTGGGTTTGGTTCCCAGATGGGTCTTGTCCTGATAAGTCACGCGGGTGTTGAGCAGAGTCGCCACCTCGCTGCCGGCCTCGTTGGCATCACCGAACACCAGGGCGTCTGTGGGACATACTGTCACACAAGCGGGTTGTTCGCCGCGCGCCAGTCGGGTGTCCTTACAGAAGTTGCACTTGTCGGCCACCTTGGTTTCCGGGTTCATAAAGCGCACTTTGTAGGGGCAAGCTGCCACACAGTACATACAACCGACACACTTTTCCGCCTTGATGGAGACTATGCCATCCTCACCCACATAGGCCGCTCCGGTAGGGCAGACCTTGACGCAAGGGGCATCTTCACACTGCTGACAGGACACCCTGTGATACTTGAAGTGCAGATGCGGCGCATCCCCGAATGGACCTTCTACCCGTACCTGCAGGCGAGTTACGCTCTCAGGTACACCGTTTTCGCTGCGGCAGGCGACGTTACAGGCCTGACAGCCGATGCACTTATTCTCGTCGTGCACCATCACATATCTTTTAGTCATCTTCGCCTCCCCTTATGCCTTTTCCAACTTCACACCTGTGGTGTGTACGTTCATACCGCACACAGGTGCAGTCACGTTGGGCAGCAGGTTGCCGCAGTGCACGCCCTTGCCGGTCGCCCGTGCCAGCTCCTTGTTCTTGGAGCCAAAGCCCATGTAGGCGAAAACAGTGTCGGGACGTATGCCCTTGGTCACCAGCGCATGGCCCTCTTCACTGCCGACACTGGAAGTGAGGCGAATGGCATCCCCATTCTCAATGCCATGCTTGGCGGCGGTGTCCGGGTGGATCCAGACGGCGTTGTCGGACATCAGGTTGGCCAGCATAGGCACATTGTGGGTCGCGCCATTGGTATGCACCGCCACCTTGCCCTGAATAAAGTAGAGCTCGTCCGGCTGTTTCAGGGTCACTTCACGATAGGCGATAGTGCCGCGTCCAGGCGCCATGCCTTCCACCTTGGCGGAGGTCAGTTCAATCTTGCCGCTGGGGGTCTTGAACTTGAGCGCGCTGCCGTAGGTACCGTCTTCATCCATGGCTCTGGCGTTGGGGTAGGCGGCGACAAAATCGGCCACCATCTTGGGTTCGCGCAGCATCAGCGGCTTGCCGTAGCTGACAAAGCCCTTGTCCTTGATGTGCTGCAGCAACTTGGCGTCTTTATTCACCTGCAGGAATTGCAGGGTTTCCATGTTTTCCCAGGGATAGTACTGCTCCAGGCCCATCTCTATGCCCAGTTCACGGAAAATTTGCCAGGAAGGCTTGGCATCGCCAATCACATCCACCACTTGCTGACGCAGGTAGTAGGCCGGGTTCTTGCCGGACTTGTCGGCCACCTCTTCATCCCGCTCCAGGTAAGTGCATTCGGGCAGTATGATGTCGGCCCATGCAGCGGTTTCACTGATATAAACATCACAGGAAACCACAAACTCCATCTTCTTCAGGCTCTCAACCACCTTGGCGCGGTCGGTCATGGTCTGCATGGGGTTGGTGCGGCTCATGACCCAGGCTCGCAGTTGGTAAGGCTTGGCTTCCAGAGTCGCATCTATGATTGATTGATAGATACCACCGCCGGACCAGGCCATGGCAAACTGCTCATCCATCTGGTCGATGCGTTTGGCTTGCGGTTTGGGCAGTTTGACGCCCGGCTTACCCAGCTCAGGGGCCACAGCCTCACCGGCAAACTTGTTGTAGCTGCCGGCCTTCTTACCCATGTAGAGGCCACCCTTACGCTCCAGGTTGCCGATCAGCACGTTGGCGGCGTACAGCGCCCGGCGCATATCGAACTCTTCCGGAGTGAAGGTAGATCTGTGGCCAAAGTCGACCACGGCATGGGGCGCAGCGGCGGCATACTCATGAGCAATACGGCGGATATCTGCGGCGGGTACGTCGGAAATTTTCTCAGCCCAATCAGGGGTGTAGGCTTTAACCTCGGCGGCAAAGGCCTCAAAACCTTCAACATAGCGCTCGATAAAGGCCTTGTCATAAAGGTTGTCGGCAATCAGCACATGGCACAGCGCCAGGGCCACGGCCACATCCGAGCCTGGACGAATGGCATACCACTCATCGGCCTTATCGGCCACCACAGAGAACCTGGGTTCAAACACCACCAACTTGGCGCCTTTGTCGGCCTGGGCCTTCATCAGACCTCGGGTCTCGGACATATTGATCCCCTCATAGAGGTTATGACCGAAGTTGATGATGTACTTGGAGTTGGAGAGATCCCGCTTCACCTTGGTACCGAACATCGCCTTGGCGGCGACCACATAACCGCCCGGGCAAGTGGTGTTGTGGGTAAAGGAGTTGGGGCTGCCGTAAGCCTGCCCCAAATAGAACAGGTGTCCGGACAGCGAGCCTGACTTGGAGGAAAACGCCACGGCTTCAGGGCCATGCTCGGCCTTGATTTGATTCAGCTTGCTGGCGATGGTTTGATAGGCTTCCTGCCAGCTGATTTCGGCCCACTTGCCTTCACCGCGCTCACCGACGCGCTTGAGTGGTTTGACAATCCTTTGTGGATCGTACAGCAGACTATGACCGGCGCCACCACGGGCACAGACCTTGCCGCCGAATGATTTGGCTTCTTTGTTACCGCTGATAAAGACGTTTTTGCCATCAACAATCCGTGCCGAAATCGGGCAACGGGTTGAACACATCTCACACATACTGGCAATTTCAGTGGCACTGCCGGTCAGTGGGCTACGCCCCAAAGCCGCCAGCGAACCGGGCAGAACCCCGGCCAGGGCACAGGTTGCCCCTCCGGCTCCAGCCCCTTTCAGAAAGGTGCGCCTATCAAGCTCTATCATGGTTACCTCCATCCTCTCCCCCTTGGGAAAAGGTCGCTCACACAGGTTATTGTTTGAATTGGATTCCGCTTGACTACAGCGGCTTGAGCTCATTGTTTACCCATTAAATTTCTGTGGGTATTGTGGTAAACCACATAGGGGGAGCGAGTGTGATCCAGCCCCCGCAAAGACGCCGGAAAGGGCGTGAAAGTGTGAAGGGAATCCTGCCCCAGATTGATGAGAAAAGAGTCTGTAGATGCACTCCAAGAGTTAACAAATGCAACTTTAGCCGCGACAAATATTCACAAACGTTAAGCTGATCACGCCTAAAAAACCGCTATAAATCCCACTCACGGCTTCTCTAATAGGTCAACAGATAAAGATTAAAAACAAAACAAATCAATACATTGCAAGTATAAAACCACCCAATTCATTAGATTTATTTCAATGATATTTTTATCAATTAGATTATTTTTATGAAGGTGATCCAGTTCAAAGCTGACGCACCTCAGGATTGCTAAATTGACAACCGCAAGGACACATAAAATAACAGCCCATTAACGGAGCGGGCGGTCACCCCAGAGGAATAGATGATGAACACCAGCAGCAAACTCGGCCTTCTGCTTTTAGCCTGTGCATTGGCCACAGGCGCCACCGCAGCCGACGGCGGCAACCCCAAGAAAGGCAAACACCTGTACAAGAAAGTCTGTAAAGAGTGTCACAGCAAAGCAGGCATAGGCGGCGAACTGACTCCCATGAGCAAGACCATGAGCCAATGGGACAGATTCTTCGCCAGAGACAAACACAAAGCCAAACCCGAGGCGTTTCAGCCTTTAACTGAGCAGGAACTCAAGGATATTCAACAGTTCCTGTACGACCATGCCGCCGACTCGGATCAACCCCAGACCTGCGGTTGATAGCGCGTAATCACTTAACTCATTAACAGTCAGTAAGCCAAGTATGGGGTTACCCCAGGGCTGCTTGCTGCCTGAAAACGACCGGCAAGGCCGGTCAGGAGAATCAACTATGCGTACTCTTATCGCACTGGCGGTGGCCCAGGCTCTGGGTTTGGCTCTGCTCGGCAGCCCCCAGCTCCAGGCCGGGGAACTGGATGACAGCACCAAGATCCGCGAGCTTAAACAGCAACTGCAGGAGATCACCGAAGAGCTGGATATACTCAACAGCCGGGTGGACAAGACAGAGCGGCACACGGCGCTCGATCGGCTGGAGATCAGCGGCGACTTTCGTACCCGAGCCCACTCGCTGCACTATGGCAATGTCACCTGGCATCCGGCGATCAAGATGGACTTCAACGACTTCGGCGCCAAAGCCATGGCCGGCGAACTGGGCAACCCCATGGATCCCACCTCGCCCCTTGGCAAGATGATGGCCGCCAACCCTGAGCTGGCCAACGCCTTTGCCCAGGGACAACTGCAGGGCGTTATGCCCTATGTGCTGGCGCCTTATAGCAGTGGCGACATAGACAATGACATCTTCTACACCACCCGGCTGCGGCTCGATATCAAGGCCAAGGTATGGGACAACGTCAGCTTTGCCGGACGCCTGACCATGTTCAAGGACTGGGGCGATTCCACCGGTGTGCAGGTGTTTGATTCCTGGCGCTCTTTCACCATGGACGGCACCAACTCAGGCAACCCCAGCGGCGACTGGCTGCGGGTCGAGCGCGCCTACTTTGACTGGAAAAACATCGGCGGCAGCGAGTTTTATCTGTCTGTCGGCCGTCGTCCCTCCACCTATGGCCCGCCGAGCCACTACCGGGAAAATGAAAAACGTGGCGGCACCCCTTCCGGGCACCTGGTCAACTTCAACTTTGACGGCGCCACTCTGGGCTACAAGCTTGGAGAGCTCACCGGGATAGAAGGCCAAGTGGTGCGTTTCTGTTACGGTCAAGGCTTTGAGTCCCAATGGGGCAATGGCGAGCTTTATGGCGATACCGTCAGCAAGGACACCCATCTGGGCGGTTTCAACATTGATGTGATCAACGACGGTAACCACTTCCTGCAACTGACCCTGTTTGCCGCGCGGGACATCAACGACGGCTTCAAGGGCACCATGGCCTTCCCCAACGAGTTGGCCGGGATTTTCGCCCCCACCCTCTACAGCGATCTGCAGAAATTCGACAACTTCAACTTTGTTACCCGGGTGCAACCCAGCGGGGTCATAGGCGACATGTACCTGGGCGGCCTGGGCTATGCCTATGAGTCCGATGACGATCTCAAGCTGTTTGCCTCCTTCGGCTGGACCCGCGGCGAGAGCAACGGCAACGCCGGCATGTTCGGCGGCATGTTGACCGACGCCGTGTTCCAGGCAGAGCTCAACAGCAGTGGCGATGAACTGCTGATGGTGCCATCCAGCGCCGAGTCCGATGCCTCCCACGATGGTTACGGCATCTATATCGGCATGCAGATCCCGGCGCCTTACGGCAAGTTCGGTCTGGAATACAACTATGGCTCCAAGTACTGGACGCCCTTCACCCAGGCCCAGGACGACCCGGTCGGCAGCAAGCTGGCCACCCGCGGCCATGTGGCCGAGGCCTACTACATCTTCGACATCAACCCCAGGATGTTTATCAAGCTGGCGGGGCTCTACTACGACTATGAATACACAGGTTCCGGCACGCCCGTGGGTGCACCTGTGAAGGTGGATGATGTGCTGGACGGCAGCGCCTATTCGCTATTGCCCGTGGTGGATACGGCGCTGGATATCAACGCCTCACTGACAGTGAATTTCTAGGGAGGAACACAGATGAAAACATTTTATCTGCCATTTATAGCCACGGCACTCTGGCTCGGCCTCCTGAGCCCAGCCCAGGCCGGCGGCCCCCACAAAGAGGTGCTCAAGGGCCCCTTCAACACAGGCTCGGAAGTGACCCAGGCCTGTCTTGAGTGCCATGAAAAGGACGCCGATGACTTTATGCTGTCATCCCACTGGACCTGGGAGCTGGGGCAGGAACTGCCCGGACGCACAGTCAAACGGGGCAAGAAAAACTCCATCAACAACTTCTGTGTTTCCATCGCCGGTAACGAACCACGCTGTACCGGCTGCCATGCCGGTTACGGCTGGAAAGACAACAGCTTCGACTTCAAGGACAAGACCAAGGTGGACTGCCTGGTGTGCCATGACACCACGGGCACCTATGTTAAAGATCCCGTCGCGGCCGGAGAGGTATTCAAGACGGTGGATCTGCTGCGGGTCGCCCAGAATGTCGGCAAGCCGGTGCGGGATAACTGCGGCAGCTGCCACTTCTATGGTGGCGGCGGAGATGCGGTCAAGCATGGCGACCTCGACTCTTCCATGGCCTACCCGGACAAGGCCACGGATGTGCATATGGACAGCGATGGCAACGACTTCCAGTGTCAGGACTGCCACACCACCCAGAAGCATATGATCAGCGGTAACGCCATGGGTGTGTCCCCAGGTGGTGAAGATCATATCGGCTGTGACAATTGCCACGACGGTGCACCACATGGCAACAAACAGTTGAACAAGCACGCAGCCACTGTGGCCTGTCAGACCTGCCACATTCCCTTCTTTGCCCGCCATGAACCCACCAAGCTGCACTGGGACTGGTCAACTGCCGGTGAAGACAGGGAAGAGAGCCTGGATCAATATGGTCGTCACAGCTACGCCAAGAAAAAGGGCAGCTTCGTTTGGGGCAAGATGGTCAAGCCCAGCTACGCCTGGTACAACGGCCGTGCCGATGCCTATATGGCCGGTGACAAGATGGATCCCGAGCAGGTCACCCGTCTGACCTTCCCCCTGGGTGACATTCAGGATCCCAAGGCGAAGATCTACCCCTTCAAGGTGCACACAGGCAAGCAGGTGTACGACAAGGTCAACAAGGTGCTGCTCAATCCCAAGACCTATGGCAAGGGCGGTTTCTGGTCTGAGTTTGACTGGGATAAGGCGATTCGCTTAGGGATGGCCGCCAGTGAGCCCATGCAGGCCAAGGGCATCAGCTACAGCGGCCAGTACGGCTTTGCCCAAACCGAAATGTGGTGGCGTATCAACCACATGGTCTCGCCCAAGAGTGAAGCGCTCAAGTGCGCTGACTGCCACAACGGCGGTGACCGCCTCGACTGGCAGGCGCTGGGCTATGAGGGCGACCCCATGAAGCACAAAGGCGGCGTCCGCCACGCCCGCTGAGCAGATTCAGGCAAGCCCTGAAGACCGGCTCCCGTATCTCCCTGCCTCCCGGGAGCCGGTCACTCTCATCTGTTACTATCCAAACGAGATGCCACTTATCCCCAAAAAAGACATTTAGACCCAGAATCGGGCCAAAGTGTCCAAGCGGCACTACACTGAATTAGACTATGACGGTAAATTCGGGTCATTGGTGATGCAACTCCCTACAAAAAATGGCATTTTTCTTGCGTTGTCTGGGCATCCTTTTCTGTGGCAAGTGCAATGACAACAAACGGCAAGACTTTTTCCTCATTAAACCGCTCCCTGGGTGAGCTCAGCGGCGCCTTTGCCGATCTGGGAACCTTTCTCCCTCTGGTGCTTGGGCTGATCGCCCTGAATCAGTTTTCTCCCCAAGGCATTTTTCTCGGTTTCGGTCTCTTTGCCCTGGCCACCGCCCTGTTTTATCGCCGCCCCATTCCCGTGCAACCCATGAAGGTGATTGCCGCCCTGGTCATCGCCCAGGGGCTGACACCCGGCATGATGCAAGCCAGCGCCATGCTGATGGGAGTAATACTGCTGGTACTGGCGGCCTCCGGCGCCATCAGTTGGCTGTCGCGGCAAATATCCCAGGCTGTCAGTGTCGGTATCCAACTGGCCATAGGGCTGCAGCTGTTGTGGATGGGTTTCAAGATGATGGCCGACGAGCCTGTGCTGGGATTCGGCGCCTTCGCACTGATTTTCTTTGCCCGCTTTATCCCGCTGCGCTATCTGGCCATGCCCTTGGTGATCGCCCTCGGCATGCTGTGGCAATACCAGCAAGGCGGCAGCGACAGCAGCTTTGTGTTCAACAACACGCCTTGGCACTTGAGCTGGCCCGAGTTAAATGACTGGGGCGCCGCGGCGACCCTGTTGGTGCTGCCGCAACTGGCGTTGACTTTGACCAATGCCGTTATCGCCACCTCAGTAATGGCCAAAGAGAAGTTCCCCGAAGACAGCAAGCGTTTCAGCCCCAAGGCCTTTGCCACCAGCTCTGGCCTGGCCAATCTGTTGCTGAGCCCCTTCGGTGCTTCGGCCATGTGCCACGGTGCCGGTGGGTTGGCGGTGCAATACCATTTCGGTGCCCGCCGCCTGTGGGCGCCGCTGATCTTCGGCGGCAGTTGCCTGCTAATAGCCCTCTCCTGGGGGGAAAACGTGGCCTGGCTGCTGAGCCTTATTCCGCTGGCTATTCTCGGTAGTCTGCTGTCCACCGCCGGCTTGCAGTTGGCCTGGTCCAAACGCCTCTTGGACGGTAAGCCTTTCTGTATCTTTGTTATCCTGGCGACCGCTGTGGTGAGCCTGGCCGTCAATGCCGCCGCCGGTCTGGCTGTAGGTGTGGTGCTGGAATTCGGCCGCCGTCAGTGGCAAACCCTAAGCGCACTGCGCTGATCTCAATCCACAAAGCCACCATCCCGGTTCAAACTGAGCCCGGGATGGTGGCTTTAGAGTCGATGGCAGGCGTTATCTGCAGGGCCACCTAGCCTGCCGGGAAGCGTCGCGGCGGATTAAGCGGCACATCGTTTTGGCTCAAGGCCCACCTGGCAATCTCATCCTTACGCATAAAACCGACATCTGCATGAGACTTGGCATACTCGAGGAAGGAATTGAGTGCGCTGACGATTCCGGGGGCACCGCCTATCCTGTCGTGAACACTGATGGACATCATGCGTCTGCGGTCTGCCCCTTCGAGATAAAGGCAGTCAAATTCATCCTTGAGTTCCTGCAGGAAGGCCGCGGCTGTCATGGCTGTATTGCCGCCGAAGCGGCCTATATCGTTGTTGCGCAGGCTATAGGGCACCACGGCAAACGGCTTTCCTTTGACAGGGATCAGCGACGGCTCGTCGCGGCCCAGATCATCTATGTGATAGATAAAACCGAGCTGCTGCAGTATCTCCAGCGTCTTGGGGGTATGCCGCATCCAAAAGGCGTTGAACCCCAACGGCCGCTGGCCGGTGATCCGCTCCAGAGTGGCAATACTCTGCTCATAGGAGCCGCGCTCTTCGGCTTCACTCATGCTGTACTGCGGCGTCCAACTCTGACCATGGCCGGAGATCTCATGACCATGCTCGGCCACGGCTCTGGCAAGCTCAGGAGCCAGTTCAGCAGCCCGCCCCACCATGTGCGACGTCACCTTGATACCGTGTTTGTCCCACAGTCGCAAAAGCCGGGGGATCCCCTCATTCATGCCGTAGGCGTACCAAGTCGGCGTGATGGTATCAACATAACCCGGCTCCATGGGGGGAAACGGCCCTTCGGCATTTGCCCCTTGGGCTCCCGCTTCAAACTGCATTGAGATGGAGATAACCAGGCGCTCACCATTGGGCCAGAAATGGCGCTTGCCTGCTGGGTTATTTTTGCCATCAGCGGCCGCTGCCCCTGGAAGCAACATGGGCGTGCTCATACCACCAGCGGCCACGGCGGTTTGACTTAGACCCAAACCGGCAGCCAGAGCGCCACCGGCCATTAAAAATTGTCTGCGTGAATGCATACTCTTTGCTCCTTAAGGCTTGAGATTCATCTGGGAGAAAAGACTCTGATAGTCTTCCAGATGCCAGTTGTCTGTAATACGGCCTTGCTTAACCCGGTAGAGATCCACCGCCTGAAAATTTATCGCCTGCCCCTGACCCTGCTGTTCGCCAAATTGGCCACTGAAATGACCACGAAACCTCAGACGCACAGTGACATAGTCATCGGCCACCAGGAGATGCTCAATCTCAGCACTGAGATCCGGCACCGCCTGTCTGAAGCCCTCTGATGCCTGTAATACCCCGCCGAGTCCCTGGGATCGCCCGCTTGGCAGCGTACGATCGACAAAGTGTTCACTCAGGGCTGCACGGGCAAAGGCCGGATCGCCACTGTTCCAAAATGCGGCGTAAAGACGGGCCGCCTGAACAATCTCGGCCTCAGCCTGACTGCCATCTGTCACCAGAACCTTGGGCACAGGCAGGTTTGTTGCCAAAGCAGCCGGTCTGGCCACTACTGATGCAGCACTTAAGGCCAAAGCGCTACAGAGCAAGGCCGGCCAAATAGCGGCGCGGCTCAAGGCCCGAGACGCATTGAGCGCCGGGCTTTCCCGCTTCATTGACCCACCTCAAGAGGCTGCAACGCCGGATAATCTGTGTATCCCTCGGCGCCGCCTCCAAACAGTGGGCCAGTGCCGAGCGGCGCCAGCGGCTTACCGAGCTGTAAACGTTTGGGCAGATCCGGGTTGGAGATAAAGGGGCGACCAAAGGCCACCAGATCGGCATAGCCTTGCTCCAATACTGTCTCGGCGCGCTCAAGATCGTAGCGACCGGCCACTATGATGCAGCCTGGAAAGGCATGACGCAGGCTGCGACGAAAGCTTTCGGGAATCTCAGGCGCATCGTCCCAATCGGCTTCAGACAAGTGCAGATAAGCGACTCCTCGCTTGTTAAGCTCGGCCGCCGCCAGGAGTATGGTGTCGACGATTTCCGGGCAAGCCATATCCTTAAAGGTGACATAGGGCGCCAGGCGAATCCCCACCCGCTCCGGGCCTATGCGTTCGGCGATGGCATCTACCACCTGCAGCAGGAAACGCACTCTGTTGGCCTTAGTGCCGCCGTAAGCATCGTTACGCTTATTGGAGTTGGTCCGCAGAAACTGATCGATCAGATAACCGTTGCCACCATGTACCTCAATGCCATCAAAACCCGCTTCAACGGCATTGACTGCGGCATTGGCAAAATCATTCACAACCCGGTCAATATCAGCCTGGGTCATGGCTCTGGGTTCCGGACAATCCACCATCTGGCCGCCATCACTGCCGTTTGAAACCCACACCTGAGTCGCCGTCGGTGCTATGGCCGAAGGGGCTATCGGCGCTTCTCCCTTCTGGAACACGGGGTGAGACACCCTGCCAACATGCCAAAGCTGATTGAAGATTCGTCCCCCGGCGTCATGCACGGCGCGGGTAACCAAACGCCACCCCTGCAGCTGCTCTTGGGTGTAGATCCCGGGTGTAAAGGAATAGCCCTGGCTGTCGTCGGAAATCTGGGTGGCTTCTGTGATGATAAGCCCTGCCGAGGCGCGCTGACGGTAGTATTCCGCCATCATGGCATTGGGAATATTGCCCGGTTGACTGGTGCGCGAACGCGTCATGGGGGCCATGACCACCCGATTGGACAGATACAATCCCTTGAGGGAATATGGAACGAACAGTGACATATGAAACTCCTGATGACTGAATGGCGAGCTCGCCGGAACACTTCACAGGCTCATTGTCTATCTTTCGAACTTGATTGATAATTGGGCTATTACTTAACTTATTTTCAAATAATTTTTGAATGTATCATCTCAATGATCTGCAACTGGCCTTACGGGTGGCCGAACTTCAGAGCCTGTCTGCCGCCGGACGCGAGCTGGGCATGACCCCGGCCGCCGCCAGTGCCGCGCTGCAGCGGCTGGAAAAGAAGCTGGGCAGCCAGTTGTTTGCCCGCTCAACCCGGCGACTGCAGCTCACCGAAGAGGGACAAGTGTTTGTCGATGCCGCCCGTCAGGCGATGGGGCTTTTGGACAACGCCGCCATGGCGTTGGCGGAAAGCCGCGGTGAGCTCAAAGGGGAAGTCAGGTTGGCACTGCCTTCGGACTTGGGCCGCAGCCTAATACGTCCCTGGCTGGACCAACTGATGGCCGGGGCGCCCGAGTTGTCACTGCAGTATTTCTTCGGCGATCAGCTGACAGATCTCATCGGCCAGAATGTTCACCTGGCGCTGAGGTACGGCCATTTGAGCGACTCAAGCCTGATGCGGCGGCATCTATTGTATGTGCACAGGGTGGCGGTGGCCTCGCCTGAGTATCTGGCCCAATATGGTCGGCCCAAGACGCCCCATGAACTGAGCCAGCATAAGGTGCTGATCCTCAATCGTGGCGGTGAACCTTGGCAACGCTGGGGCTTCACGGAAGCCGGTAACCCATTGGCCGTCGAGGTGAAAGGCAGGCGAATAGCCAATGATGGCGCCGTCATTCGCGACTGGGCCCTGGAGGGCCAGGGTATCGCCTTCAAGAGCTGGTTGGATGTCGCCGAAGATGTGCATGCCGGACGACTGATTAACCTTTTTTCGCCCCAGCAATGCGAAACTGTGCCGCTGCAAATCCTGTACCTGCATACCGACTACCCCAGCTTCAAGGTGCGGCGGGTGATAGATTTTCTGGCCGACAGGTTTCAGACATTTGAGCGGCGCTTTCCGTTGATTTGAACCTAGCCCATTCTTGCGCAACGTTGCCGGGATTAGCGCCGGGCTTTCTATTCGCTCAGGGCTTTTTTCTCGCTCAGGGCTGTTGCCCCCAGAGGCAGCCACACTCGCACTCGGCAGCCGCGGTACTCGCGGCGGTTTTCCAGCTCCAGATGACCATTATGCTGGGTCACCACGTCGCGGCAGATAGCCAATCCCAGCCCCAAACCATCCTCCTTGGTGGTGGCGAAAGACAGCATTAATTCCGCCGCCGAGGCGCTCAACCCCGTGCCTGTATCCAAGAGTTCCAACAGCAACCACTCTCCCTTGGTCCCGGCGGCTGGGGGCGCGGCCTGATAGTCGAGTTTGAGTTGGATCTCCCGTTTACCCGATACCGCATCCAGGGCATCCATGGCATTTTTCAGCAGGTTAACCAGCATCTGACTCAGCCCCACTGCATCTCCCAGCAATGGCCGCTCCGGCCCGCGACGACTTATTTTGAGCTCAACCCCCTGCTGCTCCATCGGCCGCTGAAACAGCGCCAGTGCATCCCTGAGCAGCGACTCTATCACCACAGGCTCAGATTCGGCCCGGCGCCGACGCAACAAGCCGCGAATACGATGCACCACGGCTCCTGCGCGGATAGACTGATTATTGATCTTGGTCAGCACCTCACGCATGGCATCGGCGCGCTCACCACAGCCCTCGGCGGCGCGCTGCTCCAGCACCATCATGGCGCCTTCGCTGTATTGGGTAATGGCGGCAATCGGCTGGTTGAGTTCATGCGCCAGCCCGGCACCAATTTCGCCCAGAATAGCGGCACTCTGCATTCGTTCCAGTTGCAACTCTTTATCCCGCAGTTGTCGCTCTGTTGCCAGCAAGAATTCGCTCTTCTGGCGGAACTTGTACTCCAGCCACAGGTGGTAGAGAGTGGAGATCAGGAACAGTAACAGCAGCGCTCCGCCCCACTCTTTGTTCTTGCGTACCCAGTCGATGGCGGCTTCATACAAAGGGGGTGGGCCGCCGTGGAGATCCAGCTCCTCATACAGCTTGATCACCTTGAGCTGACTGATAGGAGCTGTCCAGCCCATGGTGTCGGCCTTGATCGCCGCTTCAGAGTCGGAAGGCAAGTCGAACAGCGCCCGGGTCACCGACTGGGTGATATGGCTGGGCACCAGGTCAGAGGCGGCAAATGACCAGTTGGGATAGAGGGCACTGCTGGTTTCACAGTCATAGCCCTCGGGCTTGACGCCGTTGATCACCCGATAGTCCTGGCGCTGCACCAAGCCGGTTTCCACCATCTCTTCCAGGGTACAGAAGGGGGTGATAGCGGCATCCACTGTGCGGTCACGCACCTGGTAAACCAGAGGCTCCAGCGGAAACCCCAGAAAACGCACCTCGCCGAAAAAACGCTTGGCGGCAAAGCCACGCTTATTCAGCAAGCCTACAGTCGCCTGATATCCCCCCAGTGCCTGAGGATCGCTGGCCACCACAGTGGCACCACGTAGCTCCTCAATATTGCGCACCGGGCTGTCGGCCCGCACTATGATCGCCGAGCTGATGGCAAAGGTGGTTCCCTGATGCTTGCGACTGCGCATGGTGGCCAGCCAGGACAGGGGCAACTTGCTGCTGAGGCTAAGATACTGCCCCGGGTTGGTCACAATAAAGTGGATCCTGTGCTCCAGCAGTTGCTGGCTCATTTGATCAAAGGTCAGCGGCTCCACCTCGAAACGATTGCCGGGCAGCTGTTGGCTGAGATAACGCATCATGGGGCGCCATCTCTCTTTTGCCTGGGCAACCCCGTGATTGGCCAGTACCCCGACCCGAAACACAGCCTCTATGGGCTCGTCACCCATTTCGGCATCGGTCGCCGGTTCATACAGTTGCGCCGAAGCCGAAGCACACCCGGCCCCCAACAACAGTATCAAGATTAATATTCTGGCCATTCCTACTCCCCTTTCATCCATGAAGATAAGCTAATACAGACAGCAAAAAAATAACTTGATGGAGGGCAAATGTCGGCCAACACCTCAGTGATCTGGCTCTAAAAGCCAACAACCGGGTTTGAGCCCAGTCGCGACAAAGATTAGGATTGGCTTATTCACCCGAGAGAGGCAAGTATGTGACTGACACAGCGCTTTATTTGGTGGACGACGATGCCGCCGTCCGGGATTCACTCGGCTTTATGCTGAGCCAATTCGGTTACCGGCTGCAAACCTTTGACAGCGGCCAGGCATTTCTCCAGGCCGCCGAGTTGGAGGCACCTGGCTGCGTAATCCTCGACAGCCGCATGCCGGAACTCACCGGCCAACAGGTACAGCAGAGATTATTGGAGGCCAACAGCCCCTTGGGGATCATCTTTCTCACCGGCCATGGCGATCTGCCGATGGCCGTTGATGCCTTTCGTCAGGGAGCCTGCGACTTTTTCCAGAAACCGGTTGCCGGCAAGGCGCTGGCCGCCGCCATCGAAAAAGCCTTCGACTACAGCCTCAAGACCCATGAACAGCAGCAACTGCAGCAGAAATACGCCACCCTGACCGAGCGGGAGCAGCAGGTATTGCAGCTGCTGGTGCAGGGAATGACCAATAAACAGATGTCCGAAGCTCTCTATCTGTCACTGCGAACCATAGAAGTACATCGCGCCAAGATCATGAAAAAGCTTGGTGTTCACAGTATTGCCGAACTGATTAAGTTCACCCCCTTGGTTTGACCCTCTCCCGGGTGCGACAGCTTGTCGCACTTTGGCTGTTTAGCTTTGCCCCATCCGCGCACAAGACCCAAAATGGGTCATTCAAAACAACCAAAATCAATAAGATATGCGCTTTTCACCTTCTCCTCTCGCTCTGGCTTTACTGCCAATAATCGGTCTGGGCTCAGCCGCCAAAGCCAGTGATTCTCCCATGGAAGTGCTGGTGGTACACGGCAGCGTACAGAGCAGCGTGCTGCAGACCTCGCCAGAAGCCACCGCGCCCAAGGCCGATATCAGTGGTCTGCTCAAGTCACTGCCCGGCGCCAACGTCAACAGTAACGGTCCACTAACCGGCATAGCCCAGTATCGCGGCCTCTTTGGCGATAGAGTCGAAACCCAGGTCGGCGGCATGAGCATGGCCGGTGCAGGTCCCAACGCCATGGATACCCCCTTGAGCTATGCCGTACCTGTGATCACTGAGCAGTTAGAGCTGGATCGCGGCATAGCCCCGGTCGCCAGCGGCGTCGATACCTTGGGTGGCAGCATCCGGGTAGTGGAGTCCCAGGCACGTTTCGATGAAGTCAGCGGCCTGGTCAGCGGCCAATACCAGCACAATGGCGAGCAGAGCCGCATCGGCGTCAAGAGCAACTTCGGCGGCGAGCGGCAGGCACTCATGCTGTATGGCGACTTGTTCAAGGGCAATGATGCGCCCGAGAGCGGCGATAACCACCGACTGCTGCCAGGGGTCTACGACAAGCAGGTGTTCGGTGGTGAATACAGGTTCAACCTGGCCGACAGCAACGACGATGATGAGTCGATAGCCTTCTCGTTCCAGCATCTGGAAACCAAAGATGCCGCCACCCCGGCGCTGCCGATGGATATCGACTATATCCGCACCGACAGATTCAAGCTCAGTGGTGAGCACCTGCTGGCCGATTGGCAAACGCGCTGGCATCTGGGCTACAGCGATGCCCGCCACGGCATGGACAACTTCAGCCTACGGATGAAAATGCCTACCATGGCACCGCGCTACACCATAGCCGACTCCAAGAGTTTCGACGGCCATTGGCAAATGGCGAAAGACAGCTGGGAATTTGGCTTGGATTGGCGCCATGCCGAACACGACACTGTGGTGACAGACCCCAGCAACAGCAAGTTCCGGGTGGATAACTTCAACGGTGTCAACGACAGTGTTTACAGCCTCTACGCCCAATGGCAGCAGGATTTTGGCCGGTGGAGCTGGCAACTGGGTAGCCGGGTGAAACACTACAGGTTTGATGCCGATCCCGTGAGTCACTCTATGGCGGCGATGAAACCGGCAATCAAGACCCTGATGGACAGATTCAATCAGGCCGATCGCAGCCAAAACGATACCGGGCTGGACTTGGTGATCAACGGCCGCTTTGAAATCGACAGTGAGCTGGATGCCATAATCGGCCTGGCGCGTAAACAGGCCAGTGCCAGCTATCAACAGCGCTATCTCTGGGTGCCGATGCAGTCCACCGGTGGCCTGGCCGATGGCCGAACCTATGTGGGCCAGATGGACTTGGAGCTGGAAACCGCCTGGCAACTGGAGCTGGGGCTGGATTTACACCGTCAGGATTTCAACCTGACCCCTAGGGTATTTGTCCAAAGGATAGACAACTATATTCAGGGCCTGCCCACGGATGATCCTGCCGTTATCGCCGCCGGCGATGCCAACACCTTGGTATTCAGTAACACCGATGCCCTGCTCTACGGCATGGATGTCAACGCCCACTGGCAGTTGCATGAACAGTGGAGCCTGGATCTGCAGGCGGCCTATACCTATGGTGAGCGCCGCGACGTGGAAGACAAGCTTTACCGTATCGCCCCGCCCAACCTGACTCTAGGACTCAACTGGGATCAGGGCAGCTGGTTTGCCCGCCTGGAGACAGTAGCAGTTGCCGCCCAGGATAAGGTGTCGGCCACTCAGCTGGAGCAGGAAACTGCAGGCTACGGCTTGGTGAATCTGGCGGCCGGTTACCGCGGTGACAGCTTTATGCTCAAGGCCGGGGTCGATAACCTGCTGGACAGAGAATATGTCGATCATCTCGCCGGTTATAACAGGGTAATGGGCGGTGATATCGCGGTAGGCGAGCGCTTGCCACAACCCGGTCTCAACGCCTGGGTCATGGGCGAGTACCGTTTTTAAGGGCGCCCCGGTTGCCCGCTTAAGGGTTCATCCTCACCGTGCTCCCGCAGGCCGTTGAGATTTCCACTGCAATTGAACCTGCCCCGGCCTTTTCTCGTCTCGAAAGGCCGGGATTTTTTTAAGCAACAGGCTTCTTGGCCAGCTTGCGTTGCAGGGTGCGGCGATGCATTCCCAATTGGCGGGCGGTGGCCGAGACATTGCCCTTATTGGCATTGAGTACCTGCTGAATATGTTCCCACTCCAAGCGCTTGGGGTGCAGCGGGGTTTCATCAGGTAGGGATGAAGCCGTGTGGGATTTAGGCTCGACTTTGAGTGCCGCCAGCAGTGTTCGGGTGTCGGCCGGCTTGGCCAGATAGTTGTCTGCCCCCAGTTTCACCGCCTCCACCGCAGTGGCTATGCTGGCAAAGCCTGTTAGCAGCACAATACAGGCCTTGGGCAAGCTGGCTCGCAGCGGCACTATCAGGTTGAGGCCGTTGCTTTGCGCCAATTTCATATCCAGCAGCACATGGCTCGGTTGCCAGCTACGGGCGCTGAGCAGTGCTTGGCTGGCATCTTCGGCATGGCAGCACTCGAAATCATGCCGCTGCATACGCCGCTTCAGAATGGCTGCCAGCGCCAGGTCATCTTCAACTATCAATAACCGCTTCATGCCGCATCTCCTTTACCGGCAGAAACCGGCAATAAGGGCAGACTGATACGCGCCTCACAGCCCTGTGGGCCGTTGTGCAACACCAGCTCGCCCCCCAGCTTCTCCAGGCTGGCGTGACTCAAGA